>CALBKH010000101.1 GCA_937892955.1 uncultured Alphaproteobacteria bacterium
CAGGCCGCAACTCACGAAATTCGGACGAGTCCGAATTTCGTGAACTCGGTATGATCCGCGCTCGAACCGGCTCGACCGGTTCGCCTCCCCCTCTCTCGCCGCCCCGTGAGGGAGGGGCCTCGCGCCGCCGCGGACGCACGTGTTGCCGTCCGCGGCGGCGCGGCGTTTCGCAGCACCCCGGCCCCGCCTCCCAGATCCGGTACCGCTCTTCGTCGATCGTGCTAGTCTCCCGCGGCCCGTGGAGGACGACGGGTTTCGAACATCCGTTGCGCTCGATCAGGGACGCGCAGGAGGAGACCGACGATGGCGAAGCACATCTCGACTATTCTGGCGACCGGCCTCCTCGGCCTGGCACTCGGCACCGGTGGAACCGCGGCGCTCGCCGCTTCTCCGGCGCCCGCCGCCCCCGCGGCCGGTGACGCTTCCGCGTCGATGATGCAGGGCATGCCCTATCCGCCGACGATCGAGCAGGTCTTCGAGATGCTCGATGGCGATCACGACGGCGTCGTCACCCTCGCCGAGGCGCTGAAGGGCATCGGCCAGCACTTCGACATGGTCGATCAGAACAAGGACGGCACCCTCGACGCCGGCGAATTCGAGAGCTGGTTCGGTCGCGCCAACCCCGAGGCGGCACAGTTCTTCCTGTCGCTCTACGACATCGACGGCGACGGCAAGGTCACCAGGGCCGAGTTCGAGAACCCGGTGAAGAAGCGCTTCGCCCTCTTCGATCGCAACGACGACGGCAAGGTCACGCCCGACGAACTGCGCTTCGCCCGGATGCTGATGTCCGGCGGGCCGACCAGCCTGCTGGTCCCGCCGATGGTGTCGGCAGGCCCGCAGGCCCCCCAGGCACCCCAGGCTCCGGCTGCGAAGATGCCGCTGAGGCCGTCGCAGCCGATGCCGCAGTATCCGCCCGCTCCGGCGCCGCAGTCCTATCCCCAGCAGGCGATGCCGCCGATGATGCAGCAGCAGATGCCGCAATCGCTCGGCCCGGCGCCCGGCGTCTACGGACCCGGTGGGCAGAGCTGGAATCCGTCGGGCCGGCAGATGTTCCAGGGCGGATCCAATCCCATGTACATGCCGCAGGGTCCGATGCGCTGATCGCACGCCGTTCTCGCGAATGAGACCGAGCCGACGATGTTTCGACCCGTTCGAAAACTCGTCGGCGAAGGCGAGCCCGAACCGGTGCCGGCCGGTCGGGCCGTGACGCACATGAAAGTCGGACTTACCGAATTTCATGTGCCCCGAATGACATGAGGCGCGCGTCCGTGATGGACGCGCGCCTCTTCGTTTCGTCTTCGTCCCGTCGCTCTCAGGCCGCGGCGGTGGTCGCCGGAGTGTCGGCGCCTCCCGTCGGGAAGGTGATGTCGACCGTGGTGCCGACGTTCGGGGTCGAGGCGATGGTCATCTTGCCGCCGTGCAGTTCCACCAGCGAGCGGGCGATGGCGAGCCCCAGGCCCGAGCCCTTGTGGCTCTTGGTGAACTGGTTCTCCACCTGGACGAAGGGCCGACCGATCGCGTCGAGGTGATCGGCGGGGATGCCGATGCCGGTATCGGCGATGGAGACGGCGATGGTGTCGTTCCGCGTCTCCGCCTTCAGCGACACTCGCCCGCCCGGCGGCGTGAACTTCACCGCGTTGGACATCAGGTTCAGCACCACCTGCTTCACCGCCCGCCGGTCTCCGAAGAAGTGCAGGCCGGGCTCGACCTCGGTGGTCATGGTCAGCGACTTCTCATCGGCCGCATGCGCGATGATCTTGCTCGCCTCGGCCAGGATGTCGTCGAGCACCACCGGTTCGCGGGCGAGTTCCATCCGCCCCGCCTCGATCTTCGACATGTCGAGGATGTCGTTGATGACGTTGAGCAGGAACATGCCGGAATCGTGGATGTCGCGGGCGTATTCGACGTACTTCTCCGGCCCGAAGGCGCCCATCACCGTGCCGGTCATGATCTCCGAGAAGCCGATGATGGCGTTGAGCGGTGTGCGCAGCTCGTGCGAGATGTTGGCGAGGAAGTCCGACTTGATCTTGTTGGCCTCTTCGGCGCGGACCTTCTCTTCCGAGTACTTCTCGGCCAGTTCGACGAGCTGTTGCGCCTGGATCTCCAGCTTGCGGCGCGACGAACGCAGGTCGAGGACGGTGCCCATCAGCCGCTTCTCGCTCTCGATCAACCGCTCCTCGTGGCGCTTCAACTGGGTGATGTCGGTGCCGACCGAGACGAAGCCGCCGTCCTTGGTGCGTCGTTCGGAGATCTGCAGCCAGCGCCCGTCTTCGATCTGCGCCTCGAACGAGCGCGCGCCTTCGTCGCTCTCGCCTTCGGTCTGCATCGGCGTGCGCACCAGCGGCTGGCGCGCGTCGCGCATCACCGTCGCATAGGGCGTTCCCGGCCGGGCCGCCGCGTCGGCGAGGCCGTGCAGTTGGCGATACTTCGAATTGCACATCACCAGCCGGTTGTCGGCGTCCCACAGGACGAAGGCCTCGGAAATCGTCTCGATCGCATCGTTGAGGCGCAGGTCGGCGGCGAGCGTCGTCTCGACCAGACGGCGATGCTCGGTGATGTCGGCGGCGATGCCGATGAGATGACGCGAGCCGGTCTCGGCGCGATCGACCACCTCGGCGCGGACGCGGAACCACAGCCAGCCGCCGTCGGCGCGCTTGAGGCGGAAGGCCCGGTCGAGCGTGTCGACTTCGCCGGTGAGAAGCTGGTTGGCGAGGATCTCGAAGTCGATGTCGTCGTGATGGACGAGACGGCGAACCTCGCCGAAGCCGATCAGGCTGTCGGTGCCCTCGAGGCCGAGCATCTCGAACATCGAGGCCGACCAGTAGAAGCGCCCGCGGGCGAGATCCCAGTCCCAGAAGCCGCAGCGTCCGCGTTTGAAGGCGGTCTCGGTCCTCGCCGTCGTCGCGGCATAGAGCTCGTCGGCAGCGTTGGCGCGCAGCGCCTGGACGAAATAGGCGTAGGTCAGAACCAGGAGGATGACGGCGGTGAAGACGAAGAGCGTGACGTTGGAGCGCAGGCTCTTGCGCCACTCGCCGAAGATGGCCGACTGATCGACCAGCACGGCGACCGCCCCGAGCCCGCTGCCGACGTGATGCACCGTGGCGTAGACTTGGCGGCCGTCCGGCAACGACAGGTCCATGACGCCGGCGCGGGCGCCGAAGACGGTCAGCGGTTGCGCCGGTCCGAGCAGGTCGGCGAGCGTCCGCTTGTCGAGCTCCGTCGTGGCCGGCGCGGCGGCGACGATCCGCCCGTCGCCGTCGGCGACCAGGATCTGGCGGCCCGGCGCGGTGGCGCGCGGCGGCAGCGTCTCGCCGAGCGCGCTCTTCAGCGCCACGGCCCAGCCGGTCTTCTCGACGTCGGCCGCCGGATCGGCGAAACGGGCCGAGAGGGTGGCGGCGATCAGGGTCGCCTCGTCGCGGGCGGCGTCGTCGAGCGCCTGCCGCGTCTCCATCACGCCGACGATGCGGGTCAGCGCCAGGACGACGATGAAGGTGACGATCAGGATCGGGATCGACCGGCGCAGCAGCGGCTCGGCTTCGAGAATGTGACGGTAGGCCGGCGTCGACAGCAGGCGGGCGTGCCCGCTCAGTCTCGGCTTGGCGACGATCTCCGCCAGCCTTCCAGGAATCCATGACGAATCATGGGCAGAACCAGCCTGCGCCACGGTGTGACCCCCCGGTCGTTTCATGAGAGATTCGACCGGGTAGACACCCCACAGCCCTGCGAATCACCCTCATTTGAATCGAGGCGACTCGCCTTGTCCATAGGGTTTCGGATGCCTAAACGAGCGATTCGTGTTCCTACGAATCACCCGCGAATCCGCCCGGATTCGCGGGTGATTCGGCGATGTCGGCGGCTCAGTCGAGCGAGCGCGCGGCGATGTCGGCGACGTCGCGCGACAGGCCGGGCGTGGCGGCGACGCGTTTCAGTTCGGCCTCCGCATAGGCGCGCCGGCGCGGCTCCAGCGACCGCCACGATCGGAACGCCGACAGCAGTCTCGCCGCGACCTGCGGATTGATCCGGTCGAGCGTGAGGACCTTTTCGGCGACGAAGGCGAAGCCGGCGCCGTCGGCCCGATTGAACTGCGTCTGGTTGCCGGTGGCGAAGGTGGTGATCAGCGCCCTGACCCGGTTCGGATTGGTGATCGAGAAGGCGGGATGCAGCGTCAGCGCCGAGACTCGCTCGAGCGTTCCGGGAACCGGTGCCGTGGCCTGGACCATCAGCCACTTGTCGATCACCAGGGCGTCTCCGGCGAAGCGATCGTGGAAGTCGGCGAGCACCGTGGGGCTCGCCGGCAGGTCGGCGCCGACGATCGCCGACAGCGCCGCCAGCCGATCGGTCATGTTGTCGGCGCTCTCGTAGCGGGCGATCGCCAGATCGCCGTCGCCGGCTCTGACGAGATGGTCGAGCGCCGCGTTGCGCAGTGCGCGCCGTCCGGCGGACGCCGCATCCGGCGACCAGGAACCGGTGCCTGCGAAAGCGTCGTGGATGGTTCGGAAGACGTCGCGGCAACCCTCGGCGATGGCGCCGCGCAGCATGTGGCGTGCCGCGAAGATCGCATCCGGATCGACGTCGACGGCGATCTCGCGGGAGATGTCGGCTTCCGTCGGCAGCCCGACGGCGAGCGCCCGGAAATCCGGATCGAGCGACGGATCGATCGCCACGCGTCGGAAGGCGTCGACGATGCGCTGGTCGATCGACGGCGTCCGTCCGTCGCGGATCGCCCGCGTCGCCTCCACCAGCGTCCGCATCGCCATCGTCTGGCCGGCCTGCCAGCGATTGAACGGATCGCCGTCGTGGGCCATCAGGAACGTGATGTCCTCGGTGTCGAGCCCGCTGGTGAGCTTCACCGGCGCCGAGAAGCCGCGCAGCAGCGATGGCACCGGCCGTGCCGGAACCCCCTCGAAGACCACGTCGTGGTGGGTCTCGGTGAGCACCAGGACGTCGCCGCGGATCTCGGCGCCCTCGACCGAGGTCCAGCCGAGGTCGGCGCCGTCGGGGCCGACGAGCCCGAAACGCACCGGGATGGTCAGCGGCTTCTTGATCGGCTGGCCCGGCGTCGACGCCGTCGACTGGTCGAAACCGAGCCGCAATCGGCCCGTCGCCCCGTCCCAGGCGATGGAGACCACCAGTTCCGGCGTGCCGGCCTGGGTGTACCACAGCCGGAAACGGTCGAGATCGCGCTGCGTCGCGTCCGCGAAACAGGCGAGGAAGTCCTCCACCGTCGCCGCCGAGCCGTCGTGGCGGGCGAAATAGAGATCCATGCCGCGCCGGAAATCCTCCGCTCCGAGCAGCGTGGCGAGCATGCGGACCACCTCGGCGCCCTTCTCGTAGACGGTCGCCGTGTAGAAGTTGTTGATCTCGCGATAGACGTCCGGGCGCACCGGATGGGCGAGCGGACCCGCGTCCTCCGGGAACTGGTGGCTCTTGAGGAGGCGCACGTCGGCGATGCGCTTGACCGCCCGCGAGCGCTGGTCCGCCGAGAACTCCTGATCGCGATAGACCGTCAGCCCTTCCTTCAGGCACAGCTGGAACCAGTCCCGGCAGGTGATGCGGTTGCCGGTCCAATTGTGGAAGTACTCGTGGGCGATGACGCCTTCGACATGGGCGTAATCGGCGTCGGTCGCCGTCCGCGGGCTCGCCAGAACGTATTTGTCGTTGAAGACGTTGAGCCCCTTGTTCTCCATCGCCCCCATGTTGAAGTCGCCGACGGCGACGATCATGAAGACGTCGAGATCGTACTCGCGTCCGTAGACCTCCTCGTCCCACCGCATCGAGCGCTTCAGCGCATCCATGGCATAGTCGGCGCGATCTTCGCGGCCGTGCTCGACGAAGATCTCGAGCTTCACCTCGCGGCCCGATATGGTGGTGAAGCGGTCTTCGATGCGGCCGAAGTCGCCGGCGACCATGGCGTAGAGATAAGCGGGCTTGGGGTGCGGATCGTGCCAGACGGCGTAGTGGCGATCGGTTCCGGGGATGTCGCCGGCGTCGACCGGATTGCCGTTGGACAGCAGGAACGGCGCATCCTTCCGGCTTCCCTCGATCCGCGTGGTGTAGACGGCGAGCACGTCGGGCCGGTCGAAGGCGGGCGTGATGCGGCGGAAGCCCTCCGCCTCGCACTGGGTGCACCAGTTGTCGGAGGATCGGTAGAGCCCCATCAACTTGGTGTTGGCGGCCGGATCGAGCCGGGTGACGACGGTCAGGTGGAAATCCTCGGCCGGCGGCGCGAGAAGCTCGAATGACCGAGTTCCGAGACGCCAGGCATCGGCGGCGAGAGGAACCCCGTCGAGCGCCACGGAGACGACGTCGATCTCGTCGGCGTCGAGGACGAGCGGCGTGCCGGCGGGCGTCTCGGCGCGTCGAGAAAAGCCGGTGACGGCGGTGACGACGGTCTCCGACGGATCGAGATGAAAATCGAGGCGGACCCCGGTGACCCCGTAGGGTGTGGGGCGATAGTCCGCGAGGCGGACCGGTCCGTTGTCGGCGCCCGCGACGGCGACTTCCATCGATGTTCCTCCTGGTTCCGCTCCCGCGCCCATGGGGTCTCGTCCGCTCCTCGGAGACGACGGGGAGGCCCAACGTGAAAGGGAACTCTGTCGACGCCGGTCCTTCGGCCCCTGCGCCGGTCGACCGTTCGTTCCATTTGATCCGGCCACGCCGCCATGTCGTTGATTTCGATCATATTCACCGCGGCGGTGCAATGAATCCCGCACTTCGTCGAACCGCCTCGAACGGTCGCGTCCCCGGCGCCCCCGCGCCGGCGGCGGTTCGCGCCGGCTTGACTTGCGAACGATTGTCGACTATCGACTGACGAATTACGAAAATCATCAGTCGACAGTCCGAGCCGAACGGCGGGGGTTTCGACCGGTGGTCGGGAGACTGGCGATGACACCGACCGAAGCCGACGACAGGCACGACACGCGAACGCGGATCCTCGACGCGGCGGATCGGCTCTTCCGTCATTACGGCTACGCCAAGACGACCGTCGCCGATCTGGCGCGCGAACTCGGCATGTCGCCGGCCAACGTCTACCGCTTCTTCGCCTCCAAACTCGAGATCGTCGAAGGCATCGCCGCGCGCATGCTCGACCAGCGCCACGTCCACAACCTCGCCATCGTCGCTTCCGCCGGGTCCGCCACGGAGCGGCTCGTCCGTTTCTTCGTCGACAATTATCGCTTGAACGTCGAAGCCTTCGCCGTCGATCCCAAGGCCTACGAGATCGTCGAAGTGGCGATGGCCGAGCAGTGGCCGACCATCTCCAGACATCTCGTCCAGATGACCGACGTCATCGAGGCGCTGATCCGCGAGGGCGTCGCCTCCGGTGAATTCCCCTCCCGAGCGGACTTGCGCCGGTCGGCCGCCATGACCAATCAGGCTTTCGTCTCGCTCTTCCACCCGACCCTCATCCTCCAGTGCGCCGAAGTTCCCGAACGGGCCGGACCGGAGGAGTTGGCGGAATTCGTCATTCGAGCCCTGCGTTGCCCCTGAAGGCGTCGCGATCACCCGGCGAACCGCCGCAGCGGAATTCTCAGGAGCACTCCGACATGACCCGCCCGAACTTCCGCTCGACGCTCGCCCTCGCCGGCGCCCTCGCCGCCGCCGCGACCCTCGCCGGCTGCCGTGAGGAAAAAGCCGAGGAGACCGTCGACCACGTCCGTCCGGTCAAGACCATGACCATCACGGCCGGCGACGAGACGCGCCTCATCCGCTACTCCGGTTCGGTCCGCGCCCGGGTCGAGACCGCACTCGGCTTTCGTGTCCCCGGCAAGCTCGTCGAGCGTCGCGTCGACGTCGGCACCCGGGTCGAGACCGGCCGGATCCTCGCCCGCCTCGATCCGACCGACCTCGAACTCGCCCTGAAGGCGGCCGAGGCCAATGTCGCGGCGGCCCGCTCGCGCGAGAAGGTGGCCGAAGATGGCCTCGCTCGCGCCCGTTCGCTCAACACCAAGGGCTTCGTCGCCGACGCCAACCTCGACCGCGCCAAGCTCGAGGCCGATCAGGCCGCGGCGTCGCTCGATGCGGCGCTCTCGGCGCGCGATCAGGCGGCGAACCAGATGGCCTACGCCGATCTCCTCGCCGACGCCCCCGGCATCGTCACCGACATCCGCGCCGACGTCGGGCAGGTGGTCGCCGCCGGCACCCCTGTCGCCGTGCTGGCGCGCGACGGCGAGAAGGAGGTGGCGATCGCCGTGCCCGAACAGGACGTCGTCCACTTCACCAAGGATCAGACCGTCGACGTGCGCTTCTGGGCCGACGCCGATCTGCGCTTGCCCGGTCGTGTCCGTGAGATCGCCGGTGCCGCCGATCCCGCCTCCCGCACCTATGCGGTGCGTGTCACCCTTCCCACCGAAGCCCCCGTCCGCCTCGGCATGACCGCGACGGTGGAGGCGAAGGTGCCGGTCGCCGTCGGCAGCGTCGTGGTGCCGCTCTCGGCGCTCGGCGAAGACGCCGGCAAGCCACGGGTCTGGATCGTCGACACCGCCACCGCCTCGGTCGCACCGCGCGCCGTCACTCTCGGCCGTGTGGCGCCGCAGGGCGTGCGCATCCTCGACGGCCTGAAGCCCGGCGATCGGATCGTCACCGCAGGGGTGCAGTTCCTCACCCCCGGCAAGAAGGTGGCGCTGCCGGCGGATACCGCCGCAGCCGCCCCGACGCACTGATCCGGTCGTACCGAGGAGGCTCCGATGCTCCACGTCTCTCCGGCCGCGTCCGGCTTCAATCTCTCGCGCTGGGCCATTCGCCACGGCCATCTGACGCGCTTCTTCTTCGTGCTGACGGTGCTCGCCGGCATCCTGTCGCTGATGAACCTCGGCCAGAAGGAGGATCCCGACTTCACCTTCCGGGTGATGATCGTCCAGGTCGTGTGGCCCGGCGCCGGTCTCGAGGAGATGCAGGATCAGGTCGTCGACAAGATCGAGCGCAAGCTCCAGGAGACGCCCGGCCTCGAATACGTGAAGTCCTACACCCGCGCCGGCTCGGCGGTGGTGATGGTGACGATCCGCGGCGACGTCCACGGCCGCGACGTCGCCGACTCCTTCTATCAGGTGCGCAAGAAGGTGAAGGACATCGAGCACACGTTGCCGGCCGGCGTCCTCGGTCCCTATTTCAACGACGAGTTCGGCGACACCTTCATCGCGCTCTACGCCTTCACCGGTCCCGGCTTCTCCGCGCCGGAGCTGAAGGACTTCGCCAAGCGCGCCCGCGACGTGGCGCTGCGGGTGCCGGGCGTCGAGAAGGCGCCGATCCTCGGCGATCAGGCCGAGAAGATCTTCATCGACATCTCCTCGAAGACGCTCGCCGAACGCGGCATCACCGTCAGGTCGATCGCCGACGCCCTCGCCCAGCAGAACTCCATGGACCCGGCCGGACGGGTCGAGACCGCCGGCCGTTCGGTGCGCGTCGCCGTCGACGGCATGCTGCACACCGTCGACGAGTTGCGCGAACTGCGCATCCGCGCCGGCGCCGAGGTCATCCGCCTCGGCGACATCGCCACCGTCTCCTCCGGCCTCGCCGACCCGCCCGATCGCCTGTTCCGCTACGACGGCAAGGAGGCGGTGGTGCTCGGCGTCGTCATGGCCAAGGGCGGCAACGTCGTGAACATCGGCAAGGACCTCGGCACGGCGATGAAGGGCCTCGAGGCGAACCTGCCGGTCGGCGTCGAACTCGCCCGCATCTCCGATCAGCCCGACGTCGTCACCCACTCGATCGACGAGTTCTTCAAGGCGCTGGTCGAAGCACTGGTGATCGTGCTCGCCGTCTCCTTCCTGTCGATCGGCTGGCGCGCCGGCACGGTCGTCGCCATCACCATTCCGCTGGTTCTCTGCGCCACCTTCGCGGTGATGGAGGTGATGGGCATCGACCTGCAGCGCATCTCGCTCGGCGCGCTGATCATCTCCCTCGGCCTCCTGGTCGACGACGCCATGATCGCGGTGGAGATGATGGAGCGCAAACTCGACGAGGGTCTCGACAAGATCTCCGCCGCCTCCTTCGCCTACACCTCCACCGCCTTCCCGATGCTCACCGGCACGCTGGTGACCACCGCCGGCTTCATCCCGGTCGGCTTCGCCAAGTCGGCCGCCGGCGAGTACGTCAACTCGTTGTTCTGGGTGGTCGGCATCTCGCTCGTCCTGTCGTGGATCGCCGCCGTCTACTTCACGCCATGGATCGGCAACCTGATCCTGAAGTCGCGCCCCCATACCGGCGAGCACCGCGACGCCTACGACACCCGCTTCTATCGGGGCTTGCGCGCCACCATCACCTGGGGCGTGCGCCATCGCGTGCTGGTGCTCGTCGTCACCGTGATCGCCTTCGCCGGCGGCGTCTACGGCTTCAAACACGTGCCCAAGAGCTTCTTCCCCGAGTCGACCCGTCTCGAGCTGCTCGTCGACCTGTGGTTCCCGGAGGGCACTTCGATCGCCGAGACGGACGAGAAGACCCGCGAGATCGAGAAGCGCATCCTCGTCGACGCCGACCAGACCTTCGTCGCGAGTTTCGTCGGCGAAGGCGCGCCGCGCTTCTACCTGCCGCTCGACCAGCAGCTCAGGAACCCGAACTTCGCCCAGCTCCTCGTCTATTCGCGCGACGCGGCGGCGCGCCAGCGCCTGCTGGCCAAGATCCGAACGATGCTCGCCGCCGATTTCCCGGGGATCCGCTTCAAGGTCGATCGGCTCTTCAACGGCCCGCCGGTCGGCTGGGCGGTGCAGATGCGGGTGACCGGCCCGGAACGCGGTGAGGTGCGCCGCGTCGCCGACGAGGTGAAGAAGGCCTTCCGCGCCGATCCGATGCTCTCGACCGTCCACGACGACTGGCTCGAGCCGGTGCCGGCGCTGCGGCTCGTCGTCGACCAGGACCGTGCCCGCGCTCTCGGCGTCACCTCGCAGATGATCCGCCAGACGTTGCAGGCGGCGCTCTCCGGTGCGCCGATCGGCGAGTTCCGCGACGGCGAGGAGACCGTGTCGATCGTCCTGCGCGAAGCGGTCGGCGGGCGGAACCTGTTGACCGCGGTCGAAGAGACCTACGTCCCGACGGTGACCGGCCGCTCGATCCCGATGTCGCAGATCGCCCATGTCGTGCCGGTGCTGGAGCCGGGTATCGAATGGCGGCGCAACCGCCTGCCGTCGATCACCGTGCGCGGCATCATCCCCGACGGCGTCCAGTCCAACGACATCACCGCCCGCATCTACGCGAGCCTGAAGCCGGTGCGCGACGCGCTCTCTCCCGGCTACGAGATCGAGATGCAGGGTGCGGTCGAGGAGTCGGCCAAGAGCCAGGCGTCGATCAACGCCAAGGGGCCGCTCATGATCGTCGTCATGCTGGTGCTGCTGATGCTGCAGTTGCAGCACTTCGGCAAGACCATGCTGGTGTTCATGACCGCACCGCTCGGCCTCATCGGCGCCTCCGCCGCGTTGCTCCTGACCAACTCCGCCTTCGGCTTCGTCGCCATCCTCGGCGTCATCGCGCTGGCCGGTATCATCATGCGCAATTCGGTGATCCTCATCGATCAGATCGATCAGGACATCGAGGCCGGTCTCCATCCGTGGAACGCCACCATCGAGGCCGCGGTTCGGCGTTTCCGCCCGATCATGTTGACGGCCGCGGCGGCGGTGCTGGCGCTGATCCCGATCGCCCAGTCGGTGTTCTGGGGTCCGATGGCCTACGCCATGATGGGCGGCATCATGGCGGCGACGGTGCTCACCATCGTCGTCCTGCCGGCGGCCTATGGACTGGCGTTCCGAGTCGAGATGCCGGAGACGCCGACGCCCCAGGAGCGCGCCGAGAGCGGGACATCCGTCGAAATGGAACTCGAGACGGTCGGCCCCTGAGCATGGTCGGAGAAGGGGAGGGCGCCGTTCAGGCGCCTTCGACCGGCGTCTCCAGCGAGCTCGAGTTGCCGAAGCGCTGCTCGTCGCGCGCGTGCGGCACCAGCGGTCCGTCGGACTGGCGGCGGACGAGCGTGAGCGGCCAACCACGGATCGGCTCGATCGGCTTGCCGTCGATCTCTCCGACGAGCACGTCGATCGCGTGGCGCACCATCTGCTCGACCGGCGCCCGCATCGCGGTGACCGGCGGCGAAGCGTAGAGCAGGCCGGAACTGTCGCCGTAGCTGATCACCGAGACGTGGCGCCCCGGCACCAGGACGGAATCGGAGATCGCGCGCAATCCGCCGAGCGCCATGCGGCCGGCGCAATAGATGATCGCGGTGGGATGATCCTCCATGCCGAGGAGCCTCGCGGTGGCGCTTCGTCCGCCGTCTTCGTCGAAGGGGGCCGACACGATTCCGAGGTCGACGCAGAAATCACCGGCTCGCTCGACGAAGGTGGCGACGCGGGAGGCGGCGAAGGCGTAGTCTCCCTCCGGGATCACCAGACCGATGCGCCGATGGCCGAAGTCGGTGAGGCGCGCCAGGACCTCCTCGGCACCTCTCTCGTCGTCGACGCCGATCGCCGTGATCTCCGGCATGTCGGGGTGGCTGGCGCCGAAGACGGCGAAGGGGATGCGCGCGGCACGCAGATAGGGAATGCGCCAGTCGTCGTTCCGTGTCCTGAGCAACAACAGGCCGTCGATCCGGCGCTCTTCGACGGCGCGACGCATGATGCGCGACTCCGGACTGCGGGCGTCACCTTCCGCGGTCGTCGGCAGCATCACCATGTCGCGGTCGAATTCCGAGAGCTTCGCCCAGGCGCTGATGACCGCGGTGTAGAGATTGGTGTCGGAGATGGCGTCGGGACCCGCCGGCGCCACGACGCCGATGGCGTCCGTCCGGCCCTTCTGCAGACGGCGTGCGATGGCGTTGGGGACGTATCCGATCCGCTCCGCCTCGGCTTTGACCCGCCGCCGTGTTTCCTCGGCGACGTCGGAGTAGCCCGCCAGCGCGCGCGATACCGTCGTGACGCTCAGGCCGAGAGAAGCGGCGATATACCTCAGAGACATGCGAAGCTCGATTTCAGTCGGACATAGACTCACGCCATCCGCATTCTGATATTCCGTTTTTTTCATTTGTTCCGACGAGTAGATGATAGACCACGTTGCGATCGGCGAAAAGGTGTCGCGCGCCGAGCCTCGTCATTCGACTGCGGCTTACTGGCACTGCGATCTCGGTACGGCCGATCCCTGTCGAGCCCCACGTCCTCGAAGCATCGTACCGTCATTTGTCGGCACGGCCGGAAATCGCATGGAATAGTCTACATTTGAACAAATCTAGGGCGATATGAGGCGGGCGACAAGAACTCGGTGTATCCGGCGAAAGTGGTATCTCCTAAGGGAGGGTGACCCGATGTCACATGTCGTTCTGGCAGGTTTTCGCTGGCGCCGATCATGCGTCCGACGTCTCGTCGTCCCGGCTCTGCGATCCGATGCCTCGCCGACCGTTCGGCCTTCGAGACATCGGCGCCACGTCCGGCCCGCGTCCACGTCGTATTCGCGCTGATGGCGTTCGTTCGTCGGTCCCGACCGGAGTGTCCGGCGCCACGTCCCGCCGTTTCCCGCGTGCCGGCGCCGGTTGCCTCGCCGCCGTCGCGACCTATCTAGGGCTCGGGTTCGTCATTTCGTCCATCACGAAGACGGACCCTCGCCGGTTGACGCCGCACCGGCGACGTTGTCTATCCCCCACGTGAGGTCGGCCGGTCCCCGGCCCGCCGATCCACCGCGCCGATCATCCGGAGAACATCGATGGCCGTCACTCGCGAGCAAGTCCTGGAAGCCCTCTCCCGCCTCGCCGCGCCCGACGGCCGCGGCTCGCTCGCCGCGTCTTCGGCCCTCTCCCAGATCGTCGTCAAGGACGCCAAGGTCTTCTTCTCGATCGGTGTGCCGGCCGCGCGCGCCGGTGAGCTGGAGGGCCTGCGCGCCGCCGCCGAGGCCGCCGTGAAGGCGCTGCCCGGCGTCGAGAGCGTCATGGTGGCGCTCACCGACGACCGCCCGTCGGCGCCGACTCTGCCCAACCAGCCGACCGCGGTTCCCTCGCCCAAGGGCCCCGCGGCGAAGACCAACACCAACGAAGGCGCGCTTCCCGGCGTGCGCCACATCGTCGCGGTCGCCTCCGGCAAGGGCGGCGTCGGCAAGTCGACGACGGCCGCCAACTTCGCCCTCGGCCTCGCCTCGCTCGGCCTCAAGGTCGGCCTGCTCGACGCCGACATCTACGGCCCGTCGGTGCCCAAGCTCTTCGGCCTCACCGGCATCCAGCCGGAGGTGCGCGACCAGATGCTGATCCCGATCGAGACCTGCGGCATCCGCGTCATGTCGATCGGCTTCCTGGTCGACGAGGACGCGCCGATGATCTGGCGCGGTCCGATGGTCATGAGCGCCGTCACCCAGCTCCTGCGCGACGTGAACTGGGGCGGCCTCGACGTCCTCGTCGTCGACATGCCGCCCGGCACCGGCGACACGCAGCTGACGCTGGCCCAGCAGGTGCCGCTCGCCGGCGCGGTGATCGTCTCGACCCCGCAGGACCTGGCGCTGATCGACGCCCGCCGCGGCGTCGCCATGTTCGAGAAGGTCGACGTGCCGATCCTCGGCGTCATCGAGAACATGAGCTACTTCGTCTGCCCGAGCTGCGGCACCCGTCACGACATCTTCGCCCACGGCGGCGCCCGCGCCGAGGCCGAGAAGCTCGGCGTGCCCTTCCTCGGCGAAGTGCCGTTGACCATGGCGATCCGCGAGGGTTCCGACGGCGGCAAGCCGATCGTCGTGTCCCAGCCGGACGGCCCGCATGCCGCGGTCTATCGCGACATCGCCGCCAAGGTCCATTCGGCGCTCGGCGGCGGCGGCACCGGCTTCGCCATGCCGAAGATCGTCATCGAATAGGCCGAACCATGCCCCACGACGACGCGGCGCCCCCTCATCCTGCGACCCGCCGCGTCGCCGCCCATCGTCACGGCCCGGGCGGCCCACCCTGCCCGGGGGACGACGCGGCATCGGCCGCCTCCGGCCATCGCGAGACGGTGGCCGAAGAGACGCCGGTGGCGCTCACCTACAACGGCCGATCCTTCGCGGTGATGATGGCGAGCCCCGCCGATCTCACCGACTTCGCCCTCGGCTTCTCGCTCGGCGAGGGCGTGATCGAACGAGCCGACGAGTTCCTCGCCGTCACCATCGTGCCGCTCGCCCGCGGCATCGAACTGTCGGTGACCGTCACCGAGAGCCGCGCCCTGGCGCTGCGCGCCCGCCACCGGGCACTCGCCGGCCGCACCGGCTGCGGCCTCTGCGGCGTCGACAGCATCGCCGAAGCCCTGCGCCCGATCCCCCGCCTCGGCACGGCGACCCGCATCGCCGCGGGCGCGATCGATCGCGCCGTCGCCGCCTTTCCCGCCGATCAACCGTTGGGCCGCCTGACCGGCGCCACCCACGCCGCCGCCTTCGCCGATCTCGCCGGCACGATCCGCCTGACCCGCGAGGACGTCGGCCGCCACAACGCCCTCGACAAACTGATCGGCGCCATGGCCGCGGCCGGTATCGATCCGGCGTCCGGCTTCGTCGTGGTGTCGAGCCGTTGTTCCTACGAGATGGTCCACAAGACCGCGACGGCCGGCATCCCCCTCGTCGCCTCGATCTCCGCACCGACCGGTCTGGCGGTGGATCTCGCCCAGAAGGTCGGCGTCTGTCTCGTCGCCTATGCCCGCGACGGCCGCTTCACCGTCTATGCCGGCTGTGATCGCATAGACGAAGAACCGGAATCGAGTTGAATCGGCCGCTTCAGGCGAAATAAACCGGATATCGATTGATTTGAGAGAGCGGTAGCCGTTCTCGATCACGGACCCCAATCGATCTGCGGCCGTACCGGCAGGTAATCGCCGTCGATCGTCCCGCCGAGGCCGCAGAAGGGCAGGGGTTCACCGGGGGCCGGGCCGTCCGGTCCGGGGACCGGCCGCGTCGTCACGCCGAGCTGTCCGCCGCGCGGAGTGAGGGTGACGATCCAGCCGTCGGCGACGCCGGGTTCGGCCGCGAGCACCCACCCGTCCGGCCCCTGCCGCGCCTCGCCCCGGAGCTCACACACCCAGACGGCGCGGATCTGCTCGTTGGTGCCGATCGACACCTCCGCCACACCGTCCGGCCGCATCGTCACGTCGACGCCGCCGATGCCGTTGCGCCAGGAGCCTTCGAGGGAGAACCGTCCGCGCGTCTCGATCGCCTTGAGGAAGGCGACCTGATCGGCCATGCGTTCCTCGAGATCCTCGTCCGGCAACCCGAAGGCCTCGTTGCGCGCCGCGAGGAAGCTGCGCTGCGCCTTGCGCAACGTGGTGCGCATGCCGTTGGTGAGCCCGCTCATCGCCCGCCCGTAGGCCTCGGCGATCTCGACATCGAAGGCCGACAGGATCGGCGACCGGCAGATCGCCTTCTCCACCGGGAGTTTCGCGACCAGACAATCGAACGACGGCGGCCCGGCGAGAGCCGGGAGGGGCGTCGCGAGGAGACCGGCCGTGAGGGGGAGGGCGACGAGGCCGGCGGCGAAAGGGAGGGCGCGGAGCGTGGCGGCCAAGCGGCGGGCGGCGAGCAGCGGGACACGAGCGGTCATCGGCGAACCTCCGGTTCCCCCGATGATGCGGCCGGGGCGAGCGCCGGTCCAGCCGGGGCGGTGACGGATCTTGCGGAGAGGCGAGGGGTGG
This sequence comes from uncultured Alphaproteobacteria bacterium, assembly GCA_937892955.1. Classification (GTDB taxonomy): domain Bacteria; phylum Pseudomonadota; class Alphaproteobacteria; order Rhizobiales; family Ancalomicrobiaceae; genus CALBKH01. The sequence continues at coordinate 16,599 of CALBKH010000101.1, forward strand.
GCGAGGCGGCGTGCGTGCGCTCTCCTCGCCTCGTCGCGGGGTTGCAGTCGAGCACGGGGCGTCGACGCGCGATGGTCCGAAACGGCGCCTGCGCCGCTTCCTCACCCCGAGGCGCTTCTAATCGTGTTGCTTTTTCCTGAACGCCTCATGGTGGAGACGATTGCGCGGGCTGTCATGGCCATGATCCGCCACCGACCTCGCCTCGACCTCTGGCGTCACGCCTCCGGCGGGCCGAAGGCGAGGGAAGGGGATCCATTGGCCTCTCGACCCGTTGATAAGCTATTGGATCCCCTTCCCCACCGCTCCGGCCGGGGATGACGGGTCGAATGCGGTGTGAATTGCCAGGGGGCAAGTTCGATACCTATTGTAGGCTCGATGAGAAAACGTCCTGTTTCCGAAAATGCAGTCTCGCAGCACCGTTCGCCGTGCTCTTCTGGACATGTTCTGCCAAGATTTATTTATAAGTAATTCGTCTATTAATCGGAGTTTTAATCAAGTAGTTATAGTTATATGTAAGCGTCTGCTCCAATTCCCAGCCAATCTGTCGAACTGATGCGTAGGCCAAATGATATAGAGGGCGGTAAGTTCCGCCTTTGTCGTTGAATAACCAGCCGTCGGAGTCTCCATTTGCCAATTCGGCTAACGCTTCTGCCGGAACACCGTCGCGAGGTTGGTATTGTTTCGAGACGTGTCCTCCTCCGCGATCGTTCCTGAACAGAGTAATCAGATTCTTGCGAGAAAAGAGACGTCGCTTGGAATCGCGAAGGACGGCCTTTTCCCACCACCGAGAGAAAGCGAGCGGCGGAAGTGGTCCCTCATTCCCTGTATCCTTCCTTGCGGCATACCCAGAGTGGCCGCCGCCGAGCTGAATTATGACCAATGGGTGCTCGCTCAGGAGATTGTCTGGATTTATAGCTCTCGCAGAGTCAAAAAATCTGGTTCCCTCCTTTATTCCGAGCATTGTCATTAATGATGGTTGTTTTCTACTGGCGTCGTGAACGAATACATAAACGCTCGAAGCAATACTTGCAGCTTCGAAGCCGTCTCCGTTATCAAACGCTTCTCCGGCCCGGCGCAGCCTATGGAATGCCTCTATAAAGTCACGTTCCAACTCGGAGCGATCGCGCGATTTATACATCGTTATGCAACCCAGAATTGGTATTTTTGTTTCTCGGCAATGAAGGAGGAATGAAGTGTAGGAGCCCGCCTCACCGCTTCCCCTTCCACCGTCCCTTCCCCTTCGCCCCTACCGTCCCGGCCGCCGTGCTCGGCCCCGGCCGCTTCGGCATCGGCCCACCCATCGGCACTTCGGTCCGCCCCACCGTCATCTCGTCGAGCGAGTTCTTCCGCACCTTGGTCGGCGGCAGGTTCGCCGCCCGGCCGTATTTCTTCTCGCCGGCGTAGCCGCCGGTGGCGTCGTCGACCGCCGTCTGGCGCGCCAGCGGGTCGTCGGCGAGCACCAGCTCCGTCGCCTCCAGCCGCTTGATCTCGTCGCGCAGGCGGGCCGCCTCCTCGAACTCGAGGTTGGTGGCGGCTTCCTTCATGCGGCGGCGCAGGTCGTCGAGATGGGCGGCGAGGTTGTGGCCGACGAGGTGGCCGTCCTCGGCGAAGCCGGCCTCGACCGTGACGTGGTCCTGCTCGTAGACCGAGGACAGCACGTCGGAGATGTTGCGCTTGATCGATTCCGGCGTGATGCCGTGCTCGAGATTGTAGGCCTGTTGCTTCTCGCGGCGGCGGTTGGTCTCGGCGATGGCGCGCTCCATCGAGCCGGTCATGCCGTCGGCGTAGAGGATGACGCGGCCGTCGACGTTGCGGGCGGCGCGCCCGATGGTCTGGATCAGCGACGTCTCGGAGCGCAGGAAGCCCTCCTTGTCGGCGTCGAGGATCGCCACCAGCGAACACTCGGGGATGTCGAGGCCCTCGCGCAGCAGGTTGATGCCGACCAACACGTCGAAGGCGCCGAGCCGCAGGTCGCGGATGATCTCGATGCGCTCCAGCGTCTCGACGTCGGAGTGCATGTAGCGCACCCGGACGCCGTTCTCGTGGAAATATTCGGTGAGATCCTCGGCCATGCGCTTGGTCAGCGTCGTGACCAGCACGCGATTGCCGCGTTTGGCCACCTCGCGCACCTCGCCGAGCAGGTCCTCGACCTGCTTGGTCGCCGGGCGGATCTCGACCTCCGGGTCGATCAGCCCGGTCGGGCGGATGACCTGCTCGACGAAGACGCCGCCGGCCTCCTCCATCTCCCAGCCGCCGGGCGTCGCCGACACCGCCACGGTCTGCGGCCGCATGGCGTTCCATTCCTCGAAGCGCAGTGGCCGGTTGTCCATGCAGGAGGGCAGACGGAAGCCGTATTCGGCCAGCGTCGCCTTGCGGCGGAAGTCGCCGCGATACATGCCGCCGATCTGCGGAATGGTGACGTGGCTCTCGTCGGCGAAGACCAGCGCCTCGTCGGGCAGATATTCGAACAGCGTCGGCGGCGGCTCGCCGGGGCGGCGGCCGGTGAGATAGCGCGAGTAGTTCTCGATGCCGGCGCAGGAGCCGGTCGCCTCCAGCATCTCCAGGTCGAAGGTGGTGCGCTGGTCGATGCGCTGCATCTCGAGCAGACGCCCCGCCGCCTCCAGCTCGGCGATCCGGCTCTTCAGCTCGGCCTTGATCGACTGGATCGCCTGCTGCAGCGTCGGCTTCGGCGTCACGTAGTGCGAATTGGCGTAGACTTTCACGAACTTGAGCGCCTGGGTCTTCTGACCGGTCAGCGGATCGAACTCGTCGATCGCTTCGATCTCGTCGCCGAAGAACGAGATTCGCCACGCCCGGTCTTCCAAGTGGGCGGGGAAGACCTCGACGGTGTCGCCCCGCACCCGGAAGACGCCGCGCTGGAAGGCGGCGTCGTTGCGGCGGTAGTGGACGGCGACGAGATCGGCGAGGAGCTGGCGCTGGTCGAGCCGTTCGCCGACCTCCACCGAGAAGGTCATCGCCGTGTAGGTCTCGACCGAGCCGATACCGTAGATGCACGAGACCGAGGCGACGATGATGACGTCGTCGCGCTCCAGCAGCGAGCGGGTGGCGGCGTGGCGCATCCGGTCGATCTGTTCGTTGATCGACGATTCCTTCTCGATGTAGGTGTCGGTGCGCGGAACGTAGGCCTCGGGTTGGTAGTAGTCGTAGTAGGAGACGAAATACTCCACCGCGTTGTTGGGGAAGAACGACTTGAACTCGCCGTAGAGCTGGGCGGCGAGCGTCTTGTTCGGCGCCAGGATCAGCGCCGGGCGCTGGGTGCGGGCGATGACCTGGGCCATGGTGAAGGTCTTGCCCGAGCCGGTGACACCGAGCAGCACCTGGGTGCGCTCGCCGTTGTCGACGCCGGCCACCAGTTCTTCGATCGCCTGCGGCTGGTCGCCCTGCGGCTCGAACGGCGAGACGAGGTCGAAACTAATGCCGCCTTCGGACTTCGGCGGCCGCTCGGGGCGATGCGGCGTCCACAGCTTGCCGTCCTTGAACAGCGGATTGCCCGAGGCGATCAGCGCCGACAGCGCCTCGACGGTGGCCGTCGCCCCGCCCTTCGGCGCGCTCGCCGCCTCCTCGAGCCCGATCTCCAGACCGGAGACGGCATTGAGCCCGCTCGCCACGCGCTCCGTCGCGGTGGCCGCGCCGTCGTCCTTCTTCGGGCGTCCGGGCTTCTTGCGGGCGGCAGGGGCCGGGGCGGTGGCGGCCTTGGCGATCTCGTCGGCCCAATCGGCGATCGAGCCGGAGAGCGGCGTCGCGCCGACGTCGAAGGAGGCCTGAGGCATCTCGCCGAACCCCGAAGAACCAGGCATCTCGCCGAACCCCGAAGGACCAGGCATCTCGCCGAACCCCGAAGGACCGGGTGCTTCGCCCTCGTTCTCCCACGGCAGCCCGAGGGCTTCCGACGCATCGAGATGTTCGGTGAGCGGGCCGCGGCGTTTCTTCGCCCCGGAGGCGGCGGACGGGGCGGCGGAGCGGGATTTCGGCGGTCGGGTCATGGGTCCAATATGGCGCGAGTCCGGGGCGGCGAAAAGGGCGATGTTCGCGTTTCGTGCCGGCGGATGCGTCGTCTCCGCGGCGTCGACCGCGTCGGCGAGGGGGAAGGCACGCCCGCCGGCCCGGCCGACGGGCGCGCGTCCGCCCATCCGTTCACCATGTCCCCAACCGGAGCGCGCGAAACCGCGGCGCGTCCATCGAATACTCACTTTCTTGGCGAAATTCGGCTAGGTTCCGGTCTTTCGAGGCGGTGTCGGCGGGTGACGACTCGCGCGGCCGCGATTCGGAGTGTGTCGATGTCGCAGATCGTTCCCGTCGTGCTGTGTGGTGGTTCCGGCTCGCGCCTGTGGCCGGCGTCGCGGGAGAGCTTTCCCAAGCAGTTCCTGGCCCTGACCGGCGAGATCTCGCTGTTCCAGGACACGCTGAAGCGGGTCGTCGGACCCGGCTTCGACGCACCGATCGTCGTCACCGGTTCCGACTATCGCTTCCTCGTCGCCGAGCAGATGCGCGCCGTCGGCGTGAAGGGCGACATCGTGCTGGAGCCGATGCGCCGCGACAGCTGCGCCGCCATCGCCGCCGCCGCCCGTCTGGCGCTCGCCCGTGATCCGGAAGCGCTGGTGCTGGTGCTCGCCGCCGACCACGCCATGCCCGACCTCGAGGGTTTCCTCGTCCACGTCCGCCGCGCCGCCGCCGCCGCCCGCGCCGGCCGCATCGTCACCTTCGGCATCCACCCGACCCGCGCCGCCACCGGCTACGGCTACATCCGCCCCGGCGAACCGCTGGCCGAGGAGGGGGTGTCGACCATCGCCGCCTTCGTCGAGAAGCCGGACGAGGCCACCGCCGAGCGTTACGTCGCCGAGGGCTATCTCTGGAACTCCGGCAACTTCCTGTTCCGCGCCCGGGTCTTCCTCGACGAACTCGACCGGCTGGCGCCGGAGATCGGCCGTCCGGTGGCCGAAGCCGTCACCCATGCCGCCCGCGATCTCGACTTCCTGCGGCTCGAGGAAGAGGCCTTCTCGATCGCCGTGCCGAAGTCGGTCGACTACGCGGTGATGGAGAAGACCGCGCTCGCCGCCGTCGTCCCCTCCGATTTCGCCTGGTCCGACGTCGGCGCCTGGGGCGCCATCTGGGATCTCGCCGCCAAGGACGCCTACGGCAACGCCGCCAAGGGCGACGCCGCCTTCCTCGACGCCGCGAACTGCTACGTCCATTCGCCCGACCGGCTGACGACGGTGGTCGGCCTCGACGACGTGGTGGTGGTGACGACCCGCGACGCGGTGCTGGTGGTGGCGCGCGATCAGGCGGAGAAGGTCAAGGGGCTGGTCGCCCGCCTCACCGCCGCCGGCCGCAAGGAGGCGACCGAGAACCTCAAGGTCTTCCGCCCCTGGGGCTCCTACGACAGTATCGATCACGGCCCGCGCCATCAGGTGAAGCGGATCTCCGTCGATCCCGGCTGCAAACTGTCGCTGCAGAGCCATTTCCATCGCGCCGAGCACTGGGTGGTGGTGTCGGGCACGGCGCGCATCACGGTGAACGACACGGTGACCATCGCCTCGGAGAACCAGTCGGTCTACATCCCGCTCGGCGCCACGCATCGGCTGGAGAACCCCGGCAAGATCCCGCTCGACCTCATCGAGGTCCAGTCCGGCGCCTATCTCGGCGAGGACGACATCGTCCGCTACGAGGACGCCTACAACAGGAGTTGAGGGGGGCGGACGTCCCTGCCGGAGGATCGGCGCGCGATGCTTCGAGACGCGGCCTCACGGCCGCTCCTCGGCATGAGGCGCTCGGGGGCCGTCGAATGAAAACAAACGCCTCATGCCGAGGCGCGTTCGCAACGAACGCGTCTCGAAGCATCGCGCACCTTGCTCGGCGAACGGGAGAACCTGCACCGACATCGACATCGACACCCGCCCGTCGTCGAGGCGCGCGCCCTCAGTCCTGGAACACCACCGTGCGGTGACCGTTGAGGATCACCCGGTCGTCGAGGAGATGGGCGAGCGCCCGCGACAGCACGCGGCGTTCGATGTCGCGGCCCTTGCGCACCATCGTGTCGGGCGTGTCGCGATGGGTGATGTGCTCGACGTCCTGGGCGATGATCGGCCCCTCGTCGAGGTCCGGCGTGACGAAATGGGCGGTGGCGCCGATCATCTTCACGCCGCGCTCGTGCGCCTGATGGTAGGGCTTGGCGCCCTTGAAGCCGGGCAGAAACGAGTGGTGGATGTTGATGCAGCGCCCGGCCAGCGCCGTCGACATCTCGTTCGACAGGATCTGCATGTAGCGGGCGAGGACGACGATCTCGGTGCCGGTCGTCTCGATCAGCTGCAGGATCTTCGCCTCCTGCTCCGCCTTGTTCGACTTGTCGGCCGGCATGCAATGGAACGTCGTGTCGGTGAACTCGACGTGCGCATAGGTCTGGCGCGGATGGTTGGCGACGACGGCGGTGACGTCCATCGACAATTCGCCGATGCGCCGGCGATAGAGCAGATCGACCAGACAGTGGTCGAACTTCGAAACCAGGATCATCACCTTGCGCGGGTTCGACCGGTCGCGGATGCGCCAATCCATGCCGAAGCGCTCGGCGATCGGCGCGAAGCCGGCCTTCAGCGCCGCCTCGTCGCGACCGCCGACCTCGAACACCACCCGCATGAAGAACAGGTCGGCCAGCGTGTCGTCGTACTGCTCGGCGTCGGAGATGTTGGCGCCCATCTCGAAGAGATGCGTCGACACCGCCGCGACGATGCCGGGCCGGTTGGCGCAGGAGAGGACGAGGACGAAGGACTTCTCGGACATCGGACGCGCGACCTCGGCGGATCGAAAAAGGGTCGAGGCTGCGATAGCCCGCCGCGGCCCGGCTGTCGAGATGCGCCGCCTGCCGAATTGGCGGTCGGGCGGGACCCGGCTTCGAAGGGAGAGGACCCGGAGCGATGCCCCGGGTCCTCGTCGTGACGGCGGTTCGTGTGGTTCAGCGGAACAGCACCAGCGCCTTGGTCAGCGTGATCCAGATGCCCCAGGCGAGCGGGATCCAGACGACGGCCCAGGCCGCGGTCACCTTCCACGAGTGGCTCACCTCCTCGCCCAGCGCCGCGACGTCGGAGACGAAGTGCTGGTGGGTGTCGTCGGCGAGCTTCTTCTCCGCCGCCGCCTCGGTCTCGTCCATGTGGTGCTTCTCGGCCACCGGCGTCACCGCCCAGTTGGCGATCGCACCGACGGCGAGCAGGCCGGCGAGGATGTACATGGTGATCGAGTAGACGTCGGCGCGCGCCACACCGTGAGCGAGCTGGTACTCGCGGATGTAATTGACGATGCCCGGGCCGAAGATGCCCGCCGCCGACCAAGCGGTGAGCAGGCGGCCGTGGATGGCGCCGACCATCTTGGTGCCGAACATGTCGGCGAGATAGGCCGGGACGGTGGCGAAGCCGCCGCCGTACATCGACAGGATGACGCAGAAGATCAGCACGAACAGCGGCAGAGCGCCCGCCTTCGCCGCCGTCGGCACCGCGGCATAGAGCGCCAGACCGAGCAGGAAGAAGGTGAAGTAGGTCGCCTTGCGGCCGATCTTGTCGGAGAGCGACGCCCAGAAGAAGCGCCCGCCGATGTTGAACAGCGACAACAAGCCGGTGAAGCCGGCGGCGACCGCCGCGATCTGGCCCTTCTGCGCCGCGTCGAGCTGGCCGAAGGTGAGGTCGAGGCCGATCAGCTTGCCGCCGAACACTTCCTGCAGCAGCGGCGAGGCCATGCCCAGGATGCCGATGCCGGCGGTCACGTTGAGGCAGAGCACCGCCCAGACGAGCCAGAACTGCTTCGTCTTCCAGGCGACGTCGAGATGGACGTTCTTCGAGGTGATGAGCGAGTTCTGCGATGCCGCCGGCGGCGTCCAGCCGGCCGGCTTCCAGCTGTCGGCCGGCACCCGGTAGCCGAGCGCGCCGCCCATCATGAAGACGAAATAGAGGATGCCGAGCACGACGAAGGCTTCCCACACGCCGACCGACGTCGGGGTGGCGAAGGACTTCATCAGCATGTCGGCGAGCGGTGCGCCGATCATCGCGCCACCGCCGAAGCCCATGATCGCCATGCCGGTCGCCATGCCGCGCCGGTCGGGGAACCACTTGATCAGCGTCGACACCGGCGAGATGTAGCCCAGCCCGAGGCCGATGCCGCCGATGACGCCCGAGCCGAGCCACATCAGCCACAGCTGGTGCGTCTTGATGCCGATCGCCGAGATGAAGAAGCCGCCGCCCCAGCACAGCGCCGCCACGACGCCGGCCTTGCGCGGGCCCGCCTTCTCGAGCCAGCCGCCCCAGATCGCGGCGGAAGAGCCGAGGAAGACGAAGAACAGCGTGTACATCCACCCGAGGCTGGAGATCTTCCAGTCGCAGCTGGTCGTGACCAACTCGCCGAGGAGGCTCATGTCCGCCGGGCAGGCGACCGACTTGGTGACGCCGATGGCGCGCGACAGCGGCAACCAGAACACGCTGAAGCCGTAGGCCATGCCGATGCACAGATGGATCGCGAGCGCCGCCGGCGGAACGAGCCAGCGATTGAACCCGGGTTTCGCGACGGTGTGGGAGCGGTCGAGCCAACCTCCCCCGTTCGCCGGGCTCACGCCCGTCGTCTCCATGGTCGTCATTTGGATACCCCCCGCGGCCGTTCTCGACCGTCGTTCGTGGTGGCGTGGTCGTTTTTCGTCCGCCGCGCGACGACGCCGTCCGCTCGCGGATCACCCTGTTCGCGAAGGCGCGCGGGTCCCGGCGCGCCTTCGCCTCGTTCCCGCGGTGTCTACGCCGCGAGAATCTCCGCCGCGCGGCGGGCGACGGGGTCGAGCCCCGCGCCGCCGGCGGCCAGATGGTCGGCGAGACCGGCGCGCATGCGCGGGTCCCAGTTCTTGGCGATGTGGTCGGCGGTGTCTGCCGCCGCGTCGCCGCGCTGGGCGGCGAAGAACGCGGCGATCTGGTTGGCCATGGTGACGAGTTTGGTGGTGTCCATCGGTCAGGCCCGTTGCGATGCAGGTGCGCCGGCCTCACGGTCGGAAATCGGATGGTTTCGCTGCGCCGCATCCGGCTCTCTCCCCCCTCGAGGGGGAGAGACGGAGAGGGGGGGCCGGAGGCCGTGGATCACTTCGGCGTTGCCGGTCCGGGCGCGAGGCCGCTTCCCCCCTCCCTGGCCCTCACCCTCGAGGGGGGAGGGAAGGTGTGACGTTGCCGCCGAAGACACTCGAAGCGACGGAGCGAAATCGTTCATGGCCTCGCCCTCACTCCGCCGCCGCGATGCGCCGTGACTTCACGGCCTGCGCCGCATAGTCCTCCTGCCAGCGGGTCGGCCCGTTGGAGGGCATCACCTGCACGGCGGTGACCTTGTATTCCGGACAATTGGTGGCCCAGTCCGAGTTCTCCGTGGTGATCACGTTGGCCTGGGTCATCGGGTGGTGGAACGTCGTGTAGACGACGCCCGGCGCCACCCGGTCGGTGAGGGTGACGCGCAGCGTCGTCTCGCCCGCCCGGCTCTGGATGCGCACCCAGTCGCCGTCACGAACACCACGGTTCTCCGCGTCGGCCGGGTGCATCTCGAGGACGTCCTCGGCGTGCCAGGCGACGTTGGCGGTGCGCCGCGTCTGGGCCCCGACGTTGTACTGGGAGAGGATGCGGCCGGTCGTCAGCAGCAGCGGGAAACGCGGTCCCGTCTTCTCCGTCGTCGGCACGTAGTCGGTGATCATGAAGTTGCCGCGCCCGCGCACGAAGCCGTCGATGTGCATGATCGGCGTGCCGTCGGGCGCCTTGGGCGTCACCGGCCACTGCAGCGTCTCGCGCTCCAGCCGCTCGTAGGTGACCCCGGCGAAGGACGGGGTCGAGCGGCCGATCTCGTCCATGATCTCGCTCGGATGGGTGTAGCCCCAGTCGATCCCCATCGCCGCGGCGAGGTCGCGGGTGATCTCCCAGTCCGCCTTGCCCGACTTCGGCGTCATCACCTTGCGGACGCGCTGGATGCGGCGTTCGGCGTTGGTGAAGGTGCCGTCCTTCTCCAGGAAGGTGGCGCCCGGCAGGAAGACGTGGGCATAGTTCGCCGTCTCGTTGAGGAACAGGTCCTGGACGACGATGCACTCCATCGCCGCCAGCGCCGCGGCGACATGGGCGGTGTTGGGGTCGGACTGCAACAGGTCCTCGCCCTGGATGTACATGCCCTTGAAGGTGCCCTCGAGCGCCGCGTCGAACATGTTGGGAATGCGCAGGCCCGGCTCGGCGTCGAGCGTCACCCCCCACAGATCCTCGAACAGGCCGCGCACCGCGTCGTCCGAGACGTGGCGATAGCCCGAGAACTCGTGCGGGAACGAGCCCATGTCGCAGGACCCTTGCACGTTGTTCTGGCCGCGCAGCGGATTCACGCCGACGCCGCGGCGGCCGATGTTGCCGGTGGCCATGGCGAGGTTGGCGATCGCCATCACCGAGGTGGTGCCCTGGGAATGTTCGGTGACGCCGAGGCCGTAGTAGATGGCGCCGTTGCCGCCCTTGGCATAGAGCCGGGCCGCGCCGCGGATCTCCTCGGCCGGGACGCCCGAGATCTTCTCCACCTCCTCCGGCGAATGACGCGGATCGGCGACGAACTCCGCCCAGGCGGCATGGGCGTCGAGATCGCAGCGCTCGCGGATGAAGGCTTCGTTCGCCAGCCCCTCGGTGACGATGACGTGGGCGAGCGAGGTCAGCACCGCGACGTTGGTGCCCGGCCTGAGTGCCAGATGATGCGCCGCCTCGATGTGGGCGCTCTTCACCAGATCGATGCGGCGCGGATCGATGACGATCAGCTTCGCCCCCTGGCGCAGCCGCTTCTTGAGCCTGGAGCCGAACACCGGATGGCCGTCGGTCGGGTTCGCCCCGATGACGATGACGACGTCCGAGTCCTCGACCGAGTCGAAGTCCTGCGTGCCCGCCGAAGTGCCGAAGGCGACCTTGAGGCCGTAGCCGGTCGGCGAATGGCAGACGCGGGCGCAGGTGTCGACGTTGTTGTTGCCGAAGCCGGCGCGGATCAGCTTCTGGACGAGGAAGGTCTCCTCGTTGGTGCAACGCGACGAGGTGATGCCGCCGATCGAGCGCTTGCCGTAGGTCGCCTGGATGCGGCGGAACTCCGACGCCGTATGGGTGAGCGCCTCCTCCCACGAGACCTCGCGCCACGGCTCGTCGATGCGCGACCGGATCATCGGCTTGGTGATGCGGTCCTGGTGCTGGGCATAGCCCCAGGCGAAACGGCCCTTGACGCAGGAGTGGCCGCGATTGGCCTCACCCGCCTTGTAGGGCACCATGCGGACGAGCTCCTCGCCGCGCATCTCCGCCTTGAAGGTGCACCCCACCCCGCAGTAGGCGCAGGTGGTGACGACCGATCGCTCCGGCTGGCCGATGTCGATCAGCGTCTTCTCCGAGAGCGTCGCCGTCGGGCAGGCCTGGACGCAGGCGCCGCAGGAGACGCATTCGGACTGAAGGAACGGTTCGTTCATCCCCGGCGAAACCCGGCTGTCGAAGCCGCGGCCCGAGATGGTCAGCGCGAAGGTCCCCTGCACCTCGGCACAGGCCCGGACGCAACGCGAGCAGACGATGCATTTCGAGGCGTCGTAGGTGAAATAGGGGTTGGACGTGTCCTTCTTCAGATCGAGATGGGTCTCTACACCCGAGCCGAAACGCACGTCGCGCAGGCCCACCTTGCCGGCCTGGGTCTGCAATTCGCAGTTCCCGTTGGCGGCGCAGGTCAGGCAGTCGAGCGGGTGGTCGGAGATGTAGAGCTCCATCACCCCGCGCCGGAGCTTCTTCAGCCGCTCCGTCTGGGTGTGGACGACGAGCCCCTCGGCGACCGGCGTGGTGCAGGACGACGGCGTGCCGTTGCGCCCTTCGATCTCGACGATGCACAGCCGGCAGGAACCGAAGGCGTCGACCATGTCGGTGGCACAGAGTTTCGGGATCTCGGTGCCGATCTCCATCGCGGCACGCATGATCGAGGTGCCCTCCGGCACCGTCAGGGCGCGGCCGTCGATGGTGAGGGTCACCGACCTCTCGGACTTGGAGGCGGGGGTGCCGTAATCGGTCTCGTGGACGAGGCTCATGGGCATGCCCTCACTCGGCGGCGGCGCGGGGCGCCGCGCGGCGGAAATCGTCGGGGAAATGGGTGAGGCTCGACATCACCGGATAGGGGATGAAGCCGCCGAGCGCGCACAGCGAGCCGAACTTCATCGTCTCGCAGAGATCCGTCAGCGTCTCGAAAGTCTTCTCGTCGGCCTTGCCGGCGAGGATCGTCTCGACCAGCTCGCGCCCGCGCACCGTGCCGATGCGGCAGGGGGTGCACTTGCCGCAGCTCTCGGCCTGACCGAACTCGAAGGCGAAGCGCGCCTGCTCGGCCATGTCGACGCTGTCGTCGAAGACGGTGATGCCGCCGTGGCCGATCAGCCCGCCCGCCGCGTGGAAGGCCTCGTAGTCGTAGGGCGTATCGAACAGCGACGGCGGGAAATAGGCCCCGAGCGGCCCGCCGCACTGCACCGCCCTGACCGGCCGGCCGGTTGCGGTGCCGCCGCCGATGGTTTCCACGATGTCGCCGAGCGTGATGCCGAACGCCGTCTCGTAGAGGCCGCCGTATTTCACGTTGCCGGCGATCTGGATCGGCATCGTGCCGAGCGAACGGCCCATGCCGAAATCGGCGTAGGTCTTCGCGCTTTCGGCGAGGATGAAGGGCACCGTGGCGAGCGACAGCAGGTTGTTGACCACCGTCGGCTTGCCGAAGAGGCCGGCGATCGCCGGCAGCGGCGGCTTGGCCCGGACGATGCCGCGCTTGCCCTCGAGGCTCTCCATCAGCGCCGTCTCTTCGCCGCAGACATAGGCCCCGGCGCCGACGCGCAGCTCGAGATCGAAGGCGAAGCCCGAACCTTCGACGTTCGCGCCGAGATGCCCCGCCGCCTTGGCGATCTCGATCGCCCGGGCGAAGGTGGCGTTGGCGTGGGGGTATTCCGAGCGCGAGTAGACGTAGCCCTTGGTGGCGCCGACGGCGAAACCGGCGATGATCATGCCCTCGATCAGGGCGAAGGGGTCGCCTTCCATGATCATCCGGTCGGCGAAGGTGCCGCTGTCACCCTCGTCGGCATTGCAGATGACGTATTTCTGCGCCGCCGGCGTCGCCGCCACCGTCTTCCACTTGACGCCCGTCGGGAAACCCGCGCCGCCGCGGCCGCGCAGGCCCGAGGCGATCATCTCGTCGACGGTGGCCGGAGCCCCGAGCGAGATCGCCCGCGCCAGACCCTTCCAACCGCCGTGCGACGTGTAGTCGGCGAGGCTCAGGGGATCGACGAGGCCGCACCGGGCGAAGGTCAGCCGCGTCTGGCCGGCGAACCACGGGTGCTCGTCGGTCTTGCCGATCGACGACGGATGTGTGGCGCCGGCGAGGAAGTCGGCATCGAACAGCGACGCGACGTCCGCCGCGCGGATCTCGCGATAGCCGACGCGCCCGGCGGCCGTCTCGACCTCGACGAGCGGCTCCAGGAAGAAGGCGCCGCGCGATCCGGTCCGCACGATCTCGATCGAATGACCGCGCTTCGCCGCTTCCCGAGCGATCGCATCGGCGACGCGGTTCGCGCCGGCGGCGATCGCCGCCACGTCCTTGGGAACGAAGATCCGGCTCATCGCGCCACCTCCTCGACGATCTCGCGGACCGCATCCGTATCGAGCCGAGCGACCGGCTCGCCGTCGACCAGCGCCGCCGGTCCGGTGGCGCAGAGCCCGAGGCAGAAGACCGGTTCGAGCGTCACCCGGCCGTCGGCCGAGGTGCCGTGCCAGTCGAGGCCGAGCAGCCGGCGGAACGCCGCCTCGACGTCACGCCCGCCGCGCGCCTGACAGGCTTCGGCGCGGCACACCTTGATGACGTGCCGCCCGGCGGGGGCGCGGCGGAAGTCGTGATAGAAGGTGACGACGCCGTGCATCTCGGCGCGGCTGACGTTGAGCCGCTCGGCCACCAGTGGCACGGCGGCCTCGGGCACGCAGCCGAACTCGTCCTGCAACGCGTGCAGGATCGGCAGCGCCGGCCCTTCGAGGCCGAGATGGGCGTCGATGATCTCGCCCGCCCGCGCCGCGTCCCATTTCGTCGTGCCCGGTATCGCCGCCATCCCTGGATCCTGCTCGTTCAATCGGTTCGTAGATGACCGGTGTTCGATCGGTGATCAATATCGAAAAACGGTGTTGCGATCGCAAATTCAAATCATCTCATGCGTGTTCCGTGCTTCCGCCGCGGCATCTGCCAGCCCGCTTTCCCGCCGCCCCGCCTACCCGCCGCTCAGGCGATGTCGGTGAGTGTCGGCGCCAGCCGCCGCGCTTCGGCGATCAGGGCGCGGATCAGCGGCGGCTCGAGGTCGCGTGCGGTGGTGACGAGCCCGATGGTGTGGGTGATCTGCGGCTCGACGATCGGGATCGCGACGATACCGGCCGAGGCGAGGCCGAGCGCCTCGGCGAGGATGCGCGGCATCACCGAACACCAGCGCCCGGTCCGCACGTGCGCCGCGAGCACCATGATCGAGTTGGATTCGAGTTTGGCTTCCGGCGTGACGCCGGCATCGGCGAAGGCGTGATCGATGATCCGCCGATTCTGCATGTCGGGCGTCAACAGGCAGAGCGGGATCGAGGCGAGCTCCTTCCAGGTCACCGTCCGTCGCGTCCCGAACGGCCGGTCGGCCGAGGTGACGAGGTGATAGCGTTCGCGGTAGAGCGGCGTCGCGGTGACGCGGCCGAGCCGTTCGTTGTCGAGATAGGTGAGGCAGGCGTCGGTCTCGAGGTTCTCGAGGTCTCGCAGTGCCTCGACCGAGTTGCGCGAGAACACCGAGAGCTGCACCTGCGGCCAGCGTTCGGAGAAGGCGGTGGTGAGCCTCGACACCATCGGTAGCGCCGTCGGGATGACCGCGATCCTGAGATGGCCGGTGAGCCCCTTCTTCATCGTGTCGAGATCCGCCCGCATGGCCCGCGCATCGCCGACGATCCGTCGCGCCCAGTCGAGGGTGCGCTCGCCTTCGGCGGTGAAGCCGATGAAGCGCGAACCGCGGTCGACCAGCGGTGCGCCGACGATGTCCTCGAGCTGGCGGATCGCCGCGGAGAAGGCCGGCTGCGAAATGCCGCAGGCCTGTGCCGCCCGGCCGAAATGCTTTTCGCGCGCCAACGCCAACAGGTATTCGAGCTTGTCGATCATCCGAAATCTCCGGCCCGGCGGTCTCCGCGGCCGACGCACTCTAATGCGGTTCCGTCGCCGCGCGCATCGACCGCGATGAAAGTCATGATCGCCTCCTAAACGGTTTGGAAACCCTTTGGATACGATTCTGGGTCCAGAACATCGGTAAAACCGACGAGATTCCTGCCGTGACCGCGCCTTTCGCGATCCGGCGATGCGGGGGAAGTCCTCATGCTTTCGAAATTCGTGCCGCGCTTCGGCTCTTCGATGACCGCGACGGTGACCATCAGCGGCTTCGTCGCGGTGCTCTTCGTCACGCTCGCGCTCGCCGGGGCCTCGTGGATGGTGCTCGTCGACTATGTCGCCGACGGCGCGGCGCGTCGCCAGGACGCCAACATCCGCGCCGCCGCCACCATCCTCGAGCGTGACCATCCCGGCACCAGGATCGAGTGGAACGCCGACGGCCGGCCGCGCATCGTCATGGGCGATATCCCCGCCGCCATCTCCGATCATTCGACCATCGACGCGGTGAGCCGCGTCACCGGCGACACCACGACGCTCTTCGGCTTCGACGAGGCGACCGGCGAGTTCGTTCGCCGCACCACCAACGTCAAGAAGGCCGACGGGTCGCGTGCCGTCGGGACCGTCCTCGGCAAGAACGGCAAGGTCCATCCGATCGTGTCGCGCGGCGAGACCTTCACCGGCACCGTCGACATCCTCGGCATTCCCTACGTGACCACCTACACGCCGGTGTTCTCGCCGGCCGGCAAGGTGATCGGCATCGTCTATTCCGGCGTCAAGAAGTCGGTGGTCGACGCGGTGATCGGCTCGTGGACGCGGTCCATCGCCATCACCGGCGGTCTGGTCCTCTTCTTGGCGAGCTCCGCGCTCTTCTTCTTCGGACGTCGCATCACCCGTCCGCTGGTCGATCTCGCTGGCGCGCTCGACCGCGTGTCGCGCGGCGATCTCGGGACCGAGATGCCCCATCGCGATCGTGGCGACGAGGTCGGCGCCGTGGCGCGCGCCGCCGAGACGCTGCGCCGGGCGGCCGGCGAGCGCGAGGCTCTCGCGGCCACCCAGAACCGCGAGCACGGGGAGCGCGCCGCCGAGCAGCGTCGCATCGCCGCCGCCATCGCCGCCTTCCGCTCGTCCATCGCCGGTACGCTGAAGGCTCTCGACGCCGATGTCGGCACCATGTCGGCGACCGCCACCGACTTGACCCGTCTCGCCGACGAGGCGACCGGCCGCGCCGAGAGCGCCGCCCGCGCCACCGGCGAGGCGTCCTCCGGCGCCGCCTCCGTCGCAGCCGCCGTCGACGAACTCGCCGGTTCGGTCACCGAGATCGACCGCCGCGCCACCGCCGCCACCGGCGCGGTCGAAACGGCGCGCCGGGCCGCGGAAGAGTCGAACGCCCGCATCGCCAGTCTGGCGGAGGCCTCCGGCCGCATCGGCGCGGTGCTCGATCTCATCCGCGACATCGCCGAACAGACCAATCTCCTCGCCCTCAACGCCACCATCGAGGCGGCGCGTGCCGGCGAAGCCGGTCGCGGCTTCGCCGTCGTCGCCTCCGAAGTCAAGACGCTCGCCGGCCAGACCGCCAAGGCGACCGACGAGATCGCCGAACAGATCGGCTCGATCCGCACCGAGGTCGAAGGCGCCGTCTCGGCGATCTCCGCGATCGTCGGCCGCATCGGCGAGGCGTCGTCCTACACCGAGGCGATCGCCGCCGCGGTCAATCTCCAGACCACCGCGACCGGCGACATCTCGCACGCCGCCCGCTCGGCGGCCGAAGGCGCATCGCGCGCCGCCGAGGACGTCAGCGGCGTCAACACCGTCGCCGAGCGCACCGATCGCGCCGCCGAACGCGTCGCGGCGCTCGCCGCCGATCTGACCAACCGGTCGAAGGGCCTCGGCGCCGAAGTCGAGCGCTTCCTCGGCGCCGTCGCCGCCTGATCCCCGACCGGCGCCCCAGGGGCGCCGGTCGACGCTCTCATCCCCTCCGACCGATCACGGCGAGGTGCTCCGGCGCCTCGCCGAACGCGTTCAACCGGCGATAGCGCGGCGCGTCCTCCGGCACTTCCGCCACCTCCGCCGCCCAGGTGAGGTGATAGGGCACGTGGAAGCCCCAGTAGCCGGCGGCGAGTGCCGGCAGGATGTCCGACTTCGCCGAATTGCCGATCATCACCGCTTCGCCCTCGCCGGCGCCGAGCCGGCCGAAGATGCGGGCGTAGGTCTCCGGCGTCTTCTCCGAGACGATCTCGACGCTGTGGAACATGTCGCCGAGGCCGGAGCGGGCGAGCTTCTGTTCCTGATCGAGCAGGTCGCCCTTGGTGATCACCACCAGCCGATGGCCGCGTGCCCGGAGCGCCTCGAGCGTCTCGGCGACGCCGGGCAGCGGCTCGACCGGATGTTCGAGCATCTCGTGGCCGAGGCTCAGGATCTCCTGGATCACCTTCGCCGGCAGGCCCTCGTCGGTGACCGCCACCGCCGTCTCGATCATCGACAGGGTGAAGCCCTTGATGCCGTAGCCGTAGAGCCGGAGGTTCTTGCGCTCGGTGGCGATCAGCCGCTCGGTGAGATGATCCGACGCCGCGTGATTGCCGAGCAGCTCGATGAAGCGCTCGATCGTCAGTTGGAAGATCGTCTCGTTGTGCCAGAGCGTGTCGTCGGCATCGATCCCGAGGACGGGCAGGGTCATGGGGCGTGTCTCCTCGGCTGCCATCATCCTCCTCTCCAATGACGTTGCATAGGCCGCCTCGCGGGCGTGCCGCGCGTCGCCGCACCTCCTGCCGTGTCGGATCCGCTCTTTCCTGCGACCGCTCCGCCGCCTATCGGTGGGTGAGATCAACCGATGGATCCGCCATGACCGACATCGATCCCACCGCCGCCTATCCCGTCACCCCGCGCAACCGGGTCAAGCGCCTGCACGAGCGCGGCACCTACGACCGCGCTTCGGTCTGGGCGGTGCTCGACGCTTCGATGCTCTGCCACGTCGCCTATGCGATCGACGGCCAGCCCTATGCGACGCCGACCATCCACTGGCGCGACGGCGACACGCTGTTCTGGCACGGCTCCTCGGCGAGCCGCATGCTGCGCCATCTGGCGAAGGGCGCGCCCGCCTGCCTGACGGTGTCGCATCTCGACCGTCTCATCCTCGCCCGCTGCGGTTTCAACCATTCGGTCGACTATCGCTCCGCCATGTGCTTCGGTACGGCGCGGATCGTCGACGATATCGAGGAGAAGCGCACCGCCCTCGACCGCATGATCGATCGCTACTATCCCGGCCGCGCCGCCTCCCTGCGCACCGCGACGGCCCAGGAGATCAAGGCGACGACGGTGATCTCGATGGTGATCGAGGAGGCCTCCGCCAAGGTCCGAGCCAAGGGCGTCGGCGACGAGCCGGAGGACCTCGATCTGCCGATCTGGGCCGGGGTGATCCCGCTCCACACGGTGATCGGCGAGGCGGAGGTCTCGCCCCACGTCCCCGCCGGCGTCGACCGCCCCGCCGACCTCGCCGCCTACCGCCCGGGCCGTTCCCTCGGCGAGGTCTTCGCCGAGACCCAGGCCATCTACGAAGGCGAGTGAGAGACGACCCGACGTGCAGGGGCCGACATCGGCCCGATCTGGCGCCCCTGATCGTTGAGGTCCGAGATCGTCGAAGACCTCTCCTCCTCGTCATTGCCGGGCTCGACCCGGCAACCCAGCGGCGTCGCCGGCCGGGAATGCCCCATGGGTCGCCGGGTCGAGCCCGGCGATGACGGGGGAGGGGAACCGCGAGGGACACGTCGAGCGCCGTCGTCGTCGATCCGCCGATCCCCGCGACCTCGCGCCGATCCCGCATCCCCCCTTCCCCCGCCCTCCATCCCGTTGCATCCTCCCCCGGACGACCGATCGAGAGGGCGACTGGCGCATGCGATCCCGACGTTTCAAGGCGATCCACGCCGGCGAGACCCATGTCTTCACCGGCCTCGCGACGCTGCTGGCGCAAGCCTCGCCGCGCCGTTCCGGCGACGAACTCGCCGGCCTCGCCGCAGACAGCGACACCCGCCGCGTCGCCGCCCGCATGGCGCTCGCCGACCTGCCGCTGAAGTGCTTCCTGGAAGACGTCGTCGTCCCCTACGACGCCGACGAGGTCACCCGCCTCATCGTCGACACCCACGACGAAGCGGCCTTCACACCCGTCGCCACGATGACCGTCGGCGAGTTCCGCGAGTGGCTGCTCTCCGACGCCGCCGACGGCGCGACGCTGGCGAAGCTCGCCCCCGGCCTCACCCCCGAGATGGTCGCCGCCGTCTCGAAACTCTGCCGCAACGGCGATCTCGTCGCCATCGCCGCCAAAGTGCGGGTGACGACCGCCTTCCGCTCGACCATCGGGCTCCCCGGCCGCCTCGCCGCCCGCCTGCAGCCCAACCACCCGACCGACGACCCGGCGGCGATCGCCGCCGCCACCCTCGACGGCCTCGTCTACGGCATGGGCGACGCCGTCATCGGCATCAACCCGGCGACCGACAATGTCGAGAGTTGCGTCTCGCTGCTCACGATGCTCGACGACATCCGCACCCGCTTCGACATCCCGACCCAGTCTTGCGTGCTCGCCCACGTCACCACCTCGATCGCCGCGATCGAGAAGCGCGCGCCGCTCGATCTGGTCTTCCAGTCGATCGCCGGGACGGAGGCCGCGAATGCCGGCTTCGGCGTGACGTTGTCGATCCTGAAGGAGGCTCAGGACGCGGCGCTGTCGCTGAAGCGCGGCACGGTCGGATCGAACGTCATGTATTTCGAGACGGGGCAGGGCGCGGCGCTCTCCGCCGATGCCCATCACGGCGTCGATCAGCAGACCATCGAGGCCCGCGCCCATGCGGTCGCCCGCGCCTTCTCGCCGCTGCTGGTCAACACCGTGGTCGGCTTCATCGGTCCCGAATATCTCTACGACGCCAAGGAGATCACCCGCGCCGGCCTGGAAGACCACTTCTGCGGCAAGCTCCTCGGCGTGCCGATGGGCGTCGACGTCTGCTACACCAACCACGCCGAAGCCGATCAGGACGACATGGACGTGCTGGCGCTCACGCTCGCCAATGCCGGCGTGAACTTCCTCATCGCCGTGCCCGGCGCCGACGACATCATGCTCAACTACCAGAGCCTGTCGCACCACGACGTCGTCCGCCTGCGCCACCTGCTCGGCCTGAGGCCGGCGCCCGAATTCGAGGCATGGCTGGCGCGCATGGGCCTGCTCGACGCCGCCGGCCGACTGCCGGCGCTTGCGCCCGATCCCTCCACCGCCCGCCGGCTGTTGGCGATCGGAGGTGCGGCATGAGCCACGATGCCGACACCTGGGAAAAGCTCCGCCGCCTCACCCGCGCCCGCATCGGCCTCGGCCGCGCCGGCGACGGGCTGCCGACCAAGGCGTTGCTCGACTTCCAGATGGCCCATGCGAAGGCGCGTGACGCGGTTCACGGCGCCGCCGACTTCGATCGGATCGCCGTCGATCTCGCCCCCCGCGAGGTGATCCGCCTCGCCTCCGCCGTCCCCGATCGGCCGACCTATCTGCGCCGCCCCGACCTCGGCCGGCGTCTCGCCGACGGCGAAGCGGAGAAACTCCCCGCCGGCCCGTGCGACGTCGTCTTCGTCATCGCCGACGGCCTCTCGGCAGCGGCGGTCGACGCCAACGCGGTGGCGACGCTGGAAGCCACCGCCCGCCGCCTCGAAGGGCTTTCGATCGGCCCGGTGGTGCTGGCGCGGGAAGCCCGCGTCGCCCTCGGTGACGTCGTCGGCGCTGCGATGAACGCGGCGGTCGTGGCGGTGCTGATCGGCGAGCGTCCCGGCCTCACCGCCGCCGACAGTCTCGGCGTCTACCTGACCTTCCACCCGGTCCCCGGCCGCAAGGACGCGGAGCGCAATTGCCTCTCCAACATCCACGCCCACGGCATGAGCCCGGACGAGGCCGGCCACAAACTCGCCTGGCTGATCCGCGAGGCGCTGCGGCTGAAGTCGACCGGGGTGGGTTTGAAGGAGGCGGCGCCGAAGTTCGCCGTGGGCGAGAGCGGAGCGGGACCGCGTATCGCCTGACGCCATCCCGTCATCGATCACGTCGCCGTCGCCTCTCGACCCGACGATTCGGAGAGCTCTGCGTCGGACGCAGGGGTGCCGCACCGTAGCGGCTGCGATCCCCCCTCCGCCGGGAAAATCTCTCCTCCTCACCAGCGAAAACCGCACCGACGGGAAATATCTCCTTCGATCCGCGCCTCCGTACGATTCCAGACGTCGACGCGTGGAGAACCGTCGTCGATCCGGATCATTCAGAGATTTCAGTGTCATGCGCAGCCGGCGATATCGTGCCGAGGAGATCTGCGCTCTCCGCATGGCGAACATCTTGTTCGATTGCTCGAGAAGTGGCCATCTGGCGCCGCTTCGGGCAGCCGAGCCGGTCGTCGCGACCCCCGGCGCCCCGCACGACGTTCGCCGTCCCGCCATCCTGCCGGTCCGCCGGCCGAATGGTGCGACGGATCCGAGGAGTAGACCGATGCATGCTTTCCGCTCGCTGGCTCTCGCCGGCACCGCCTTCGCCGTCGCCGCCGTCTTCGCCGGCCCGTCCGTTCCCGTCGCCCGCGCCGCCGACGAGGTCAAGATCGCCGTGGTCGGCCCGATGACCGGCTCGCTCGCCACGATCGGCGAACAGCAGAAGCGCGGCGCCGAAGCCGCCGCGGCGGTCATCAACGCCGCCGGCGGCATCAAGGGCAAGAAGGTGCGCATCGTCGTCGAGGACGACCAGTGCGACCCGAAACAGGCGGTGACGGTGGCCAACCGCATCGTCGGCAATCAGATCGGTTTCGTCGCCGGCCACGCCTGCTCCGGCGCCTCGATCGCCGCCTCGGACGTCTACAACGAGAACGGCATCCTGATGGCGACCCCGGCCTCGTCCAATCCGGCGCTGACCGAGAAGGGCTATCCGACCATCCTGCGCCTCTACGTCCGCGACGACGCGCAGGGGTCCTACATCGGTCACTGGATCGCCAAGACCTATGCCGGCAAGAAGCTGGCGGTGATCCACGACAAGTCCGCCTACGGCAAGGGGCTCGCCACCATCGCCGAGAAGACCGCGGCGGAAGACGGCCTGAAAGCCGTTCTCACCGAGGGCCTGAACCCGGGCGAGAAGGACTACATGGCGGTGGTCGGCAAGCTGAAGGCCGCCGGCGCCGACGTCGTCTATTTCGGCGGCTACCACACCGAGGCCGGTCTCATCCGCCGTCAGGCCGCCGATCTCGGCTACAAGTTCGATCTCGTCATGGGCGACAGCCTGGCGACGCCGGAGTACTGGACCATCGCCGGCCCGGCCGGTGAGAACACCTGGTTCACCTTCCCGGCCGATCCGCGCCGCTCGCCCACCGCCGCCGCCGCGGTCGAGGAGTTCAAGAAGCAGAAGTTCGAGCCGGAAGGCTTCACCCTGTTCTCCTATGCCGTGGTGCAGGCGGTCGCCGCCGGCATCGAGCGCGCCGGCTCCGAGAGCCCGGCCAAGGTCGCCGCGGCGCTGAAGGACGGCAAGCCCTTCGAGACCGTCGTCGGCGCCATCGCCCTCGACAAGAAGGGCGACATCCTCGAGCCGCGCTTCGACATCAACAAGTGGCACGAAGGCAAATACGCCCCGATCGACCTCACCAAGTGATCCGTCCGATCCGGTACGACACGCGACGGCCCGGTGGGAGCGATCCCGCCGGGCCGTCGCCGTTCCGCGTCGCGGGATTTCCATTTCTGCGCCGATGTCGTTAGAGCATGTGCCGATCGGGTCGCGCCGAGCCGATCGAAAAGAACTGCTCCGCCGGAGAACGGGAGCGCTTCACGACAGGACGGGAAGGATCGATCGATGAGCGACGTCGTCGTCAAGGACTCCAACGGCAACCGCCTCGCCGACGGCGACAGCGTCACCGTGATCAAGGACCTCAAGGTCAAGGGCACCTCGGTGACGCTGAAGCGCGGCACCACCCTCAAGAACATCCGCCTCACCGACGACCCCGACCTGATCGAGTGCAACGCCGAAAAGGTGAAGGGCCTGGTGCTGCGCACCGAGTTCCTCAAGAAGGCCTGATCGAGGATGAGCGGGAAGAGCGGAACGACGAACAAAGTGGATCTTGAGGAGACGACTCCGCGACTCGCGATCAAAGGCCCCGGGCGAGCGCATTTCGAAAACGCAATCGTCGCAGTCGGGGAGGGCATTTCATTCGATCGGAGGTAGAGTCAAAATGGCGCAGCACGCGAAGATTCGATCCTTTACGAATTGATTCGGCATGAAGACTCAACGCCTAAGAGATCCCGTCCACGGCCTGATCACCTTTCGAGGCAACGAACCGCTGGATCAGTTGGCTTGGCGATTGATCGACACTCCGGAGTTCCAGCGGCTCCGCCGGATCAAGCAATTGGGCGTTTCTGAATTCGTCTATCCTGGGGCGACCCATACTAGATTTTCGCATTCGATCGGAGTTTTTGAGGTCGCTCGCCGGCTGACGGAGATCATCCGCCGGGAGATCAAGGAAATCGATGATGAGTTTGACGAAAAACGTGCAAAAGTCGCGATGATCGCCGCTCTTCTTCACGACATCGGCCACGGACCTTTCAGCCATACGTTCGAAAGAGTTCAAAGAAGGCGCGGGGCCGATCGGCATCATGAACAGTGGAGCGCAGCGATCATTCGAAATCCGAAAGGGAGCATCTTTCGGGAATTGGAAGCACACGATCCGGGGTTGGCGGGCGATGTCGCCGACCTTCTGGTTCTCGAAAACCCGAAGGACATCTACCACGCGATCGTCTCTAGTTCCTTCGATGCGGATCGGTTGGACTATTTGCGCCGGGATCGTCAGATGACCGGGACGGGCGATGGCGCGATCGATTTCGACTGGTTGCTCGAGCATGTGAGAGTCCGCAGGATCGATCTCGAAGCGCCCGATGGGATCGGCGACCCCGATTCGGTAAAGGTTCCGACGTTCTGTATCGCCTTGAAAGCGTTGCCGGCCGCCGAGCAGTTTCTGATGGCTCGTTACACGCTGCACCAACAGGTCTATTTCCACAAAGCAACGCGAAGCATGGAGACGATGATCGCCGAAGTGCTGCGTCTCGTCTCGGAGGCTGCCGTTGACGGGGGCGACGCTCGAAGCGTGACCGGCCTTGAGGAAGATCATCCGTTGATCGTCTTCTTCCGCGCGGCGGTACCGTCCGTCGAGGAATATATCAGACTGGACGATATGGTCGTCTTCGGGGCACTTGAGCGGATGGAGCGGGCGGGAAGCGAGAGGATCGCGAAACTCGCCGTTCGCCTGCGCCGGCGCAATCTGTATAAGGCGCTAGACAGCCGCGACTTCGCCTCCGATTCGGCTTGGCAGAGGTCGGGTGCCAAGAAGGTGGAACATTGGATCAAGGAAAATGGAATCGATGCCTTCCACGATCCGGACGTGAGCGTCACTATCTACAACGAAGTCGGCGGGAAAGAGGAGAGCGCACACAAGAAGCTCCGCATCCTCGCCGCGGACGGGAAGAGAGCACATGAGATAACCGACATGTCGAGCTATCTCAGCCGCGTCGGAACCGAGCCAGGCAGGGAAACGCATAACCGAACGTTAACCAGATTCTACTTTGCTGAGTCCGGTGATCGCGATGCTGCGAGAAAGCTCGGGGAGAGGAAATTATGACCGACCTGTTCGACCCCTCCATCTATGAGCTTCGCGACGACGATCTGGCGGGCGAGTACAACGTTTGTAATATTTTGGAAGTAGCCGGGGGCTCTCTGTCGGGCCGCGTTCGCCTACAGAAGACCGTATTCCTCCTCGGCAAGCTTCGCGGGACGCCTTACTTTCCGTATGCCTATCATCATTATGGGCCTTATTCGGCCGAATTGGCAGAAGCGGTCGACGTAGCGACGATTTTCGGCATGGTTTCCGAATCTGTGGAACACCGCGATTCGGACGGTGCGAGGTACAGTCGATACGAACTGGTTTCGAAGCCGCGAATTGGTGTGGACGGTTTTCTGAAGACGCCCTCAGCGGTGTCTGCTCTTTCGGCGATCGAAAAGGCCGGCTCGACGGTTCTCGAACTGGCTGCTACGGCTTACTGGTTGAAGTACGACGAGGGGCAGGCGGACTGGCGAACCGAAATCGTCCGTCGGAAGGGCGTCAAGACCGAAGGTGGTCGCCTCGAGAAGGCGATCGAACTTCTCCGAGAAATCGGTTTGGGCCGAGACATGGCGCCGGCATGAAATCCGAAAGCGAGATTCGATACCCGCAATGTCGTGTCATCGACATCTCGTGAATGGTCCTGTTCCGTGACCGACGCCCTCCGCTTCTCCGTCGCGCCGATGATGGATTGGACCGATCGGCACTGCCGGGTCTTCCATCGTCATCTGACCAAGCGCGCCGCGCTGTTCACCGAGATGGTCACCGCCCCGGCGGTGATCCACGGCGACCGGGACCGCCTGCTCGGCTTCTCGGACGTCGAACACCCGGTCGTCTGCCAGCTCGGCGGCTCCGATCCGGCGCAGCTCGCCGAAAGCGCCCGCATCGTCGAGGGTTACGGCTACGACCGCATCGATCTCAACTGCGGCTGTCCCTCCGACCGCGTCCAGTCCGGGAGCTTCGGCGCCTGCCTGATGGCCGAGCCGGACCTCGTCGCCGAATGCGTTGCGGCGATGAAGCGGGCGGTGGCGATCCCGATCTCGGTGAAGTGCCGCATCGGCATCGACGAGGCCGATCCGCGCGTCATGCTGCCGACCTTCGTCGAGAAGATCGTCGGGGCGAACGTCGACAGCCTGACGGTGCACGCCCGCAAGGCGTGGCTGCAGGGGCTGTCGCCGAAGGAGAACCGCTCCGTCCCGCCGCTCGACTACGGTCTCGTCTACGATGTGAAGCGCGCCCACCCGCACCTGCACGTGGCGATCAACGGCGGTATCCGCAGCCTCGACGAGGCCGAGGCCCTGCTCGCGCCGCAACCCGACGGCGTGACCCTCGACGGCGTCATGCTCGGCCGTGCCGCCTACGAGACGCCGGACCTTCTCGCCGCCGTCGATCGCCGCATTTTCGGCGACACGGCCCCCGACGCCGATCCCTTCGCCGTGGTCGCGGCGATGGAGCCCTACATCGCCGAGGTGCTGGCCGGCGGCGGCAAACTGTCCCACGTCACCCGCCACATGCTCGGCCTCTTCGCCGGCCGCCCCGGCGCCCGCGCCTGGCGGCGTATCCTGACGGTGCGCTCGGTCCAGCCCGGCGCCGGCCTCGAAGTGCTGCGCGAAGCGCTGGCCGCCGTCAGCCGGCCGCCGCGCGAGACGGCGCAGCACCCGGCCGCCTGAGACGCCGTCGGCTCGTGGAGCAGCGACGTCTCAGAACCGCCGCCGCCGGCCGTGCCCCGCCTCCCAGGCGCGTTTGCGCGCCGGCAATTCGTCGATGATCCGCGCTCGCGTCGCGTTGTCGAAACGCGCCCAGTCGGCGATCTCCTCGATGCGGCGGAAGCAGCCGAGGCAGATCTTGTCGATCGGGTGCAGCTGGCACTTCTTCAGACACGGCGATCGGATCGGTGCATCGTCGGGATCGGTCATCGGGGATCGTCGGGTTCGGGACGGGACGGGAACGAGTGATACCATCGACCATTGAAAATGACCGATGGAATTCCTGACGCGAATTTCTCCTGCCCCGGATGCGAATGCGAAATTCGCGTTCCTCCAAAGGCCGGGTGCGTCAGCACCTCCGGCCTTTGGTATGACGAGTGGTGCGCGCCGGCGCGACCGTCCAGGTCGCCGATCGCCACATCGCAGCGGCGTCGCGCCTCATGCCAGGAGCCCGATCATCGCTGCGATCTCGGCGACGATGGTTCCTGCGCCGACGACGTCGCCGGTGAAGCCGCCGATCCGCGCGCGCGCCGAGAGGCCGAGCCCGGCGACGGCCGCGATCGCGACCACGATCGCCGGAACGATGCTCGCGCCGGCGACCGGTGCCATCGTCAGGACGACGATCGCCACGGCACCGGCCACCGCGATACCGAAGGCCGTCGGCTCCGGTCGGCCGGCGGCGCGGCCGAGCCCGTCGGTGCGCGCCGGATCGAGCGCCACCATCAGCCCGAGCGGCGCGACCCGCGCCAGCACGGCGACGCCGAGGACGACGAGCCCGGCGCCGAGGCCGTCGTACCGGTCGATCGCTTCGGCGAGAAGGCTCGCCCGCAGGACGAACTGGATGGCGAGCGCCACGCCGGCGAAGGCGCCGATGCGGCTGTCCTTCATGATCTCCAGCCGCCGTTCGGCGGTGAAACCCCCGCCGAAGCCGTCGGCGACGTCGCCGAACCCGTCTTCGTGGAAGGCCCCGGTGAGATAGGCGAGGATGGCGAGGGTCAGCGCGGCGACGGCGAGCGAGGGCAGGGCGCTCGGCGCCGACGCCGCCAGCAACGCCGCCGGACCGGCGGCGATGGCGAGGCCGGCGAAGGGCAGCATGCGGATGGCGCGTCCGAACGGCGGTGGCGCGGCCGGATCGTCGGCGGCGCCGAGGCGCGGCAGCGGCAGACGCGAATAGAACCGCACCATGGCGGCGAAATCGGCGAGGAGTCCGGCGAGCCCCGCAGCCGGGTCGGCTGGCGAAGGCGGGGCCGGGCTCTGCGGCTCGTTCCGCGATGCGGCGTCTCCCGTCGGCTGCGCGTCGTCGTTCACCGCCTCGCCCCGTTCCTCAGGCGATCGCGCCGCACCTCGTGCACCGCGCCGCCGCTCCGTCGGCTCGCTCGCGATCCGCGGAGACCGCGTCGTCCGTCCGTCTCCCTTGCCGCGCCGCGGCGAGGGGTATAGAGGGCGGCGATCCGAACGTCTCCGAGGCTCGACATGTCCGCCACTCCCTTCGACGACTTCCGCGATCTCGTCAATCTCGTCCCCGGTCCGGACGAAGCGGCGGTCGCCGCCTTCCGCGCCCGCGACGCCCAGCTGACCAAGATCCCCGGCTCGCTCGGCCGCCTCGAGGAGATCGTCGAACTGCTCGCCGCCGTGACCGGCAAGGCGCCGCCGAAGGTCGAGAAGCCGCTGGTCGCCGTCTTCGCCGCCAACCACGGCATCACCGCCAAGGGCGTCTCGGCCTATCCGTCCGAGGTGACCAAGCAGATGGTGGCCAACTATGCCGTCGGCGGCGCGGCGATCAATCAGATCTGCATGGTGAGCGACATCGGCCTCAAGGTCTTCGAACTCGCCCTCGACTTCCCCACCCCGGACATCTCCGAGACCGACGCGTTCGACGAGGCCGGCTGCGCCGCCACCATGGCCTTCGGCATGGAGGCGCTCGCCGGCGGCACCGATCTGCTCTGCCTCGGCGAGATGGGCATCGGCAACACGGCGGTCGCCTCGGCGCTCTACCTCGCCCTCTTCGGCGGCACGGCGGAAGACTGGGTCGGCCCCGGCACCGGCGTCGCCGGCGCAGCGCTCGCCAACAAGGCGAAAGTGGTGGCCGAGGCGGTCGCCCGCATCGCCGGTGAGACCGATCCCTTCCAGATCCTGCGCCGCATCGGCGGTCGCGAGATCGCCGCGATGGTCGGCGCCATCCTCGGCGCGCGCCATCAGAAGGTGCCGGTGGTGGTCGACGGCTTCGTCACCTCCGCCGCCGCGGCGGTGGTCCATGCACTCAACCCGGCGGCGATCGACCACTGCATCTTCGCCCACGTCTCGGCCGAGCCGGCGCACCGCCGCGCCCTCGCCGCGATGGGCAAGACGCCGCTCCTCGATCTCGGCATGCGTCTCGGCGAGGGCACGGGGGCCGCGGTCGCCGCCTCGATCATCCGCGCCGCCGCCGCCACCCATGCCGGCATGGCGACCTTCGCCGAAGCCGGGGTGAGCGACAAGGACGGCTGAGCGAGCCAATTCCGTCGGATATCGAAAATGCCCGATGGTGGTCTCGAGGCGAATGCCTCGTGCCTCCGAGGCGAAGGAAAAGCTCGCATGTCGGCGGAGGCGGGCGCGTCGGTACCCCCGGCCTTCGGTCTCAGATCAGGTCGGAGAGCGCGTCGATCGAGGTGATCGCCCGTTCGATGCGGACGATGAGCGGAGGTCGGCCGGCGTGGTCGCGGTGCGTCGCGGCGATCGATCGGAGCAGCGTCCGCAACACGTCGATCGCGTCGCAGCGGGTCGGGCAGGGCGTCGGCCCGCACTTGCCGCAGCGCTGGAGCAGATGGCGAGCATAGGCGTCGATGGCCTCGTCCGAGGCGCCGAGGTCGATCAACTCGGCGACCACCGCCGTGACCCGCGCATCGTCGGCATCGTAGCTCCGGCCGGGGCGGCTCGGCTCCGACCGCAGGAGACCGATGTCTTCGATCCGATGCACCAGATCGAGATCGACACGGCAACTGGCCGCCAGCGCCTCCGGTGAGGCGAAGTGTGGCACGTCCTCGAGCTTGATCGAAAAAATCAGGCACAGGAGGTCGAGCATTTCGTGTCGCGTATGACGAATCATCGGCCACTCCGCCACAGCTGTGTACGGGAGTTGTTCGCTTTCATGGCCGAGAGCGACGCGGTGTCACCGCAATGATGACGCGGTGACGAGCCTTCATCGCGGTCGAATGTGATGCGATCGAACAAGAAGAAACGCGATTCCCGATTGAAACTATTCGCCATCATAGAGCATCGGCGTCGTTGGCGCCAACGGTTACGATACAGATATTTCTGGAAATTGGTCGAATACGCCGAAGTCGCGATGGGGCCGGAGCTTCAGCCCCTCCCCATCTGCCGCCGCATGGTGCCGAGCACCGAGCCGGTGGCGCCGGCGGCGGAGATGTCGGTGATGCCGCGCCGCCGCGGCCGCTCGTCGATCCGCGGCATCACCTCGAGCACCCGCGACTGCGGCACGGTGAACATCACCTCGGTGCCCTCGCGCAATTTCGAGGTGAGAGCGAAGGTGCCGCCGTGCATCTGCACCAGCGCCTGGACGATGGAGAGGCCGAGGCCGGTGCCCTGTTCGGCCGACTTGATGGCGATCGAGCCCTGGCCGAAGCGGGAGAGCACGATCGGGATCTCGTCCTCCGGAATGCCGGGGCCGGTGTCGCGCACCGAGACGTACTGGCCGCCGCCGGCGGTCCAGCCGACCTTCACCGTGATGGTGCCGCCGGTCGGGGTGAACTTCACCGCGTTGGAGAGGAGATTGAGCGTCACTTGCCGCACGGCGCGCTCGTCGGCCCAGATCTTCGGCAGATTGTCCTCGTACTGCTCGACGATGGTCAGCCCCTTGTTGCGGGCGCGCAGCCCCATCATGTGGGCGCAGTCCTCGACGATGTAGGGCAGCGTCACCGATTCCTCGTTGAGCGTGTAGCGCCCCGCCTCGATGCGGCTGATGTCGAGGATCTCGTTGATCAGCTCGAGGAGATGCCGGCCACTGTCGTGGATGTCGGCGACGTAGCCTTTGTAGATGTCGTTGCCGAGCGGCCCCATCAACTCGTTCTGCATCACCTCGGAGAAGCCGAGGATGGCGTTGAGCGGTGTCCTGAGCTCGTGGCTCATGGTCGCCAGGAACCGGCTCTTGGCGTAGTTCGCCTCTTCGGCCTTGCGCCGGCTCTCGTCGGAGATCGAATTGGCCTGCTCGAGTTCGGCGATCAGACTGTCCTTCTCGGCGCGCGCTTCGATCTCGGTGAGAGAGGCGCGGAACAGGCGGTAGCCGAGGACGATGAAGAAGGCCTGGGTGGTCAGCGCCATGGTGGCGAAGACGACCTGATAGGACGGCGTCGGCAGGAACACCACCTCGGGACGGGCCATGAAGCCGAGCGCGGTGGTGACGGTGATCGGGAAGGTCGCCGCGAACATCGCCGCTTGGAGGTTCGACGCCAGCATGGCGCAGACCGCGACGACGATCAGCATCGCCGAGAAGCGGAAGACGTCGGCGACGATCGTCGCGTCCGCCGGCAGAATGAAGAGGATCGCCCAGGTGAGCCCGAACAGGCCGTCGAGCGCCGCGAAGCGCCGCCGCCAACTCGCCAGCGACACGTCCTTGCGGTCGAGCTTGAGGAAATCGCGGGCGAAATAGAGCGTCGTCAGATGCGCCGCGATGACGAAGAAGGCCCAGGCGCCGATCAGCACCTTGTCGGTCCAGAAGTGACCGACGAGAGCGATGAAGGCGACGAGCCCGGAAACCCAGACGGTCGAGGCGAGGCGCAGCCGCGCGTGCTCGACCATCAGCTCCCAGTCGAAGGCGGGCTTGACGTCGGTGTCCGAATCCAGCCGCTCGCGCACGTCTCTGACGGCGCGCGTCACCTGCCGACGACGCTCGGCGCGCTCGGAATTGATCGCCGTCTTGACGACGCTGTCGCTGGCGGGACCCGCCGTGCTCACGCCCGTTCCTCGTCCGCTGCAAAATCGGGTGTTGCGATGCGACGAAGGCTAAGGGCGAATGCTTAATGAACCGCTTCGAGAGTCGGTTCACACGACATCCGGGAATTCATTGGACGTGTATCGATCGCGTTTTCTTCCCCGCCGCCCGATCGCGCCGTTTCGCGGCCGTCTCGGCTTGTTTCTGGTGCTCGTGGCCGCCGCCGCGGCGTGGAAGGCGTGGCCGGTGCTGCGACCCTTCGTCGTGCCGGCCGATCGCCACTTCGGCCGGCTGCGCGTCGCCGACGGCGACAGTCTCGAACTCGGTGGTGTCCGTATCCGACTTCTCGGCGTCGACGCACCGGAACTCGATCAGACCTGCACCCTCGCCGGCGTCCCGCATCCCTGTGGGCGGGAGGCACGCGAACATCTCCTGCATCTGATCGCCGGTCGGCCGGTGACCTGTCTCTCCACCGAACTCGACCGTTACGGTCGCCACCTCGGGCGCTGCACCGCCGGCGACACCGAGCTCAATTCGGAGATGGTGCGCAGCGGCTGGGCCGTCGCCTATGGTGCCTATGCCCGCGAGGAGGCCGACGCCCGCGCCCACGGCCGCGGTCTGTGGTCGGGCGATTTCGTCTGGCCGCAGGACTTCCGCCGCGACAAGCGCGAGCGGCGCGACCGCGGCTGGTTCGAGGAGTGGTTCGGCGCCGGGAGGTGAGACATGTCGCATGACGCATCCGCAGACGCCGTGGCCGCGCTGGAGACCGAGATCGCCCGCTGCCGCATCTGTCGCGACACCCCGCGCGGCACCGCGCTGCCGCACGAGCCGCGGCCGGTCACCCGCCTCTCCGCCACCGCGCGCATCCTCGTCGCCGGTCAGGCGCCCGGCACCCGCGTCCACGCCTCCGGCGTGCCGTTCAGCGATCCCTCCGGCGATCGCCTGCGCGATTGGATGGGGGTGACGACGGAGATCTTCTACGATCGCGCCCGCATCGCCATCGTTCCCATGGGCTTCTGCTTTCCCGGCCACGACGCCCACGGTGGCGATCTGCCGCCGCGCCGTGAATGCGCCCCCGCGTGGCGCGATCGGGTGATGGCGGTGATGCCGGCGATCGACCTCGTCCTCGCCGTCGGCCGGCCGGCGCAGCTCTGGCATCTCGGACGCGACGCCCGCCCGAACCTCGGCGAAACCGTCGCCGCCTGGCGCGAGATCCTCGACCGCCCGGGCCTCCCGCAGGTCCTGCCGCTGCCGCATCCCTCCTGGCGCAACACCGGCTGGCTGAAACGCCATCCCTGGTTCGTGGCCGAAGTGGTGCCCGAATTGCGCCGACGCGTCGCCGAACGCCTGTGAGGTGCTGCGATCGGCGGCAATTTTGGGAATGAGTTTTTATTTTCGTCGAGCAATTGACGTTTATAAGAAAAGAAGTCACCTCTAGGGTGAAATATCGAGAATATATTACTCATGCACCACGGGGGTACACCGTGATCGACCGCATCGACCGCAAGATCCTCCAGATCCTCCAGGAGGACAGCACCGTCCCCGTCGCCGAGATCGGCCGCCGGGTCGGCCTGTCGACGACGCCGTGCTGGCGCCGCATCCAGAAGCTCGAGGAGGACGGGGTCGTCACCCGCCGGGTCGCGGTGCTCGATCCCAAGAAGGTGAACGCCAAGGTCACCGCTTTCGTCGCCATCACCACCAACACCCATTCCGACGACTGGCTGAAGCGCTTCGCCGAGGTCGTCGCGGCGATGCCGGAGGTGGTCGAGTTCTACCGCATGGCCGGTCAGGTGGACTATCTGCTGCGCGTCGTCGTGCCCGACATCGAGGCCTACGACGGCTTCTACAAGCGCCTCATCGCCAAGATCGACATCGCCGACGTGTCGACTTCCTTCGCCATGGAGCAGATCAAGTACACCACCGCCCTGCCGCTCCAGTACGTCGTCGTCGAGAAGTCGACGGCCAAGGACGCCGGTTGAGGCGGGCGCTCTCTCGGTCCCGGCCGTGTGTGGCCGGGCACAGTCGGCGGAATTGCGCGCCGCCTGCCACCTCGCCGGTTGAGCGCGCGCCGACCTCGCGCTATCACCGGCGGAGCATCCGCCGCGAGACCTCCGGCGGAGCACCGGAGGAGAGGCAGGATGGCGACCTCGCCGCGAAGTGGCTCGGGGCTGGCGAAAGTGGTCGCGCTCGTCGCGACGCTGATGCTCGCCGCCTGTGGCGGCCGTCCCGACGGCGTCATGGCGCCGACGACGCTTTCGGCCGAGGGCACGTCCGAGGTCGACCTGCTGGTGGTCACCACCCGCAATCCCACCGGCGATCCGGCTCGCCCCTTCGACGGCGAGCGCGGCCACCACGCCTCGATGAACCGTGTGGTGGTGTCGATCCCGCCGGAGAACGTCCGCCAGGTCGGCGAGATCCAATGGCCGACGTCGGTGCCGGCCGATCCGGCCAAGAGCTTCGCCGTCGTTCGTGATCAGGAGTTCCGCGACCGCGACGGTCGTCCCTGGTTCCGCGCCACCGGCAAGCGCCGCGTCCTGCTCTTCGTCCACGGCTTCAACACCCGCTACGAAGAGGCGGTCTTCCGCTTCGCCCAGATCGTCCACGACAGCGGCACCGACTTCGCGCCGGTCCTGTTCACATGGCCGTCGCGCGGCTCGGTCTTCGACTACGTCTACGATCGCGAGAGCACCAACTGGTCGCGCGACACGTTGGAGAAGTTGCTGCGTTCCGCCGCCGAGGAGCCGGGGGTCGAGGAGGTGACGGTCATGGCCCATTCGATGGGGTCTTGGCTGGCGGTGGAAGCGTTGCGCGGCCTCGCACTCCGCGGCGGGGTGCCGAAGAAGATCGGCAACGTCATCCTCGCTTCGCCCGATCTCGACGTCGACGTCTTCGAGAACCAGATCCGACGTATCGGCGCCCATCCGCACATGACGCTGTTCGTCTCCCGCGACGACCGCGCGCTCGACCTGTCGCGACGCCTCGCCGGCGGGGTCGATCGGCTCGGCGCCATCGATCCGTCGCAGGAGCCCTACCGCGCCCGTCTGGAGAAATCCGGCGTCACCGTGCTCGATCTCACCGCGTTGAAGACCGGTGACGAACTCAATCACGGCAAGTTCGCCCGCAGCCCCGAGGTGGTGCGCCTGCTCGGCAGCCGCCTGATCGCCGGTCAGAAGGTGTCGGAGGACCACCGCGTCGGCCTCGCCGATCGGCTCGGCGCCATGGCCACGGGGGCCGCCGGCACCGTCGGCTCCGCTGCCAGCCTGGCCGTCACCACGCCGATCGCCGTCTTCGACTCCGATGCCCGCGACAGCCTCGGCGACCGCGCCGGCGCCATCGGCCGCGGCGTCTCGGGCACCGTGAGGCCGCTCGTCGGCGAGTGATACCGAGCGGATGAAGTTCCGACCTGTTCGGTACTTCATCCGCGAAGGCGAGCCCGAACGGGCGTCGGCCGGTCGGGCCGAAACTCACGAAATTCGGATGTGTCCGAATTTCGTGAACCCGGTATGAGATCGCCGGCGCCGAGACCGGCGACGCTCGCGCCGTCGCATGCTATAGGACGCCTTCGCGATCCGGCCGATCGGTCCGGTTCGACCCTTCTCGGTCGGAGTCCCATGCGCTTCGTCTCCCTCGCTCTTCTCGCCCTCGTCGTGGCGGCGCTCGCGCCCGCCGAGGCGCGTGATTGGAAGCGCATCCGCATCGCCACCGACGGCCACTACCCGCCCTTCAGCCGCCTCGACGAGACCGGCAGGCCGATCGGCTTCGACGTCGACGTCGCTCGCGCCGTCTGCGCCCGGCTCGGCGCCGAGTGTGAGATCGCCGCGCCCGGATGGGACGCCCTGGTGCCGGCTCTGATCGGCGGCCGCGTCGATCTCCTCGTCGCCTCCCAGCCGATCACCGAAGAGGCGCGGCGCATCGTCGAGTTCACCGCCGCCTACCACCACATCGCCCCGCGCTTCGTCGGACGCGATCGGCCGAAGCCGGTCGACCCGCGCCCGTCCGTCGCCGCCGGCCTGCGCATCGGCGTCCGCGCCGGCACCGCCCACGCGGTCCATCTCGGCGCCGTCTACGCTCCCGCCGGGGCGAAGATCGTCGCCTATCCGACCGAGGCGGAGGCGCTCGCCGCACTCGTCGGCGACCGTCTCGATCTCGTCTTCGGCGATGCGCTCGCCCTCTACGACCTTCTCGATGGGGAGTTCGATCACAAGGGTCTGCGTTTCGTCGGCCGACCGGTCGACAGTCCCCGGCACTTCGGCGCCGGTGCCGGCATCGCCTTTCGCCGCGAAGACGCCGACCTCGGTCGGGCGGTCGACAAGGCGCTCTCCGACCTCGACCGCGACGGCACGCTGAGCCGGATCGCCGGACGCTGGTTCCCCTTCGCGATCCGCTGATCGCACCCCTCGACACGAAACGAACATCGACAGGAGACGCAGATGGCCAAGGTCGCATTCATCGGACTGGGCGTGATGGGCTATCCCATGGCCCGCCATCTCGCGGTCAGGGGCGGCCACGAGGTGACCGTCTACAACCGCACCGCCGCGAAGGCCGAAGCCTGGGTCGCCGCCCACGGCGGCCGCGCCGCCGCGACGCCGGCCGAAGCGGCGAAGGGGCAGGACATCGTCTTCGCCTGCGTCGGCAACGACGACGACCTGCGTCAGGTGACCATCGGTCCCGAAGGCGCCTTCACCGCGATGGCGCAGGGCTCGATCTTCGTCGACCACACCACGGCTTCCGCCGACATCGCCCGCGATCTCGCCGCCGCGGCCGCCGCCGGCGGCTTCGCCTTCCTCGACGCGCCGGTCTCCGGCGGTCAGGCCGGCGCCGAGAACGGTGTCCTCACCGTCATGGTCGGCGGCGACGAGGCGGCTTTCGCCCGCGCCGAGCCGGTGATCGCGAGCTTCGCCCGCGCCTGCAATCTGATGGGCCCGGCCGGCTCCGGCCAACTCGCCAAGATGGTCAACCAGATCTGCATCGCCGGCCTCGTCCAGGGTCTCTCCGAGGGCATCCATTTCGCCCACAAGGCCGGCCTCGACGTCGAGAAGCTGATCGCCACCATCTCCAAAGGCGCCGCCCAGTCCTGGCAGATGGAGAATCGCTGGAAGACCATGGACGAGGGCAAATTCGACTTCGGCTTCGCCGTCGACTGGATGCGCAAGGACCTCGGCATCGTCCTCGGCGAGGCCCGCCGCAACGGCGCCCACCTGCCGGTGACCGCCCTCGTCGACCAGTTCTATTCCGAAGTGCAGAAGATGGGCGGCGCCCGCTGGGACACCTCGAGCCTCGTCGCGCGGCTCGAACGCTGAACCCCTTCGCGATGCGCCGGGCATCGGCCGGCGCATCCACCAGCCATCGGAGGCATGCATCGGTCGCGCGAGCCCGCCGCGCGACCGATGCATGCCTCCTCTGCGATCGGTGAGCTTGTCCCTCGCTCGGTATGGCTGCGACACCTCGTTCGGTCGCAGATTTCAGTCCCGAGATCCGGAATCGGCCAGCGCGACCAGACAGGGAGAATTCGCATGAAGCGTCGTCAGTTCCTGAAGACCTCGACCGTGGGCGCGGTGACCGCCGCGGCCGCGTCCGCGTCCGCCTTTCCCGCCCCCGCGATCGCCCAGAGCCAGCCGAAGTTCGCGTGGCGTCTGACGTCGAGCTTCCCGAAATCGCTCGACACGATCTTCGGTGGCGCCGATACGCTGTCCAAGGCCGTCGCCGAAGCGACCGACGGCAATTTCCAGATTCAGGTCTTCGCCGCGGGCGAACTGGTTCCCGGCCTTCAGGCGGCCGACGCGGTGACCAACGGCACTCTCGAGATGTGCCACAGCTGCTCGTACTACTACGTCGGCAAGGATCCCGCCTTCGCCTTCGGCACCGCCGCGCCCTTCGGCCTCAATGCTCGTCAGATCAACGCTTGGTTCTACCACGGCGGTGGTAACGAGCTGCTCGACCAGTTCTACGACAAGTACAATTTCATCGGCTTGCCGGCCGGCAACACCGGCACCCAGATGGGGGGCTGGTTCCGCAAGGAGATCAAGACCGTCGCCGACCTCGTCGGCCTCAAGATGCGCATCGCCGGCCTCGCCGGCCGCGTGATGAGCAAACTCGGCGTCGTGCCGCAGGTGGTCGCCGGCGGCGACATCTACCCGTCGCTGGAGAAGGGCACCATCGACGCCGCCGAATGGGTCGGCCCCTACGACGACGAGAAGCTCGGCTTCTACAAGGTCGCGCCGCACTACTACTATCCGGGTTGGTGGGAAGGCGGCGCGGCGCTGCACTTCTTCATCAACAAGGCCAAGTGGGCCGAATTGCCGAAGAACTATCGGGCGATCCTGAGCTCGGCGGCCGCCATGGTGAACGTCGACATGCAGGCCAAGTACGACGCCCGCAACCCGGCCGCCGTGAAGCGCCTCGTGCAGAACGGCGCTCAACTCCATCCCTTCCCGGCCGAAGTCATGGATGCGGCCTACAAGGCGGCGAACGAACTCTATGCCGAGATCTCCAAGGAGAACGAGTGGTTCAGGAAGATCCACGACTCGGTCATGAGCTTCCGCTCCGACGAGTATCTGTGGTGGCAGATCGCCGAATTCGGCTTCGACGCCTACATGATTCGTGCCCGTTCGCGCGGTTGACGCGGGACGGCACGACTTCGACAGCGGATGCGCGGCGGGACCCGACGGCCCCGCCGCGAACCTCTCCGAGAGCGCGACCTCCTTGTGCGAGAACGATTTTTCGTCGCACGAGGTGCTGGCGTGCAGCTGCGAAATCGGTTTAGATGCGGCATTCCCCGGCTTCGGAACGGTTCGCGCCTTCCGAAAGAACCCGGCGGATTCGGACCTCGGGGCGCTCGGGAGATGCGCCCGGCGAGGGACAAGATCCGGCGCTCGCGCCGAGCCGCATATCTCTGGGAGGAGAACGAGAAGATGGAACGTCGTAAGTTTCTGAAGACCGCCACGGCGGGTACCGTAGCCGCCGCCGCGACCACCGCGCTCGCCGCCCCGGCGATCGCCCAGGGCTCCCCGAAGGTCAGCTGGCGCCTCACCTCGAGCTTCCCCAAGTCGCTCGACACCATCTTCGGTGCTTCGGACGTCATGGCCAAGGCCGTGTCGGAAGCCACCGACGGCAACTTCCAGATCCAGGTCTTCGCCGCCGGCGAACTGGTCCCCGGCCTGCAGGCGGCCGACGCGGTCACCAACGGCACCCTCGAGATGTGCCACACCGCGCCGTACTACTACGTCGGCAAGGATCCGACCTTCGCCTTCGCCACGGCGGTGCCGTTCGGCCTGAACTCCCGCCAGCAGAACGCCTGGTTCTACCATGGCGGCGGCTTGGACCTCCTCAACGAGTTCTTCGCCAAGCACAACATCTACTCGCTCCCGGGCGGCAACACCGGCACCCAGATGGGTGGCTGGTACCGCAAGGAGATCAAGACCGTCGCCGACATGGCCGGCCTCAAGATGCGTATCGGTGGTCTCGCCGGTCGCGTCCTCACCAAGCTCGGTTCGGTGCCGCAGCAGATCGCCGGCGGTGACATCTATCCGTCGCTCGAAAAGGGCACCATCGACGCCGCCGAGTGGGTCGGTCCCTACGACGACGAGAAGCTCGGCTTCTACAAGGTCGCGCCGCACTACTACTATCCGGGCTGGTGGGAAGGCGGCGCCTCTCTGCACTTCTTCATCAACAAGGCCAAGTGGGCCGAGCTGCCGAAGAACTATCAGGCGATCCTGTCGTCGGCCGCGGCCATGGCCAACGGCGACATGCAGGCCAAGTACGACGCCCGCAACCCGGCCGCGTTGAAGCGTCTGGTCCAGGCCGGCGCCCAGCTCCATCCCTTCCCGGCGGAAGTCATGGACGCCGCCTACAAGGCCTCGGTCGAACTCTACGCCGAGATCTCGAAGGAGAATGCCGAGTTCAAGAAGGTCCATGATCACATGATGGCCTTCCGCGGCGACGAATACCTGTGGTGGCAGATCGCCGAGTTCGGCTTCGACGCCTACATGATCCGCGCCCGTTCGCGCGGCTGATCGGCATCGAACCACGAGCGGTTCGTGAAGGCCCGGGGAGCGATCCCCGGGCCTTTCGTCGTTCTCGGGGCGCGCGCGCCGCCGCAGGTTCATGCGCTCGTCGTGACGACGGGACGCCGACCGGGCCTGGAGCGCCGCAGGGCGGGGTGATGAGACCTGTGCGCGGATAGCCCTCGACGACCGTCTACTGACGTGATTCAC
>CALBKH010000102.1 GCA_937892955.1 uncultured Alphaproteobacteria bacterium
TCACATTCGGACGCCGACGGGAATCGCCGGGCGCGAATTTCAAAACGGCCTCTTACGGCATCATCCCCGGCCGGAGCGAAACGGAGGGGAAGGGGATCCAATGGTCTTCGACGGGTCGAGAGGCCGATGGGTCCCCTTCCCTCGCGCGTCGCGCTCGCCCGGGACGACGGCTTCTGGTCCGGTCGAAAACAGAGGGTGGTTCCGAAACGCATGAGCCGTCGGCTCGAATCGAGAAGAAACGCCATGCGGCGAGACCGCGGGCGCCACACTCCCCCGAAACGCAAGAAGGGCGGCCCTCGCGGACCGCCCCTCTCGAAAATCGGCTTCTCTCGAAGCGCGATCAGCGCTTGGAGAACTGGAAGCTCCGGCGCGCCTTGCGCTTGCCGTACTTCTTGCGCTCGACCACGCGGCTGTCGCGGGTGAGGAAGCCGTAGGGCTTGAGAACGCCGCGAAGTTCCGGCTCGAAGTAGGTCATGGCCTTGGAGATGCCGTGACGCAGCGCGCCCGCCTGACCGGAGAGACCACCGCCCTCACAGGTCGCGACGATGTCGAACTGGTTGTCACGGTTCGCGGCCAGGATCGGCTGGAGGATCAGCATCTGCAGCACCGGACGGGCGAAATAGGCGCCGAAGTCCTTGCCGTTGACGGTGATCTTGCCGGTGCCGCGGGTCAGCCACACGCGGGCGACCGCGTCCTTGCGCTTGCCGGTCGCGTAGGAACGGCCCTGCGCGTCGACCTTGCGCTCGTGGACCGGAGCCTCGGCCACGGCCTTGGTGGCACCGACGGCGGCGCCGAGTTCTTCGAAGGACTGGAGTTCGGCCATCGTCACGCCCTCGCGTTCTTACGATTGAGCGCCGCGACGTCGAGCGTCTCCGGCTGCTGCGCCTCGTGCGGATGCTCCGCACCGGCGTAGATCTTCAGGTGGGTCAGCTGCTGGCGAGCCAGCGGACCGCGCGGCAGCATGCGCTGCACCGCCTTCTCGAGGACGCGCTCCGGGAAGCGACCCTCGATCACCTTGCGCGCGGTGCGCTCCTTGATACCGCCGGCATAGCCGGTGTGCCAGTAGTAGACCTTGTCATCCAGCTTGTTGCCGGTGAACACCACCTTGTCGGCGTTGATCACGATGACGTTGTCACCGAGATCGACGTGCGGCGTGAAGGTCGGGAGATGCTTGCCACGCAGACGCATGGCGATCAGCGAAGCGAGACGGCCGACGACGAGACCCTTCGCGTCGATCAGCACCCACTTCTTTTCGACCTCCGCCGGCTTGGCCGAATAAGTCTTCATTTTTTCGTACCCTCTGCCGGTCGTTTTCTCCCCCTCACACCCCGCGAAGCCGCGGGCCGGGAGGACGGAAACACGACGACGGCCCGAGGGCCGCCGTTTCGAGATGCGTGTTACGTGAGCGGAAGACGTCTGTCAAGCACATCCCGAGGGAAACGCGACGGACATATTCGATACATTTCAATGACTTATATGATACGGTAACGAAATACCGTATCGTCGGTATCATTTTACCGCTTCATCCCCGTCATTTCTGCGGGATCGAGTAGGTCAGCACCGCGTGGGCGACCGGTTCCTCGTCACCGTCCGAGTGCAGGGTGCAGTCGACGACGACGAGCCGCTTGCCGCGTTTGAGGAGGTAGACGGTGGCGATCAGGTCGGAGGTCGAGGGCTTCTTGAGGAAGTTGATGGTGGCCGAGGTGGTGACCGCCAGCGCCACCGGACCGACCGCCGCCAGCACCGCGACGAAGGCGGCGACGTCGGCGAGGAAGAACTGCGTCGGCCCGGACACGGTGCCACCGGGCCGAAGATGCCGGTTGGCGATTTCCAACCGCACCACCGCATGATCGGCCGAGGTCTCGACCACGCTCAGCCCGCCGATTTCGTCGACCAGTTGCGGGAATTCGCGCGCCAGGAACGCCGAGACCTCTTCTGCCGTCAGCGCCGCGACCTTCGCCTCGGCCCCACCCCGGCCCCGCTTTCCCTTCGCCTCGCTCATTCCCCGCTCCTCGCCCCTCGACCGGCCGCTTCGATCGATTAGACTAGAGCAACGCACCGAGACGAGGGAACCGCTTTCGCGCGGTCCCACCGCCACGCAGAGGAGACCCGCGACGAACGCGGGCGCCCAGGAAACACCCCAGGAGATCCCAGATGACCGCCCCCGCGACCGCCGACACCGCCCCCCTCCGTATCGAGACGCGCGACGGCGGCCTCCTGCGCATCACCCTCGTCGACGCCAAGCGCCGCAACGCCCTGTCCATGCGGATGATCCGCGCCCTCGACGAGGCGATCGCCGCGGCCGCCGCCGATCCGGCCGTGCGCGTGGTGATCCTCGCGGCGGAAGGCCCGGCC
This sequence comes from uncultured Alphaproteobacteria bacterium, assembly GCA_937892955.1. Classification (GTDB taxonomy): domain Bacteria; phylum Pseudomonadota; class Alphaproteobacteria; order Rhizobiales; family Ancalomicrobiaceae; genus CALBKH01. The sequence goes on from CALBKH010000102.1 coordinate 2,356, forward strand.
TTCTGCGCCGGTCACGACCTCAAGGAACTGACCGCGGCGCGGGCGGCCGGCGACCGCGGCCGCGCCTTCTTCGAAGAGACGATGACCAGCTGCGCCCGGATGATGACGGAGATCGTCCGCTGCCCGAAGCCGGTGATCGCCGAAATCGCCGGCGTCGCGACCGCCGCCGGTTGCCAGCTCGTCGCTTCCTGCGATCTGGCGGTCGCCGCGGAGGGCTCGAGCTTCGCCACCCCCGGCGTCCACATCGGCCTGTTCTGCTCGACCCCGATGGTGGCGCTCTCCCGCAACGTCTCCCGCAAACACGCGATGGAGATGCTGCTCACCGGCGCCTCGACCAGCGCCGCCGACGCCGCCCGCATGGGCCTCGTCAACAAGGTCGTCCCCGCCGGCTGCCTGACCGAGGAGACCGAAGCCCTGGCCCGCGTCGTCGCGTCGAAATCGCCGCTGACGCTCAAGATGGGCAAGGAGGCGTTCTACGCCCAGGCCGAACTCGGCCTCGACGACGCCTACGACCACGCCGCCCGGGTGATGGTCGAGAATATGCTGGCGCGAGACGCCGAGGAGGGCATCTCGGCCTTCATCGAGAAGCGTCACCCGGTGTGGGAAGGGCGATGAGGCGGGGTCAATTCCATCATCCCACCACACCGTAGCGGGTTGCCGGCCACGAACATCAAACAGTGTCGCTCCACCGAACACACTAGCAGAATGGCCTTCGCAGCCAGCTCCTTCGATACGCCTTCAAGGTCCACCCAGAAAAAATAAAAGTGCATTCATATCAATTTTTAATAATATTTAGCTTGTACACCTCGATTAAGTCACCTTCATTATAATTTGAGAAGGCCTTTTTTACAGGTAGTTTAACGGGAATTAATTCGCCAACAGATGGATTTATTTCCAACGCTGCGAATTCCTTGGAAAGGACAATTTGTCCAGGATCCGCGAGCGGCTCTAGCCTTGCAGCGAGATCCACTACCGCGCCGTCGATATCCTCTCTCCCGATCGCTGCGTTAAAGGCTACGCGAACTCTCCCCCAAGACATACCAATACGCGCCTCAAGATGTTCCACAGCAAGATGCCTGATAAATTTAACTGCGCACTCTATCGAAGTGCCCGCATCTTGGAAAATTGCTACTACTCCATCCCCCCACATGTTGACATTGTTCGCTCCGTTGGAAGAAAGAACAACAGGAACAATCCCTCGCAATAAATCGAGAACTCGCTTTTTTTCATCATATGAAAACTTCGAAAATCCCCGAACATCAATAAAGACAACGGAGGCAAGTTCATTTTTCCCGCCACTTACCCCAATATTCTTTCGCAAGAAATCAAGATATTCCACCCGAAGTTCATCCAACTCCTTCGCAAGGAGACGAACCTTCTCACTTTCGTGTAAGAATTTTTCATTCAAAACTGAGATCTTCAGAATAGCATCTTCAAGTTCACTATTAAGTTCTTCGTATTTCTTCGAACTACCATCTATGTTACCATAAATTTCATCATATGAAAATAATACTATGCTATTCAATCTCTTCCCATCATCCGATCTTGTAACGGATTTAAATTCATATTTCAAATTCAAGCTCGCATATTTTGTCTCGAATAATTCACTTAAAGATGGATACAGAGAATCATCAAGTACATGGGCGCTTGAGACCTTGATTCTCACCACAGACCGCCCAGGATACAGACTATCTATTATAACATCGTCGCATACCTCAACGCACCCATCGCAAATAAATACAGTTGGCCCAGCTATCAACTTAGATACATCGTGTTGCGATTTTCCACAAAAGGAACAAAAAAGCGTATTTTTTGAGGATTTTGAACGCCTTTCAAAGTCGCCCTGAGCCATATACAACTCCAAAACGCCAGAAATAACATCAATACGATCCGCACCATCACATCAATTCTATCAGAATTAGTTGGCGATACGATGTAGAGATCGAGAAGGTGGGAAATGAAGCAGAAGCGTCAGCCTGCTGCATACCCTGGGCGGTACAATACGTTACCGGCAAGATGACGCAACACCGTTTGATCACGATTCTAGATGGTAGTGTGAGACCACCGTCCATCAAGCATACCTAGACAAATTTCACCTAATCCATCTTTCGATGTGCACGCGCATGAAAAAGGCGGCCGCTCAGCCGCCTTCATCGTCGGAGTGGGCACCGCACTGCGGCGTGAAAGGAAGCGCCGCCGGTGCATTTCGCTGCGCTCAATGCACCCTACGTGTCGCGTCACCCCTCGGCGCGCTCGCGCTTCACGTCCGGCGGCACCGCCTCTTCGATCAGCTCCGCCAGCACCACCTCGAACGGCTTCACCGTGTTGGCCTGGGAGCCGAGCCGGCGCACCGCCACGGTGCCCTCCTCCGCCTCGCGCTTGCCGCAGACGAGGATGACCGGAACCTTGGCCAGCGAATGCTCGCGGACCTTGTAGTTGATCTTCTCGTTCCTGAGATCGACTTCGGCGCGGAAACCGGCCTTGCGCAGCTTCTGCCAGACCTGAGAGGCGTAGTCGTCGGCCTCGGAGGTGATGGTGGTCACCACGATCTGGGTCGGCGCCAGCCACAGCGGGAAGTGGCCCGCGTAGTTCTCGATCAGGATGCCGAGGAAACGCTCCATCGAGCCGCAGATGGCGCGATGGATCATCACCGGTTCCTTCTTCGAGCCGTCGGCGTCGACGTAGAAGGCACCGAAGCGCTCCGGCAGGTTGAAGTCGACCTGGGTGGTGCCGCACTGCCATTCGCGGCCGATGGCATCCCGCAGGGTGTATTCGAACTTCGGCCCGTAGAACGCGCCCTCGCCCGGATTGATGCCGGTCTTGATACGGCCGCCCGACTTGTCGGCGATCTCGGCCAGCACCCGGGTCATCACCTCCTCGGCGCGGTCCCACAGCTCGTCCGAGCCGACGCGCTTCTCCGGCCGGGTGGAGAGCTTGACGACGATCTCGTCGAAGCCGAAGTCGGCATAGACCGAGAGGATCAGGTCGTTGATCTTCATGCACTCCTCGGCCATCTGGGCGTCGGTGCAGAAGATGTGGGCGTCGTCTTGGGTGAAGCCGCGCACCCGCATCAGCCCGTGCATGGCGCCCGATGCCTCGTAGCGATGGACGACGCCGAACTCGGCGAGACGCATCGGCAGCTCGCGGTAGGACTTCAGCCCGTGCTTGAAGATCTGCAGGTGGCCCGGGCAGTTCATCGGCTTCAGGGCGAAGACGCGCTTGTCCTCGGCCTCGTCGCCGGCCGACTGCACCGCGAACATGCTCTCGCGATACCAGCCCCAGTGACCCGAGGTCTCCCACAGCACCTTGTCGAGGATCTGCGGCGCGTTGACTTCGCTGTAGTCGTCGGCGAGGCGGCGGCGCATGTAGGAAGTCAGCGACTGGAACAGCGACCAGCCCTTGGCGTGCCAGAAGACGACGCCCGGCCCCTCCTCCTGGAAGTGGAAGAGATCCATCTCGCGGCCGAGCCGGCGATGGTCGCGCTTCTCCGCCTCCTCGAGCATGGTGAGGTAAGCGGCGAGATCCTTGTCGTTGGTCCAGGCGGTGCCGTAGATGCGCGACAGCATCGGATTTTTCGCGTCGCCGCGCCAATAGGCGCCGGCCACCTTCATCAGCTTGAAGGAGGTGCCGACGAGCCCGGTCGAGGGCAGATGCGGGCCGCGGCAGAGGTCGAACCACTGGCCCTGCTTGTAGATCTTGATCGGCTCGTCGCCCGGGATGGCGTCGATCAGCTCGACCTTGAAGGTCTCGCCCATCGCCGCGAAGCGACGCTTCGCCTCCTCGCGCGGCACCACCTCCTTGGTGAAGGCGGCGTTGCGGCCGATGATCTCGCGCATCTTGGCTTCGATCGCCGGCAGATCGTCGACGGTGAAGGGATGCGGGGCGCCCGCGGCGTCGACCCGGTAGAAGTCGTAGTAGAAGCCGTTCTCGATCGCCGGACCGATGGTCACCTGGGTGCCCGGGAACAGCTCCTGCACCGCCTCGGCCATGACGTGCGCGGCATCGTGGCGGATCAGCTCGAGCGCTTCCTTGCCGTCGTCCTTGGTGATGAAGCGCAGGCGCGAATCGCGGGTGATCGGATCGCCGAGATCCGTCTCGACGCCGTCGAGTTCCATGGCGAGGCATTTCTTGGCGAGCGACTTGGCGATCGAAGTGGCCACGTCGAGACCGGTCACACCGGCTTCGAACTCGCGTTTGGCGCCATCGGGAAAGGTGATCGAGATCATGCGTCTGCGCTCCTCGTGAGGCTCACTCCCGGCAACGACCCGGGTAAGCGAGGGGGGATGTGCGGTCGGGACCATACCGTCGGGCGTCGAAGACGACCGATGGTATTCCTGACGCGAATTTCTCAGGCCTCTGATGCGAATGAGAAATTCGCGTGTCTTCAAAGGCCGGGTGCACCAGCACCTCCGGCCTTTGGCATCAGTGCGACGACGTGATGTGTCGACCCGTCCAGCGACCGTAGCGCCACGGCATATACCAGTGGGAATCGCGAGGCAATTCCTCCGGGATCGGGTCCCATCCCGATGCCCCCCAGGGGTGACATCTCAGGATCCGGGCGAGCCCGATCCAGAACCCGGCCCACAGCCCATGGGTCTCGATCGCCTCCTCGGTATATTCCGAGCACGACGGGAAATAGCGGCAGGTGCGCCCCATGAAGGCCGAGAAGGTGTAGCGGTAGCCGCGCACCAGGGCGCGCGCGAGCATCACGTGCGGCCGTCTCCATTCCGCCAGGATCGGCTTGTGGACGCGCCCGCCCGTCGCCGCGCCGTCGGCGGCGGCGGAACGTTCGTCCTGTGCGTAGAAGCCGCGGGGGGCTGAACAGCGATTGCACATGCGCTTGGTTCGCGTCAGTTTTCTCGTCGAGACGAGGAACACATAAGTCATGTCGAGCCCGCCGACGACCCCCGCCCAACCTTCTGCGACATCGCACCCGACGACGCCGCACGCCATCGCGCGCCTCACCCATGCCGCCCACTTCGCCGGCCGCGCCCACAAGGCGCAGCAGAGGAAGGGCATCGACGCCGAGCCCTACGTCAATCACCTGCTCGAGGTCGCCGAACTCGTCGCCCATGCCGAGGTGCCCGGCGACTTCGAAGTGGTGATCGCCGCCCTCCTCCACGACACCGTCGAGGACACCGACGTGACCGAGGCGCAGCTGGTGGCCGAGTTCGGCCGGCGCGTTGCCGACCTCGTCATGGCGGTGACCGACGACAAGTCGCTGTCGAAGGACCGTCGCAAGTGGCTGCAGATCGAGCACGCGCCGCACCTCGACCACGACGCCAAGCTGATCAAGCTCGCCGACAAGACCTCGAACCTGCGCGCCCTCGTGCGCACCCCGCCGGTCGGCTGGACGCAGGAACGCCTGCTCCACTACGTCGTCTGGGCGAAGGCCGTGGTCGACGCCTGCGGGCCCGTCGATCCGCTGCTCGAGCGCCTCTTCCGCGAGGCCCATGCGGTGGCGGAAGCGGCTTACGGCCGTGTCGACGGCGAGCGTGAGGACATTCCGTGAGGACGCGAGGCGCGGCCGGCGAACGTAGGGTCTCAGCCCCCCGCTTCCGCCTTCTCGATCGCCGCGATGGTCGCGTCGTAGGGCAGCAGCGTCGAAGCGTGGCGGGCCTTGTAGTCGCGCACCGGCTCCAGATATTTCATGTCGGCGAAGCGGCCCTCGGGCGGCGCGCCGTTCTCCTTGAGCATGGCGCGCACCGCCTCGCGCGCCGCGCGGATCTCGCCGACGCTGGCGCCGACGACGTGGCGGGCGAGCACCGAGGCGGACGCCGTGCCGAGCGCGCAGGCCTTGACCTCGTGGGCGAAATCGGCGACCCGGTCGCCGTCCATCACCAGATCGACGGTGATCGACGAGCCGCACAGGCGCGAGTGCGCAGTGGCGCTTCCTTGCGGGTGGTCGAGCCGGCCGAGCCGCGGGATGTTGCCGGCGAGTTCGAGGATGTGCTTGTTGTAGACGTCGTCGATCATTCCGCTTTCACCGTCCCGTGACACGTCGCCCCCTGACGGATGCGTCCGCTTGCACTATATAGGACGGATCTGGGGGCGTCGCATGTTACCGTCACAACGCCGACCGACGTCGAACCCGGCGCGCCCACTGGGATCTCCAAGTCCGGTGATCCGCGACCAGAACGGAACCGTAGATTTGGAAGACGTGCTCGACCCACGGGAGAAATCATCGATGGACGCCATCGTCGACGCCGGTCGCGAGACGGGCAGCGCGAAGCTCGCGCCGCCGGCCCGCCCCACCCGCGAAGAGGCCGAAGCGGCGGTTCGCACCCTGCTCCTGTGGGCCGGCGACGATCCGAACCGCGAGGGTCTGATCGACACGCCGAAGCGCGTGATCAAGGCCTTCGAGGAACTCTATCGTGGCTACGGCGACGATCCGAGCGACGTGCTCGATCGCGTCTTCGAAGAGGTCGAGGGTTACGGCTCGATCGTCCTCGTCCGCGACATTCCCTTCTATTCGCACTGCGAGCACCACATGGTGCCCTTCGTCGGCAAGGCGCACATCGCCTACTACCCCTCCGCCGGGGTGGTCGGCCTGTCCAAGCTCGCCCGTCTCGTCGACGTCTACGCCCGTCGCCTCCAGACCCAGGAGAGCCTGACGGCGCAGATCATCAACGCCATCGACAACCATCTGAAACCGCGCGGCGTCGCGGTGCTGATCGACGCCGAGCACATGTGCATGTCGATGCGCGGCGTCCAGAAGTCCGGCGTCTCGACCATCACCACCGAGTTCACCGGCGTCTTCCGCGACGACCCGGCCGAACAGGCCCGTTTCATGATGATGGTCAAGGGCATGCGCTGAGACGCGCCACCCGTTCCGACGACGACGCCGGCCCCTCGCGAGGCCGGCGTTTTCTTTTTCGGCGGAGCCGGAACGGGTGACGGTTTCCCTCCGACGCGGGTCTCCTCCCGCGCCATCGCCGTTGACCGCCGACCCGCCCCGGCCTAACCATCCGCCATGACCGACATCACCCCGCTCTTCGCCGCCCTCCCCGATCACGACGCCCAGGAGATGGGCCGCATCCTGGCGCCGCGCTTCGACGCCGGCGGCCTGGTCACCGCGGTCGTGGTCGACGTGCGAACCCGCGACGTGGTGATGCTCGCCCACATGAACGCCGAAGCCCTGGCCGAGACCATCGAGACCGGCGTCGCCACCTATTGGAGCCGGTCACGCAAGAGCCTGTGGGTCAAGGGCGAGACCTCGGGCAACCGCCAGCTCGTCCGCCGCCTGCGTGTCGACTGCGATCAGGACGCGGTGCTGCTCGAGGTCGAGGTCGAAGGCCACGGCGCCTCCTGCCACCGCGGCTTCCATTCCTGCTTCTACCGCGCCGTGCCGGTGGGGACCGCTCTCACCCCCGAGACCCGCCTCGACTTCGTCGAGACCGACCCCGCCTTCGACCCCGAAACGGTCTACGGCTGCGGCCACGACCATTCGAAGGGCTGAACGCCGGGATCCCGGCGACGCGTGGCATCGACGCCGACCGTCAACCGTTCGTTCACCATGTCCGTGCGCCGGCACGAAAGTTCACATTTTATTCGATTCAATCGATTGAGAATGCCGTCCTGAGGCGAGATCCGGGAGGATCACATGCTCGAGGGCGTGACACGGCGCATCTTCGGCGCGAATGCGGTCGGACACGACGAGATCGGGGTCCGCGAGCGGTTGCGACGACCGAAGGTCGGCCTCGCGCTGGGGGGCGGCGCGGCGCGCGGCTGGGCGGCGATCGGCGTCGTCCGCCGGCTGCACGAGGCCGGCATCGTCCCCGATGTCGTCGCCGGCACCTCGATGGGCGCCGTCGTCGGCGCCTGCGACCTCGCCGGCCGGCTCGGCTGTCTCGAGACCTTCGCCCTCGAGCTCACCCCGCGCCGGGTGCTCTCCCTCCTCGACCTCCGATTCGGCGGCTCCGGCCTCATCGACGGCTCCCGCCTCGCCAACCTCCTCACCGAACGTCTCGGCGACATCCGTGTCGAAGACCTGAAGCGCCCCTTCACCGCGGTCGCCACCGAGCTCGCCACCGGCCACGAGATCTGGATGAACTCCGGCCGGTTGATCGAGGCACTGCGCGCCTCCTATGCCCTGCCCGGCGTCTTCGAACCGGTGCGGGTCGCCGGCCGCATCCTCGTCGACGGCGCCCTGGTCAATCCGGTGCCGGTCTCGGTGTGCCGGGCGCTCGGCGCCGAGCTGGTGATCGCGGTCAATCTGTCGACCGACACCTTCGCCCACGGCACCGTCGTCCAGACGCTGCGCGCCGAAGCCGCGGCGAACGACACTCGCCACGAGGGCCTCGCCGACCGCGTCGGCCGCGGCCTCTTCCGCCGCTTCTTCGACGGCGATGATGGTCGCCCCGGCCTCACCGGCGTGATGATGGAGAGTTTCAACATCATCCAGGACCGCATCACCCGCTCGCGCCTCGCCGGCGATCCGCCGGACGTCACCATCGCGCCGCGGCTGGGTCACATCGGCCTGTTCGATTTCCATCGCGCCGACGAGGCGATCGACATCGGCGCCACCGCCACCGATCGCGCCGTCGCCGACATCCGCTCGCTCGTGGCGGAGATGACCCGCTGACCTCCCCCTGGGGCGGCGCGGTCGCCGGCGGGGAACCGCCGACATGAAGAGACGCGCGCGGGTCTCCTCGCGCGCGTCTCCTCGTCGTCGCAATTCGCTCTTCGAAAAAGTACGCCCCTACAGGCACTTCTCGGAGACTTCGGAATCGGCGTCTCGGATCGATCCGCCACCCCGCCTCAGGTCGAAGCGATGTAGGCGCGCATCTCGGCCGCTTCACGTTCGGCCAGCTCGATGCGCCGCGCCACCACGTCGCCGATCGAGATGAGGCCGATCAAACGGTCCTCGCGCACCACCGGCATGTGGCGGAAGCGACCGGCGGTCATCCGACCAAGAACCTGATCGGTCGTCTCGGTTTCGTTGCAGGTCACGACCTTGGCGGACATGTAGTCCTCGGCCGCTTCGTCGAGCGCCTTGCCGCCGTGCGCGGCGAGCGCCCGCACGATGTCGCGCTCCGACAGGATGCCGGCGATGCGGCCGTGCGCATCGATCAGCACCACCGCGCCGATCTTGTGGGTGGCGAGGGTCTCGCAGACCTCACGCAGGGCCTGCTTCGGCCCCATGGTGACGACCTGGCGTCCCTTCTGCGAAAGAATGGCGGCGACAGTCATGGCGGATCCTCCCGAGATCTCGTGTTCGTCGTGGCTGTTCGACCGGTGCGGCGCCGACCTCGAGGATCGGATTCGTGTCATTCTGCCGCAGGCTCGATGGTCATGATGCTTCCACCCGACGGCATGCGCAAGCCGCCCGTGCGCCACCTCGACGAACCTACTAGGGACGAGTTTCGATCGCTCGCCCGACCGTCGATCCCGCCGGTCGCAGCGACGCGGTTCGACGCTCAGCTCCGCCACGGCCGCTCGAATTTCTCGTAGGCGAAGAAGCCGACGAGAAAACCGCCGAGATGCGCGGCCCAAGCGACCGTCCCTTCGCCGTCACCGCCGAAGGGCGCGGTGCCGACGACGACGAGGAGCAGGTTCATCGCCACCAGGGCGAGGATGAAACGCTGCACCCGCGGCAGTCTCAGCGCCGATCGAATCGACGGCAGCGGCTGCCACGCCGGCACGAAGATGAAGCGCAACGCTGCGCCGAAGACGCCGAAGACGACGCCCGAAGCGCCGATCATCGGCGCCTGCGACCCCCACTCGAAGACGAGGTGGGCCATCGCCCCGCCGACCGCCGACGTGAGCACGAGGACGAGGAAGCGCAGCGCCCCCAGCCGCAGCGCGACCGGTCGGCCGACCGCCGCCAACATCGCCGAATTGAAGAGGAGATGCGCCCAACCGCCGTGGAGGACGGCGTGGCTGACGAAGGTCCACACCACCGCCCCCCATCCCCCCGGATAGATCGGCCAATCGATGATCGGCAGATAGCGCGCCGGGATGAAGGCGAAGAGCAGCAGCACCTCGTCGTCGCTCTCGAGCGACAGGAAACTGCGTAGAACATGCACGGCGAGGAGGAGCCCGACGAGCCCGACCAGAACGCCCGGCAGGTCGAAGATCGGCTCTCTCGTGGCGCTCCGGCTGCGATTGTCCAAACCCGACCTCTCGTCCCTCTCGCCGGCGCCCGCTCCGGCGAAGCGTCCGACGCGCGCAGGGTGCCCGCACCGGCGGCCGAAGTCCACGTCTCGTTTCGGCGCGTCCGAGGCCGGCACGGAATTGGCATTTCTTGACGAAGAATGAAGACGCATCGCCCCTTTCGGTCCCATTTCGGCACGGTCTTTCCGACCGATGCCGCGACGAGCCCGGAAAAGCGGCGTCTCCACCAGCGCCCGATCACCGGGCGTGGACGTCCCGGAAGAGGCCGATCGTGCCGAAACGGGGCGCTCGATCAGGAACGAGAATGGGGCTCGGGGTCATGAAACATCCGTCGACACGTGAACTCTACGACTACTGGCAGCGGCTACGCGGTTCGCGCCCCGCCCCGGAGCGTACCGAGATCGAGCCCTCCGACATCCGCCGCATCCTCGGCGACACCTTCATCCTCGAGGTGGCGTCACGCGACGACTATCGCTTCCGTCTCGCCGGTACCCGGGTCTGCGCGCTCTACGGGCGCGAACTGAAGGGCAAGGACTTCCTCGCCTTCTGGAAAGGCAAGGACCGCGACGCGATCGCCACCCTGCTCGCCGCCGTCTCGCAGGACGCCGCCGCCGCCGTCGTCGGCATGAGCGGCCGTTCCGCCCACGACCGCGACCTCGCCTGCGAGATCCTCTTGTTGCCGATCCGCCAGAAGGGCGGCGGCTACACCCGCATCCTCGGCTCTCTCGCGCCGATGAGCGATCCCTATTGGATCGGCATCCACCCGATCCTGTCCCAGACGATCTCCAGCCTCCGCCTCATCTGGCCGGACGAACGCCCGACCTTCCTGCGGCGCGGCGACGACCTCGATATCGAAGCGATCCCCGTCGTCGATACCGCCCCGCCCGCCCCGCGCTCCGAGGCCACGCCGCGGCCCGGCGTTCCGGTCCGCCCGATCCCGCTCCATCCTTGGACGGGACACCCCAACCGCCGCGTCGGTCACCTCGTCGTTCTCGACGGTGGCAAAAACAACTGAACGCGAGGCGATGTTCCGTTCGGGCAACGTCCGATTAACCAACCCTCGTTAGTCTCGGGGACGAGTTGATGGTCCTCGAGGTTTCAGATGTCACTTGCCCGAAAGCCCCTCGTCGTCGCGCCGGCCAAAGCCGCCGATCGGCGTATGCACCAGCGGGTCAAGGTGAACCTCCTCGGCCGCTGCATGCTCGAGGACGGGCGTGAATTCACCTGTCAGGTGATCGACATGTCCCCCGGCGGCGCGGCGATGGTCGTGCCGGTGGTCGGACGCGTCGGCGAGCGCGTCGTCGCCTATGTCGACCACATCGGCCGCATCGAGGGCCGCCTCGTCCGTCTCATCGACGGCGGCTTCGCCATGAACATGACCATGTCGGCGAGGAAGCGCGACAAGCTCGCCGCCCAGCTCACCTGGCTCGCCAACCGCCACATCCTCAATCTGCCCGAAGATCGCCGCCACGAGCGCTTCGTGCCGCGCAATCCCTTCGCCAAACTCGTTCTGCCCGACGGCACCGAGCTGCGCTGCCGCATCCTCGACGTCTCGCCCTCCGGCGCCGCCGTCCAGATCGACCCGAAGCCCGCCGTCGGGACCCCGGTGTCGCTCGGCGTCATGCGCGGCCGCATCGTCCGCCGCTTCGACGAGGGCGTGGCCATCGAGTTCGCCATCGTCCACTCCAGCGAGACGCTGCAGTCCTATTTCTCCTGATCCTCTCGCCGACGAGAGCGCGACGGCCGGCCCATCGGGCCGGCCGTTCGCGTTCCCCCGAATTTCTGCGATCGCCGCAGAACTTCCCTAACCCTCTCCGGAAACGGTCGATCGGTCGCGGAAGCCGCAGCCTCCCGATCTTCCGGCACAAGCCATTGTTTTCGTGTGGCTTTCGGACCACGCCGGGGGATCGGTCGCATTCGATGCGAATTGTCGGAAAATTCGACTCGAAGTCGAACGGCTTCTTTGACCGCGGCGAAAGTCGCCTCTGTCAGATTGATCCCATCGACGGCGGAAGAAAGCCCCCTGTCACCCGCCGACCGAACCGCCGGTCCCCGTACCGGCCGGACAGAACGAGGATGGCATCCGTTTCGCGAACCCGGTCGCGTCCCCACCCTCCCCGTCCCCAGTGGATCGGGTTCGCAGAACAGGCCGGCGCCCTTGGCGCCGGCCTTGTTCGTTGTCGGTGCTCGCGGAGCGATCGAGATCGGCGAGGAAGCCTCAGACCGCCTTCAGTCCCTCGGCGAAGCGGCGGGCGTTGCGGACATAGACCTCGGCCGAGCCCGAGATCCGCGCCACCGCGTTCTCGTCGAGGGTGCGGATGACCTTGGCCGGCGATCCGACGATCAGCGAATTGTCCGGAAACTCCTTGCCCTCGGTGACCAGCGCCCCGGCGCCGACCAGCGAATTGGCGCCGATCCTGGCGCCGTTGAGGATGGTCGCGCCCATGCCGATCAGCGTGTTCGCGCCGATGGTGCAGCCGTGCAGCGTCACCTTGTGACCGATGGTGCAGCCCGGCCCGATGGTCAGCGGAAAGCCCATGTCGGTGTGCAGCACCGAGAGATCCTGGATGTTCGAGCGTTCGCCGATCTCGATCCACTCGTTGTCGCCCCGCAGCACCGCACCGAACCAGACGCTCGCGTCGCGCTTCAACCGCACCCGGCCGACGAGATCGGCGCTCGGCGCCACCCACCACGCCCCGTCGTCGGGGAATTCCGGCCGGATCCCGTCGAGTTCGAAGATCGCCATGTCGTCGCCTCCTCGCCGCGTCGTTCACCGAAGCGGCTTCGTCGCCCCCAAGAAGACGATCTCGATCGACCTTGGCAAGACCGACGGGAGACGGAGAGACCTGCTCAGCGCCGGCGGATGAGCTCGTCGAGACACTCCACCACCCGGCCCGAGGCGGTCTCCATCTCGGAATAGGCGCGAGCCGCCCCGACCCTGTCGCCCCCGGCGACGAGTTCGGCGACCAGGCGGCCGTTGACGTGCACCGCTTCGTGGATCGGCAACATCCGCACGAAGGCGGGATGGCGGCGGATCGCCTCGTCGGTGACCGCGTCGTACCACTTGCCGAGGCGGCAGTGGCGGTGATCGGAGAGTTCTTCCGGCTTCAGCGACTTCAGGCCGACCAACACCTCGGCGAGCCGCTTCTTCCACATGAAGTGATCCGATTTCGCCCGGTGCAGCACCAGATCGGGCACATCGTACGCTTCCGCATCGGTGAACTGCCGCTCGATCGTCGCCTCGCACGACCCCACCGCCACGATCACCTCCTCCGCATGTTCGGAGGCTTCGGAGGTGTGACGCTCGATGGCGAGAATGCCGGTGGAGAGCTCGCCCACCGCCGCGCTCTGCTCGCTGAGAAGACCGGCGATCTCGCGCATGCGACCCGCTCCGTCCTCCACCGCCGCCCGCACCGTGTCGATGCGCTCGCGCGCGCCGTCGGAGCGCGCCGCCGCGACCTCGACGAGGTCGCGCACCGAATGGATACTCTCGGTGAGTTCGGCGACATGTTGTTCGAGCCGCTGTATGCGGGCGCGGATGTCGTCCGTCGCCTTCTGGGTCTGGCCCGAGAGCGTCTTGACCTCCTGCGCCACCACCGCGAAGCCGCGTCCCGCCTCACCGGCGCGCGCCGCTTCGATGGTGGCGTTGAGCGCCAGGAGATTGGTCTGCTGCGCCAGGCCCTCGATGGTGGCGACGAAGGTGCCGATCTGCTCGGCCGCCACCTTCAGATGATCCGCCGCCGTATCCATGCGTTCGAACGACGAGCCGATGGCGAGGCTCGCGTCGGTCGCCGCCCGCGTCGCCTCCACCCCTTCCCGGGTCGCACGCGCCGCCTGATCCATCGACATCGACACCGCTTCCGCCGTCGACGCGATCTGGCCGATCGAAGCGGTGAGTTCCTCGACCCCCGCCGCCATGACCTGCGCCTGAGCCGAACTCTCGCGCACGCCGCCAGTGATCCGTGCCGTCGCCGCCATCGCCTCGCTCGCCTTCATCGACGAGGCGACCGCACTCTCCAGCATCGACCGATCCCGGGTCGCCAGTGCGGTGTCGAGGCTGCGGATCGCCTCCGTCACCATCGGCGGCAGACCGTTCGTCGGCACCTCGCGGCGCGCCGCCACCGCGGCCAGACCGGTCACCAACGCCATGACCTCGAAGGCGGGCGCATCCGGCTTTTCGACAGGGGTTTCGGCCTTGACGCGGGAAGAGAAGAACATGGCGACCTCGTGCTCGCGGGGACGCCTGAAATCTCAACGGACTATCTTAAGGCTTCCTGAACAAAAACGTTTCGGATTGGTTTCTTTACGGTGGTGGATTCATCTCCGAATCAGAAGACCCGGCGGTTCTTCACCGCCCTCCGGGCCTTCGTCGCCGGCTTCGGATCGGCCGCTGCGACCTTGCGTCACCCCACGCTCAGATCAGGCCCGCGCGCATCGCCAACGCGAACTGCACCACGACGATGCCGGAGCACAGGCTCCACCCGGTGGCGATGGCGGTGGAGGCGACCAGCCAGCCGACCGGACGGTTCTCGATCGTACGGCCGCGAATGGCGTTGCGCATGATGATGAAGGGGCCGGCGAAAGCGCACAGGAGGATGCCGGCGAGACCCTTGCCGATGGTCTCGAGATCGATGGCGAACCGCGCCGGTCGATCGGTCACCAGTTGGTAGAGCGAGGCGAGGACTCCGGCCGCCACGAAGCCGCAGGCCGCGGCATAGGCGGCGATGGCCAATTCGAACAACATGGCGAATGCCCCGAACCCGTTTACGCTTTCTTAACGAATAGCATGTCGCGCCCGCCGTCGCAGCACCTGCGTGGCTTCCGGCTTGCCAAGTCTGCCCTGATGGTTAATTCGGGACATCACCGCCAAACGGGGGGAATCGCATGTCGCTGCGGACCCTGGTCCTGATCGGCCTCGCCGCCGCCGCCGCCCTGGTCGCGGTGGCGATGTGGCGCGACGACGGCGCCGGACGGCCGGAGACCTCGCCCACTCCGGTGCGCATCGAACTCGGCGGCCGGCCGCTGACCATTCCCGCGAACGCCATCCGCTTCGCCGGCCAGCGCGTCGCCGGACCGCAGACCCGCGTCGACCTCGCCCTCTCCTGGCCCGAACTCGCAGGCCGCACCGAGGCGACCGCCGCCCGCTTCGACACACCCGACTACGCCCCCGACATCGTCCATCTGACGCTGCAGCCGCGCCGCGACGCCTGGGACAGCGCCACCCGCCTCGCGGCGGTCTATGCACGCTTCTTCATCGGCGATCCGCTCGAGGGACCCACCGGCCTCCAGGGCCGCCGTCTGTCGCCGAAATCGGGCTATGCCGACGAGATGATCTGGCTCGAGCCGGGTGCGGTGCGCCCCTTCGTCGCCCGCTGTTTCCCGCTGACCGCCGGAGAACCGCCGAAGATGTGCCTGCGCGACGTCGTCCACGGCAGTCTGATCGTCACCCTGCGCTTCCCCGTGACACTGCTGGAACGGTGGCGCGAGATCGACGGCGCCCTCGACGGCCGTCTCGCCGACTGGGGCGTGGAGGTGCGCTGAGCGACGGCGCCGCGTCGCCTCGCGGAACGACGAACGCCCCGGCCGTGGGCGACCGGGGCGTTCGGGGCAAGTCGGATACGGCGCCTCGCGGCGAAGATCACTCCTCGAGGTCCATCTCCAGGATGGCCATCTGCAGGTTCCACGAGATCTCACCGTCCTCCTCGTCGCGGTAGATCACCGCGACGAACTCGTCCTCGATGAACACCTCGGCCGAGTCCTTCTTCTTCGGGCGGGCGACGACCTTGATCGTGTCGAGGTCGAACTTGCGCCGGAGATAGGCCTGCAGCTTGGCGAGTTCGGTCTTGTCCAAGGGTGTCCTCCGATAACGGTTGGCGATCGACGGGCGATGCGTCCGCGACTGGGCGCGAACACCGGCTCGCGCCGCTTTTGACACGAAGCCGACCGTCGGTCAAAGCCGGATTTCCGCGATTTCACCACTCGCCCGGGACGCCGGGACACCTCGGGCGCCACCTCCTGCGGCGGTCGCCCGATCGAGGGTGGGACCCGCGAACTCCGGCGCGAAGCCGCGCTCGCGCGGCGCCGATCATACCGAGCCGACGAAGTTTCGACCTTTTCGAAACATCGTCGGCGAAGGCAAGCCCGAACGGGCGTCGGCCGGCCGGGCCGTGACGCTCATGAAACTCGGACGAGTCCGAATTTCATGAGCCCGTTATCACTCGTCGTCGAGCATCTGATCCATCGCCCGCGACGGCTCGGAACAGGTCGTGACCTCGCCGACCGGCTTGGCCGGCACGCCGGCCACCGTGGTGCGCGGCGGCACCGAATGCAGCACGACCGACCCGGCGGCGATGCGCGCGCAGGTGCCCACCTCGATGTTGCCGAGCACCTTGGCGCCCGCGCCGATGAGCACGCCGGCGCGGATCTTCGGATGGCGATCGCCGCATTCCTTGCCGGTGCCGCCGAGCGTGACGCCCTGCAGGATCGACACGTCGTCGTCGATCACCGCGGTGGCGCCGATGACGATGCCGGTGGCGTGGTCGAAGAACAGGCCGCGACCGAGCGGCACCTGCGGATGGATGTCGGTCTGGAACACCTCCGACGCCCGGCTCTGCAGGTAGAGCGCGAAGTCGCGCCGACCGTGCCGCCACAGCCAGTTGGCGAGGCGGTGCGTCTGGATGGCGTGGAAGCCCTTGAAGTAGAGGATCGGCTCGATCAGCCGCTCGCAGGCCGGATCGCGATCGTGGACCGCCTGGAGATCGACCCGGAAGACCTCGCCGAGCTGCGGCTCGTCGGCGAGCGCCTCCTCGTAGGTCTGGCGGATCAACGCCTCTTTGACGGTGGTGTGCCCGAGTCGCTCGGCGACGCGGTGGACGATCGCGTCCTCGAGCCGGTCGTGGTTGAGCACGGTCTCCCAGATGAAGCTGGCGAGGGCCGGCTCGGCCGCGGACATCGCCGCGGCTTCGTCGCGCACCCGGCTCCAGATCGGGTCGAATTCGGTGGTCACGGCCGAGGCGGCCTGGATGGTCTTGCCCATGAATCTCCTCCTCCTCCACGGGTTCAAGGCCCGGGACGATGGAGAACCAACATAGCGCGTTTCCGACGCTCGCCCAACGCCGCGTTCGAACGGGTTGACGAAATGGGAAACATCTCGCCCTTTTGTGACCTCTCGAGAGCCCTCCTTCGCCCCGGAGCCCGACATGTCCGACACCGCAGCCCCCCTCCCCGTCACCGTCCTGCCGACCCCGGACGAGCGCATCCGCGCCGAGGTGGAAGGGCCGATCGGCCGCCTGATCGTCGCCAATCCGGCGCGGCGCAACGCCGTCTCGCTCGACATGTGGAGGGCGATTCCCGCGGCGATCGCCGCCCTCGAGGCGCATCCCGACGTGCGGGTGATCGTGGTGCGCGGCGACGGCGATCTCGCCTTCGTCTCCGGCGCCGACATCTCCGAGTTCGCCACCGTGCGCAAGGACGCGGCCTCCGCCCGCGCCTACGAAGCCTCCAACGCCGAGGCCTTCTCCGCCGTCCGCCACGTCGCCGTGCCGACCATCGCCATGATCCGCGGCTTCTGTCTCGGCGGCGGCATGGGACTGGCGGTCGCCTGCGATCTGCGCGTCGCTTCGGACGATGCCGTCTTCGGCATCCCCGCCGCCCGCCTCGGCGTCGGCTATCCGCCCGACTGCATGGCCGACGTGGTCGCCGCCGTCGGCCCGCAGCGCGCCAAGGAGATGTTCTTCACCGCCAACCGCATGGCCGCGCAGGAGGCCCTCGACATCGGCCTCGTCACCGCCGTCCACACGGTCGAAGCGCTGGAGAACGAGGTGATCGATCTGGCGCTCGCCATCGCCCACAACGCCCCGCTGACCATCCGCGCCGCCAAGGCGGCGATCGACGCCGTCACCGCCGGCACGCTCGTCCGCGAGCGCGAGCGCCTCGTCACCCTCACCGACGCCTGCTTCGCCTCCGCCGATTTCGCCGAGGGCCGCACCGCCTTCCTGGAGAAACGCGAAGCGAAGTTCCACGGCGCCTGAGACCCGCCGCGGCGAGCCGGCACGCTCACGACCGGCGCGCCGCGGACTCTCGATCTCGAGAGCCGACGTCAAACGATTCTCGCGATTCGGTTTTCGCCGCCCGCCCGAACGCCGGTACGAGCAGAACGGCGACGACCACGATGAATCGGAATCTGAACTCGCGGATCCACCCGCAACCGATTCCACCGACTCACGAATTCGGCCGACTTCATGTGGCGAACCACGCGCGCCGGGACACCGCGGGCGCCATCTCGGCTTTTCGCCTCGAGCGATTCTCGCGACTCGCTAATTCGCCGCTCCCGATCCGAACCGCCGCCCGCCGGCGACGTCCGGGTGAATCACCGTCTTCACCGTCGGCGCCGAGCGATTCTCGCGACTCGGCTTTTCTCGCCCCTCACGGGCGTGCGGCGAGGAAGGCGAGGACGCCCTTCTTGTAGACCTTGTCGCCGACCGCCAGCATGTGGTCGCGGTCGGGGATCGGCAGGACCTCGGCCCCCGGAATGAGCGCCGCGAGGTCCTCCACCGACCCGGCGACGTCGTCGCGGGTACCGACCGCGATCAGCACCGGCATGTGGAGCTGCATGAGCCCGTCGGCCGGCACCGGCTGGCGCGAGCCGCGCATGCAGGCGGCGAGCGCCACGAGGTCCGATCCGGTCTGCTTGGCGAAGGCCCGGTAGGCCCGCCCCTTGGGCGACGTCACCTCCGCATCGCTCTCCGCCTCGAGCGCCGCGGCGATCGTCTCCTGGCCGGAAATCCCCTCGACCATGGCGTGGGCGAGCCCGCCGAAGATCGCCGAGCGCAGCCTCTCGGGATGGGCCACCGCCAGATGCCCGGTGATCCAGGCGCCCATCGAATAGCCCATGACGTCGGCGCGCTCGATGTGGAGATGATCCATCAGCCGCCGCACGTCCTCCGCCATGTGGGTGGCGGTGCCGTAGAGCGCCGGATCGTGCGGCCCCTCGGAGGCTCCGTGGCCGCGGACGTCGAGCGCGATCACCCGGTAGCCGGCCTCGACCAGCGTCGCCACCCAACCGGTCGTGACCCAGTTGACCTTCGAATTGGAGGCGAAGCCGTGGACGAGGACGATCGAGGTTCCGTCGCGCGGCCCCTCGTCGAGAAAGGCGATGCGGACGCCGTCGGAGAGGAAGCTGGACATGAGGCTCCGGGCTGCTGCTGGGGACCGAGAAAGCGAGACGATCTTCATGCCCCTTTCCTAGCCCATGTCGCGGCCGATCTGTACCGGCCCGTTCGGCCGATGGCGCGAGGTCACCCCGACCGAACTCGCCGCCGCTCGCGATGCCGCGGAGTGATCCGCCCGCCGATCGGGCGGGGTGATGCGAACCGGCATTTCATCCCTTTTCCCCACTACCCATCCCCGACCCCGCCGAGTATCTTCGCCGCGCCAACCGAGAAGCACGAGGAAAACCCATGGCGGACGCTGCCGTTCCCCATTTCGCCAACGACCACGGCATCGAAAAGATCCGGATCGGAGCCCGGGAATTCATGTGCGTCGGGGCGAAGCCGCCCTTCGATCACCCCCACGTCTTCCTCGACATGGGCGCCGGTGACGAGAAGCTCTGCCCCTATTGCGGCACCCTCTACGTCTACGACGCCTCTCTGAAGGCGGGCGCGGCCGAGCCGGCCGACGCCGTCTGGCACCCCGCCGCCGCCGAGTGAGCGAGCGCTCTCCACCTTCCCGCCACGCGGCGAACCGCAACGGTCGGCCATCATGGCGAACCATCACCTCATCGTCGCCGGCGGCGGGATCGGCGGTCTGACCGCCGCGCTGACGCTGGCGCGCACCGGCTGCCGCATCACGGTGCTGGAACAGGCGCCCGTTCTCGCCGAGGTCGGCGCCGGCATCCAGCTCTCCCCCAACGCCTCCCGCGTCCTCGTCGATCTCGGTCTGCGCGGTGCGCTGGCGCGCGGCGCCGTCACCCCACGCGAGATCCGTGTGCACTCGTCGCGCAGCGGCGGCGAAGTGGCGCGCACGCCGGTCGGCCTCGCCGTCGAAGCACGCTGGGGCGCTCCGTTCTGGGTGATCCATCGCGCCGATCTGCTCGCCGTCCTCGCCGAGGCGGTCGCCGCCGATCCGCGGATCGAGCTGGTACTCGACGCCCGCGTCCGCGACGCCAGCCCGACACCGGACTCGATCACCGTCCATGCCACCGTCGCCGGTGAGACGCGCGACTTCGGCGCCGACGGCCTCGTCGGCGCCGACGGCGTGCGCTCGCGCGTCCGCACCAAGCTGCGCGGCGGCCCGCCGGCGAAATACACCGGCCGCACCGCCTATCGCGCCACCGTGCCGATCGAGCGCGTCCCCGAAGACCTCCGCGAGGTGACTGGCATGTGGCTGTCGCCGCGCGCCCATCTCGTCCACTACCCGATCCGCGCCGGGCGCGAGTTCAACCTCGTCGCCGTGGTCGAGGACACATGGCAGGACGAGAGCTGGTCGGTCCCCGCCTCCAAGGCCGAATTCGCCACCCATTTCGGCCTGACCGGCCGATCGCGCTGGCCGGAGGCGGCACGCCGCCTGCTCGACCTGCCCGAGACCTGGACCAAATGGGCGCTGTGCGGCTTCGATGCCGACTTCGATTGGTCGTCCGGTGCCGTCACCCTGCTCGGCGACGCCGCGCACGCCACCCTGCCTTTCGCCGCCCAGGGCGGCGGCATGGCGATCGAGGACGCCGCGGTGCTCGCCCACGTGCTCGTGGGCGCCCCCAACCTGCCGGCCGCCTTCCGCGCCTACGAGACGCTGAGGAAGCCGCGCACCCGCGCCATCGTCGAACAGGCGGTGTCGAACGGCCGGCTCTATCACCTGCCCCACGGCCTCGCCCTCTTCCGCGACGCCGCCCTGAAGTGGGGCGTCGGCCATCAGCTTCTCGACCGCATGGACTGGATCTACCGCTGGCGCGTCGATCACCCGGAGTGAGCCGACGTCGCGCGCCTTTTCTCCCGCCCGCATGAGCGCTCGCCTTGAGGGTCGCATCGGTTTGATCTATTGACCGGCGAGGCGCGGTCCGTGGCGCCGGAGGAGGCGGGACGACATGGCAGACGACGAAGCGCCTCCGACCGTGAACGCCGACATCGTCACCGCCGGCATGGTGGTGATCGGCGACGAGATCCTCTCCGGCCGCACCAAGGACCGCAACATCGGCTTCGTCGCCGAGCAGCTGACCGCCATCGGCATAGATCTGAAGGAAGTGCGCGTCGTTCCCGACGACGAGGACATGATCGTCGAGGCGGTCCGCGCGCTGTCGGCGCGCTGGACCCACGTCTTCACCTCCGGCGGCATCGGCCCGACCCACGACGACATCACCGCCGACGCCGTCGCCAAGGCCTTCGAGGTCGGCATCGATCATCACCCGCGTGCGGTGGAGATCCTGAAGGCCCGCCTCGCCGGGCGCGCCGAGATCAACGAGGCGCGGCTCAGGATGGCGCGCATCCCCTTCGGCGCCGATCTGATCGAGACGGCCAACGGTATGCCCGGCTTCCGCCTCGGCAACGTCCACGTCATGGCCGGCGTGCCGGTGGTGCTCGAAGCGATGATGACCGAGGTCTGTCGCACCCTGAAGGGCGGCCGCCCGATGCTGTCGAAGACCCTCGACGCCGAACGCGGCGAGGGCCTCGTCGCCACCCCGCTCGCCGCCATCCAGAAGGCGCATCCGACGACGGTCATCGGCTCCTACCCCTATGAGCGCGACGGCCGCTACGCCACCAACATCGTCGTACGCGCCCGTGACACCGCCGCTCTCGACGCCGCCGTCGCGGACGTCGAAGCGATGATCGCCGAAGTTCGAGCCAAGTATCCGTGAGGTTTCCGATGACCGGTCCCCAGCCCAAGGCCTTTCCCGTTTCCTGGGATCAGTTCCACCGCGACGCCCGGGCGCTCGCTTGGCGGCTCTCCGGTCAGGGCCAGTGGCAGGCCATCGTCGCCATCACCCGCGGCGGGCTGGTGCCGGCGGCGATCGTGGCGCGCGAACTCGACATCCGCCTGATCGAGTCGATCTGCGTCGCCTCCTATCACGACTACACCAGCCAGGGTGAGCTGAAGGTGTTGAAGACGGTGCAGCCGCACCTGCTCGAACTGGGCGGCGGCGACGGCGCCGGCATCCTGATCATCGACGACCTCGTCGACACGGGTAAGACCGCCCGCGTCGTGCGCGAGATGATGCCGAAAGCCCATTTCGCCACCGTCTACGCCAAGCCGCAGGGCCGTCCGCTGGTCGACACTTTCGTCACCGAGGTGTCGCAGGACACCTGGATCTACTTCCCCTGGGACATGGGCTGGCAGTTCCAGCCGCCGATCCGTGAAGGCGGCGCCTGAGCCGTCGCCGACAACTCCGTCCGGCCCGTTCGACGCGGCGCCTTCCCATCCCCGAACTGACCGAGAGGCCCCCATGATCAACGGCGGCGACGACGACCGCGAACTCGAGAGCTGGGACGACGAACAGGAAGCCCATGCCGAAGCGATCCGCGAAATGGTGCTCGACTACCTCGACGAGAACGAGGTCGACGAGGGCACGGCCGTCTTCGGCCTGATCGAGATCGCCCTGTCGATCGCCATGTCGGGCTACGTCATGAGCGTCGACAAGCCCTCCGTCGGCGGCCTGCGCATGGCTCTCGACCGCCTCGGCAAGGATGTCGCCGACCTCGTCCGCGAAGCCAAGAAGGGCGCCGAGGACTTCCTCACCGAGACCAGGGCGGCGCTCGAGGCCGGCGACGAGGAGAAGTGACGAATCGAGGAGGGGCCGCCGATCACCGACCCCTCCTCGATCGGTTCGGCTCGGTCCGAACCGCGTCTCACATCACCTGCTTGCGGACGATCTCCTCGACCACCCGGTCGAACCCGTCCTTGCCGTCCGATGTTTCAGCCTTCTTCGCCGCGATCACCGCGTCGCGCTTTTCGACGAGGCGGGCGAGATCGCTCTGGAGTTTGCTGCGTTCCGTCGCCTTGGCGGCGATCGCCGCACCGAGTTTGTCGGCGGAGAGGGTCTGCAACTCGCTCGGCAGATCCTCGCGCTTCACCTTGTCGAGCGTGGTGCGCTTCGCCGTGACGTCGGCGACGAGATCGCCGTCGCCGGTGACGACGGTCCGCGCTTCCGGGGCGGCGGCACGCACGTTGTAGCTCGCCATGTCGGAAGCCGCGGTCGGCGCCGCCTTGGCCGCCATCTCGGTCTTGGCCCGGACCATCGCCTGCCGCTTCTGGTCGCCATAGGGAACGACGGTGCGGTTGAGCCGGAGCTGCAACTCGAGGATCTCCTGGTCGTAGGGCGTCCTGATCGTCACCACGCCGCCGGTCTGCGGGATCTTGACGTAGTCGCCGTGGCCGAGGCTGGCGATCGTCCGCCAGATCGTCTCGGTGTCCGGCGCTCCGCCGGCCTGCACCGCGTCGACGACGATGTGCTCGCGCTCGGCGATCTTCAGCGTGTCGGAGAAGGGCACGTCCTGGGAATAGTCCATGTGCGGCGGCGCGTCGCCGACCAGGAAGACGATGCGGCGGGTGTCCGGCGTCCTCGTCCAGTCGAGGCCGTTGACCGCCACCGACAGTGCCTCGTTGACCGATTCCGGCCAGTCGCCGCCGCCCTGGGCGCGATAGTCGAGGAGCTTGCCGTAGACGGCGTGGATGTCGGAGGAGAGATCGGTCTTCTCGGTGACGTAGACATCGCCGCGATCGCGATAGGCGACGAGACCGATGCGGATCTCGGCCTTCGGGTTGGCCTTGCGGATCTCGTCGGCGATGCCCCAGATCTTGCGCTTGGCGCCGTCGATGAGCCCGCCCATCGACCCGGTGGTGTCGAGGACGAAGGCGACCTCGATCCGAGAAGCCGGGGCGAGCAGCGCCTGCGTCGCCGCCGAGGTCGTGGCCGGGGCCACCGGCGCCCGCGGCGGGTCGTTGCTCCAGCCCGGACGCACCGCCGACACCAACAGCGCCGTCATCAGTCCGCTCACCAGGATCCACCGGTTCATCGTCGCCTCTCCCCTCTCACACCTCGGCCGCGCCTCGCGCCCTGCCGGATCGAACCCCATGTCCGCCGACCGGCGCACACCTTCGATCGCCCCGAACCTCCGACCCGATCGCGGTCGCCCTTCGACGCTTCCGTGGCGGAAGCGCGGCGAAAGCGGACCCATGTCGTGAAATGTCTCGCAGTTGCGAAGGACTTGGCCGGAGCGCGGGAAGGGGAAATCCACCGGTCTTGCGCGGCCCCGCGAGCCCGGGCGGGCGCGTTCCGTCCCGGCGCACCGGCCTTCCGCACCCCTGCCGTCACTGTGACCCGCAATATCTATTGGGCAATGCGGGAATGGGCGGGATTGAGCGGGCGCAAGTGGGATCGGGGGCGGAAAACCGGGGCGAAAGGCGGGGCGGCGGGAAAAATCGGCGAAGGCGGTTCAAATGGCACTCGAAACGGCTTCGAGCGTCGACGCGCAACGTCGGTCGGCATCAGCGGGCGGCGTCGTAGGCGCGCTGCATCTTCGCTCGTTCCTGTTCGAGAACCCGCTTCGTCATGATGGCGATCTTGCAATTGTTCATCTTGAATTCGTCGTAAGGATATTCCTTGCGACAGGCCGCATCGGTGCGAGCGATGAACTCCTCTGGCGTCGAAGAAGACGACGGCATGCCGAATATGGCGAGGCCGACGAGGAGAGCCACCACGATACCGATGAAGATCTTCATCACACTCACTCCAGCGACCCGCCGTGCCAGATCACCTGACCGAGGACGCGGACGGTGTCGGTGAGGTCCTCGGTCAGCTCTTCCGGCGGAAAGGCCGGGTTGTCGGAGCGTAGCAGGATCTGGCCGCGAAGTGTACGGTCGATGCGCTTCACGAGCAGGTTGTCGCCGACGACGAGAGCATAGATGCGGCCAGCGGCGAGGCGGCGATCGGCAGTGTCGACGACCAGGAGGTCGCGGTCGCGGATGGTCGGCTCCATCGAAGTGCCGGCGGCGCCGGCGAGGACGAGGTGGGCGGCCGGTCGGCCGAAGACGCGGCGGACCCAGTCCGCCGGCAGCACCAAGCGCTCCAACTCGTTGAAATCTGCGGTCGAACGGCCGTTTCCGGCCGAGAGCTGCACCGCGTAGTGGGGGATCGAGACCGTGTCCACCGATGCGGTCTGACCGACGATCGTCTGCAACGATGCCGGCAGCTTTCCGCTTTCACGGCCTGTCAGCGCCCAAGTGGGGTCGAAGCCGAGCGCATCGAGCGCCAACAGCTCCGCACTCTTGGGCAAATCTCCCCTCTCCCATCTCTGAATGGTGCTCAACGAGACAGAAACGCGAAGAGCTAGGTCGGACTGGGTCAGGCCCTGTGATTCGCGCCACTTCTTCAGCCTGTCCGAGAAAGTGGAGGTCGCTTCGCTCATTTTTCGCTTTTCCAGGACGTTCATGTCCCGAAATCGAGGTGCGTCCTAGTTCGAAAATAACACATATCTTTCAATGTGTTAAATATAACATATCGAACGCGGAGGGCTTCTCGTTCCAGGACGCTATTTTTGGCCTTGATAGGTTGTTTATGATGTGTCACTCATGAAGGCATGTCGAAGCGAACCAACACCTCAGACATCCCGAAGAGGGCCACCGAGCGCAAGGCTTGGATCCTCTTCCAGCTGAAGGTCCAGGGCAGCAGTTTCTCTGCCCTGGGCCGCGAGATCGGCGTGTCCTACCAGGCGGTGGCCTGGGCGGCGTCCGGGCGCCCGGCGTTCGAGGTCGAAAAGGCGATTTCCGCCAAGATCGGCGTGTCGCCGGTCGACCTCTTCCCCGAGCACTACGACGAGCAGGGGGAGCGCATTCCCCTTGCACGTACAACGCAACGCCAGCGTAGGCCGGGCGACGAGAATGGCAACGTCTATTCGCGCGAGGTGGCCTGACATGGCGACCCCGGCGCGTCCCGACGCCATTGCCGTCCTCGAGGAGCGCGCTCTCCGCGACGCCTTCGCCTCGGTCGTCGGCGACGCCGAAGTCTTCACCCGCCGCGCCGCGATCCTTCTCGCCGACATGTTCGGCGTCGGTCCGATGAGCATGGTCCTCAGGCTGGAACGAATGGGTCTGGTGCGCGAGGGGACGCTCGATTGGTTCCGGTCGAACGGCGGCATCACCGTGGATCATATCGACCGGGTGCGGCGTGAGACCGCCGCGGCGATCGTGCGACGGGGTGAATGACCATGTCCACCGCGCGCAAACCCATCGGCGACTGCGGCCCCGAGTTCGGCCGCCGCTTCGAGCGCGACCTCGCCGCCGCCGTCCGTCGGGACGGGCGCGAGGTTCCCCGCCGCTTCGCCGCCCGGATGATCGAGATCGGCCGCACGGCCGACCGCTTCGAGCGCGCCGACCTGATCCAGGCCGAGTGCGACCGCCTGCTCACCCTCTCCGACGAGGAGGTCGCCATGACCCCGATCTCGACCACCGGATCTTCGATCACCGACATCGCGCGGCAATACCCGAGCCACGGCCGACGGGCCGTGCGCCGCGCGATCGCGGAGGGAACGACACGCCCCGCTCCCTCCGCCCTCTTCACCGTCCTGCGCGACGCCCTCGAGGTGGCCGCGCTCTTCGCCTTCGTCGCCATGGTCGTGCTGTTGGCCGACGCGCTGGTGGGGAGGGGGTGATGCCGTCGGTCCTTCGGTTTCTCCTCCACCTCCGTCGGTCGGTCGGCCGCGTGCTGCTGTGGTTCATCGAGCCGGTCTGCTCCTCGCCCTGGTCGCGATCCGCAGCCATGCGGGGTTGGTGGCGGCGCGACGCTGTTCGCCAACGCCTGAACGAGGCTCACACCAATGCCTTCACTGTCGCCGCAGAGATGTTGTCGCCGGAAAAGGCGGAGCAGCTCCGGGGGCTGACGGAGGAAGCAATCGCCGGTCGATTGTCCGCGCAGGACCTAAGAGCATCCGTAGAAGCACTGTTCTCGCCTGCTTCGTCCGATCGAGAAGACGAGGTGCTTCCGTGAACACCTTCGTGCCCGCTGCTTCATTGGCAACGACGACGACTTCGAGAAATGCGAGCCGTTCTTGGAGGACGCGCCACGCGCCCGAGGACAGTCCATCCCAACTGCCGGTCGCATCGTCGATCGCGAGCCGCGCCAATGCCCCATCCGCCTCGGCGTCGAATTCGGTCGAGTACGGCGTCGCCGCGATCGCGTCCCACCGTGCGGTGAAGAGCGGGTGGAATCCCCATAGCAGCTCGAGAGTGCTCCACGGTCCGATGTCCGCGAAGTCCTCACGTACGGGGTCCGCCCCAAGGCGTTGCGCGACGTACCAGATCCAGATGTCCGCGAGATCCATCCCCATTCCTCCGACTCGGTTGGTTGCACTCCAAGTCTGAGGACACGCGTCACCTGCGTCGAGTGGTGAGTTGGCGGGGGCCACCCGCGTTACCTCCCTGACCTGCCCCGGGCGATCGCCCGACGATCCCCGGGGCCTTTTCAGGGGCCTTCGAACACTCTTTCGAACCGGCGTCCCATGATCCGCACCGACGATCCCCGACAGACCAGCCTGCTCGCCGCCTTCGAGGCGGTGGAGCAGCCGGACCATCCGGCGGACGGCAGCCTCGCCATGGCGCCGGAGGTGTGTGCGGCGCTCGCCCGGGCGATCAAGGACTGCCCGCTGTCGCGGGCCGAGATCGCGGCGCGGATGAGCGATCTCACCGGCGAGGCGATCTCCGAGCACATGCTCAACAAGTGGACCTCACGGTCGTCCGACGGCTGGCGCTTCCCGTTCGAATACGCCGCCGCCTTCGAGGTGGCGACCGGCAGTCAGGCGCTGCAGCTGCTGCTCGCCCGCAAGCGCGGCGCGCTGATCATGACGCCGAAGGACGGCCGCGACGCCGAAATCGGCCGGGCGCAGCGCGAGCTGAAGGAGGCGCAACGCCGCCTGCATGCGCTGCTCGGAGGTGGGCGATGAGTGATGACCGGGTCACGATCCGACAGATTGCCGAAGCGACATCGGTAACCGAGCGGTCAGCGAATAGGCGGGCCGAGCGCGAAACTTGGACATTCACTGTTGGCACCGGCAAGGGCGCCCCCCGCCTCTACGCCCCTGCCGACCTCCCCGGCGACGTCCGCGACGCGCTGGTGGCGCGGGCGCTCGGCTCGCGCGGCGACCTCGTCCCGGTGGAGCCGATCGACCCGCCGGCGCCGGTGGCGGAACCGCATCCCCAGAGCCTCGCCGAGCTGAAGGACTGGCAACGGACGATCATGAACGCCCGTCTCGCCCTGGTGCGCGAGGTCGCCCGTCTCGCCCGGCTCGGCGGCAAGATGCGGGCGATCGAGCAGGTGGTCGCGGCCGGCAACGCCGGGACGCTCGCCCCCGAGCTGCAACGGGCGGCCGACGCCGCCAACGCCAAGAAGGGGCATCGCGCGGCGCTGTCGTCGACCTCGCTGCGCCGCTGGCTCGACACCTTCGAAGCGGCCGGTGAGGATCGTCTGGCGCTCGCCCCGGAGCCCAGCCCTCGCGAGCAGCACCTGCCGCCGGCATGGCTCGCCGATTTCCTCGACTTCTACGCCATCCCGTCGAAGCCGTCGGTGGTGCGGGCGGCGGCGGAGCTGTCGAAGCATCGGCCCGAGGTGGCGCTGCCGCCGCTGCGGACGATCCAGCATCACGTCCACCGGATGCCGGCGATCGAACGGGCGCGGGGGCGGCTCGGACCGCGGGCGCTGCGGCAGATCCGCGCCTTCGTGCGGCGCGACGTCTCCGGCCTGTGGCCGACGGCGATCTACGTCACCGACGGCCACACCCACCATGCGATGGTCGCCCATCCGCTGACGGGAAAGCCGTTCCGGCCGGAGATCACCGCGACGATCGACGTGGTGACGCGGCGGCTCGTCGGCTGGTCGGTGGCGCTGGCCGAGGCCACCTGGGGCACGATCGACGCGCTGCGCCATGCCTTCACCACCTCGGGCGTTCCGGACATCTGGTACGTCGATCGCGGTTCCGGCTTCAACAATGCGGTCTTCGACGACGGGTTGATGGGGCTTCTCGCCCGTTTCGACGTCGAGAAACACACGTCGCTGCCGTATCGAAGCCAAGCGCGCGGGGTGATCGAGCGCTTCCACCAGACGTGGATCGAGGCGGCAAGGACCCAGATCGGCTACGTCGGCGTCGACATGGACGCGGAGGCGCGCAAGCGCATCGACAAGCGGGTCGCCGCCGACCTCGCCGAGCGCGCCGCCAGCCCGGCGCTCAAGTCATGGCCGGATTTCGTCGCATGGCTCCGCGACGAGGCGGCGGCCTACAACGACCGGCCGCACTCGTCGCTCGAGAAGATCATCGACCCGGCGACGGGGAAGCGCCGCAACCTCTCGCCGAACGAGGTGTGGCAGGGGTGGCTCGATCGCGGTTGGTCGCCCGACCTCGTCGAGGCCGACGACGCCGATTTTCGGCCGCAGGAGAAGCGACGGACGGCGCGGGGCGAGATCCAGCTCTTCACCAACCGCTATTTCGCGATCGAGCTCGAAGAGTTCCACGACTGCGACGTGCTGGTCGCCTACGACATCCACGACGCCTCGACGGTGTGGGTGTCGACGCTCGACCAGCGCCTGATCTGCGTCGCGACG
This sequence comes from uncultured Alphaproteobacteria bacterium, assembly GCA_937892955.1. GTDB lineage: Bacteria > Pseudomonadota > Alphaproteobacteria > Rhizobiales > Ancalomicrobiaceae > CALBKH01. Next base: position 32,045 of record CALBKH010000102.1, read on the forward strand.
TGGTTCGGCAACTCGGTCTCCTACTTCCCGCGCTCGGTGGTCGAGCAGGCGCACGAGAAGCGCGTCGAGAACCGGCTGAAGCGGGTCGAGCGCAAGCGTCTCGCCGTCGCCGAAGAGGGTCAGGCGCCGATGCTGCTCATCGCCTCGTCGCAGCCGGCGCCGACCGAGACCCCGGCCGAGCCGGTGGCGCCGCCGGTGCTGACGGTCATCGCCGCGACCGCGACCGAGCCGCCGGCGCCCGAGAAGCGGCCGAACTTCGGCGACGACGTCGACATGGCCCGGTGGCTTCTCGCTCACCCCGAGCAGATCAGCGGTCACGACGCCCGCTACCTCGTCGAACGGCTGCAATCGTCGATCTTCCGGCTGCGCCTCTCCGCCGACGGCATCGATCCGTCGGCGCTCGCCGGCCGGCTCAAACCCATCGCCTCACAGGAGATCGAAGCGTGAACAGGGATTTCGTCATGACCTCGAACGCGCAGGCGTTCCTCGAGGGGTTCGAGCGGCTCGACGCCCGCGCCGCGACCGAGAAGTGCTTCATGACCGTCGAGGGCGAGCCCGGTCGCGGCAAGACGACGGCGGCCGAATGGTTCGCCGTCCAGCACGACCTGCCGTTCATCCGCGCCAAGCGCGAGTGGTCGTCGCGCTGGTTGGTCGAGGACCTGCTCGACTGTCTCGCCTCGGCGCCCGATCGCACCTTCAAGGAGATGTACAGAGAGATCGTGCGGCGTCTGGCGCTGTGCAACGAAGCGGCGCGCAACGACGGACGGCCCTATGCGGTGATCGTCGACGAGGCCGACCACATCGTCCACTCGACCAAGATGATGGAGACGATCCGCGACATCACCGACGCGGTCGAGGTGCCTTTCATCCTGGTCGGCATGGGCCAGCTCTCCAAGGCGCTGACCCGTTACAAACAGATCTCGTCGCGCATCTCGGCGAAAGTGAGCTTCCACGCGCTGACCCTCGACGACACCCGCAAGCTCGTCGGCGGGCGGGCCGATGTCGAGGTTGCCGATGATCTCGTCCAGCACCTGCACAAGGCCGCCGGCGGCTACGCCCGCGAGATCGTCGAAGGCATCGGCTCGATCGAGCGGGTCGGCCGACGGCTCGGCCGCGCGGTGACCCTCGCCGACATGGACGGTCAGGTGTTGTTGCAGGACCGCGCCACCGGCAAAGCGATGACGGTGAGGGCGGCGTGATGGCGGGCGAGGGATCGCGCCAGATGGACGTCGCCCGGCTCCTGGAGCCGGGACCGTGCCTGACCCTCGACGAGATGGTCGGCCGAACCGACCATCCACGCCGCGCCGTCGCCGCCGCCTGCGCCGCCCTGGTGCGACGCGGCTGGGTCGACCGGCTGGAACAGGGATGTTTCACCCTATCGCCGGAGGGTCGGAGAGCGCTCGCGAGCGGAGAGACGATCACCAGTGGGCCGATCGGCCCCCTGACGGTCCGGGCGCGGCGGCCGAAGCGGCGCACCATCGCCGACAAGATGTGGACGGCGATCCGCATCGCCCGGAAGTTCGACCTCGGCCGGCTCGAAGAGATCGCCGGGGCGTCGATCGCCAATGCCCGTCGCTTCGTGGCGGCGCTCTCACGCGCCGGCTACCTCGCCGAGCTGCGCCGTCGACCGGGCGAAGCACCGACGTCGAACGGCTTCAAGCGCTGGGTGCTGATCGATGATCCCGGTCCGGCGACGCCGACGATCAAGGCCGACGGCCGGATCTGGGATCCCAACCGACGTGAGTTTCGAGGAGAAGCGAGATGAACCGCGGACCCGCCCCCGGCGGCGTGAAATTCGATCATGTGGCCAAGGCCCGCGCGGCCTGGGGAGATGATCTGCGCGACTTCGTGCAGGCGATCGCCGAGTCGGCTTCTCGGATCGGCCTGAAGGCGACCGGCCAGATCCTCGGCTACTCGCAGTCCGTGATCTCCCAGGTCATCTCCAACACCTATGCGAAGGGCAACCTCGACCGAGTCGAGCGGGCGGCGCGCGCCCACCTTCTCGGCGAGACGGTCCAATGCCCCGGCTACGCCCGGATCATCGGCGCCGACCGCTGCCGCGACCAGCAGAAGCGCCCGTTTTCATCGTCCAGCCCGATGGCGGCTCGGCTCCACGAGGCCTGCCGCACCTGCTCCAATCGCGAGGTGAAGTCATGAGTCCGACCACCCCCCGCCTGCTCCCATCCGCCGTGCTGCGCGAGATCCGCCGCATGCTCGAGGTGGAGATCGTCGCCCAGCCGGCGATCGGCACGATCGAGATCGCCCGCTCCGGAATTGTCCTCGCCATCGCGGCACTCGCCGACGTGGCGAGCGAGGTCGAGGTGCTGGAAGAGAGCCGCGACGTCGCCGATCGGCTGTGTCGCGAGCTGGCGATCGCCCGGGCCGAGATCGAGCGGCTCCAGCTGCAGCTCGTGGCCCGCGATCTCGTCGACGGGCCGAGAATGCGCGTCAGGGTGCCGCGGATCGGTCGTCCGTGTGAGATCGTCGACATCCGCAGCGCCCTGCCTGGGCAACAGGTCGGCCGGCAGATCGGGCCGGAAGGCGGTGCGGCATGACCGAACTCCCTGCCGACATCCTGATCACGGCGCTGGCCATTGCCGACGGCTCGTTCTCCTGCCTCGACGAAGTCGACGTTCAGGACATCGCCCGTGCGATCGCTGCCGAGCGCGAACGCTGTGCAGCCATTGCCGACGACTACGACCAAGCGCCCGGCGACGATACGCCGATGGGGCCGATCATGGTCGCGCAAGTCGCGATCGCCGGCGAGATCTCGCGTCGGATCCGCCATCCGGAAGGGGGTGCGGCATGAACGTCTCGCTCCGCGCCGTCATCGCCGCCGTCGAAGGCTACTGCGAGCTCGTCCCCGGCGCGCTCCAGGTCCCGACGCGCCCTCGCCACGTCGCCGATGCCCGCCATCTGGCGCAGGCGCTCTCCCGTCGGCTGACCTCGGCCACCGACAGTCAGATCGGCCGCGCCCTCGGCGGTCTCGATCACCGGGCGGTCGCCTATGGCGCCGAGAAGATCGAGCGGCTGTTGCCGAGCGAGCCGGGCCTGCGCGAGGCGGTCGACGTCATCACGGCGACGGTCACCAGCGTGGTCGAGCGCGATCTCCTGGCACCCACCATCGGCGCCGATCGCGACGTGCTCGAGGTCGCGCTCGCCGTCGCAGCGGGACGCATGCGCCCGACCGACATCGCCACCGCCGACATCGTCGCCATGGCGTGCTGCCTCGTCGGCCACGTCCGGGCGCTCGAAGCCGCCGACGAGGCAGCGGCGCGCGAGGCGGGCGGCGCCCTGATCGAGGCGGTCGGCGCCCTGGTCGCGGCTCGCGACACCCTTGCGAAAGCCGAACATACGCGCGGCGAGCGCGGCGCCCGCGATGCATTCGAGGCGACCTGGGATCGCCTCGCCCGTCTCCACAGCTCATTGAAGGACGCTTGAAATGACCGACCAGCACATCCCCGAGGGTGCCCAGGAACTCAACGGCGTCGCCTACATGACCGACCCCAAGGGCGCGCTCGTGCCGATCTCCGCGATCAAGGTGCAGGACCTGCTGATGGACGAGACCGTCCGCAAGCTGATCGGTGACGCCCGCCTCCTCGCCGGCCGGCTCGCGGCCTTCAAGGCCGAGTGCTTCTCCGAGTTGCGGGCGTTCAACGAGCTGCTCGATCAGGAGTACGACGCCAAGCGCGGCGGGCCGAAGGGCAACGTCACCTTCACCAGCTTCGACGGCCTGCTGAAGATCACCGTCCAGGTCGCCGACAACATCGTCTTCGGGCCGGAGCTTCAGGTCGCGAAGAAGATCATCGACGAGTGCCTCCTCGAATGGTCGGCCGACGGCCGCGACGAGATCCGCGCCATCGTCATGCGCGCCTTCAACGTCGATCGGGAGGGGCAGATCAACCGCGCCGAGCTGTTCGGTCTCCTCCGGCTCGAGATCACCGACCCGCGCTGGCAGCGGGCGATGCAGGCGATCCGCGACAGCATGCGCATCGCCGGAACCAAGGAATACGTGCGGTTCCACACCAAGGCTTCTCCCGAGGCCGAGTGGAAGCCGGTCTCCCTCGACATCGCCGCGCTGTGATGGAGGGGACCATGACCCACACCTACGCCTATTGCTTTCAGAGCGGCGAGATCGAGTTCGGGCCGAGGGTGCCGAACGGTGCTCTGCCGATCGTCGACGGCCCGGACGCCGACGTCCACCGCGTCGTCACCGCCAATGCCCGCCTCGCCTACGACAACGAGACGTGGCTCGTCCCCGGCATCCCCGAGGGCGAGGGCGAGGGCGACGAGAAGCTCGACGCGCTCTTCGCCTTCCGCGACCGCGTCTTCCGTTCGCTCGATGCCCTCTACGCCGAGGAGGGAGCCGATGGCTGACCCCGTCCGCCTCGCCCATACCGCCTACGCTCTCGTCGACGGCGATCGCCGGCCGGAGCCGGGCGACGTGATCACCGTCGCCCTGCGCGGCGCGGTGGCGATCGAGATCGTCGCGACGGTCGCCGCCTTCGAGACCGCCGACGACGGCGAGGAGGCGATCTTCGTCGACGACACGGGCGGCCGCTGGGCGCTATCGGTCGCCGCCGACCGCGAAAGGAGCGCCGCATGAGCGTCTTCCCGCCCACCGCGACCGACTTGGTGCCGGCTCTCACCGAGGCGCTCGACGCCGGACACGGCGTCGTCATGGTGCTGATCGAGTTCGACGGCGACGGCGACGGCGACGTCGCCGAGCGGCTCGCGCTGCGCACCACGCCGGTGTCGACACTGGCGTTGCACCAGATCGCGACCTTCCTGCTGGAGCAGACCATCGTGCGGGCCCGCGGCCTCGCCGATGGCTCGGGCGGGCGCGCCTTGCCTCATCTCGACGATGCCCTTCGATCTCTCCAGGCGGCCTTTGCCGCCCTGGACGATGCGCAGCCGGCTCCCCCGACCATCGGCCGAGCCTGAATTCCACCCACCCCATGAGGAGTACCACCATGGCCTCGCAGAAATCCCCAAACCCGATCGACGTCCACGTCGGATCCCGCGTCCGTCTGCGCCGCATGATGCTCGGCATGAGCCAGGACAAGCTCGGCGAGCACCTGGGCATCACGTTCCAGCAGATCCAGAAATACGAGAAGGGCACCAACCGGATCGGCGCCAGCCGGATGCAGGCGATCGCCCGGGTGTTGAAGGTGCCGGTCGCCTTCTTCTTCGAAGACGCGCCGGGCGTGACGCCGATCGCCGGCGACCAGGGCTTCGACCCGACCGCGACGTCCGTCCTCGTCGACTTCCTGTCGACGTCCGAGGGCGTGCGGCTCAACCGCGCCTTCATCCGCATCGCCGACCCGAAGCTGCGCCGCAAGGTGGTGGAGCTGGTGGCCGCGCTCGCCGGTGACGACGAGGACGAGGCGGAGCTGCGCCAAGCGGCCGAGTGACCAGACGGCGCGCCGGCCCGTGCGGCCGGCGGCCTTTTTCCGAGGGAGGTGAAAATGGCCATCGAAGCGTTGACCGCGGACGAATTCCTGCCCCCGACCGACCATCTCGAGCGGAGGGTCGGCTGATGGTCGCCTATTCGTTCAACCCGCGCTTCGAGGCCCCGATCCTCTCGGGAGCGAAGTCCGGCACGATCCGCGCGATCGGTCGCCGCCGCCATGCTCGCCCCGGTGAGACGCTCCAACTCTACGTCGGCCAGCGGACGCAGCACTGCCGGCTGCTGGGCAAGGCTTTCTGTAGCTCGGTCGATCCGATCCGGATCACCGTCATACATTGGCTGGGTCAGCCATCCCTCCGCACCGTGTATTTCGGCCGACAGGGGGAGATCTTCTCCCACTCCATCGGTGGGCGCATCGCCCTCGACGACTTTGCACGTGGCGATGGTTTCACGGACAGCGCGGAGATGGCTCGGTTCTGGTGGACGACCCACCGGGAGCTGATCGTCGACAGCGAGATCCTGTTCGACGGCGTGTGGGTCCGCTGGGCGCCGCTCGGAGGCCGTCATGCGGTGGATTGAGCGCTCCCTCCCGCCCGAGCCGGACGACCCGCCTCCGGCGCCGCGGCCTCCGCCGCCCGAGATCGAGCGCCTCGCCGCCGAGCGGGCGGCGCTCCTCCGGCAGATCCGCCCCCGACTGCGCACCCGTCGCCAGATGCGCATTCGCGAGCGGATCGCCGGCCTCACCCGGCAGATCCTCACCCTGACCACCGGAGGTGACGCATGACGATCTTCTCGCCGAACACTCCGCCGCCGGCCGACGGTCAGCGCGCCGTCCACATGCCACGCTGCGCCATGTGCTGCGGCTGGGACGGTGGCGACGACGATCTCGGCGTCTGCCTTTTCCGCGATCGAGAGACCCGGCGCGACGCCGTCGCCTGCCCGGATTTCGCGCTCATGCTTCGAACCTTCGGGAATGTCCGATGACCCGCGCCCTCCTCGCCAAGGTCCACATCGCCAAGAAGGACCTCGCCCTCTCCGACGAGAACTACCGGGCGATCCTCGTCCGGATCACCGGGCGCGAGTCCTCGGCCGATTGCTCCGAGCCCCAGCTCGTCGCGCTGCTCGCCGAGTTCCGGCGGCTCGGCTGGAAACCGAAGCCGGGCAAGGGCGGCTCGGGCTTCGACAAGCCGCACGTCCGGAAGATCTACGCGCTGTGGCGGGAGGCCGGCGTCGTCGGGGCGATCGACAACGCTTCGAAGGAGGCTCTCAGGGCCTTCGTCGCGCGCCAGACCGGCAAGGACGCGCCGGAATTCTGCTCGCCATCCGAGGCGAACAAGGTCTCCGAAGGGCTCAAGGCGATGATCCGGCGAGCGGAGGCGAGACGATGAGCGCCGTTCGCCATAGAATTGCTCCCCGCGAGAGCGGGGGGGCGCGTCATGGACGCCTACGTCGAGGGAATGCGGTCGATGCTGGAAACGGCATGGGATCGGGTGGCATCGGAGATTTCCGGCGCGGAGGAGACATTGGCGATCGCCCGAAGGCCGTGGATCGACGCCTTCGCCGAGGGGCGCGAGACGCGGCGCATCGAGCGGACATTGAGGGACAACTTGTTGCGCAGCCACTGGGATTGGCCGTGGCATCGCGAGTGGTTCGATCGATTTTCCGCCATGCGGGCTTGGCCGTGCCAATGGGGCTCGACGTCGAGGGCGGTCTATCGCCTCGAACGAGACTTCCCCGAGGCCGAGACCTCTCGCGAGCGCGAGGATCTGCGGCGCGCCGAAATCCAGGAGATCGAGGAGAATGCCATCCGTCTCCTGACCCAGACCATCTTCAAATTCGCTTTCACGGAGCGCGATCGGCAACAGCGAGACGACGCGAGATTTCTGTCGTACCTGCGCCGAATGGGCGGGTCTTTCGAGCTCCGGAGCGACGAGCCGGCTGCGATCGCCGAGTTGTTCGTGGATCCGCATCGAGATGCATTCGCAGCGCTCTACCCGTCGCTCGAAGCTCCGATGCCACCGTTCTTTCCCGGAGACTCGACGGACATCCGATTCATTCCGCGAAAGCTGAGGTCCGCGCCTCCATCTTGATCTTCCCGGCAAATCGGCCCATCGTGACCGTGCTTCGCAAAAAAGGCGAAGTCGGGTTTGGCGACCCGTCTGTCACAGGCGCCCGACGCGCCGTGCTCTCCACGAGCGCGTTTTTCTATGGTCGGGCGCAATGGGAGACCTTCGGGTCTGCCGTGTACCTGTGCACGGTTCGCCAACCCGTTGTTGCCCGGCCACCCCGTTTGGCGACGGACACCGGGCGTACCACAGGAGAGACCCATGACGACGTTGCTGACGTCGCGCGATCTCGTCGATCTGAACGACGGCGAGCTGCGCATTCCCGATCTCGTGCTGGCCGACCGGCTCGGCATGGCCGATCCGCACGATATTCGGCGCTTGATCCGCGCGAACCTCGCCGAGATCGAGAGCTTTGGACCGGTTTCCGGGCGGCGCCCGGAAACCTCCCCGAAGGGCGGTCGGCCCGGTACGGAATACCTCCTCACCGAGCCGCAGGCGATCTGCGTGGCGACCTTGTCGCGTGCGCCGCGGGCGGCGGACGTGCGAGCGGCGCTGATCGCCCTCTACATGGAGGTGCGCCACGGCGAGGCGTCGATCGCCGGCCGGCGGACTTCGATCGAGGTGTCGACCGACGAGTACATCGACCTGCTGCGCTCCAAGATCGCTCTGCTCGAGGGCTGGTCGCGGCCGAAGCCGAAACGGGTGGCCAATCGACCGCTCACCGAGGAGGAGAAGGCGGAGATCGTGCGGCTCGACGCCCAGGGCCTCACCAACGTCGAGATCGGCCGGCGGACGGGACGGGCGACGTCCACCGTCAGCATGATCCGCAACGCGGCACGCCGCCATGGATGAGCGCCCGATCGACCGCTTGGAGACGGCGGCTTCGGCCCTCGGCGCCGTCTGCGATCTGCTCTGCGCCGCAGGGCGGAACAATCTCAACGAGGTCTCGGCCGACCGGCTCGGAACCCTGCTCGATCTCCTGCGCCACGAGATCGAGGCGAGCACCGCCGCGCTCTTCGCCGAAGGCCGCTCGTCCGCGGCCTGACGATCCTGTCCCGGCCCTCTTTCGGGAGGGCCGGGCATGAGCCGACGCCGCCCGATCCCGGTGACCGACCACGCCGTACTCCGCTGGCTGGAGCGCGTCGAGGGGTTCGATGTCGAGGCCCTGCGCGCCGAGATCGGCCGCGCCGGCGCGGTCGGCGTCGAGCACGGCGCCGGTGTCGTGGTGGTGCCCGGCGGCAAACTGATCGTCTACGAAGGGCGCGTCGTCACCGTCTATCCGCGCGACGCATCGGAATCGCGGCCCGACCGCTACGCCTTCGCCGAGGCGATCGTCTCCCTACAGGGGATCACACCCGTCCGCAGACCGAAACGGAGGCGGCGGTCATGACGGTTCGCGCGCCCGCCCATGTCGCGCCTTATGTCGAGGCTCTCGGCGAGGCCCGCGCCGTCGCCTTCCTCATCGCCTTCGGCGGCGCGCCGGCCTATCTCGCCGAGCGGCCGGGCCGAGAAAACCGCATCGTCCCGGTGATCGGCGCCGACGGGCTCGCCGCCCTCGTCGCCGAGTTCGGCCCGCGCATCGACCGCGTTCCCGTCGCCAAGCCGTGGATCGCCGCCGTCTGGTCCGATCAGGGTCTGGCGGTGATCGAGATCGCCCGCCGGCTGCACACCACCGACAAGACGGTCCGCGGCTGGCTCAAGCCGCTGCGCGCCGATCGCGAGGCGCGGCGCGAGGCGATCGCCGCACAGAAGGCGCGGCAGGGCGATCTTATCGATTGGCTGGAAAACCGCTGAGGCGTCATCCCTCGCACCTCCGTGCGACGGGGAAAATGCTGCGATCACCGGCACTGTGAGCCGAGATCGACGCCGCCGCAAGATCCCGTCGAACACCCTTCGAAACCGGCGTCGGACGAGGTCCCTCATGTCCGACATCCGCGCCATCCAGTCCCGCCTCGCCGAACTCGGCTACGACCCCGGTCCGATCGACGGCGAGGACGGTGACCTCACCAAGGCGGCGGTGAAGCAGTTCCAGCGCGCCCGCGGCCTCGTCGCCGACGGCATCGTCGGGCCACTCACTCGGATGCAGCTGTGGCCGAACCGCGTCGCCGAGCTGGCGCCGGCCGCACCGGCTGAGATCCCGCCGTGGCTGAAGAACGCGCTCGCCGAGATCGGCGTCAAGGAGAAGGCCGGGCGCGACAGCAACGGCCGGATCATCGCTTATCGCATCCTCGGCAAGACCACCGACGACACGTCGACCGAAGACGGCTCTCGGCCGTGGTGCGGCGATTTCGTCTGCGCCATGCTCGAGACGGCTGGTGTCCGTAGTCCCCGCTCCGGTATGGCGCGGGCGATCGAGCACGATCCCAATTTCGTCCGCCTCGACGGCCCGGCGCTCGGCGCCATCGTCACCATGTGGCGGGGCTCGAAGTCGAGCGGTCTCGGCCACGTCTACGAATATGCGGGACAGACCGCCGACGGTCGCAACGTCGGCGTCGGCGGCAACCAGAACGATGAAGTCAGCGCGGCGGCCTACGGCACCTCTCGGCTGGTCGGCTACTGGTGGCCGAAGTCCGTCCCGCTGCCGAAGACCGGTCACGTCCCCGCCATCATCCGCCCCGGCGCGACCGCCGGTCGTGAAGTCTGACGAAAGGACCCGTCCCATGAAGGGCTATCGCACTCTCGCGCTCAATCTCGCCGCCGCCGCGCTCGGCGTCCTGATCGCCACCGACTGGACGTCGCTCGCCTCGCCGGCGACCGCCGGCCTCGTCGTCACCGGCCTCGGTGTCGCCAACACGGTGCTGCGCTTCTTCACCGACACGCCGGTCGGCAAGGCCGAGTGAGGTCATGGCCTGGGCCTCGGCGCTCTTCGCCGCCCTCGTCGACAAGTTCCTCGATCGCCTCGCCCGCCTCGTTCTCGACTGGCGGGCGGCGGAAAAGGCGCGAGACGATGCGAAGGGGCGGGCCCGAGCCGAGGCCGCGGCCGAGACACAGGACACGATCGGGGAGATCGCCGATGCTCAAGCCCGCACTGCTGCGGATCCTGGCGGCGACGATGGCGGCGGCCTCGCTCGCCGGCTGCGAGAGCGCGCGGACGCCGCCGAGCGCGGCGCTGACCGCGACCGCGGTTGAACCGTCCGTCCGCCGCGCCGAGATCGCTCGGCAGATCGCCCGGGTCTGTCCGGCGACGATGACGCCGGACGAGCTGCGCGCCGCCGCCGATCTCGTCGAACGCCACGCGGATGCGCTCGTCGTCGTCCGTCGCCTCGATCTCTTCGACCGCCAGTCGGCCGTGTGCCGCGGAGGTGCCCCGTGATCCGCATCGTCGCCGGCGCCATCGCCGCGGTCCTCCTCTTCGTCTTCGTGCTCACCGGTCTCGTCGCGCTCGGCGCCGCGACGTCGCTGCGGCCGAAACCGCGTGATCTCGCACCCGCCGGCGCGACGGCCGGCCGGCGGGTGTCCGTCGTCCTTCCGCCCTACCGCCAGCGCGCCGACCCGCTGGTTCGCGCCGCCGTCGCGCCGATCGGCGGGGAAACCGTGCCGGACGCCATCGCACAGTTGCAGACCACGGAAACCAGATGATGCCCGATCTGATGCCCTATTGGCCGGTGATCGGTCTTCTCACCCCTCTCGTCCTCGGCGCCGCCGGCTGGGCGATCCGCATGGGTCTCGCCTCCAAGAAGGATCTCGACGATCACGCGAAGGCGGAAGAGAAGGCGCGGCAGAGCGCCATCGAGACGCTGGCCGGTGACATCGGCCGCCGGCTCGACGAGATCGAGGCGAGCCAGGAGAAGGCTGCGCAGCGCACCATCGTGATCGAGACCGAGATCCGCCATCTGCCGTCGAGCGAGGACATCGCCGGCATCAAGCAGGAACTCGCCGGCTGGAAGGCCGGGGTCGCCGGCCTCGAACGCGAGATGCAGTCGATCTCGCGATCGGTGACGCGGATCGAATCCAGCTTGATGAAGGGGGTCGGCCGTGAGTGATTTCGTCGACGACATCGCCAAGTCCCGGCGCCTCGCCACGTTGCGCGTCCTCGAGGAGAACGAAGGTGCGGCGAACGAAAGCGTGCTGCGGCGCGCGCTGCATCTTCTCGGGTTCCGCGGTCGGCAGCAGACCGACGAAGCCTTGAAGGACGACGCCAGGATGCTGGAGGCCGCCGGTCTCGTCGACATCGACCATTACGACGGCCGCGTGAGAACCCTCGAGATCACCCGTCGCGGCCGATCTTTCCTGAAGCGCCACATCGATCCGGTGCCGGGCATCGAATATCCGGAGGATTGAGCCATGGGGCGCCTGTCGAAGGTCGACCGTCTGCCGCTCGAGATCCGCGACTGCATCGGCGAGCTGCGCCGCGACGGCCACACCATCGACGAGATCCTCGCCCATCTGCGCAGCCTCGGAGTCGACGCCGAACAGGTTTCGCGCACCGGGCTCGGTCGGGCGGTCAAGAAATGGGATGCGGTCGCCGCGCGCCTCCACGACAGCCGCTCGGCGGCCGAGGCGATCATGTCGCGCCTGGAGGATCCCGGCGCCGACGACCGCGTGGCGCGGCTCAACATCCAGATGCTCCATGCCTCGCTGATGGAGCTGATGCGCGGCGAAGACGGCGAACCCGCCCGCTTCGACCCGCAGGAGGCGATGTTCGTCTCGGCGACGATCAAGAACCTCGTCGGCGCGGCACGCGTCGACCAATCGCGGGCCATCGAGCTGAAGAAGCTGCTCGATGCCGAGCGGGCGAAGACCGAACGGGTGAAGGAGGCCGTCGAAACCGCGTCGAAGGCCGGCGTCACCGGCAATCTGATCGCCCATCTGCGCGCCGAACTCGGCATCGACAAGCCCGCGGCGGGCGCGCCATGAGCGCCCTGCCCGAAGAGAAGAGCTTCGCCGTCGGCCGTGCCATCTCGCGCGCCGAGTGGGAGGAGCTGCGCCGGCAATCGCTCTATGGCCTGCCGCCGGAACTGGCGGCGCTGCCGGCCGCCGATGTGCTGTTGCCCTACCAGAAGCGGGCGATCCGGACACGGCTCGCCTATTCGGTGACGTTCATCGAGAAGTCGCGCCGCACCGGCCTCACCTGGGCCTTCGCCCTCGACGCGGTGATGGTCTCCTCCGCCGAGCTGAAGGCCGGCGGCATGGACACGTGGTACATCGGCTACAACCTCGAGATGGCGCGCGAGTTCGTCGACGTGGTCGGCATGTGGGCGAAGCTCGTCGCCGGCGTCGCGGCCGAGGTCGGCGAATTCGTCTTCGACGACTACGATCCGAAGACGAAGGAGACCCGCCAGATCAAGGCGTTCCGCGTCGCCTTCGCCTCCGGCTTCGAGGTGGTGGCGCTGCCGTCGAAACCGCGCTCGCTGCGCGGCAAGGCCGGCTACGTCGTCATCGACGAGGCGGCATTCCACGACGATCTCGAGGAGTTGCTCAAGGCGGCGATCGCGTTGACCATATGGGGCGGCATGGTGGTGGTGATCTCCACCCACGACGGCCGCGCCAACGTCTTCAATCGCAAGATCGAGGACATCCGCGCCGGCCGGCTCAAATACGGGCTCGTCCGCATCGATTTCGACGACGCGCTGCGCGAAGGGCTCTATCAGCGCATCTGCCAGCGCACCGGCAAAGTGTGGTCGATCGAGACGGAGGCCGAGTGGCGTCAGGGCGTCGTCGACGACTACGGCGAGGCGGCCGACGAGGAGCTGTTCTGCATCCCGACCGACGGATCGGGGACGTGGATCCTGCCGACGGTGATCGACCACTGCATGAGCGCCGACGTCCCCGTCGTCCGATGGGAGATGCCGACCGAGTTCGCCGCCCAGCCGGAGGCGGTGCGCCGCGCCGTCTGCGAGGCGTGGCTGAAGGCCCATGTCGAACCGCTCTACGACCGCCTCGATCCGGAGCTGCGTTCGGCCTTCGGCATGGACTTCGGCCGCGTCGCCGACCTCTCGGTCTTCCACCCGGTCCAGATCGAGCCGTCGCTCTTCAAGCGGACGCCCTTCGTCGTCGAGATGCGCAACATCCCCTTCGACCAGCAGGAACAGGTGGTGTTCGCCCTCGCCGGGCGGCTGCCGCGCCTCGTCAAGGGGGCGATGGACGCCGGCGGCAACGGCGCCGCGCTGGCCGAGAAGACGGCGCAGAAGTTCGGCTTTTCCATCATCGAACAGGTGAAGTTCTCGGTCGACTGGTATCGGCTGAACATGCCGCCGTTCAAGCGGACGCTGGAGGCCGGCGGCATGTCGCTGCCGCGCGACGCCGACACCCGCGCCGACTATACGCTCGTCAAGATCGTCGACGGCGTAGCCCGTCTGCCGGCGACCCGCACGAGGGAAAAGGGCGAAGGCGCCCTCGGCTCGAAGACGAAGAAGCGCCACGGCGACGCCGCGATCGCCGGGGCCTTGGCGCACTTCGCGTCGGAGCAGCCTTGGGGCGAAGTTCGCCTCGACGTGCTCGACACGCCGCGGGACGAACCGTCGGCCCTGAAGGGCTTCGGTTTCGGTCTGTCGGTGCGCGAGGTGCTCGACGGCTTCATGGGGAGATGGTGGTGATGGCCGCTTCGAAGGATCTTCGAATGGAGGTCGCCTCGGTGGCGCGCGACCCTTGGATCGCCGCGTTCCAGTCGGTGCTGGCGCCCCAGGATCCGACCCTCGCCCAGGCATCGCACAAGGGCGTGGCCCTCTACGACGAGATCCGCCGCGATCCGCACGCCCATGCGGTGTTGCAGAAGCGCGCCCTCGAGGTGACGGCGCGGGAATGGCGGGTCGATCCGGCCTCCGACAAGCGAGTGGACCGGCGTGCCGCCGAGGCGGTCGAGACGGGGCTGAAGCGCATCGACTTCGACCGGCTCACCCGCGGTCTGCTCGGCGCGGTGCTCTACGGCTTTGCGGTCGCCGAGGCGATGTGGACCGTCGTCGACGGCCTGTGGCTGCCCGACAAGATCAAGGTACGGCGTCAGCGGCGCTTCCGCTTCACCGTCGACGGCGAGCTGCGGCTCCTCACCCGCGAGGCCGGGTTCGACGGCATCGCCGTCCCCGACCGGAAATTCATCGTCCACCGGTATTCGCTCGATCACACCGATGACGACCCCTACGGGCTCGGCCTCGGCTCGGTGCTGTTCTGGCCGGCGTGGTTCAAGCGTCAGGTGCTCGGTCATTGGCTGCGCGCCACCGAGCGCCACGCCGAACCGGATCTGACCCTCACCTACGAAGGCCAACACGACGCCGAGCTGGAGAAGAAGCTGCTGGCGGCGGCCGCGGAGCGCGCCGGCAACAAGGTGATGGCGCTGCCCGCCTCGGTCACGGCGGCACTGCTCGAGGCGAAGAACGCCGGGGGCGGCGAGCAACTCGGTGCGCTGTCGCGCTATCTCGACGAACTGATGAGCGAGGCGGTGCTCGGCGAGACACTGTCGACCAATGTCGGTGCGAGCGGCTCGCGCGCCCTCGGCGACGTCCACAACGAGGTCCGCCTCGCCATCGCCAAGGCCGATGCCGATCTTCTCTCTGCGACGATCAACGAAAGTCTCGTGAGGTGGATCGTCGACATCAATGCTCTCGGCGGCGCCTATCCGACGGTGTGGCGCGACTTCGCCGAGCCCGAGGACCTGAAGGCCCGCGCCGATCGCGACGTGGCGCTCGATCGCATGGGCTACCGGGCGAAATCGGTCGACCAGATCAACGAGACCTATGGCGGTGAGTGGGTCGATACCAGGGCCTCCGGCACACCGCCCGGCAGCGCCGAGGCGTCTTCGGCGCAGGCGGCGATCGCGGCGGCCTTCGCCGAGGCGGTCGTGGCCGATCCGCTGATGCCGCTCGTCGATCGGCTGGCCGGCGCGGCAGAGGCGCCGATCGACGAGATGATCGCGCGGATCCGCGCCGAGGCCGAGGCGGCGACCAATCTCGAGGACTTCGCCACGCGGCTGCTGATCCTCTCCGGCGACCTCGCGATCGACGATCTCGCCGGTGTCTTCGAACAAGCGTTGACCGTCGCCACCCTCGGCGGCATCACCTCGGTGGAGGTGTCGAACGATGGCGGTTGAGGGCTTCGGCCTGCCGTTCCAGGAAGCGATCGATCACTTTCGCCGTAAGGTGAACCTGCCGACCGAGCGCTTCGACGATCTCCTCGGCGCCGCGCACGCTCGCGCCTTCACCGTCGCCGGTGTCACCCGCGACGACATCCTCGCGACGTTTCGCGCCGAGATCGATCGGGCGCTGACGCAGGGCGGTGACCTCGCCTCCTTCCGTAAGGTGTTCGACGAGGTGGTCGACCGGACCGGCTGGAAGTTCAAGGCGCGGGGCCAGACCGAGGAGGAGCGCCGCGCCTGGCGCGCCGGCATCATCTTCAACACCAACGTCCGCACCGCCTACATGGCCGGCCGTTTCAGGCAGATGACCGACCCGGCGGTGACGAGGTTCCGGCCGTACTGGCGCTATCGCCACAACGACGTGCGCTTTCCCCGTCCGCTGCACGTGAAGTGGGACGGCACGGTGCTGCGCCACGACGATCCCTGGTGGAAGGTGCATTTCCCGCCGAACGGCTGGGGATGCCGGTGCGACGTCGAAACATTGAGCGCCCGCGATCTCGTCCGCCTCGGCAAGTCCGGTCCCGACGAGGCTCCGCTCGACGACGTCTATCCGGGCAAGGACCCGCGCACGGGCGCGGCCGAGATCCGTCATCCCGGCGTCGATCGCGGCTGGGACCACAACGTCGGCGAAGCGTCGATGGCGGGCACGGTGCCGCCGGAGCTGGCGTCGCCTCTGCCCGCTCATGGCGAGCCGGTGCGACGCCCGACGAAACTGCCGGATCTTCCCGCCCCGACCCCGGTCGCTCCCGATCGCCTGATGCCTCAGGGCCTGCCGGAGGAGGATTACGTCGCCGCCTTTCTCGCCGAGTTCGGTGCGACGCTCGATCGCCCGGCCGTCTTCCGCGACAGGTCGGGCGGCATCGTGACGGTGGACCGGAGCCTCTTCGAAGTGCGCGACGGCACGGTTCCGCCACCGCTGAAGGTCACCAAGTTCGGCCGCGAGGTCTATGTGCGCGAGTTGGCGCAGACGATCCTCGATCCCGACGAGATCTGGGTCGATTGGGCGGAAACGGCGACCGGCGTCGTCCTGCGCCGCTCGTACCTGCGGCGCATCCTGCTGCCGAAGGGGCGGTCGCTGTTCCTCCGCTTCCAGTGGACCAAGGCCGGCTGGACCGGCGTCACCGCCTTCCAGACGAACCCGCGCTATCTGGAGCAGTACCGGTCGGGAGCGTTGCTCTGGATCCGGAAATGACGAAGCGCCCCCAACCGGCCGAGAGCGCTTCCCCCTGGAGACTTTGAGATGCGGGCCGGGCACCCGATCTCCAGACGATGACGGAAACATAGGCGCGACGACGGCGAGGTGCAAGATGACCGGTGTCCTGATCGAGGTCGACGACGCGGCCGTGATCGATGCTCTGGCGCGGCTCGGCGCCGCCGGCGACAACCCGCACGGCTTTCTGGAGAACATCGGCGAGATCCTCCTGAAGTCGACCCGGGAGCGCTTCCGCACCGAGACCGATCCCGAGGGAAAACCCTGGGCACCGCTGAACCCGCTCTATGCGGCGGGAAAGAAGGCAGGGACCAAGATCCTCGAGGCATCCGGGCAACTCGCGTCCACCATCGTCTACCAGATAGCCGAGTCGGCGCTCGTCGTCGGCACCAACCGGCCACATGCCCGCGTCCACCAGTTCGGCGCCACCATCGTTCCCAAGAGCGGGGCGGCGCTGGTCTTCTCCATGGGTGGCGAGACGATCCGCGCCAAATCGGTGACGGTGCCGGCGCGACCTTTCCTCGGCGTCTCGACCGAGGATCGGGAAAGGATCGTCGAGTTCGCCGACGATTTCTTTGCGGACCTCGCAGGAGGCGCAGGGGGCGCGGCGCCAGGAAGATGAGTGGGAGCTAGGCGGAAGGGGGAGAGAGCCCGCGTACGGGCTTCGAAACCGCTTCTAAGATGCCATCGGACCTCGATCCGATCCCCACTGGTCGGATCGGCCGCAGGGAGATAGACTCCCGGCTGCTCCCCACATCGCGATTTCCACATCGATCGCACCCCCGTGCGACAGGATTTCATGGTTCCGACCTGCGACGGTCGGGCCATGACCAGACGCGCCCCCATCGACTTCGCCGAGGCGAAGCCCTTCGAGATCTTTCGCACCGGGACCCATCGGCCGATGGTCGGTGAGGCGATCTCCTTCGCCGAGGCCGATCTCGCGGCGATCGCCGCGGCCTACGATCCGGCCTTGTCGGAAGCCCCGATCGTCGTCGGTCACCCGGCGCTCGATGCGCCCGCCTACGGCTGGATCGGCGGCCTCGCGGTCGAGAAGGACCGGCTGCTGGCGTCGCCGATCCAGGTCGACGCCGCGTTCGCCGAGATGGTCCGCGCCGGGTCGTTCAAGAAAATCTCGGCGTCGTTCTATCGCCCCGACCAGACCGGAAACCCGAAGCCCGGGTCCTTCTACCTGCGGCACGTCGGGTTCCTCGGCGCTCAGCCGCCGGCGGTCAAGGGGCTGAAGCCGGTCGAGTTCGGCGACGACGATGCCTGCCTCACTCTCGAATTCGCCGATTGGTCGTCCGCCTCGGCGCTGCGCTCGGTCGGCCGGCTGATGCGCGGGCTGCGCGACTGGATCATCGGCAAGGACGGCGTCGACGCCGCCGATCGCGTGCTGCCCGATTGGGAAATCGAAAGCCTCGGCGAACGGATCGCCGAGATCTCGGCCGATGCGGGCGCGCCCGTCATCGCCTACGCCGATCGAAGCGAAGAGGACCGATCGATGACGACTGCCACCGAGCTCGAAGCGCGCCGCGCCGCGGTCGAACAACAGGAGCACGCGCTGGCGGAGCGCGCGCGCCAGCTCGATGCCCGGGCCGCCGAGTTCGCCGAGGCGCAAGCGACCCGGCGCCGGGCCGAGGACGCCTCGGTCCTCGACGCGCTGATCGCCGAAGGACGTCTGCCGGCGACGCTGCGGCCGATGGCCGATGCGCTCTTCGCGGCGACCGGTGATCTCGGCTCCGTCGATTTCGCCGAAGGAGACGGCGCCGTCGTCGCCACCGCGCCGCGCGAGCTGCTGACGCGTCTCCTGAAGGCGATCCCGCTGCCGGTCGCGCCGGGCGAGATCGCCGGCGGCGAGCCCGTCGACTTCGCCGATCCCGAAGCCGTGCGCGAGGCGATCGAGACCGAGATCTCCGAGGCCGCCGGCCGCGGCGAGACCATCACCGCCGCCCAGGCCGCGGCGCGCATCAAGGACCGTTGAGCCATGAACATCGTCAAGAGCTACGTCGCCTCGGCGCGTGTCGAGCACCGCCGTCTGGTCAAGTTCACCGCCGACGGCTCCGTCGCCCACGCGACCGCCGCGACCGATGCGGTGATCGGCGTCACCGACTGCCCCGGCGGCGCCGATGCCGACGCGCGGGTCGACGTCGTCCGTCTCGGCTTCGCCGACGTCGAGTTCGGCGGCGTGGTCGCCCGCGGCGCCGCCTTCACCGCCGGCGCGAACGGTACCGCCGTCGCCGCCGCTCCGGCCACCGGGGCGAACGCCTTCACCGCCGGCGTCGCCGAGGTGACCACGACCGCCGGCGACTTCATCCGCACGCTCGTCGCGCCCGGCGTGATCCAGGGCTGACCTCGTCCATCCGCCGCGAGGCGACAGGAGACCTTCCATGACCGGTACGCCGTTCCCCATCGATCCCGTCCTCACGGGTGTGGCTCTCGCCCACAAGAACGCCGCCATGGTCGCCGACCGGGTGTTGCCCTTCGCCTCCGCGCCGATCGACAAGAGCGAGTTCAAGTGGAACAAGTTCGACTTCGACGAGGCGATCACCGTCGACAGCGACGGCCGCGTCGGCCGCAAGAGCGCGCCGGACGAGGTCGAATACGGCATGACCGAGGCGACCGCCTCGACCGAGGATTTCGGCTTCGACGACCTGGTTCCGATCGACGACGTGACGAATGCTCCGAAGGGGTTCGATCCGCTCTCGTTCGCGACCGAGATGCTCACCGATCGGGTGCTGTTGGTGCGCGAGAAGCGCGTCGCCGGCATGGTCTTCGATCCGGCGACCTATCCGGCCGCCAACAAGCTGACGCTCTCCGGTACGTCGCAGTGGTCGGATCCCGACAGCGATCCCGCCGCGGCGATCGGCGACGCCGCCGATTCGATGGTGACCCGGCCGAACTGCATGGTCATCGGCCGTGGCGGTTGGTCGAAGCTGCGCCGTCATCCGAAGCTGCTCAAGGCGACGTCGATCTCCGGCACCGATCAGGGCGCGCTCAGCCTCGCCCAGGCGCAGGACGCGCTGGAGATCCCGGAGATCATCGTCGGTGAGGGATGGATCAACCTGCAGCGCCGCGGCCAGGCGCCTGTGCGCCAGCGTGTGTGGGGCAACCACGCCGCGCTGTTCTATCGGGCGCCGTCGATCGCCCCCAACGGCCGGGTGATGACCTTCGGCTGGACCCAGGCCTTCGGCACTCGTGTCGCCGGTCAGATCCCCGAACCCAAGATCGGCCTGCGCGGGTCGATCCGGGTTCGCTCCGGTCATTCGGTCAAGGAACTGATCTCGGCGCCGGAGGCCGGCTTCCTGTTCACCGACGTCGCCTGACGCGCGAGACGGGGCGAAAGGGGCCCCGGAAAGCGTCGAGGTGCGGCGGCCGTGATCGCCGCGCCCACCCCTCGCGCCGGCGGAAGTCCGGCGATCCTCCTCCCGTAAGAAAGCTGACGACATGGCCGAAACGAAACCCACCGATCCCGCGGGCAAGGCCGCCTCGACCGAGCCGAAGAAGGCGAAAGGGTGGAAGGCGACGCGGCCGATCGCCCACGACGGCAAGCGCTACGCGCCCGGCGACGTCATCGCCGCCGACGCCATCACCGAGGCGCAGGCCGCCGCGTTGACGGCGAGCGGCGCGGTCGAGGCGGTGTGAGGGTTCAGCGATGCCCTACTGCGCCCTCGCCGACCTGATCGATCGTGCCGGCGAGGCCGAGATCCTCCAGGTCGCCGACCGGGATATGGACGGCATCGCCGACCCGGCCGTGATCGACGCCGCCATCGGCTCGGCCGGCGATCAGATCGACGCCTATCTCGCCGGCCGGTTCGCCCTACCGCTCGTTCCGGTTCCGGCGATCGTCGTCACCTGGGCGGTGTCGATCGCCCGCTACCTGCTGCATCGCGACGGGGCGCCCGATCACGTCGTCCGCGACCAACGCGACGCCCTCGCCGCGCTCAAGGATGCCGCGGCCGGCCGGCTGTCGCTGCCGTCCGTCACCGGGGCCGTTCCGGCACCCGCTTCGACGAGCGGCATCGGTGTGGCGACCGACGGCACCGTCTTCACGTCCGACCGAATGGGGGGGTTCCTCTGATGCTTCTCGCAGCGGTGGCCGATCGACTGAAGAGCGCAGCGACGCCGCCGTTGACGTCGATCTCCGGCGGCGAGGATCTCGCGGCGCTGGCCGAGGGCACCGCCCCCGGCGATCACGCCGCCTTCGTGCTGCCGTTCTCGAAGGTGGCGAGCCCCAACGAGCGGATGAACGGACCGCCGCTTCAGACCCTGGCCATCACGTTTCTCGTCGCGGTCTGTGTCCGCCGCCACGGCGACGCCAAGGGCGAAGCGAGGATCGCTGCGACCGATGCGATCGACGCCGCGCTCGAGGGCGCGCTCCTCGGTTGGGTGCCGCCGGGCGACCACGACCCGGTGACCCTGGTGGGTGTGCGCTCCCAACCGGCGAAGAACGGCGTGCTCTGGCACGTCTCCACCTGGGCCACGGCCCGCACCATCGAGGGCTCGTCATGACCCGCAGCTTCATCCCGCCCGCCGAGGGCGGCTCCTATGTGTTCGATCCGGTGACGGGTGCCCTCGACCTGGTCGAGCGCGGTGGCACGGCGCCGTCGGCCGAGTCCGCGGTTCTGGTCGAGGGCGCGCTGGCGAGCGAACCCGCTGCGGCGACCGACGCCGCCCCCGCCGCCCCCGCCGCCCCCGCCGCCGGCGATGCCGACGCTTCCTCTCCCGTCAAGAAGATCCGGAAGGACTGATCCATGGCCGCGCGCAAGATGCAGAAGCTCGCCCTGCTGGCGAAGATCGAGACCACCTACGGCACCGACGCGACGCCGACCGGCGCCGCCAACGCCATGCTGGTGAAGAACGTCACCATCACGCCGCTGGAGGGCGAGGAGATCCAGCGCGATCTCGTCATGCCGTACTTCGGCTCGCTGGGTGTCATCCTCGCCGGCACCTACGGCAAGATCGACTTCGAAGTGGAGCTGGCCGGGTCCGGCACGGCCGGCACCGCGCCGTTCTGGGGTGTGCTGGCGCGGGCCTGCGCCATGTCGGAGACGGTGGTGGCCGCGACCTCGGTCACCTATGCGCCGGTCTCTGCCGGGCAGGAATCGGCCACCATCTGGTGGAATCTCGACGGGACGCGCCATGTGCTGCTCGGCGCCCGGGGGACCTTCTCGCTCTCGATGGATGCGCAGAAGATCCCGACCCTCAAGTTCACCCTCACCGGCCTGCTCGGCACGGTCACCGACGTCGCCCTGCCGGCGACCACCCTGCCGACGCCGCCGAAGCCGCTGCCGCCGTCGAAGACCAACACCCCGACCTTCAGCCTCCACAGCTACTCGGCCGTGGTCGAGGCCTTCTCGATCGATCTCGGCAACAAGGTCGAGCCGCGGCTGTTGATCGGCTCGGAATCGATCGAACACGTCGACCGGGCCGTCATCGGCTCGGCGACGGTCCAGGCCGATCAGGTCGCTGGTGTCGACTGGATGAGCAAGGCGACGGCGCGAACCCGCGCCGCGCTGGCGGTGACCCACGGGCTCACCGCCGGCAACATCATCCAGATCGCCGCCCCGGCGGTGGAGATCGGCAAGCCGACCCACGGTTCGTCGAACAACATCCTCAACGTCACCCTGCCGCTGGTCTTCTGTCCGTCGTCCGCCTCCGGCAACGACGAGCTGTCGATCGTGGTGAAGTGAGGGCGCGCCGATGTTCAAGATGACGGCCGAACACCTGTTCTGGGCGCCCGTGAAGGTCGCCGTGCCCGGCGAAGCCGCACCGGCGACTTTCGAGATGCGCTTCGAAGCGCTTTCGAGCGACGAGGCGATGGCCCTGTCGGAGGCGGCGATGGCCGCCGCCGGCCGGTCGCTCGAGGCGGGCGCGGACGAGGAGATGCGACAGATCCGTCGCATCTGTCGCGACTGGCGCGACGTCGTCGATGCCGGCGGTGCCGAGCTGCCTTTCTCCGAGGCCGCTCTCGACGAGGCCTGCCGCTGGGCGTGGGTCCGCACCGCGATCATCCGCGGCTATATCGAGGCGGTGACGGGGGCGCGGGCGGGAAACTGACCGCCGCCGGCCGGGCCTGGGCCTATGCCCGGACCGGCCGGGCCGATCCCGACCGGCTGGCGGCGATCGACGCGCGGACCGTGGCCGACTGCGCCGCTCTCGGCATCGTCATCCCGGCCGACCGGCCGCAGGACGACGGCACCGTCGAGGTCTGGGCCGTCAATTGGCCGGCGTTGGCGGTGTTCGTCGATCTCGCCGACCAGTGGGAGGTGGTCGGGGTGTGGACGCGGGCGATCCACATCGGGCTGCCGGTCGAGCGGGTCGAGACGATGATCCGCCGGCACCGCATCGCCGAGGACGAGGCCGACCGGGTGTTCTTCGACGTGCTGGAGCTGGCGGCCGTGGCGCTGCCGATCCTCAACGAGGTGACCGAATGACGCTGCAGCTCGGGGTCCGGCTCTCCCTCGACAAGGGCAACCTCGCCGCCGGGGCGCGGGAGGCGGCGCGCGACGTCTCGTCGATCGGCGAGGCGGCGACGCGGTCGACCCGGCCGATGACGACGCTCGCCGGCGAGATCGACCGCTCTCTCCGGTCGAGTGGCCGGCCCGCCGCCGTCGCCTCGGCCGACATCGCCGCCTATGGGGCGGAGCTCGATCGGCTCCAGGCGAAATACGACCCGCTGTTCGCGGCGACCCGGACGTACCAGCAGGAGCTCGCCGAGCTGCGCCGGGCTCACGAGGTCGGGGCGATCAGCGGGCAACTCCTGATCCAGCGCGAGGCGGAGCTGAAGCTCGCCTTCGAGCGGACGACGTCGGCCGCGGCGGCACGCGCGTCGGCGATGAAGCGGGGCGCCGAGCAGATCGTCGCCCGCCAGACCATCGTCCCCGACCGCGGCACCGATATCGCCGCCTACGGGGCGGAGCTCGATCGGCTCCAGGCGAAATACGACCCGCTGTTCGCGGCGACCC
>CALBKH010000103.1 GCA_937892955.1 uncultured Alphaproteobacteria bacterium
AGAGGTTCTCGTGTACTTCATCGGGATCGGCGACCCGGTCGAAAACGTCGCCCGCGTCAAGATCCGTGCCCTCCAGGGAGGACACGATCTTCCCGGTCACGTCGTCATCGATCGCTGGCGGCGAAGCATGGACCTCCTGGCCGAGGTGGCGCGGATCGCCGACCAAACACTGATCTTCGACAACGGGGCTCGCGATCTCGACGCGGCCATTCGTCCGATGGCCGCCGTCGATACGAGAGGCGGAACGCTCCGCCTCGACGTGTTCCCCGGCGCCCCGACCTGGGTTTCGACCCACTTGGTGGCACCACTCACCACCGGACATATCAGGGATGGGTAGAGCTCATCCCGTTGACGCCCCCGCCCCCGCCGTGCTCTGACTGGCATGTCGACGAGGAATCCCATGTCCGCACTGAGCCTGCCCAACATCCTCACCTACGGCCGCATCCTGGCGGTTCCGGTGGTCGTCGCCTGTTTCACGCTGCCGGACATGCCGACCTTCACTTCGCGCTGGATCGCCTTCGGCTTCTATGCGGCGGCGGCCGTCACCGATTTCTTCGACGGCTACCTCGCTCGAATATGGAAACAGCAGTCGAAACTCGGGCGCATGCTCGATCCGATCGCCGACAAGCTGCTGGTGGCGTCGTGCCTTCTGGTGCTGGTCGCCGACGGCTCGATCGAGGGCGTCTCGGTGATCGCCGCGGTGATCATCCTGTGCCGCGAGATCCTGGTCTCGGGCCTGCGCGAGTTCCTCGCCGAGCTGCGCGTCTCGGTGCCGGTGACCTGGCTCGCCAAGTGGAAGACGACGGTGCAGCTCCTCGCCCTCGGCTTCTTCATCACCGGTCCCGCCGGTGTGCCGGTCTATCGCTGGACGATCGAGACCGGCTACATCCTGTTGTGGATTTCCGCCCTCCTCACCCTCTATACGGGATGGGACTATTTCCGGTCGGGCATCGGCCACGTGATGGACGAGTGAGCATGAAGATCCGCTATTTCGCCTGGGTGCGCGAGCGCATCGGCAAAGCCGAGGAGGTCGTCGACCTGCCCGCCGAGGTGGCGACCACCAGCGATCTGCTGATGTGGCTGAAGTCCCGCGGCGAAGAATACGATTGGGCGCTCGAGCGCCCCGAAGTCATCCGCGTCGCCTGCGATCAGGTCCACGCCCCGCCCGGCACCCCACTCGCCGGCGTCCAGGAAGTCGCCCTCTTCCCCCCGATGACCGGCGGGTGAGAGTGAGGAGCGGTTCCGGCCTCCGGGCCGGAACGAGAAGCTCCGGTGGACCTCTTCGAACGACGAACGCCCCGTAGCGTGAGCGCAGGGCCGGACGAGGGGCGGTTGCCGCCTTCGGCCGGAACGGGACACTCCGCGCCCCGATTCGATCCGCGAACGGTGCGCGCCATGAGTGCGAACCGTACGCCCGGATCGCATCCCGCCGATGGTCGCGCCGCATCGTTCGACGCCGGCGACCTCGCCGCCTCCCGTATCGGATCTCGAACCAAGCGGCGCGGCGGAAAGCCCTCAAAACTGGTATTTTTGACGATATCGAGGGGACGGGTCCTCCGATTTAACGCTTCGTTCAGCATCCCCGGCCAGTGATTCCGTTCAGAGACCAACGGTTCTGAATCGGATGCGCGACCTTCTGGTGACCACCGCCGTGATCCTCGCCTTCTCGCTGCCGCCACTCGCCGTGGTGCTGTGGCCGAAGGAGGATGCGGCGGTTTTCGTCGCCGCGACGCCGGATGTCGCCGCGGTCGTCGGACGCGCCGGTGGCGCCGTGCTCGCACTCTCCGATGATCGGACCTCGGCGATCACCCGCGCCGTCGACGACGCATCCGGCTTCCGGGCCCGTCTGAAGGCCGCCGGCGCCCGTGTCGTGCTCGCCGCCCCGGACGATCTCGCCTGCCTCACTTCGCCCTCCACCCCCGTCGCCTCGCTGACCAGTCGGGAACAACAACGATGAACGAACTCGGCCTCCCCGAATTGCGCGTCACCTTCGCGCGGGCATTCGCAGTGGTTCTCCCCGTCCTGGCGCTCGCGGCGGTCGCCGCCGCCCTGACGAGCGGTCACAACCTGTTGCCGACCGCGATCCTCGGTGTCGTCTTCGCCGGCGCCGGTCTCGCTGCGATCCTCGCTTTCGGCCCGACCATGATCACCCGTCAGGTGACCTCGGCCGCCCTCATGGGTCTCGTCGCGCTGCTGGTGCTCGCCACCGCCGGCACCGCGTGGCAGATCGACATGCACATGGCCTTCTTCGCCGCCCTCGCGGTGGTGGCCGGTTGGTGCTGCTGGCAGTCGATCGTCGTCGGCGCAGGTGTCGTCGCCGTGCACCATCTGGTGCTGAACTTCGCCTATCCCTATGCCGTCTTCCCCGGCGGCGCCGACTTCTCCCGCGTCGTCCTCCACGCCGTCATCCTGATCTGGCAGGCGAGCGTCCTGATGTGGCTGACCAACCGCCTCGCCTCGTCGCTCGAGGCCTCCGCCGAAGCGACCCGCACCGCCGTCGCCGCCCACGAGGAGGCGACCCTCGCCGGCGACCGCGAGCGCGCCGCCGCCGGTGATCGCGAACAGCGCCGCGTCGCCGTCGATCGTGCCATCGCCGGGTTCGAGAGCCGCATCGCCCGGGTCATCGAAGATCTCGACCGCCGCGCCGGCGAGATGGACGGCACCGCCTCGCGCCTCGTCGCCCGTTCCAGCGCCGCCGAGCAGGAGAGCCGTCAGGCCGACGGCCTGTCCCGCGATGCCGCCTCCAACGTCGAGACCGTCGCCGCCGCCGCCGAAGAGCTGTCCGCCTCGATCACCGAGATCGCCCGTCAGATCGACCAGACCACCGAGGTCGTCGCCGCCGCCAACCGCGAGGCGGAAGCCGCCGATCGCGAGGTCGGCAGCCTGTCGACCGCCGTCGACAAGATCGGCGACGTGGTCAAGCTGATCCAGGACATCGCCGAACAGACCAACCTGCTCGCCCTCAACGCCACCATCGAGGCGGCGCGCGCCGGCGAACTCGGCAAGGGCTTCGCCGTCGTCGCCGCCGAAGTGAAGGGCCTCGCCACCCAGACCGGCAAGGCGACCGAGGAGATCGCCGGCCAGATCGCCGCGGTCCAGGCCTCGACCTCCACCGCCGTCGGCGCGATCGGCAAGATCGCCGGCCGCATGCGCGAGATCGACCAGTTCACCGGTGCGGTCGGCCGCGCCATCGACCAGCAGAACGGCGCCACCCGCGACATCGCCACCAACGTCGATCTCGCCGCCTCGGGTGTCCGTCGCGTGGTCGAAACCCTCGGATCCGTGGCCCAGGCGTCGACCGACACCGTCGCGGCGTCGGGCTCGGTTTCGGCCGGCTCCACCGCGCTCGGGAGCGCCACGGCCTCGATCCGCAAGGAGATCGAAGGCTTCCTGCGCGAGGTCCGCGCCGCCTGATCGCCACCGTCGGGGATTGGAAGACGTTCTTCCGCCGCCTATGCTCGCCGCCGCGCCCTCGGGTGCGGCGGTTCCGTTTTCGGGTCCGCGACACGAAACGAGCGATCCTCTATCGACGGGGATCCCGCCCGGAGACCTGCCGCATGAGCGACGGCGCACGCCCCTCGCCCCCCCTCACCGTCCGCGTCCAGCGCGAGCCCTTCGACGTCGCCGCCGAGACCGAACGGCTGACCGCCGGCCGCACCGACGTCGGCGCCGTCGTCACCTTCACCGGGCTCTGCCGGTCGGAGGGCGGCGAACTCGCCGCGCTGGAGCTCGAGCACTATCCCGGCATGGCCGAGGCCGAGATCTCCCGCACCGCCGAGGCCGCTCTCGCCCGTTGGCCGCTGCTCGGCGTCACCGCCATCCACCGCCACGGCCGCATCGAGCCGGGTGAACCGATCGTCCTGGTGATCACCACCTCGTCGCATCGCGTCGCCGCTTTCGAGGCGGCCGAATACCTGATGGACTTCCTCAAGACCCGCGCCCCCTTCTGGAAGAAGGAGGAGAAGATCGACGGCACCACCGGCGGCTGGGTCGACGCCCGCGATCACGACGACGCGGCGGCGGCGCGCTGGCAGAAGTGAGCGCCCGGAGACCTCGCGGCATGGCCATATCGCCCGCACTCCGCGCCGTCGCCTGCGGCGCCGTCGCCCTCCTCGCCTCGGCCGGCGCCGCCGCGGCGCTCGACACCGTGGCGGTGAGCGACGGCGTCTGGGCCCTGGTCGGCGACACCGGCCAGCGCTCGCCGGAGAACCTCGGCAACAACGCCACCTTCGGGGTGATCGTCACGCCGGAGGGTGTCGTCCTGATCGACCCCGGCGGCAGCCGGGAGGGTGCGGCCGCCCTCGACGCGGCGATCGGCCGGATCACCGAAAAGCCGGTGAAGATCGTCGTCGACACCGGCGGCCAGGACCACCGTTGGCTCGGCAACGGCTATTGGAAGGCCAAGGGCGCGCGGATCGTCGCCTCCACCGCCGCCGTCGCCGACCAGCACGCCCGCGGCGGCATGCAGATCGACGCCCTGAGAGACTTCCTCGGCGACCACCTCGCCGGCACCGAACCGGTCTTCGCCGACACCACCTTCGGGACCGAGACCACGCTGCGGCTCGGCGGCGTCGATCTCGTGCTCGGCGCGGTCGCACCGGCGCACACCCCCGGCGACCTCTTCGTCTGGCTTCCCGACCGCAAGGTGGTCTTCGCCGGCGACATCGTCTTCGTCGACCGCCTGCTCGGCGTCGGCCCGCAATCGAACTCCGCCGGTTGGGTCTCCGCCTTCGAGGCGATGGCGGCGCTCGCGCCCCTCCATGTCGTGCCGGGCCACGGCCGACCGACGACGCTGGCCGGCGCGAAGGCGGCGACGCTCGACTACCTCGTCGCCCTGCGCGGGCGCATCCGCGCCCTCCTCGACCGCGGCGGCGGCCTCGCCGAGGCACCGAAGGTCGATCAATCGGCCTTCGCCGGCTTGGCGCAGTTCGACGCCCTCGCCGCCCGCAACGCCTCGCAGGTCTACACCGAGATGGAAATGGAATGACCGTGCGTCAGCAGAAGATCAACCCAGCGCCTTAGCAATTGCCAAATGGATCTTCACGCACCCTTCTTTTGTTGGCGTCCTATTCCCCCTATGATATTGTTGATATATAATATTTCCATTACTGTCTTCATATTCAAAGTAGTACAATCCGATCTTATAAAGCCAATCCATCAGCTGAATATGCGTAATGCTTGGATTTTTCTTTGAAACTATCTTTGATATAGAATTAAATTTTTTAGAAAATTCTTCATAATTTAATTTTAATGAGCCGTCGAATTGCCTCGGAACAATTGACTTTACAATTTTTTCAAATTCAAGCATAGAATTACTCGGAATAAATGCACTAATTGCCGAGCGCACTTCATCCCATGCCTTCATGCTATACTGTCTTATTACGGCTCCATACTCTCGCGAGCTGAGCGTTATTTGATTTGGATACATTGCCTTGCAATGCTTAAAATACCTTACGATATCTCTTGGTTTACACCATGTATACTTCAGAAATTCTACCGCATCAACACCGTTTAAATAGGCTGAAAATAGTTGATCTTTTGTAATTATATTTCCAGACGTATCTTGGAAGCGTAGCCTAGCAAGTTCGAAAATCGGATGCTTGCTATCTACAGGATAGGTCTCCCAATTTATCTGTTCGCCGTATGACTCCACCGTTTGAACAATATCAGCGTAGCCAATTTCTGGTTGCTCAAGAAATTCACTGCGAACGCCAATATACATTGTAATATCAACCCCCTCTCTGATAAATCTCTCATTCAGATTCAGACAAGAGACAATTGTATCCCTGACCAGCGCAGCATCAGACGATACATGATCAGAATCTCTATAAGAAAAATGCAGCTCATCTATAAATATTCTAATTTTCACAGGATCTGCCTTGCACTTTCTAACTATTTCCGCAAGCAACTGGTCGTTACTCTTCTTCACATACAGCGCCGGATCAAAAGTAACACGCCCTTTCGACAGCTTCTTAATATCTACACCAGCCGAATTTACAATACTTGCAATCGAATCATAAGCTGCCCGAATTGAATCCGCCGCATTGCCACTTAGTATTTTAGACACTAGACTCTTATTTTCATCATCAGAAACATCAGCCTCGGATATTGCCCCCTTTACTGCAGATATTATAACAGACAGCAAAATTCTCTTGATTGTATGTAGGTAATATTTTGTTGTAAAAATCTTTTCTTCATCTATAAGTGGATTCGCAATACCAAAATCGTTTACGGAGAAAAGCTCCGCCTCGCGCAGAATGGTGTTCTTGAAAATTATGAACTCCGTAGCATACCCCTGCTTTATAGACCTATTTTCAAGATAACGTAGTACAGCTGTTTTTCCGGTTCCTTTTTGTCCAATAATTATAAACTTAGTCCCACTCTCAAACTGCTCAAAATTTGGCAGATCTAAATTAAAATACGATCTAATAAATACTGGATCTTGCTTACTCTTAAGAGCTTGCATATATTCGGCGTTGGCATCGGGTTCGCCAATGTCTATCTGGCCGTATGGCAGAAGTCCCATCGGACACCTCATCTGGCGCGTCGATTGAATGCGATTCGCAAAGCTAATCTAGGATAGCAAAGCACCCTGTTCCCGTGAAGGCCCCAAACAAACTCAACGAATGAGCGCAGGATTAATTGTTTTAACTCCTCAAAATAGCATCGCTCCCTGCAGCGTATAAGAAATATATATGTAATAAAAATTATAATACTTCTTATTAATTCAGTATATAAATAATGACTTAAGTAATTACTGAATATAGACGAACGAAAAGATCTGATTTTCATTCGCCGGCGTCGCCGACGCGGCTCACCGCGGCGTCAGCTTCTCCGCACCGATCGAGGTGCCGCCGGAATAGGTCCACACCCCGAGCCAGCCGTCGCCGTCCTTGCCGTAGACGGCGACGCCGGTGGAGTTGCCCGAGCGATAGGAGACGGCGAAGAAGTCGTCGTTGCCGACGGCGGTGCCGACGAACTTCTGTTTGCCGATCAGCCAGACGACCCGATAGGTCTCGCCGGTCGCCTCGATCGACGCCGTGCCGCGATAGCTGTTGCCGTCCGGCCCCTTGCCCTCGACGGAGTAGTCGCCGACCGGATCGGCGAGCGCCGCCGATGCGAGGAACGCCACGGCCGCGAGCGAACCGAGAATGGTCGAACCGATGAACTTCATGTCGCCCCCTCCGCCAAGAATGTGCGCCGGGGCGAGCGATCACCGGTTCGGCGATCCGATCCTCACTTCGGCTGCACGGCCTTCATGTAGTCCTCGAGCAGAGTGAGCGAAATCGTGCCCGGCGTGAAGCGCCAATCGGCGATTTCGGAGACCGGGGTGACTTCCGCCGCGGTGCCGGTGAGGAAGCATTCGGTGAAGTGATGCAGTTCCTCCGGGCGGATGCGCCGCTCGATCACTTCGTAGCCGCGCTTCTTGGCCAGCTCGATCACCGTCTGCCGGGTGATGCCCGAGAGGAAGCGATCGGCCAGCGGCGTGACGATCTTGCCCTCGTGGACGAAGAACACGTTGGCGCCGGTGGCCTCGGCGACGTAGCCCTCCCAGTCGAGCATCATCGCGTCGGCGTAGCCCTTCTTCTCCGCCGCGTGCTTGGAGATGGTGCAGATCATGTAGAGGCCGGCAGCCTTCGACTTCGACGGCGCGGTGCGCGGATCGGGGCGGCGATACTCGGCGAGGTCGAGGCGGATGCCCTTCATCCGCTCTTCCGGCTTGAAGTAGCTCGGCCACTCCCAGGCGGCGATGGCGACGTGAATGGTGTTCTGCTGCGCCGAGACGCCCATCATCTCCGAGCCGCGCCAGGCGACGGGACGCACGTAGGCGTCGACGAAGTTCATCTTCTTCAGCAGTTCCTCGCAGGCCGCGTCGAGCTCATCGACCGTCCACGGGATGTCGAAGCCGAGGATGCGGGCGCTCTCGTGCAGCCGCTCGTGATGGCGGCGCTGCTCGAAGACGACGCCGCCGTAGGCGCGCTGGCCCTCGAACACGCAGGAGCCGTAGTGCAGGCCGTGGGTCAGCACGTGCACCTTGGCGTCGCGCCAGTCGACGAATTCGCCGTCGAACCAGATCACGCCGTCGCGGTCGTCGAAGGTCAGGGCCATGGGGTCGCTCCACTCGTTCGCTGATCGTCACGTCGGGGATCTCGTCGCGCGGTCCCCGTTTCGCTTCCGTCTTCCCCGAAACCGGCGCCGGACGCAAGCGGGGAAGCGTCGGACCTTCCGGACCGATCCCCTTCGCGTCGCAAGAGCCCGAGCGGCGCCGTTCCTCCCGGATCTTTGTCCCACCGACTCCCTCTCCCCCTGCGGGAGAAGATGGCCGAAGGCAGGATGAGGGGTCAGGACCTCTCCATGAAGACCTGTGCCGGTGGTTCTCGCTCGACGGCCGCTTCGCGGCACCCCCTCATCCGCCCCTTCGGGGCGCCTTCTCCCGCGAGGGGAGAAGGGGAGACCGAGGCACTCCCGAAATGACGCGCGACGTGAAGTGGTGTTCAACCCCCCGCATCGCGGATCCTTTTTGCGTTGCGGCGTGTCCCTCGGTATTCTCGCGCCACTCGACGCGTCGGAGAGCCGACGGAAAGGACGAGGGACCCGCGAGCCGTCATGGCCGACCCGACCGTACGCGACAGATCCGCGATCACCGCCCGACGCACCCCGACGACACCCGCCGCGCCCGCCGCCGGTCCGGCGGCGCCGGAGACGCCGCAGGCCGCCTTTCTCGAGATGCTCGAGCTGTTCTTCTTCGCCTATCGCGACTTCGTCTCCGATCCCGACGTGATCCTGGCGAAATACGGCTTCGGCCGCGCCCATCACCGGGTGCTGCACTTCGTCGACCGCAATCCCGGCCTGTCGGTCGCCGAACTGCTCGACATCCTCAAGATCACCAAGCAGAGCCTCGCCCGCGTCCTCAAGGACCTGGTCGAGAGCGGCCACATCGAGAGCCGGCCCGGCTCGGTCGATCGCCGCCAGCGCCTGCTCTACGCCACCCCCACCGGCCGGGCCCTCGCCCGCTCCTTGGCGCTGCCGCAGATCGGTCGCATCGCCGCCGCCTTCCAGGCGCTCGGTCCCGACGGCGCCCGCCGCGCCCGCGACTTCCTGCGCCTGATGATCGACGCCGACGAGCGGCCGCGCGTCTCCCGCTACACCAATCGACCCGAAACGAGAGGAGGCGACGCGTGACCGACATCCCCACCCCCGTCCCCTCCGACGAGGCGCCGCATCTCCTCGTCGTCGACGACGACAACCGCATCCGCACCCTGATCTCCCGCTTCCTCGCCGAGAACGGCTTCCGTGTCACCATCGCGGCGTCCGCGGCGGAGGCGCGCAAGAAACTCGCCATCATCGATTTCGATCTCCTGGTGCTCGACGTCATGATGCCGGGCGAGAGCGGCATGGACTTCGCCGCCGACCTGCGCCGCACTTCGGCGGTGCCGATCCTCATGCTCACCGCCCGCTCCGAGACCGAGAGCCGCATCCGCGGCCTCGAGATCGGCGCCGACGACTACCTCTCCAAGCCCTTCGACCCGCGCGAACTGCTGCTGCGCATCGCCAACATCCTGAAGCGCGGCGGCCCGGCGCAACCCAAGGCCAAGACCGCCGAGATCCGCTTCGGCCCCTACGTCTGGCACGTCGATCGCGACGAACTCCGCCGCGACGACGAGGTCGTGCGCCTCACCGACAGCGAACTGCGCCTCATGCGCATGTTCGCCGAACGGCCGGGCGAGACCATCCCCCGCCACGAGATCGTCCAGGGCGAGAGCGCGCTCGGCGACCGCACCGCCGATGTCCAGATCAACCGGCTGCGCCGCAAGATCGAGACCGATCCCGCCAATCCCCTTCATCTGGTCACCGTGCGCGGCCAGGGCTACCGGTTGAAGACCGATCAGGCGGTGGGATGAGCGACCCCGGCGAGCGCCCCACGCCCCCTCAACGCGCCTTGCGCGACACGCCGATCATCCGCGTGCGTCTCGCCTGGCGCCGCTTCGCCCGCGCCATCGCCGAGCGCATGCCCAAGGGCCTCTACGGCCGCTCGCTGCTGATCGTCGTCCTGCCGATGCTGATCCTGCAGTCGGTGGTCGCCTACGTCTTCATGGAGCGCCACTGGGACCTCGTCACTCGCCGTCTGTCGGAGGCGCTGACCCGCGACATCGCCACGATCATCGCCGTGGTCGAGACCTATCCGCAGGACCCCGACTGGGACATCGTCACGCGCATCGCCCGGCGCGATCTCGGCATCCAGGTGTCGCTCCTGAAGGGCGAAGAACTGCCGCCGCCCGGGCCGAAACCGTTCTTCTCGCTGCTCGACACCGCGCTTTCCGACGAGATCGTCGCCCGCATCCATCGTCCCTTCTGGATCGACACCGTCGGCAATTCCGATCTCGTCGAGATCCGCATCGACATGGGGCAGGACGTGCTGCGCGTCATGGCCCGCCGCTCGCAGGCCTACGCCTCGAACTCGCACATCTTCCTCGTCTGGATGGTGACCACCTCGCTGGTGCTGCTGACCATCGCCATCCTCTTCCTGCGCAATCAGATCCGCCCGATCCAGCGGCTCGCCGACGCCGCCGAGGGCTTCGGCAAGGGTCACGCCGTCGGCGACTTCAAGCCGACCGGCGCCCGCGAGGTCCGCCGCGCCGGCGAGGCCTTCGCCGTCATGCGCCGCCGTATCGAGCGCCAGATCGACCAGCGCACCACCATGCTCGCCGGCGTCAGCCACGACCTCAGGACCGTGCTCACCCGCTTCCGCCTGCAGCTGGCGCTGCTGCCGCCGGGCGCCGAGATCGAGGCGCTCGAGGCCGACGTCGACGAGATGCAGGCGATGCTCGAGGCCTATCTCGCCTTCGCCCGCGGCGAGGGCGACGAGGAGGCGGTGGCGACCGACGTCGCCGAGACGCTGCGCTCGATCCAGGCCGAGGCCGACCGCGCCGGCTTCGAGGTGGCGCTGACCTTCGAGGGAGATTCCGTACTGACGGTGCGCCCCAACGCCTTCAAGCGCATGGTCGGCAATCTCGTCGGCAACGCCTGCCGCCACGGCGAACACGTGATGCTCTCCGGCCGCCACGCCGAGGGCTATCTCTTCGTCACCGTCGACGACGACGGCCCCGGCGTGCCGGAAGACGAACGCGACAACGTCTTTCGCCCGTTCTATCGCCTCGACGAGGCGCGCAACCAGGACGAGGGCGGCACCGGTCTGGGATTGGCCATCGCCCGCGACATCGCCCGCGGCCACGGCGGCGACATCACCCTCGACACCGCGCCCGCGGGCGGCCTCAGAGCGGTGGTGCGGATTCCGGGGTGATCGGCGTCAACGGCGTCGGCGTTCGGCGATGCGGCCGAGGGCGAAACCGCCGGCGACGATCTCGAGCCCGCCGATGGTGAGCCGCATACGGTGGACGATGGCTCCGTCGTCGCGGCGATCGATCTCGTCACGAAGGATCTCCACCCCGGGGCCGGTCAGGTCGACGAGATCGAAACCCTCGCATCTCGCCGCGACGGGACCGCGGTAGACGAGATCGACGTCGCGATAGCCGATGCCGAGATGGCCGGTGGTCACCCGCAGGACGAGGTCGCGGCGGGTGCGCGTGAGCCGGCGGACGATGCCGTCGTGGAGGCCGATCTCGGTGGCGAGGCGAAGCGGATCGCTCGGCTCGCCGAAGGTCGCGCCGAGATGGGCGAGGAGGCGCGCCGGAGCATCCTCGTCGCGGCCGCGTTCCCAAGCCGGCGTCAGGAACCGCATCCGGATCATGCCGGCGTTTCCGCCACCGGCCGGGTCGGCATGAACACGTGGCCGTTGAAGTGGAACACCCGGGTCCCCGCCTCGTCGAAACCTTCGTTGAGCGAGTTCACCACGCCCCACCCGGGACGGCTGGCGAAGGCCCGCGTCGACATGAAGGTGGTGCGATAGCGGATCGTCCGACCGGCGAGCACCGGCTTCGACCAGCGCATGGCGTCGAAGCCCGGCGACGGCCCGGCCACCGGCAGGTCTTCACCGCGCGCCTTCGCCTCGGCCATGACGCGGTTCTGATGGTCGATCCACAGCCGCATCCAGGCGCAGGCGACGTGCCACCCCGAGGCGGCGAGCCCGCCGAACAGCGAGGCCTTGCCGGCCTCCTCGTCGAGATGGAACGGCTGCGGGTCGAAATCGCGGGCGAAGTCGACGATCTCCTCGGCCGTGAAGGTCCAGGTGCCGAGCTCGATGATCTCGCCGGGGGTGAAGGCATCGAGATATCTCATGCCGCCTCTCGCCGTCCGATCATCAGGGTCGATTCCATCGTCATCACCAATTCGTCACGCTGATTGGTCACCTCGAAATGCCCCCGCACGAAGCCGAGCCTTGCGCGGCTCGCCGAGGTGCGCAATTCGGCGACGGTGAGCGCCGCGGTGATCGTGTCGCCGGGATGGACCGGCTTCTTCCACTTCAGGCTCTCGATGCCGGGAGACCCCAGCGACGCCGAGCCGAGGAGCAGGTTGTCGCAGAACAGCCGCATCACCAGCGAGCCGGTGTGCCACCCGGACGCCGACAGCCCGTGCAGCAGCGAGGCGTCGCCCGCCCCGTCCTCGAGATGCATCGGCTGCGGGTCCCATTTCGCCGCGAAAGCGACGATCTCCTCGCGCGTCACGGTGCGCGAGCCGAGGACGATGCTCTGCCCGACGTGAAAATCCTCGAACCACCGCGGGGTCGGGCCGCGGGGCGGTGTCTCGATATCGGTCATGGTAGGCTCGGCGTCTCCAGCGTTCCGACGGGATTCGACCCCATGTTCGATCAACTCCTCGCCCTCGACGCCTTCCTCGCCCCGAGGCTCATCCGCCCCTTCTATCTGATCGGCGCGGCGCTGGCTCTGCTCTGGGGGCTGAGCGGCTTTCTCGTCGGATTGGTGCTGCTCGTCCAGATCCCCTGGGCCGGGGTCTTCACCATCACCTTCTCGTTGCTCTCGGCACTGCTGCTCTTCCTCGGCGTCCGTCTCTTCGCCGAGGGGCTGGTGGCGACGCTGCGCATGCACACCCGCTTCGTCGGCGGCAACCCGCGCGATCCGATCCCGGAGTGAAAGAAGAAATTCGGCTTTCGGGTCCCCTTCCCCGTTCGCGAGGCGCGGCGCGGTTTCTCAGATCCCCGAACCCTCCGCCTCCTCGGTCGAGGCGCCGCGACGCCGGGTGAAGCGGCAGGCGAGACCACTCAGGCGCTCGGCCCGCGCCTGCCAGTCGCCGAGCCGATCCAGGGTCTCGTCGAGCGCCGCCATGGTCTTCGGCAGCCCCTCCTCCTCGTCGGCGAGGAAGACCGGCACGAGCCGGACGAGCGCGGCGGCGAGCGCCGGGGCGCGCAGCCGGCCGAGAAGCCCGGCGGTGGAGATGCCGGCGCTCTCCAGGAGCCACGACTGCGAGCCGCAGGACAGCCGCGCCAGATGGCAAGCCAGCACCGGATCGCGCCGCGCCGAACGCTCGAGCCCGGCGATGCCCGCGCGATAGGGAACCAGGAGGTCGAACCGCCGCATCAGCGCGTCGAACAACCGTTCGCGCCGCGGCTCTTCGGCGAGCGACGGGTCATCGGTCTCCAGCACCCCGACATCGATGCGGCGGCAGAAACTCGCGAGGATCGCGAAGGGGCCGTCGTAGGCCTTGCGCAAGGTCGCCAGATCGAAGCCGGCGCGCTCGGCGATTTCGGCGAGGCGGATGTCGAGAAACGGCTTCTCGGCGGCGATCGCCAGAAGGGCATCCTCGATCTTCTGCTCGACCTTCTTCGTCGCCATGACGGCCTCCGTGGATCGCGCCGCCACCATATTCCCGACGCGCGCGAGATTCCAGCCGGGGTCCCGCGACGAAAAAGGCCGCACGAAGCGGCCTTTCTCACGCGATCCGAGGAAATCGGCTCAATCGAACAGGCTCGACACCGACTTCTCCTGCGCCGTGCGGGCGATGGCTTCGCCGAGCAGCGGCGCGACGGAGAGGACGCGGATGTTCGAAGCGGCCTTGATCGCCTCGGTCGGCTGGATCGAATCGGTGATCACCAGTTCCTTCAGCGCCGAGGCGGAGATGCGGGTCACCGCGCCGCCGGACAGTACGCCGTGGGTGCAGTAGGCCGAGACGTCCTTGGCGCCGCGGGCGAGCAGCGCTTCCGCCGCGTTGCACAGCGTGCCGCCGGAATCGATGATGTCGTCGACCAGGATGCAGGAGCGGCCCGAGACGTCGCCGATGACGTTCATCACCTCCGATTCGCCCGGCCGTTCGCGCCGCTTGTCGACGATGGCGAGCGACGCGTCGATGCGCTTGGCCAGCGCCCGGGCGCGCACCACGCCGCCGACGTCGGGCGACACCACCATGACGGTGCCCGGCGCGTAGCGCTCCTTGATGTCGCGCATCATCACCGGGGCGGCGTAGAGGTTGTCGGTCGGGATGTCGAAGAAGCCCTGGATCTGACCGGCGTGGAGATCGATGGTCAGCACCCGGTCGGCGCCGGCGCGGGTGATCAGATTGGCGACGAGCTTGGCCGAGATCGGCGTCCGCGGGCCGGGCTTACGGTCCTGACGGGCATAGCCGAAATAGGGCAGCACCGCGGTGATGCGCTTGGCCGACGACCGACGCAGCGCGTCGATCATGATCAGGAGCTCCATCAGGTGGTCGTTGGCCGGATAGGAGGTCGACTGCAGGACGAAGGTGTCCTCGCCGCGCACGTTCTCCTGGATCTCGACGAAGATCTCCTGGTCGGCGAAGCGACGCACCAGGCAGCTCGACAGCGGGATCTCGAGATACTTGGTGATGGCGTCGGCCAGGGCCCGGTTGGAATTGCCGCAGACGAGCTTCATCGTGAGCCTCTCGAAGAGGGACCGGCTCCGGGCGTCGGCCGGAGACCGGAAAAGGCGATCGGCGCCACCGGTGGGCGCCGCGGATGGCGGGCCTTTTATCAAGCCCGTTCAATTCCGTAAACCGACGATCTCGCACCCGCGGCATCGCCGGCGGAACCGCCGCGATCTCGATTCCGACCGCATGAAGTTCCGCCCTGTCCGGAACTTCATGGGCGAAGGCGAGCCCGAACGGGCGTCGGCCGGTCGGACCGTGGCGCTCACGCGATCCGGACCGGATGGCGTGAGCCCCGATTCACGTCGCGGCGCGGGTCAACCACGCCTTGATGGCGCGCGCCGCACTGACCGCCAGACGTTCCTGGACGTCGGTGTCCACCCGCCCCCAGGGATCGCCGTCGCTGTTCTTGGCGAGCTCCTGGCCGACGATGCGATGCACCCGCTTCCCCGACGCGTCGAAGATCTCGTAGGTGTAGATCACCGTCGTCGCCGTCTCGTGGCCGAGAGCGACGAAATGTCCCTGGACGCGGTAGGTCGCCGGCTCGTCGAGACGATGCACGATCTCGATGCCCATCGCTTTCGCCCGATCGCGGAAGCGATGATAGATCCCGTCCGCGGTGGTCACCGGAACGCCGGTGTAGGGCAGCATCTGCACCGAGACGTGGCCGACCGGCGGCGCGGAAGCGAGCGGCGGCACCCGGGTGCGGCCCGAGATCAACGATCCCGAACCTCCGAGCCCGCTCTCTTCCACACAGGCGGAAAGGAACCCGACGGCGAGCGCGGCGACGCCTGCTCGCATCAGGAACGACCGGCGGCCGAGGGAAACGTCGGATCGGGACATGGAGGCGCGGCCCTGCGTGTGCGTCACGGGTGTCTCGTGTCTAGCCGAGAACGGGGCGGCGGTCGAGACGTCGCCGCGTCCCACCTCACCGTGTCGCGGCGAGCGCGATCGCCGAAACGAGCCGGCCGTAGTCGGGTTCGGCGCGATGCGTGGTGCGGCGATAGGAGAAGAAGCGGTCTTCGTCGCCGTAGGTGCACAAGGCCAGGTTCTCCGCCCGGCCGACGCCGGCGCGCTCCAGCCGCATGACGATGAAGGCCGGCAGATCGAACATGGCGTGGCCCGGCCGCGGCGACGGGCGGAAGAAGCGGGCGTGGTCCGCATCCTCGCCGACGAAACGCGCGACGAATTCCGGTCCGACCTCGTAGGCCTCGGACGAAATCGTCGGCCCGAGCACCGCGACGATGTCGGAGCGCACCGCTCCCAACCCTTCCATGGCGGCGATCGTCGCCTCGATCACCCCGCCGATCGCCCCCTTCCAGCCGGCATGCGCCGCGCCGACCGCCCGGCCGCCGGCGTCGGCGAAGAGGATCGGGCCGCAGTCGGCCGTCGCCACCCCGACGGCGAGGCCGGGGCGCGCCGTGACCACCGCGTCGGCATGCGGCCCCTCGCCGTGCGGCCACGGCTCCTCGACCACCACCACGTCGGGCGAATGCACCTGATAGGGCATGGCCAGCGCGTGATCCTCGACCCCGAGGGCACGGGCGACGCGGGCGCGATTCTCGATCACCGCATCGCGCAGATCGGACGAGCCGAGGCCGACGTTGAGGCTGGCATAGAGCCCCTCCGATACGCCGCCGTCGCGGGTGAAGAAGCCGTGGGCGATGCCGGGAAGGGCGGAAAGAGCATTGGAGCGGATCACGGCGCGGCGGGTCCCGAAGCGAGAGGAAAGCCGGGGGGCACGACGCCCGGCGGGGTGACGGCGAGAACCTTGAAGAGCGAGCCCATCTCCTCCGGCCCGACGAGGCGGGAGACCTGCGAGACGATCTCGGCGCGCGCCGCCTCGTCCTTGTCGGCGCCGAGACGGCCCGCCCGTTCGGCGAGCCCCAGGGCCAGCAGGAAGTCGCCCTGCTCGATCGGTCCGTGCGCCGCGGCGCCGGCACGGGTCGCGGCGGCGGCGAGGGCGGTGAAGTCGACGTGGGCCGTCAGGTCCGCCTCGCCCGGCCGGCCGAGCGGATCGACGTAGGTGTGGGCGCGGATCGCCTGGAACGTGTCGCCGAAGGCGGGGCCGGCATAGCCGTAGTCGACGGCGACGACGAGGCCACGCTCGGCGACGACCCGCTTCGCCAGCGCCGTCATGATCTCGACGCCGACCGGCGAGATCTCGACGATCGAACCCTCTTCCGGTCGCCCGGCACGCGGCGACACGGCATCGGTCGGCAGCGTCGTCGGGCCGAGACCGAAGGCGAGCCCTCCGGTCTCGTCGAGGCCGACGACGCGCTCGTGCCAGCGGCCGTCGCGCAATTCGAACTGGCGGATCGGCAGGGCGTCGAAGAATTCGTTGGCGACCACCAGCAGCGGACCGTCCGGCAGGGTGTCGAGCCGGTCGTGCCACGTCGGTTTCAGCGACTGGTTCGCCAGCGTCGCCGCCTGCTTGGCCCGCAGACGCGGGCTCGTCTCGACCAGATGCAGCCGCGCCGCGGCGAGGAAGGCCGGAACCCGCCGGGCGACCCGCAGGAGATCCGCCATCAGTGTGCCCCGGCCGGGACCGAATTCGACGAGATTGAACGGCGCCGGCCGGCCGAGCCGCTCCCAGGTCTCCACCACGAAGGCGCCGATCATCTCGCCGAACATCTGCGAGACCTCCGGCGCGGTGACGAAATCGCCCGCCTGCCCGAAGGGTTCGCGCGCCATGTAGTAGCCGTGCTCGGGATCGCCGAGGCACAGCGCCATATAGTCGAAGACCGGCAACGGCCCGTTCAGCCGGACGAGCGCCCGAATGCGGTGCTCGAGCGGCGTCGGGCTCATGGGGCGCGGCTCCCGTCGCCGGTGTGGGCGGTGCTGCGCCGGGCCCTTGCGCTCGCCCAGACGAAGAGGGCGAGGCCGGCGGCGATCATCGGCAGCGACAGGATCTGCCCCATGGTGATGCCGCCCGCGAGGTAACCGACCTGGACGTCCGGTTCGCGGAAGAACTCGACGACGAAGCGGGCGAGGCCATAGCCCATGGCGAAGACACCAGCGAGCGCCCCCGGCTTCTTGAAGATCTCGGAGCGATGGACGAGGTGGGCGACGACGGCGAAGAGCACGACGCCTTCCAACGCCGCCTCGTAGAGCTGGCTCGGATGGCGCGGGTCCGGCCCGGCGAAGGGAAAGACCATGCCCCAGGCGACGTCGGTGGTGCGCCCCCACAGCTCGCCGTTGATGAAATTCGCCAACCGCCCGAAGAACAGGCCGATCGGCGCCGCCGCGGCGAAGAGATCGAAGAGCGTCAGGAACGAGAAGTCGCGCCGGCGCGCGAAGATCAGCATCACCACGATCGAGCCGAGGAGGCCGCCGTGGAAGGCCATGCCGCCCTTCCACAATTGGACGATCTCGGTCGGATGCTCGAGGTAGTGGCCGAGATTGTAGAAGAGCACGTAGCCGATGCGCCCGCCGAGCACGATGCCCAGCGTCGCCCACAGCACGAAGTCGTCGAGTTCCGCCGCCGTCGGCCGATCGACCGCCCCCCACAGCCGCGGGCTGTCGACGAGGCGGCGCAGATACCACCAGCCGATCAGGATACCGGCGATGTAGGCGAGCGCGTACCAGCGGATGGCGAGGGGGCCGAACTGGATCGCGATCGGATCGATCGCCGGGAACGGCAGAGCGA
This sequence comes from uncultured Alphaproteobacteria bacterium, assembly GCA_937892955.1. GTDB lineage: Bacteria > Pseudomonadota > Alphaproteobacteria > Rhizobiales > Ancalomicrobiaceae > CALBKH01. The sequence continues at coordinate 18,443 of CALBKH010000103.1, forward strand.
AGAGCGGCATGGGAGACGAGATCTCGGCGATGGAACGACGCTGCGGACGAATGTCCGGCGACAGTGGGGGGCGCGGCTTCACCCGTCAAGCGGAGCACCGTGACGGGCGCGCGAACACGACCACCCGATCGCGGCGAGGATGGGGCGGCGCCCTGCCCCTTGCGGGCGGCGGCGCCACACCCCATAACCACCATCGAGAGGGGCGGCCCGCCGCCCGGTCCCTCGAGACGGGAACGATGCCATGACCCAGACGTCCAACCGCTTCCTCGACGACATCGCCAAGCTCGTCACCGACGCCGCCGGCATGGCCCAGGGCGTCGCCAAGGAAGTCGAGACCGCCTTCAAGTCCCGTGCCGAGGGCTTCGTCGCCGACATGGACCTGGTCAAGCGCGAAGACTTCGAAGTGCTGCGCGACATGGCCGCCAAAGCGCGCGAAGAGAACGAACGCCTCGCCGCGCGCATCGCCGCGCTCGAGGAGCGCCTCGCCCGCCTCGAAGGCGGCAAGAGCGCTCTCGGCGAGACGCTGATCGCCGGCGATCCCTCCGGTCCCGCCGTCGGCTGAGCCCGCATGGACCGCATCCTCGTCTCCGCCTGCCTCGTCGGCTGGCCGGTCCGCTGGGACGGCGGCGCCAAGACCCTGCATCATCCGCTGATCGCCGAATGGGCCGCCGAGGGACGGCTCGTCCCGCTCTGCCCGGAAACCGCCGGCGGCCTCGCCGTGCCGCGGCCCGCCGCCGAGATCGAGACCGGGGCCGACGCCGCCGCGGTGCTCGCCGGGAAGGGCCGGATCGTCGATGCCGAGGGCCACGATCACGGCCCGGCCTTTCGCGAAGGCGCCCGCATCGCCACGGCGACCGCCCGGGTGCGCCGCTGTCGCTTCGCGCTTCTGACCGAGGGAAGCCCCTCCTGCGGCGTCGACCTCGTCGCCGACGGGTCGTTCTCCGGCCGACGCCGGGCCGGCGAAGGCGTCACCGCCGCGGCGCTGAGAGCCGCCGGCGTCGAAGTCTTCTCGACGAACGACATCGAAAAACTCGCCGAGCGGCTGGCCGCGGAGGCCGGCGACGCCTCGACCGCGAAGTGATTCGTCCACATTTTTCGTGACTTGCCCACCATTGCACGGTCGCGTCGGATCTCTCGCTTCCTATACTGGGGCAAGAGAGATTCGCGTCCCCGGGAGCGAGTATCGCCCCGATTGAAACTCCTTCGCGTTCCCCCTCGATCCGGCGTTCTTCGTTCGTCGTTGCGGTTCGATGGTTCCCCGGAACGGTCTTCGTCCCGATCCCGTCGGGTCGTCCGGTCCGGATCTCGTGCGGAGCAGGTTGCGCTCGTTCGGCCCGATGCGGCCGGATCGCGACGGGCTCCGCGCACCGCGTATCCCCGTGTCCGGTCTCCCTCACACGCGAGGACCCGCTCGATGAGCCTGATCGAATTGGAAGCCGAACGTCACTCCAATCCCGTCGACGTGATCGAACACGTCGCCGCGCTCGAGGACTGGGTGTTCGAGCGCTCCGGCGACGACGAGATCACCGTTTCGATCAAGGGACGCTGGTGCGACTACCACGTCTCCTTCTCCTGGATGGTGGACGTCGAGGCGCTGCACCTGGCCTGTGCCTTCGACCTCAAGGTCACCGACGCCCGCCGCGCCGAAGTGATGCGGCTGCTCACCCTCGTCAACGAACAGATGTGGCTCGGCCATTTCGATCTGTGGTCGGGCGAGGGCGTGGTGATGTATCGTCACGCCCATCTTCTGGCCGGCGGGGCGGAGCCCTCGGCGCGGCAGGTCGACGCCATGCTGACCGCCGCGATCGAGTCCTGCGACCGCTACTATCAGGCCTTCCAGTTCGTCGTCTGGGCCGGCAAGTCGGCTCAGGAGGCGCTGGAGGGCGCGATGTTCGAAACGGTGGGACGGGCATGACCATCGATCTTCGCGACGCGACGCCGCTGGTGCTGATCGGCGCCGGCAAGATGGGTGGCGCCATGCTCACCGGCTGGCTCGACCGCGGCCTGCCCGCCGACGGCGTGGTGGTGATCGAGCCGCACGCCTCCGACGAACTGAAAGCGCTCGCCGCGGCGCGCGGCATCCGCCTGGAGAGCGCCGCCCCGACCGGCCTCGTGGCGCGGATCATGGTGGTGGCGGTCAAGCCGCAGGTGCTCGACGCGGTGCTGCCGCCGCTCGCCTCGCTGGTCGGTGCCGAAACCGTGGTCGTCTCGGTGGTGGCCGGCAAGACCGTCGCCGCCTTCGAGCGCGGCCTCGGCGCGCACCGAATCGTCCGCACCATCCCCAATACGCCGTCGCAGGTCGGCCGCGGCATCACCGCGGCTCACGCCGTCGCCGCCGTGCCGGCGCCCGATCGCGACCTCGTCTCGGTGCTGCTCGCCACCCTCGGCCGGCTCGAATGGGTCGACAGCGAGGACCTGATCGACGTCGCCACCGCGGTGTCGGGCTCGGGCCCGGCCTACGTCTTCCACATGGTCGAGGCGCTCGCCGCGGCGGGCGCGGCCGCCGGCCTCGAACCGGCGCTCGCCGCCCGTCTCGCCCGCGCCACGGTCGAGGGCGCCGGCGAACTCCTGTGGCGCTCGCCCGACGAGCCCGAGACGCTGAGGAAGAACGTCACCTCGCCGGGCGGCACCACCGCCGCCGCACTCGCCGTGCTGATGGGCGAAGACGGGCTGACGAAGCTGATGACCGAAGCGGTCGCCGCCGCGGCGAAGCGGTCACGCGAACTCGCCGGCTGACACCCCGCGTTCGGACGCGCCTCTCAACCCGCCGCGAACTTCGCCGCCAGTTCGGCGTCGATCGCCCGGGCGCGCGCCGTGGCCGGACGGGCTTCTATGCGGGCGACGTAGTCGGCGACGACGGCGGCGTCGGGCGCCATGCCGAAGCGGGTGAGCCAACCGAGCGCCGGCCCCCACAACCCGTCTGCGACCGTGAAACGCTCGCCGAGGAACCACGGTCCCTCCTCGAGCCGGGCGACGATCGCCGCCATGACGTCGTCGAACGACCCGTAGCCGGCCATGCTCTTGGGCGGATCGGGCCACTTCATCGCCTTCTGCAACACCGCCGGCTCGACGCAGTTGCCGTAGAAGAACAGCCAGCGCAGCAAGGACCCGCGCAGCGGATCGCCCGGCGGCGGGGTCAGGCCGGTCTCGGGAAAGAGATCGCCGAGATAGAGGGTGACGGCGCCGAGTTCGGTGACCACCGTCTCGCCGTGGCGGATCGCCGGCACCTTGCCCATCGGGTTCAGCGCCAGATAGTCCGGCGACTTGTGATCCTCCCGCTCCAGCGACAGCGGATGGAGGTCGTAAGGAACGCCCAACTCCTCGAGCAGATGGAGCGTGCAGCTCGATCGCGTATCGGGCGCATGGAAGAAGGTGATGGTGCGATCGGTCACGGTGCGGGTCCTCGCCGGCTGTGGGCTCGCGACCACTATCGAACATAACAGGAACATGCGCAAGCACCGAGCGGCGTCTCCCCGCACACGCGGCGCAGAATTCCGCCGTGGCCGGCCGAAATCCTTGCGCTTCGTCCCCCTCGGTGCTAGAGACCCGCCCGTTCCCACACGCCGACACCCCTGGAGGCAACGTGAGGGACGGCCTTCGTCGCATCGGATGATGCCGCGGCGGTCGAGCGAGGGCCGGAGATCCGGCCCTTTTCATTCGAATTCACCTATGAGGTACACCCATGAGCCGTCAGTCCTACGAGATCGAGGCCACGGTGCGTGAACGGGTCGGCAAGGGGGCCGCTCGTGAGCTGCGTCGTGAGTCCAGCGTGCCCGCCGTCATCTACGGCGACAAGAAGCCCCCCCTGGCGATCGCCCTCTCCTTCAAGGAGGCGGACAAGCGTCTGCGCGCCGGCGGCTTCCTGACCACCGTCGCCACCGTCGTCGTCGGCGGTGAGAAGATCCGGGTGATCCCCAAGGATTACCACATGCACCCGGTCAAGGACACGCTGACCCACGTCGACTTCCTGCGCATCTCCGACGAGACCGTCGTCACCGTCTTCGTGCCGGTGCATGCGGTCAACCAGGAGAAGTCGGTCGGTCTGAAGCGCGGTGGCGCGCTGTCGATCGTCCACCACGAGGTCGAGTGCCAGTGTCGCGCCGACTCCATCCCGGAGTCGATCGACGTCGACGTCTCGGCCCTCAACATCGGTGGCTCGGTCCACATCGAGGACGTCGAGCTACCGGAAGGCGTCAAGCCGGTGATCCACGAGAAGAACTACACCGTTCTCTCGATCACCGCGCCGGTCGGCTTCACCGAGACGGCCGAGGCCGCCGCGCCGGCCACGGCCTGAGCGGTTTCCTGACCGGAGGCGTCGATGCTGCTCTTCGTGGGGCTCGGCAATCCCGGTCCGGAATACGCCCTCAATCGGCACAACATCGGATTCATGGCGGTGGACGTGATCGTCCGCCGCCATTCCTTTTCGCCCTGGCGGGGGAAGTTCCACGGTGAGGTCTCGGAAGGCACCATCGCCGGCGAGAAGGTCGTTGCGCTGAAGCCGATGACCTACATGAACGACAGCGGCCGCTCGGTCGCCGCCTGCGCCGCCTTCTACAAGATCGAGCCGAAGGATTTCGTCGTCTTCCACGACGAACTCGACCTCGACCCCGGTCGCCTCAAGGTCAAGATCGGCGGCGGCCACGCCGGCCACAATGGCCTGCGCTCGATCCAGGCCCATCTCGGCCCCGACTTCCGCCGCGTGCGGATGGGCATCGGCCATCCCGGCGTGAAGGAACGCGTCACCGGATGGGTGCTCGGCAACTTCGCCAAGGTCGACCGCGATTGGCTGATCCCCCTCCTCGACGATCTCGCCGAAGCAGCGCCGAAACTGATCGAGCGCGACGACGTCGGCTTCATGAACCTCGTCTCGGGGGCCAAGCCGCAGACCGAAGCGAAGCCCGAAAAGCCGCGCGCCGCGGCTCCGGCCGCGCCGATCGGCCCGACCGAGACCGCGAAAAATGCCATGGCCGAGACGCTGAGACGGCTCCTGGCGCAGAAGAAGCGCTGAAACCGCCTCGTTTCGAGCGAACTTCGCACCGCTTCGTCTTGTCACGGCGGCCTTCGATCTCTATCTTGACGACATCGGACTTGGCCGGACCCCGGGCTCTTTCGCCCGGACACAGTTTTCGGGCCAGCTCGACAGATCTCACCAAATTCGACCGACCCGAGCGACCGCCCTCCGCGTTCGTTCGACGACGCACGAGCTACGAAAAGGAAATCCACATGCCCGTCGGAACCGTCAAGTTCTTCAACGAAACCAAGGGTTACGGTTTCATTCAGCCGGAGGACGGCTCCAAGGACGTGTTCGTCCACATCTCCGCCGTCGAGCGCTCCGGCATGCGCACCCTGACGGAAGGCCAGAAGGTCTCCTTCGAGATCGAAATGGACCGCCGCTCGGGCAAGTCGGCGGCTGCCAACCTCGCCGCCGTCTGAGCCGAGAAAACACGATCACGAGCCGGATTCTCGGGGTCTTCCCGGTTTCCGGCTCGTCGCATTTCGGCTATATGGCCTGCAACCGCACGGAAGTCGCGAAACGGATTCGTCGAATGGCCAAGGAAGAACTCATCCAATTCGAGGGGCTGGTGCTCGAGATTCTGCCGGATGCGCGTTTCCGCGTCCGCCTCGAGAACGGTCACGAGATCATCGCCTACACCGCGGGCAAGATGAAGAAGAACCGCATCAAGACGCTCGCGGGCGACCGCGTCACCGTCGAGATGTCGCCGTACGACCTCGAGAAGGGCCGTCTCGTCTTCCGTCATCGCGAAGCCCGTCCGGATGGCGCGCCGCCGCCGCCGCGTCCGGGTGGCGGACAGTTCCGCCGTCGCTGATCGGCGTTTCGTGAGACGTTGCCGACGCCCCCGGCGGAGATCCCGCGCGGGGGCTTCGCCTTGAAAGATCGAGGATTCCATGGGTTTCAAATGCGGCATCGTCGGCCTGCCCAACGTCGGCAAGTCGACGCTCTTCAACGCCCTGACCCGCACCGCCGCCGCCCAGGCGGCCAACTACCCCTTCTGCACCATCGAGCCGAACACCGGCGAGGTGGGCGTGCCCGACCCGCGCCTCCAGAAGATCGCGGCGATCGGCAAGTCGGCGCAGATCGTGCCGACCCGCATCACCTTCGTCGACATCGCCGGTCTGGTGCGCGGCGCCTCCAAGGGTGAAGGCCTCGGCAACCAGTTCCTCGCCAACATCCGCGAGGTCGACGCCGTCGTCCACGTGCTGCGCTGCTTCGAGGACGGCGACGTCACCCACGTCGAGGGCCGCGTCGATCCGGTGGCCGACGCCGAGACGGTCGAGACCGAACTGATGCTCGCCGACCTCGACAGCCTGGAGCGCCGCGTCGTCGCCACCCGCAAGAAGGCGGCCGGCGGCGATCGCGAGTCCAAGCACGTCCTGCCGATCATGGAGCAGGCGCTGGAGCTCCTCCAGAACGGCAAGCCGGTGCGGATGATGGAGGTCTCCCACGAGGACCGGCTGCTGTTCGACGGGCTGATGCTGCTGACCTCGAAGCCGGTGCTCTACGTCTGCAACGTCGAGGAGGCCTCGGCCGCTTCCGGCAACGCCCATTCGGCGCGCGTCGAGGCGATGGCGAAGGCGCAAGGCGCCAAGTCGGTCGTCATCTCGGCGGCGATCGAGGCGGAGGTCGCCCAGCTCTCCGACGAGGAGGAGATGGAGTTCCTGGAGGGCATGGGCCTGCACGAGCCCGGCCTCGACCGGCTGATCCGCGCCGGCTACGAGCTCCTCGGCCTCATCACCTACTTCACCGTCGGCCCGAAGGAGGCGCGCGCCTGGACCATCGTCAAGGGCACCAAGGCCCCGGGCGCGGCCGGCGTCATCCACTCCGACTTCGAGCGTGGCTTCATCCGTGCCCAGACCATCGCCTACGACGACTATGTCGGGCTCGGCGGTGAAGCGGCGGCCAAGGAGGCCGGCAAGGCGCGCGACGAAGGCAAGGAATACGTCGTCCAGGACGGCGACATCATGCTCTTCAAGTTCAACGCCTGAGCGATACCAGGCCGGCCCGTTCGGCGGGCCTCGGCGTCTCGGAAGCCCGCCCCACCGGCGGGCTTCTTCGTTTTCGCGCCGTCGACCGAGACCCTTCCCGCCTCGGCCGTGGGCCTCGGCACCGCCGACCTCGCCGAGCCCCACCGGGGCTCGTCGTCCCGCTGCGCGGAACCGCCCTGCCCGACCGTGAGACGGTCGGGCCTTCGCCGTTCGAAACGCTCTGCCGGAGTTTCGTCCCGGCCCGAGTGCCGGGACCACTCCCACCCCGCCTCGGCCGTGGGCCTCGGCACCGCCGACCTCGCCGAGCCCCACCGGGGCTCGTCGTTCCGCTGCGCGGAACCGCCCTGCCCGACCGTGAGACGGTCGGGCCTTCGTCGTTCGAAACGCTCTGCCGGAGTTTCGTCCCGGCCCTCGGGCCGGGACCGATCCCACCCCGCCTCGGCCGTAGGCCTCGGCACTGCCGACCTCGCCGAGCCCCACCGGGGCTTGTCGTTCCGCTGCGCGGAACCGGTCGTCAGTCCTTCGCGCGCTCGACGTAGGAGCCGTCGGCGGTCATCACCACCACGCGGGTGCCGATGCCGACATGCGGCGGGACGGCGGTCTTGACGCCGTTCGACAGCATCGCCGGCTTGTAGGACGACGAGGCGGTCTGGCCCTTGGTCACCGGCTCGGTGTCGACGATCTCCAGCGTGACGCGCGCCGGCAGTTCGATCGACACCGGAACGTCCTGGTAGACCGCAACCTGGCACTCCATGTCTTCGACGAGATAAGCGGCCATGTCGCCCACGACGTCTTTGGAAACCACGATCTGATCGTAGGTCTCCTTGTTCATGAAATGGAAGCCTTCGTCGTCGTTGTAGAGATAGGCGTAGGCGCGCTCGTCGAGCATGGCGCGCTCGACCTGCTCGGTGGTCTTCCAGCGCTCCGACACCTTCACGCCGTCGGAGATGCGGCGCATGTCCACCTGCGTGGTGGGAGTGCCCTTGCCGGGATGGAAGCTTTCGGCCGAGAGAACGACATAGAGCTTGCCGTCCATTTCGACGACGTTGCCCTTGCGGAGATTCTGCGCATTGACTCTCATGGATCCCGGACCTCTCACGGCAATGGAAATGGGTCGCGCCGGCCCCGAGGGTCGCGCGTGGTCGGGTCTCCTCTCTCACTTCTGGCGTCATAAGGAAAGCGAAAAGTCATGAAAACCGCCACGCCCTGGTGGGATCCGGCCTCCCACGCCGACCGACGCCCGCTCCTTCTCGCCCGCAATCGGGTGAAATCGGCGATCCGCCGCTGGTTCGAAGACGACGGATTCACCGAGGTCGAGGCCACCTGCCTGCAGGTCTCCCCCGGCAACGAGACCCATCTCCACGCCCTCGGCGTCTGGGTCACCGGCGACGACGGCGAGCGGCGCCGGCGCTGGCTCCACACCTCGCCCGAATTCGCCATGAAGAAGCTGGTGGCCGCCGGCGAGACGAAGATCTACGATTTCGCCCGCGTCTGGCGAAACCGCGAGGGCGGCCCGACCCACGCCACCGAGTTCACCATGCTCGAATGGTACCGCGTCGGCGCGCCCTACGAGGTGCTGATGGCGGATTGCGCCACTCTCCTCGCCCGCACCGCCGAGACGGTCGGCGCCACGCAATTCACCCACCGCGCCCGCAGCTGCGATCCCTTCGTGCCGCCCGAGCGCCTCACCGTCGCCGACGCCTTCACCGCCCACGCCGGCATCGACCTCCTCGCCACCCTGCCCGCCGATCCGACCGCCGAACCGGACCACGACGCCCTCGCCGCCGCCGCGACGGCGCGCGGCATCCACGTCGCCGACGACGACGGCTGGTCCGACGTCTTCTCCCGCATCCTCGCCGAGAAGATCGAGCCTGTGCTCGGCGACGGCCGCGCCGTGATCCTCTGCGAGTATCCTTCGCGCGAGGCCGCCCTGGCGCGGCCCTGCGCCCACGATCCCCGCGTCGCCGAACGCTTCGAACTGTGGGCCTGCGGCGTCGAACTCGCCAACGCCTTCGGCGAACTCACCGACCCGGCCGAACAGCGCCGCCGTTTCAGTATCGAGATGGACGCCAAGGAACGCATCTACGGCGAGCGCTACCCGATCGACGAGGACTTCCTCGCCGCCTTGCGGCTGATGCCGCCGACCAGCGGCATCGCCCTCGGCTTCGATCGGCTGGTGATGCTGGCGCTCGGCGCCCCGCGCCTCTCCGACGTGATGTGGACGCCCGAAGCGTGAGCGAGAGGCGCCCCGGCGTCCGCCGCTTCGGCGCGGCGTCCGGCGGCGCGCGCCCGTTCGACTGTAATAGTATCCGCCTCCGTCTCGGGCCATTCTCCCGCGCCCGAGAGACGACGAGGACCGGATGAGCGGCGACCACCACCACGACCACGCGGTACACGACCACGCGGCACACGATCACCACCACGATGACGCCGCCCCCGGCCGCGGCCACGCCCATCACGATCACGACCACGGGCACGGCCACGATCACGGGCATTCCCACGCCCATCACGGTCATTCCCATGCGCCGGCCGACTTCGGCCGCGCCTTCCTCGTCGGCATCGTGCTCAACACCGGCTTCGTGATCGTCGAAGCCGCCTTCGGCCTCTGGGGCAACTCGATGGCGCTCCTCGCCGACGCCGGTCACAATCTCTCCGACGTGCTGGCGCTGATCGTCGCCTGGGTGGCGGCGCGCGCCTCGGCGCGTCCGCCGAGCCCGCGCTTCACCTATGGCCTCGCCGGCACCTCGATCCTCGCGGCGCTGTTCAACGCCGTCTTCCTGCTGGTCGCCGTCGGCGCCATCGCGCTGGAAGCGGTGCAGCGCCTCTTCGCCCCCGAGCCGGTCGCCGGCCTCACCATGGTGGTGGTCGCCGGCATCGGCATCGCCATCAACGGCGCCACGGCGATGCTCTTCCACCGCGGCCACGGCGACGATCTCAACATCCGTGGCGTCTACCTGCACATGCTGACCGACGCGGCGATCTCCGCCGGCGTCGTGATCGCCGGCCTCGGCGTGCTGGCGACCGGCCTCGCCTGGATCGATCCCGTCGTCTCGCTGGTCGTCGCCGCGCTCATCGTCTGGTCGACCTGGGGGCTGCTCACCGAGAGCTCGGCGCTTTCGGTCGCCGCCGTCCCCGCCGGCATCGATCCGGCGGCGGTGCGAGCCCATCTCGCGGCTCTGCCGGGGGTATCGAACCTGCACGACCTCCACGTCTGGGGCCTGTCGACCACCTCCGCCGCGCTCACCGCCCATCTGGTGATGCCCGAAGGCCACCCCGGCGACGCCTTCCTCGAGGCCGCCGCCGACGGCCTACGCAGCCGTTTCGGCATCGGCCACGTCACCCTGCAGGTGGAGACCGACGGCGACGGCTGGTGCCGGCTGGTGCCCGACGAGGTGGTGTGAGGTCGAGGTCGAGCGCCGTCTCAATGCCCCTCGAACTCGACCAGCACGCGGACCGGCACGCCCATCGCTTCGAGCTTGGCGCGGCCGCCGAGTTCCGGCAGGTCGACGATGAAACAGGCCGAGACCACTTCGGCACCGAGGTTCCTGAGGAGCTGCGCAGCGGCGCAGGCGGTGCCGCCGGTGGCGATCAGATCGTCGACCAGGATGACCTTCTCGCCGGCGAGCACCGCGTCGCGATGCACCTCCATCTCGTCGACGCCGTATTCGAGGCTGTAGGCGATCGACACCGTCTCGTGCGGCAGCTTGCCCTTCTTGCGGATCGGCACGAAGCCGCCGGAGAGCTGATGCGCCACCGCCCCGCCGAGAATGAAGCCGCGCGCCTCGATGCCCGCGATCTTCTCGATCTTGAGGCCCGCCCACGGCTGCACCAGTTCGTCGACGGCGCGGCGGAAGGCCCGCGGATTGCCGAGCAGCGTGGTGATGTCGCGGAACATGATGCCGGGCTTGGGATAGTCCGGAATGGTGCGGATCGAATCTCTGAGGTTCATCACCAGTAGTCCTTCATGATCTCGACGGCCCAATCGGGCTCGCTTATCTCTCCGCGCGGCTCGAAACCGCGCATCATCGGCTTGATGTCGATGACCGGCGTGCCGTCGATGGCGTCGAGCCCGCGCACCTTGAGGTGACGCCCCTCGAGCGAAACGATCTCCACCGTGGTCACGCCGATGCGGTTCGGCCGCGGGCTGCCGCGCTGAGCGAAGATGCCGACCTCCGGCCAGTCCGCCCGCCCGCGCGGCCGCCGCGCGCCCGTCACGATCGTCTCCGGATCGATCATGTCGAAGTGGAAGACGATCACCGCATGGGAGAATTGGTCGAGCCCGGCGAAGGCGGTCTCCGGCAGGTCGGCGGCGAGCACGACGTCGGCCTCGACGTCACCCCAATGGTCGTCGGTGTTCTCGACACGACCGCCGCGCACCCGCGCCACCACGTCCATGGTGATGTCGGTCATGAATGGGCCTTCGACACGAATGTGTTCATGAGCGTGCCTTCAGCACGTATTTGTTCATGGGCGTGCCTTCAGCACGAGCTTGTTCATGAGCGTGCCTTCAGCACGAGCTTGTTCATGAGCGTGCCTTCAGCACGCGGCCGGCCACGGCGTCGAGCTTGCCCAACAAAGCCGGGTCGCGCGCCTCGCGCGCCGTCATGATGGCGTGCTCCAGCGCCCTGTCCGAACCGATCGGACAGGCCGGATGCTCTTCGGGGAAGTCGGTGGCGAAGCGGGCGACGAGCCGGCGCGCCTTGTCGGCGTTGGCATGCGCCACCTTGATCACACTGAGGACGTCGACGTGGTCGTGATCCGGGTGCCAGCAATCGTAGTCGGTGACCATGGCGACGGTGGCGTAGGGGATCTCCGCCTCCCGGGCGAGCTTGGCCTCCGGCATGTTGGTCATGCCGATGACGTCGAAGCCGGCCGACTTGTACCAGCGGCTCTCGGCCTCGGTGGAGAACTGCGGCCCCTCCATGCACACATAGGTGCCGCCACGGCGATGCGGGATGTCCTCGGCCAGCGCCGCCGCTTCCAGCCGGTCCATGATGCCGGGGCTGGTCGGATGGCCGAAGGCGACGTGGCCGACGCAGCCCGGTCCGAAGAACGACGAGGCGCGTCGGGTGGTGCGATCGACGAACTGGTCGATCAACACGAAGGTGCCGGGCGCCAGTTCCTCTCGATAGGAGCCGACCGCCGACACCGAGACGATGTCGGTGACGCCGGCGCGCTTCATCGCGTCGATGTTGGCGCGATAGTCGATGTCGGAGGGCGGGATGCGGTGTCCACGGCCGTGGCGCGGCAGGAAGACCAGCTTCTTGCCCGCGATCTCGCCGATCAACAGCTGATCCGACGGCGTCCCCCAGGGGCTGTCGACCGTCACCCAACGCGCATTCGTCACCCCCGGCAGATCGTAGAGCCCCGATCCGCCGATCACCCCGATCACCGATGCCGTCATGGCGTCCCCCGTCGCATATCGTCCGCCGCAGTGTCGGCATTTCGCGCCGCGATGCAATCCGTGTCGTCACCAGCGCGCCCACGAAGAAGTCGAGGGCCCCCGGTCGCCCGGGAGCCCTCGTGTTCACCTCGATCGGAGCCGCCTCAGTGGGCGACGTTCGACCAGATCTTGCGCTTCGACAGATAGAGCAGACCGGCCAGCACCACCAGGAACAGGATGACCTTGAGGCCGGTGGACTTGCGCGCCTCGAGCTTCGGCTCGGCCGCCCACATCAGGAAGGCCGAGACGTCGCGAGCATACTGCTCGACGGTGCCCTTGGTGCCGTCGTCGTAGGTCACCATGCCCTCGCTCAGCGGGTTCGGCATGGCGATGCACGAGCCCGAAATGAAGGACTGGTTGTACTGCAGCGCGCCGTCGCAGGTGGTGCCGGCGGGCGCATCGACGTAGCCGGTCATCAGATTGAAGACGTAGTCCGGGCCGGCTTCCGCGTAGAGCGTGAAGGGATCGGCCATGAACGACAGGCCGCCGCGGTGGGCGGCGCGGTTCTTGCCGATCAGCGACAGGTCCGGCGGCAGGGCGCCGCCGAAGGCGGCACGCGCCGCCTCGTCGTTGGCGAACGGCGCCGGGAAGCGATCGGAGGTCCGGCCGTTGCGCTCGAACATCTCACCCGCGTCGTTCGGGCCGTCCTTCACCTTGATCTCGGCGGCGAGCGCCTTGGCCTGGTCCATGGTGAAGCCGGGGCCGCCCGCGTCCGCGAGATTGCGGTAGGCGAGGAGGTTCATCGAGTGACAGGCGGCGCAGACCTCCTTGTACACCTTGTATCCGCGCTGCAGCTGGCCCTTGTCGAAGCGGCCGAACGGGCCGGCGAAGCTCCAGGACTGCATCTCCACCTTGGGGCCGTGCGCCGTCTCCGCCGCCTGCGCCGACTGGCCGCCGAGGGCGAGCCCCGCCGTCAGAGCGAGGGCGCCGAAGGCCCGCGCGATCTTCGAACCGGAAAGGATCATGGTCATTTTTCGTGTCTCCCGATCTCTTCGGTTCAGTGGGCCGCGTTCTTGGCGAGGACGTCGGCCGTGATCGACTCCGGCACCGGCTTCGGCTTCTCGATGAGGCCGAGGACCGGCAGGATCACCAGGAAGTGGAAGAAGTACCAGGCGGTCAGGATGCGCGACGCGATGACGTAGCCACCTTCCGCCGGCTGCGAGCCGAGATAGCCGAGGCCGAGACCGGCGATCACCAGCAGCCAGAAGAACTGCTTGAAGAGCGGACGATAACGACCGGACTTCACCTTCGAGGTGTCGAGCCAGGGCAGGACGAACAGCACGGCGATGGAGCCGAACATGGCGATGACGCCGCCGAGCTTGTCCGGCACCGAGCGCAGGATCGCGTAGAACGGCAGGAAGTACCATTCGGGAACGATGTGCGCCGGCGTCACCATCGGGTTGGCCGGGATGTAGTTGTCCGGATGACCCATGTAGTTCGGCGTGTAGAACAGGAACCAAGCGAAGAACACCAGGAACACCGCCATGCCGAAGGCGTCCTTCAGCGTCGCGTAGGGGGTGAAGGCGACGGTGTCCTGCTCGGACTTCACCTCGACGCCCGCCGGGTTGTTCTGACCGACGACATGCAGCGCCCAGACGTGCAGGACGACGACGGCGGCGATGACGAACGGCAGCAGGTAGTGCAGCGAGAAGAAGCGGTTGAGCGTCGGGTTGTCGACCGAGAAACCGCCCCACAGCCAGATGACGATCGGATCGCCGATCACCGGAATGGCCGAGAACAGGTTGGTGATGACGGTGGCGCCCCAGAACGACATCTGGCCCCACGGCAGCACGTAGCCCATGAAGGCGGTGGCCATCATCAGCAGGAAGATGACGACGCCGAGGATCCACAGGATCTCGCGCGGAGCCTTGTAGGAGCCGTAATACATGCCGCGCAGGATGTGGATGTAGACGGCGATGAAGAACATCGACGCGCCGTTGGCGTGCATGTAGCGCAGGAGCCAACCCCAGTTCACGTCGCGCATGATGTGCTCGACGGAGGTGAAGGCCATCGCGGTGTTCGGCGTGTAGTGCATCACCAGGACGATGCCGGTGATCAGCTGCACCGCCAGCATCATCGACAGGATGCCGCCGAACGTCCACCAGTAGTTGAGGTTCCGCGGCGTCGGATAGGCGACGAAGCTGTCGTAGCTCAGCCGGATGATCGGCAGGCGTTCGTCGATCCAGCGCGTGAAGCCATTGGACGGCGTGTAGGTCGAATGACCGCTCATGTCTTGCTCTCCTGAGGCGCTGGGGTCAGCCGATCTTCACGACCTTGTCCGAGATGAACTCGTAGGGCGGGACGGGCAGGTTGAGAGGCGCGGGACCGGCGTGGATGCGGCCCGAGGCGTCGTAGTGCGAACCGTGGCAGGGGCAGAACCAGCCGTGGTGATCGCCGGCGTTGCCGAGCGGCACACAGCCGAGGTGGGTGCACACGCCGACGACGACGAGCAGGTTCTCGTGGCCCTTCTTGACGCGATCGGCGTCGGACTGCGGGTCCTTGAGGCCCTTCACGTCCATCGCCGCGAGCGCCTTCATCTCCTCCGGCGTGCGATTGCGGATGAACACCGGCTTACCGCGCCACTTCACCGTGATGATCTGGCCCGGCGCGACGGCGGAGACGTCGACCTCGGTGGAAGCGAGCGCCAGCGCCGAGGCATCCGGGTTCATCTGGTCGATGAACGGCCACACCGCCGAAGCGGCGCCCACGGCGGCGACGGCGCCCGTGGCGATGTAGAGGAAGTCGCGGCGCGACGGTTCTGCGGTGTCCATGGTAGCCAAGGTCGGATCCTCTCGCATGTCGTCGGATCTTGGCCTTCCGACTCTCGCGTCGCGTCCGAACACCCCCGAAGAGCCACCGGATCGACCACGCGTGCGCAGGAAGGAATTGCGCTGAGAAACAGGCCACCGGGAGCCGAAAAGCGCCCAGTGTCCGATCGGCCGCCGTTTTGACATCTGGTCGCCGAGATGTCCAGCGACGGGATGTCACTCGTCTCTGCCACCTTTGCCCAATTCTGAGCAATTTATTCGAGTTGTGGCACGGTTGCCGCTACGAACTGCGGCGAATCGGCGCTGTTCCCGGTTCCCGCCGCCGCAACACTCGAAACGAGATCGACCACCCCTCGCCCCGATTCTGCGCCACATCACCGCCACGTTCCAGTCATGACCGACCTGCGTCTCGCCCTCTACCAACCCGACATCCCCCAGAACACCGGCACGCTCCTGCGCGCCGCCGCCTGTCTCGGCCTCGCCGTCGACCTGATCGAGCCCGCCGGTTTCGCCGTCACCGACCGCAACCTCAGACGCGCCGGCATGGACTATCTCGACGCCGCCGTCCTGACCCGCCACACCGGTTGGAACGCCTTCGACGCGGCCCGTCGTGCGAGTGGTCGTCGGCTGGTGCTCTTGACCACCCGCGCCACGACGCCCTACGTCGATTTCGCCTTCGATGATCACGACGTGATCATGGTCGGCCGTGAATCCGCCGGCGTTCCCGACGAGGTCCACGAGAGCGCCGATGCCCGCCTCGTCGTGCCGATGCGGCCGGGGATGCGCTCGCTCAACGTCGCGGTCGCCGCCGTCATGGTGCTCGGCGAGGCGCTGCGCCGAACCCACGGCTTCCCGCCGTTCGACCCGCCCCCAGCCGGAGACGCTCCGTGACCCAGACCGACCTCGCCACGCTGAAGGCCGACACCGCCGCCTGGTTCGCCATCCTGCGCGACCGGATCTGCTCCGCCTTCGAGGCGCTCGAGGACGAGATCGCCACGCCCGGCATCGACGCCGCGCCCGGCCGTTTCGTCCGCACCCCCTGGCAGCGTACCGACGTCGGCGGCGGCCCCGGCGGCGGCGGGGTGATGGGGATGATGCACGGCCGGGTGTTCGAGAAGGTCGGCGTCCACGTCTCCACCGTTCACGGCGAGTTCGCCCCCGAATTCCGCAAGGAGATCCCCGGAGCAGCGGAGGACCCGCGCTTCTGGGCCTCCGGCATCTCGCTCATCGCCCATCCGTGGAATCCGAACGTACCGGCGGTCCACATGAACACCCGCCACGTGGTGACGACGAAGCGCTGGTTCGGCGGTGGCGCCGACCTGACGCCGGTGCTCGATCGCCGACGCACCCAGGAGGATGCGGACACGGTCGCCTTCCATGAAGCCATGGAGGCCGCCTGTGGCGCACACGCCGTCGCCGATTACCCGCGCTACAAGGCGTGGTGCGACGAGTACTTCCACCTGAAACACCGCGACGAGCCGCGCGGCATCGGCGGCATCTTCTACGACCGGCTGGACTCGGGCGACGTCGCCGCCGACTTCGCCTTCACCCGCGCCGTCGGCGAGGCTTTCCTCGGCATCTATCCCGATCTCGTCCGCCGCAACGGCGCGACGCCGTGGACCGACGCCGATCGCGACGAACAGCTCGTCCGCCGCGGCCGCTACGTCGAGTTCAACCTGCTCTACGATCGCGGCACCATCTTCGGATTGAGAACCGGCGGCAACGTCGCCTCGATCCTCTCGTCCATGCCGCCGGTGGTGAAGTGGCCTTGAGGCGCCGGGGTGTGTGAGACGGCCGGCTCACTCGGCCGCTTCCCGCGCCGCCAGTGAGATGCGCCGGCGCCGTGGCATCCGCTCCTGCTCCACCTCGACCACGGTGTAACCGGGTGTGGAGGCGTGGATTCGGTTGCGGCCGAGACGCTTGGCCTCATAGAGCGCGTTGTCGGCGGCGCGGACCAGTTCGTCGGTGCTGACGCCGTCGCTGACGCGCCCCGCCGAGACGCCGATCGATACGGTGACCGTTTCGGCGACGTCGCTGCGGGCATGCGGCAGGTTCATCGCGGCGATGGCGTGGCGCATGCGCTCGGCGACCTTGGTGGCGTCGAGCAGGTCGGTGCCGGGCAGGATGACCAGGAACTCTTCGCCCCCGAAGCGGCCGATGAGATCGTCCTTGCGACGCACCTGATCGCGCGCCACCGCCGCCACCATCTTCAGGCAGCGATCGCCCTCCGGATGGCCGTAGTGGTCGTTGAAGCCCTTGAAGTGATCGACGTCGACCATCATCACCGCCAGCGGTACGCCGGCGTGGAGCGACCGGTCGGCCATCTCGGCGAGATGCGCCTCGAGCCAGCGCCGATTGGCGATGCCGGTCAGCGTGTCGAGGTTCGACAGTTGGCGCAGTTCGTTGTTGGAATGGTTGAGCCGATCGGCGGTGATCTCGCCGCGCAGGTGGCGCAGGTAGGCCCGCCGCAGTTCGCGTTCGATCAGGAACACCGCGACCAGCGTCACCAGCACCACCGCCAGGAATTCGATCGCCGCGGCGATCGCCACCTCCACCGGCAGCCCACCCGCCGCCATCGCCGACCAATGGAGCGCCAGGGCGATGCCCGATGCGCCGGCGGCGTAGGCGAAATGAGGACGCTGAACCACGTTGCCGTAGAGGATCGGCAGAGCGGCGAAATAGTGGTAATGCGCCGCCGACGGCGCTTCGGAGACGAGATAGACCCACAGGATGGTGGCGACGGAGACCACCGTCAGCGCCGCGGACGAGCCCTCGCGCACCCACGGCGTCGTCCCATGGGCGGCGATCAGCGCCACGCCGAAGCCGAGCGGCACCATCACCGCCAGATGGACGAAGGCGGAGACGAAGAACACGTCGGCGACGAGGCGCGCGTCGATGCCGAGGAAGAGGCCGTAACAGACGGCGAACCAGAAGGCGGCGAGCGACAGCCGGCTCCGGCGCGCCGCTCCCTGGTCCTGCTCGTAGCGAGCTTCGAGCGCCGACGGGAAAGCCGTCGGGAACGAACGAGCGGCGAGCGCTCGGTCGACATCCTCGATGGTGACGGTCTGCGGCCCCATGGCGCGTTACCCCGATCTTGCTTCCCTCGGGGTACTCCATGGAATTTAAGGGGGGGCTGCCCCGACCCTTAGAATTCTATGTATCTGTCTTTTAGTCGTTCCGATCGGCGATCTTCTCGGCGATCAGAGCGAGAAGAGCCTCGCGCGGCAGCGAAAAATCGCTCGACACCCACGCCGTTTCGGCGGCCGCCAGGAGCCTGCCGACCATCGGGCCACCGGTCACACCGAGGCGCACCAGATCGCGTCCGCCGATCGGCAGACGCGGCACCGGCCAGCGTTCCGGCAGGTCGAGATGCGGCGCGACCACCGCCCGGCCGACCCGCCCGCGCACATGGGCGAGGAGCAGCGCGTCGCCGAAGGTCTCCGCCCCGACCGCGTGGAGAAGCCGGCGCACCGCCCGCTCGTCGAGCCCCGGATCGATCCGCCGCGACCATGCGACCGCCGCCGCCATCCGTTCGGTCGCCCGGTTGGAGAGCCTTAGCCGGGCCCCGAGCCCGACCGCATCGCCCTCCGTCCAGGCCGAGAGCGCCGCCAGGAACAGCGGCGCGTCGGCGGCGTCGCGCATCGGTCGGCCGGTCGCCGCGGACGTCGCGTGCAGGCGCACGAAGGCGGCGAGGTTCGCCGCCCGCCCCGTCACCCGCTGCAGGATGCCGCAATCGCTCATCTGCGTGATCGTCGCCGGCGCCC
This sequence comes from uncultured Alphaproteobacteria bacterium, assembly GCA_937892955.1. Lineage (GTDB taxonomy): Bacteria > Pseudomonadota > Alphaproteobacteria > Rhizobiales > Ancalomicrobiaceae > CALBKH01. Next base: position 37,423 of record CALBKH010000103.1, read on the forward strand.
CCACCGCCACGACCAGCTTCAGCATCTCCTGACCCGATCGCTCCGCCGACAGCCCGTCGAGGCCGGCCCGCGCCACGATCGCCGCGTGCAACCCGCCGGGGTCGAGCCCGCCGCGCCCGTAGGCCGCATGGAAGCGGAAGAAGCGCAGGATGCGCAGATAGTCCTCGGCGATGCGCGCCGCCGGATCGCCGATGAAACGCACCCGCCGCGCCATGCAGTCGGCGACGCCGCCGACGAAGTCGTGCACAACGCCGTCGAGCGAGGCGTAGAGGGCGTTCATGGTGAAGTCGCGCCGATGCGCATCCGCCGCCCAGTCGCGGCCGAAGGCGACCGTCGCATGGCGGCCGTGGGTCTCGACGTCCTCGCGGAGCGTCGTCACCTCGTAGGGGTGGCCGTCGACCACCACGGTCACCGTGCCGTGATCGATCCCGGTCGGAACCGGCTTCAACCCCGCCGCCGCCGCCCGCGCCATCACCTTCTCGGGCAGCGCCGTGGTGGCGACGTCGACATCCGCGACCCGCAGGCCGAGGAGAGCGTTGCGCACCGCACCGCCGACCACCCAACAGGTGTCGCCGTCGCGTTCGATCGCCGCGAAGAGGCGAGCGAGCGACGGCGCCCGGAGCCAGTCGCAACTCGCCAGCGTCGGCATCGGCGTGGCGGTGGGGGTCACTGGATGTGTCCCGGGACGAGACGACCGTTCTCGAACTTGTCGGGCACGTAGGTGCCGGCGACGTTGCCGTCGTGGAAGGCGGCGAGCGCGATCAGCGAGGCGATCACCAGGACGAGCCCGCCGATCGCCAGTTCGACCATCGGCGCTTCGTCGCGGAAGAGCCCGAACGACACCGCTCGCCGCCGCGCCATCAGGAAGAGCGCGAAGACGACGAAGGGCGACAGGAACAGCGCCACTTCGATGGCGATCAGACGGATCATGGCCTTCTCCGCACCGGTGACCGGGTCACGCCCCCGCCTCCACCGTTCGTTCGGTGCGGCCGTAGGTCCGCTCCCAGATCTGCCGGATGATCCCGGCGGTGACACCCCAGATATAGCGCTCGCCATAGGGCATTTCATAGAAATATCCTGTGCGCCCGTTCCACACCCGGCTGCCGACGCGATGGTTGGCGCCGGTCATCAGGAAGGCGAGCGGCACCTCGAAGACGTCGGCCACTTCGTGCGGATTGGGCGCGTAGGAAAGTCCCGGCCGGACCAGCGCGATCACCGGCACGATCCGATACCCCGAGCCGGAGGCGTAGGGCGGCAGGCAACCGACCGGCAGGACATGCGCCCGATCGAGCCCGATCTCCTCCTCCGCTTCGCGTAGCGCCGTCTCGATCGCGCTGCCGTCCTCGGCGTCGATCTTGCCGCCGGGAAAGGCGACCTGACCGGCGTGGCTCGACAGGTGCTCGGTGCGCTGGGTGAGGATCACCCGCGTCTCGTGCGGCTCGTCGACGAGGCCGATCAACACCGCCGCGTCCTTGAGGCGGCGGCCGACCATCTGCGCCGCGAAGCTCGGATTGAGGGTCAGGTCCGAGCCCCCGGCATCGAAGGGCACGGCGAGCGGATCGACGACGAAATGCGGCCTGACCCGTTCGACGAAGGCCTCCGCCCGAAACGACTCCACGCCCACCGCCTCCGCCGATCTCATTCGATCGCCTCGATCTCGTCCGCCGGAACGATCGGAAAGAACCGTCCCGAGCTCCTGACCCCGAACCACTCGCGCCCGTCGAGCGTCTCGCTCTCGCCGAGCGCCACCAGGTCGTAGAGGACCGGCCTTGCCAGACGCGCCTCGAGCCGGCCTCTGACCCTCACATAGGGTTTCAATCCGCCGTTCACAGCGTCGATCTCGAATCGCAGCGGATGATCGTCGTCGACGACGACACGATCGCCGACGTTGGTCCTCAGCCCCAGCACCTGCTCGCGTCCGGCTCCCTCGACCTGCAGTTCCACCGCGACGAAGGCGACGTCGTCGACGGTGATGCCGCATTTTTCCACCGGCGTGACGAGGTAGGTCCTGCCGTCCTCGTCGCGGCGCAGAACCGAGGCGAAGAGGCGCACCATCGCCTCGCGACCGATCGGCGTGCCGCAGTAGTACCAGGTGCCGTCGGCGGCGATGCGCATGTCGATGTCGCCGCAGAACGGCGGGTTCCAGCGCTCCACCGGCGCCGGACCACGGCCCTCGCCGGCGCCGCCGAGCTTGGCCATCAGGCTCGCCAGACCCTCGCCCGGCGTGTCGCGCTTCGTCGCTTCGCTCACGTTCCTCGCCTCGCTTCCGCCCGATCTCGGCCGTTCACTCCACCGCGATGCCGACGGTTTCGGGATGCGCGTTCCCGCGTATCCTGTCAAACTCGATCCCGGCGTGGAAGCCGCGCCGAGGAAACACCTGCGCGGAAGCCGCGCCCCCTCCCCGGGCCTCGCGCCCGACAGACGAAGACGACGGTATGAACGAGACGACAGGGACGGCGGCGGGCGACGTGGTCGAGCGCGTAGAGCGGGCGATCGAACGACTGGCGGTGGTGCGCGCCGCGATCGGCGAAGTGATCTACGGCCAGGAGAGCGTGGTCGAGAGGACCCTCGTCACCCTGCTCTCCGGCGGCCACGGCCTGCTCGTCGGCGTCCCCGGCCTCGCCAAGACGCGGCTGGTCGAGACCCTCGGCATCGTCCTCGGCCTCGACGCCCGCCGCGTCCAGTTCACCCCCGACCTGATGCCCTCCGACATCCTCGGCTCCGAGGTGCTCGATCAGGCCGCCGACGGCACCCGCTCCTTCCGCTTCATTCAGGGGCCGATCTTCGCCCAGTTGCTGATGGCCGACGAGATCAACCGGGCGAGCCCGCGCACCCAGTCGGCCCTCCTCCAGGCGATGCAGGAGATCCACGTCACCGTCGCCGGCCGCCGCCACGACCTGCCGCGGCCCTTCCACGTGCTCGCCACCCAGAACCCGCTGGAGCAGGAAGGCACCTATCCGCTGCCCGAGGCCCAGCTCGACCGCTTCCTGATGCAGATCGACGTGGACTATCCCTCGATCGAGGCGGAGCGGCAGATCCTCACCGCCACCACCGGCCCGACCGCGCCGGTGGCGCGTCCCGTCCTCGGCGGCGTCGACCTCGTCGACCTCCAGGCCCTGGTCCGCCTGATGCCGGTCGGCGAACGCATCGTCGACGCCATCCTGGCGCTGATCCGCTCGACCCGCCCGCTCGCCCCCGGCGAGGCCGGCGGCCACGACGATCCCGCCCGCCACGTCGCCTGGGGGCCGGGGCCGCGCGCCGGTCAGGCGCTGATGCTGACGGTGCGCGCCCGCGCCCTGCTCCAGGGTCGCCTCGCCCCCGACCTCGACGACGTCGCGGCGCTGGCCGAACCGGTGCTGCAACACCGCATGGCGCTGACCTTCGCCGCCCGCGCCGACGGGATCACGGTGCACGACGTCGTCGCCCACGCCGCCTCCCGAATCGGCTGAGCCCCGCTCACGAGGGACCACCCTTGGTCACGCCCGCCGCATCCCTCGTCGCCCGTCTCGCCACCGGCCTCCGTGCCGCGGCGGCGAGCGACGATGTGGCCGTCGTCGACCGGACGCGCCTCGTCGCCGCGCGCTCTCTCGCCGCCGCCATGCCCGACCTGCTGGTCGAGGCCCGCCGCGTCGCCGCCACCGTCGCCGCCGGCTGGCACGGCCGCCGCCGCGCCGGCTCCGGCGAGACCTTCTGGCAATATCGCCCGCTCACCCCGGGCGAACCGGCGACCGCCATCGACTGGCGCCGCTCCGCCCGCGACGACCTGCTCTACGTGCGCGAGCGCGAATGGGAGGCGGCCCACACCGTGTGGCTCGCCCCCGACCTGTCGCCGTCGATGGACTGGCGCTCCGAGCTCGCCGCCGTCTCCAAACGCGACCGCGCCGTGGTGCTCACCCTGGCGCTCGCCGATCTCCTGGCGCGCGCCGGCGAGCGGGTCGGCATGCCCGGCGTGATGCGGCCGATCACCCATCGCCGCGCCGCCGAGCGCCTCGCCGCCGCCCTCCTCGCCCACCCCGAGCGCCTCGCCCTGCCCGACCCGGGAACCGTCGGCCGCTTCGCCGAACTGGTGCTCGTCGGCGATTTCCTCGACGACTTCGAAACGGTGGAAGCCCGCCTCGGCGCCCTCGCCGCCGGCGGCGCCCGGCTCCACCTCGCCCGCATCGTCGATCCGGCGGAAGCCACCCTGCCGTTCCTCGGCCATCTCGAATTTCGCGACCCGGAGAGCGGCGCCCTCGTCCGCGTGCCGCGCACCGAAGCGCTGACCGAGGCCTGGGCCGCCCGCTGGGCCGCCCACGGCGCGGCGCTCGCCGATCTCGCCCGCCGCGGCGGCTGGACCCTCGTCACCCACGCGACCGACCGCGCCGCCGTCGAGGCCGCGCTGGCACTCCACGCCTCGCTCGGCGGCGAACATCACTTCTCGCCCCTCGCCGAACTCTCGGGGGGCATGCGGTGAACGGTCTCTTCCCCCTCGCCTTCGGCGCGCCGGCGGCGCTTCTCGCCCTCTTCGCCCTGCCGGCGATCTGGTGGCTCCTGCGCCTCACCCCGCCGAAGCCGCGGTCGATCGACTTCCCGCCGACGGTGATGCTGCGCGATCTCGTGCCCGCCGACGAGACCCCGGCCCACACCCCGTGGTGGCTGCTGCTCCTGCGCTTCGCCCTCGCCGTGACGGTGATCCTCGCCCTCGCCGCGCCGGTGTGGCGTCCGACCGTCGACGACGACGGCCGCTCGGGTCCCTTGTGGCTGATCGTCGACGACGGCTGGCCCGCCGCCGCCGACTGGGAGGCGACCCGCGCCGCGATCGAGGCGCGCATCGACCGCGCCGCCCGCCGCAGCCGCACCGTCGTGCTCGTCGCCTCCGCCGACGGCGCCGACCAGACCTTCGATCCGACCGCTCCGGAGGAGGCGAAGCGCCGTCTCGCCACCCTGGCGCCGCGCCCGCGCGCCGACACCCGATCGGATCTCCTCGCCGGCCTGACCCGCTCGGCCGCGGCCCACCCGCCCGGCTCGATCGTCTGGTTCACCCACGGCGTCGATCTCGCCGTCCCGGCCGATGGCCGCGCCTTCGCCGAGGCCCTGGCGAAACTCGCGGACGAAGCCCCGCTCACCATCGCCCCGCCGGCCCGCCTCGCCATCCGCACCGTCGACGCCGTCGACAACGGCCTCGACGCGATGTCGGCGAAACTCGCCCGCGTCACTTCGGAAGCGCCGGCGACCGGCGACCTGCGCGCCCTCGACCCCAAGGGCCGGGTGCTGGCGAACGTGCCCTTCGCCTTCGAGGCCGACCGCGCCACGACCGAAGTCCGCTTCGACCTGCCGACCGCGGTGCGCAACGACGTCGCCCGGGTCGAGATCGCCGGCGAGAGCCATGCCGGCGCGGTGATGCTCCTCGACGAACGCTGGCGCCGCCGCGTCGTCGGCCTCGTCTCAGGCGCCGGATTCGATCGCGCCCAGCCGCTGCTCGGCCCCGGCCACTATCTCGACAAGGCGCTCGCCCCCTTCGCCGATCTGCGCCGCCCCAAGGCGACCGAGACCGGCGCCGCCATCCTCGAGGCGATCGAGGCGAACGTCTCGGTGCTGCTCGTCGCCGACGTCGGCAACATCGTCGGCGAGGCCGGCGTGCGACTGCGGAAATGGATCGAAGGCGGCGGCATCCTCGTCCGCTTCGCCGGTCCTCGACTGACGGGCGGGCGCGACGACGATCCGCTGCTGCCGGTCGAGATCCGCGGCGGCGAACGCACCCTCGGCGGCGCCTTCACCTGGGGCGCCCCGCGCGGCCTCGGCCCCTATCCGGCGACCGGCCCCTTCGCCGGCATGACCCCGGCGGAGGACGTCCGCGTCTCCCGCCAGATCCTCGCCGAACCGGGCCCGGACCTCGCCGATCGCACCTGGGCGGTGCTCGACGACGGAACCCCGCTGGTCACCGCCGCCCGCCGCGGCGCCGGCCGCGTCGTGCTCTTCCACGTCGGCGCCGAGACCTCGTGGTCGAACCTGCCCATCTCCGGCACCTTCGTCGAGATGCTCCGCCGCATCACCGCGCTCTCCGCCGCGACCCGCGCCGAGGGCGCCGGCGGCGTGACCGGCGCCACCACCCTGCCGCCCTGGCGGCTCCTCGACGGCTTCGGGCGGCTGGGCGCCCCCGGTCCCGAAGCCCGGCCGATCGCCGCCGCGGCCCCGCCGGATCATCCCAGCCGCGAGCATCCGCCGGGCCTGTGGGGCAACGGCGACGCCTTCCTGGCGCTGCCGACCCGCCGCGCCGGCGATCCGCTCGCCGCGATCGACCTCGCTCGCCTCGACCGTGTGACGGTCACGCCCCGTCTGCCGGTCGAGCGCCGCGACCTGCGCCCCGTCCTGCTGATCGCGGCGCTGATCCTGGCGCTCGTCGACGCGCTGATCCTGATCGCCCCCCTCCTGCGTCGCCGCCGCGTCGCCACCGCCGCGGCCGGCGCGATCGTCCTCGCGCTGGCGATCGGCGACACCCGCCCGGCCGCAGCCGAGAGCGCCGGCGACGCCTTCGCCCTTTCCGCCACCCACGAGACCCATCTCGCCCACGTGCTGACCGGCGACGCCACGATCGACGACGTCGCCCGCCGCGGTCTCCTCGGGCTCGGCCGCGTGCTGTCCAACCGCACCGCCGTCGATCTCGGCGACCCCGTCGGCGTCGATCCGGCCCGCGACGAGCTCGCCTTCTTCCCCTTCCTCTATTTCCCGATCACCGCCGACGCCTCGATCTCGCCGGTGGCGCTCGGCCGTCTCGACGCCTTCATGAAGAACGGCGGCACGGTGATCTTCGACACCCGCGACGCCGCCGACGCTGACACCCGCGCCGGCACCGGGCGCCCCACCGGGGCGGGCGCCGCGCTCAGGCGCATCCTCGCCGGCCTCGACCTGCCCGAACTCGAACCGGTGCCCGGCGACCACGTGCTCGGCCGCACCTTCTACCTCTTGCGCGATTTCCCCGGCCGCTTCGACGGCCGCCTGTGGGTCGAGGCGACGCCGACCGCCGATCCCGACCGCCCCGACGATAGACCGGCCCGCCCCGGCGACGGCGTCTCGCCGCTGATCGTCACCGGCAACGACCTCGCCGGCGCATGGGCCGTCACCGACGACGGCGACGACCTGCTGCCCATGGCCTCCGCCGACCCGCGCGGCCGCGAGATGGCGCTGCGCGTCGGCGTCAATCTCGTGATGTACACCCTGACCGGCAACTACAAAGCCGATCAGGTCCACGTCCCCGCCCTCCTGCAACGGCTCGGCCGGTGACGGAGGCGCGATGACCTGGACCCTCGACTTCGCCCCCCTCCTGCCGCCGGCGGCGCTCGTCGCGCTGATCCTCGTCGCCGCCGTGGTCGCCGGCCTCGGCCTGTGGGTCGGCCGCCGCGGCGCCCGGCTGCGCGCCGCCGCGCTCGTCCTTCTCGCCCTGGCCACGACCGGCCCCGAGATCCGCCGGGAGCTGCGCAAGCCTCTTCCCGGCGTCGTGGTCCTCGTCACCGACCGCTCGGCGAGCCAGTCGCTGGTCGACCGCGACGCCGAGACCGAGGCCGCCCGCGAGGCGCTCTCCCGGCGCATCGCGGCGCTGCCGGGCATCGAGTTGCGCGAGGCCACCGTCGACGACCGCGCCGGCGTCGACGCCGACGGCACCCGCCTCTTCGACGCTCTCGGCCGGGCGCTCGCCGACGTGCCGCCGGATCGCGTCTCGGGCGTCGTCATGATCACCGACGGGCAGGTCCACGACGTCCCGGCGAACCCGGCCGCCCTCGGCTTCACCGCCCCGCTGCACGTCTTCCTGACCGGCCGCGCCGACGAGATCGACCGCCGCATCGAGATCGTCCGCGCCCCCCGCTTCGGCATCGTCGGCAAGCCCCAGACGATCGCCTTCCGCGTCGTCGACGCCGGCGTCGCCGCCACCGGTTCGCCGGTCGCGGTGACGGTGAAACGCGACGGCGAGGTCGTCGGCACGGTCCGGGCGACGCCGGGCCGCGAGGAGACGATCGAGGTCGACGTGCCCCACGCCGGCGACGTCGTCGTCGAACTCGAGGCGGCCCCGCTCGCCGGCGAACTCACCCCCCTCGACAATCGCACCGCGGCGACCATCGAGGGCATCCGCGAGCACCTGCGCGTCCTCCTCGTCTCGGGCGAACCGCACCCGGGCGAGCGGACGTGGCGCAACCTGCTCAAGTCCGACGCCTCGGTCGACCTCGTCCACTTCACCATCCTGCGCCCGCCGGAGAAGCAGGACGGCACGCCGCTCACCGAGCTGGCGCTGATCGCCTTCCCCACCCGCGAGCTCTTCCAGGAGAAGATCCGCGACTTCGACCTGATCGTCTTCGACCGCTACCGCCGCAAGGCGATCCTGTCGTCGATCTATCTCGACAACATCGCCCGCTGGGTGCGCGACGGCGGCGCCGTGCTGGTCGCCTCCGGCCCCGATCTCGGCGGCTCGGCGAGCCTCTACGACACCCCCCTCGCCGACATCCTGCCGGGCCGGCCCGACGGCGGCATCGTCGAAGAACCCTTCCGCCCGCGCGTCTCCGCCCTCGGCGCCCGCCATCCGGTCACCCGCGACCTGCCCGGCGCCGCGGCCGACCCGCCCGACTGGTCGCGCTGGTTCCGCCTGTCGGGCCTCGCGATCGACGACGATGCGGCGACCGTCCTCACCGGCGCCGGCGATCGTCCGCTTCTGGTGCTCGCCCACAAGGGCAAGGGCCGCGTCGGCCTGCTGACCTCCGATCAGGTGTGGCTGTGGGCCCGCGGCTTCGAAGGCGGCGGCCCCCACGGACCGCTGCTGCGCCGCCTCGCCCACTGGCTGATGAAGGAGCCGGACCTCGAGGAGGAGCGCCTGCGCCTCGTCCGTCAGGGCCGCGACCTCGTCGTCGAACGCCAGACGCTCGCCGACACCGCGGAAGCCGTCGAGGTCGAGAGCCCGACCGGTGCGAAGCGGCGGCTCGATCTCGCCCGCGCCCGCCCCGGCGTGTGGCGGGCCGCCCTGCCGGCGACCGAGCCCGGCCTGTGGCGCGCCACCGACGGCACCCGCACCGCCCTCCTCGCCGTCGGCCCGGCCGATCCGCGCGAATTCGCCGACGTGCTGTCGACCGACCACCTCCTCGCCCCGCTCGCCGCCGCGACCGGCGGATCGATCACCCGCCTCGCCGGCGCCGAACTGCCGCAACCGCTCGTCCGCGATGGCGGCCGGACCATGGCCGGCCCCGGCTGGATCGGCCTCTCCGCCTCCCGCGCCTCGGTGCTGGAGGGCCTCGATCGCCTGCCGTTGTTCGAAGGCCTCCTCGCCCTCTCCCTCCTCCTCGGCCTCTTCGCCGCCGCCTGGTGGCGAGAAGGGCGGTAGAGCGGGTGTCCGAAGACGAGCCCCCTGGGTGGCGCCTCGAAGGCGATTGTCGTCACATATGGAAGCTCCATATATGATCGGCGATATCGATCTCGGAGCCCCCACCCCGGAGCCCCCCATGAACCTGCGCGACCTGCAATATGTCCTCGCCGTCGCCGATCTCGGCCATTTCGGCCGCGCCGCCGAGGCCTGCCACGTGTCGCAGCCGACGCTGTCGGGCCAGATCCTCAAGCTCGAGGACGAACTCGGCGTGCGCATCTTCGAGCGCGTCGGCCGTTCGATCCGTCCGACCCCGGTCGGCGAACAGATCCTCCACCACGCCCGCCGTGCCGTCTCCGCCGCCGACGACATCACCGCGCTCGCCCGGGCGAGCCGCGACCCGCTCGCCGGCCCGCTGCGCCTCGGCGTCATCCCGACGCTCGCCCCCTATCTGATGCCCTTCGTCCTGCCGATCGCCGCGGAAGCGCTGCCGGCGGCACCGCTGATGCTCTACGAGGACCTGACCGCCCATCTCCTCCAGGCGCTGACCGAGGGGCGGCTCGAAGCGGCGATCATCGCCTCCGACCCCGGCGATCCGCGCCTCGCCTCGCATCTCCTCTTCGACGAGCCGTTCTTCGTGGTGCTGCCGCCCGGCCATCCCCTCGCCGCCAAGGCCACCATCCACGCCGACGATCTCGACCCGAAGTCGCTGCTGCTGCTCGCCGACGGCCACTGCCTGCGCGATCAGGCGCTGGAGTTCTGCGGCCACCCCAATCGCGGCGAGACCGCCGGCGCCGACATCCGCGCCACGTCGCTCGAAACGCTGTTGCACCTGACCGCCGCCGACTACGGCATCACGTTGATCCCGCGCCTCGCCGTCGGTCACGACCTCGGCCTGATCGGCCGGCTGGAGGCGCGACCGCTCGAGGGCGACCACCACTTCCGCCGCGTCCGCCTCGTCCACCGGGTCAACACCCCGCGCCAGAAGGCCTTGGCGCTGCTCGCCGACATGATCCGCGACGGCGTGCCGGAAGGGGTGGCGCGGCTGGACGGTTGACCCGGCGTGGAAGGGAGGACGCCCCGTGCCGCTGCCGATGGAATATCAACACGCCTCCGACGACTTCGAGCGCTTCCTCGCCGACGCCCGTGAACGCGCCGATCTCGTCACCCGCAATCAGATCTGGACCATGGTCGACGCGGTGCTGCGCGTCTTCCGCCGCCGCCTGACGGCGAGCGAGGGCCTGCGCTTCGCCGAGGTGCTGCCGCCGGTCCTGCGCGCCATGTTCGTCACCGACTGGGACGTCGACGCGGAACCCGTGCCCTTCGCCGACCGAGCGGCGATGACGGAGGAGGTCCAGGCGGTGCGCGGCAACCACAACTTCGCCCCCGATACCGCCATCGCCTGCGTCGCAGGCGCGCTCCGCGCGGCGGTCGATCCGCAGGCCTTCGAACGGGTGCTGGAGACGCTCCCGGCGGGCGCGCGGGATTTCTGGGCGGCGTGAGGCTCAGATCCCGACCGCGTCCAACCCCGCCCGGTCCATCGCCGCGACGTCGGTGAGGATCGTCTTCGCGTCGCCCACGGCGATCAGCTTGCCGTGGTTGAACAGGGCCGCGTCGTCGGCGAAGCGGTGAGCCATGTCGACGTCGTGGGTGGTGAAGACCAGCGTCGTGCCACGTGCCTCGAGCTCGGCGAGGGTGGCGAGCAGGCGCTTGGCCGAGCGCGCGTCGAGCCCCGCCGTCGGCTCGTCGATCAGCAGCACCTCGGGCCGCATGGCGACCGCCCCGGCGATCGCCGCGCGCTTCTTCTGGCCGAAAGACAGCATGTGGGTCGGTCGATCCGCCAGATCGGCGATGCCCAGCGCCGCAAGCGCCTCCTCGACCCGGGCCCGAACCTCCGCCTCGGCGAGGTCGAGATTCATCGGTCCGAACGACACGTCCTCGAACACCGACGGGGCGAAGAGCTGGTCGTCGGCGTCCTGCAACACGAGGCCGACCCGCCGCCGCCAGGCGACGAGGCCGGTGCGATCGTAGGTCGCCGGCGCCCCGTCGAGGAGGATGCGCCCCCCGGTCGGCTTCAGAGTGCCGTTCAGGTGAAGGAGCAGCGTCGTCTTGCCCGCCCCGTTGGGGCCGAGGATGGCCAGCCGCCGCCCCTTTTCCACCGTCAGATCGAGCCGGTCGAGCGCCGGCACGCCGCCGGGATAGACATGGGTCAGCCCCTCGGCTCGGATCGGGCTCATCGCGTCGCGACCCCGAGAAGGACGAGGGCGGCGAGCGTCGCCACCACACCGGCGAGGCCGGCGACGGTCGCCGGCCGGCGTGGCGTCAGCACCCGCAAGGCACCGCCGTCCCAACCGCGCGCCATCAGCCCCGCCTCCATGCGATGCGCCCGGTCGAGGGCGCGCGGCAGGAGATTGGCGGCGAGAGCGCCGGACGAGCGGATGCGTCGGCGCCAACCGACATGGCCGAGCCGCGCCTCCTGCGCCGCATGCATGGCGGCGAAGGTGTCGGAAAGAACGAAGAGGAAGCGATAGACGAGGAGCGCCAGCTCGACGAGTTCCGTCGGCAACCGCAGACGCGCCAGCCCGGCGACGAGGTCGCTCGCCGGCGTGGTGAAGGCGAGGAGCAGCAGCGCCGCCGCCGCCGCGCCGGCGCGCAGGGTCAGCCCCGCCGCGTCGGCGAAGCCGTTCGGCGCCAGCCCGACGCCGTCGGCCCCGATCGTCACCAGGAGCGTCGCCGCGCCGGTGACGACGAAGCCGAGCGGCGCGGCCATGACGAGTGCCCAGGTCCGCGGCGCCACACCCGCGCCGACGATCGCCGCCGTCGCCGCGACGGCCAGCACCGCCGCGGCGGTCGGCCACGGCGGGAAGGCGAGCGCGACGACGAGCAGCCCGAGGGCGAGGACGACCTTCTCGGCGAGCGATCGTCCGCGCCACCGGTTGGTATGGGCGATTCTATCGACGGTCGTCATCGCGCCGGCGGCTCCCGTGACGACGGCCGAGGACATAACCGAGGATGCCGGCGCCGATCGCCGCCTGCAGGGCGAAGAGCGTGCTCTCGACCTCCTTCGACGGCGGCTCCCAGAACGGCGTGGTCCAGCGGGTGTAGCCGGGTCGAGCCGCTTCGATCGCCTGCGAGGCGACGTCGTCGGTACCGGTGAAGGCACCCTCGAGGCCGGGCCACACCAGCGGCAGGACGATGATCGCCACGGCGACGACGAGAAGGGCGACGGTGCGCCCACGGGTGAGGGTCAGATCCATGATCAGCGCCCTCCCGACAGCGGCGCGAAGCCGTGACCGGCATCGCCGCCGCGACCGACCAGCGCCGCCGCCACGACGACCGTGAGCAGGCCCTCGGCGATCGCCAAGGGCACCTGGGTCACCGCGAAGATGCCGGCGAACTTGACGAAGGATCCGGCGATGCCGGAGGTCGGATCGGGGAAGGCCAGCGCCAGTTGCAGCGACGTGACGACATAGGTCGAAAGATCGGCGAGCGCCGCGCCGAGGAACACCGCCACCGCGATCGGCAGACCGGCTCCGGTCGCCATTCGCCACGCCGCCCAGCCGACCCACGGGCCGGCGATCGCCATCGAGAAGACGTTGGCGCCGAGCGTCGTCAGCCCGCCATGGGCGAGCAGCAGCCCCTGGAACAGGAGCACGATCAGCCCGACCGGCGCCATCACCGCCGGGCCGAAGGTCATGGCGCCGAGGCCGGTGCCGGTCGGATGCGAGCAGGAGCCGGTGACGCTCGGCAGCTTCAGCGCCGACAGGATGAAGGTGAAGGCGCTCGCCGCGGCGAGCGTCAGTCGCGCCTCGGGGCGCTCCTTCAAGGTCCGACGGAGCGCGATCGTTCCGCCGACGACGAAGGGGGTCGCGGCGATCGTCCAACCGATCGCGTGACCCATCGGAAGGAATCCTTCCATGATGTGCATGCGTGTCCACCTCGTGTTCGACGCGCCGTGACCTGAGGCCATCGGCTCGCTCTCGGGACACCCCGCCCGAAAGACGCGCACGGCGCCGGGACCGACGGCAGGTCTCCTGGCTCGCGGGTCTTCGGGTCTCGGTCGAGCCTTCCCGGTCTGACGCTGCATCCTCCGGTGGGGGAGGATGCGACCAGTGGCCGATCGCCGCGTTCGTCACTTTCGAGACGTGGCGATCCGAACCGATACCTCTCCGCTCACAGTTGCGGGGGCAGCCACGGCCGACGCACCCGCTTCGGCCTCTCGTCGAGCGCCGTCGCGAATCTCGTATCCCGTGTTCCCTTTTCACCACGATCACGACGCGATCGTGGCACCATCGGTTCGGACACGGTAAGCACCCGGGGCAGACGGCGCAAGCGCAACCTCCGTCGCGCCCCCTCCCCGAGCCGGCGCACCTCGTCCGAACCATGCCCTCGAATTCCACAACGCGTTGACAGCGCCCCCGCACCGAACTCAGGATGTGCTCTCTTCGGTCGCGCCGGCCACCGTCGCGCAGCCCACGACAACGAGAGCCCATCGATGAACCTTTCGAAGACCCTGGCGTTCGGCGCGATTCTCGCCGTCACCCTGACCGCCGCCCACGCCCAGACGGTCGGCGACCTCACCGTCGACCATCCCTGGAGCCGCGCCACCCCGCCGGCCGCCCCGGTCGGCGCCGGCTATCTGGTCGTCACCAACAAGGGCAAGACAGCCGATCGTCTGGTCTCCGCGGCCTCCGACATCTCCACCAAGGTGGAGCTCCACGAGATGGCGATCACCGACGGCATCATGCGCATGCGCGCCCTCGATCAGGGCATCGCCGTTCCCGCCGGCGGCAAGGTCGAGTTCAAGCCGGGCGGCTACCACATCATGTTCATCGGCCTGAAGCAGCCGATCGCCAAGGATTCGCGCTTCAAGGGCACGCTCACCTTCGAGAAGGCCGGCACCGTCGAGGTCGAATACGTGGTCGAAGGCATGGGCAAGGCCCCCGCCGGCCATTCCGGCCACTGAGGTTCCGCCGACCTCGCCCGCCATCGACCGGCGTGAGGCGGATGTGCCCGGGACGAGCCTCCCGACATTCCGGGCGTCATCTCCGGACTTGATCCGGGGACCCATGATTCGAACAACTCATGGGTGCCCGGGGGTGCCCGGGTCGAGCTCGGGCATGACGGAGGGGAGGTTCGGGTTCTTCTGCGGGGACCGGAGGGGTGCCCGCCTCAGCCGCGCGGCCGCGTCAGGATCGGGAAATAGACGATGGCGAAGCCGGCGAAGGCGACGAGCCAAGCGACCATCGCCACATGGAGGAGGACGAACTCGGCCTTCCCCATCCCCATGGCGATGCGTGCCACCGTGGCGACGAAGGCGCCGAGATAAATCGCCTGGATCGACCGCGTCGCATGGAGCATCCGCCCGGTGTGGCCGAGGCTCGCCCGCGTCATCACCGCCAGCGTCATCGTCGCCAGCGCGCCGACCGTCCAGGCGTGCAGCGCCGCCGAGGCGAGGAGCGGCACCACCCCGAGGATCGTCCCGCCGAGGAGCAGGAAGCCGACCGGCACGAAGAGATAGGCGACGTGCAGGACGAGCACGAGCTTCTCGCCAGCCGTCCGCCAGCCGACCCAGCGCCACAGCCGCACCGCCTGGAAGCCGCCGGCGGCGACCAGCGCCGAGCCACTCGCCCGATGGTCCGGCAGCACCACCCACATCGCCAGCGCCACGCTCGACACACCGATCACCACCGCGTCGAACCGCGCGAAGGGCACCGGCATTCGGCCACCGCGCGAGCGCAGCCAATTGGCGGTGAAGCTCGGCACGATGCGCCCGCCGATGACCGCGACCAGCACCACCGCCGCGGCGATGCCGATTCGAGTGCCGTGGGACGCGGTGCCGCGAAGGATCGCCTCGACGTGGAAGACGACGTTGCCGAGCGCCAGGAGGGCGACGAGGCCGACGATTCGGAGGTTGCGCCGGTTCTTGCCCGTCCACACTTCGCGTGCCGTGAGCCCGGTCAGTGCCAGAAGGAACGACGCGTCGATCGCCGCAGCCGACCAGGCGCCGATCGGCCCGGAGACCAGCACCGCGACACGGCCCGCCGCCCACAGAGCGACGAGCCCGGCGAGCGGCCGCCCGACCACCGGCAACCGCCCGGTCCAGTTGGGGATGGCGGTGAGCAGGAAGCCGGCGACCGCCGCCGGCAGATAGCCGTAGAGCAGTTCGTGGACGTGCCAGTCGAGACCCGAG
Organism: uncultured Alphaproteobacteria bacterium; assembly: GCA_937892955.1. GTDB lineage: Bacteria > Pseudomonadota > Alphaproteobacteria > Rhizobiales > Ancalomicrobiaceae > CALBKH01. The sequence goes on from CALBKH010000103.1 coordinate 52,935, forward strand.
AAGGCGCTCGGCACCTCGAAATGCCCCTCGAACATCGGGATCCACAGGATGATCGCGATCGCCGCCCAGATCGCCCCGAAGAGGAAGAACGGACGGAAACCGCCGGTGAGGATCGCCGGCCCGCGATGGGCGCGCATCTGTTCGGCCGTGGTCGCCATGCTCGTTCCCTTTCCCGCGCCCTTTCGGCGCCTCGGCCCGTTTGTCGCCCCACAGCGTCCGCGCTCCATTGACGAAGGACAAGACGAGGTGGTTCCGATCCGATCAAATTCCGGGCATCATCGCGGCCCCCGAGACCCGAGCCGGGTCCGCCGAGCCCCCCCAGGAGCGCGAAACAGCGAATGACGTCAGAAGCCTCCGATGCGACCGCGGTGCCGATCGGCGTCGTCACCGTTTCCGATCGTGCCTCGCGCGGCATCTACCAGGATCTCTCCGGCCCGGCGATCGAAACCTATCTCACCGAGGTGCTCGCCACCCCTTTCCGCATCGTTCGCCGCATCGTCGAGGACGAACAGCCGGCGATCGAGGCGGCGCTGAAAGACCTCTGCGACGTCGAGGGCTGCCAGCTGGTGGTGACCACCGGTGGCACCGGCCCGGCGCCGCGCGACGTCACGCCGGAAGCGCTCTTCGCCGTCTGCGACCGCATGATGCCCGGCTTCGGCGAAGCGATGCGGGCCAAGAGCCTGACCATCGTGCCGACCGCCATCCTCTCGCGCCAGGAGGCGGGCCTGCGCGGCTCTTCGCTGATCATCAACCTGCCGGGCAAACCGGCGTCGATTCGCGACTGCCTCGACGCGGTGATGCCGGCGGTGCCCTATTGCATCGACCTCGCCGGCGGTTACCGCCTCGACACCCGCCCCGAGCGCATGGTGGCGTTCCGGCCCAAGGGAGCGTGAGGCGATGACCGACGAACCACGGATGTTGACCGCCCTGCTCTATGCCCAGGGAGAAGGCGCGGTGATCGGCCGCCTCGCCGAGGACGCCCGCACCCTCGGCTTGGCGCTCGCCGGCATGATCCAGAAGGACGAACGCCGTCCCGATCGCCGTCGTTGCGACATGAGTCTCGTCGACCTGCCGACCGGAACCGAGATCCCGATCTCACAGGACCGCGGGCGCGAGGCCCGCGGCTGCCGATTGGATCACGGAGCGCTGGAGGAAGCGGCGGCGCTGGCCATGCGTGGCCTCGATTCGGATCCGCTCCCCGACCTCCTGGTCCTGTCGAAATTCGGCAAACGCGAGATCGAAGGCCACGGCTTTCGTCAAATAGTCGAACGCGCGGTGGAACTCGGGGTACCCGTACTGGTCGGTGTCGGCGCCGAACACGTGGCCGGTTTCCTCGACTTCGCCGGCGAATACGGCATCGTGCAGGATGACGAGAGCACCGCACGCGGCTGGCTGAAGTCGATCGCCGCTCGCCGCATGGCGTGAAATCGAGCATGCGGAATTCGACATCACATCAGAGAAGGCGAATATTCTATCGTGTTGCCGCCGATTACTTTCATGATATTCTAGCTTTCGTCGGAGCATATCCTCCCAGCATCGGACCGGAGGGTGTCGGTCGCTTCGTAGACTTACGCATGGATCCGGATGCTGTCCGTAGTCGACCGGAAGCGGGAGCTCGCGCGAGCTTACCAAATATCAAGTTCTCGTGAACGCCGGCCCGGCATGTTCCGGGGCGATCGGAAAGAGACCGAAGAGATGTCGCTCGACCTGGCACGCCGCGACCTGTTCCGTGGACGGTTCGTCCGCCCCGCGGAGAAGCGCGTCCTGCGCCCGCCGACGGCGCTGTTCGAGACCGCTTTCCGCACCGCCTGCGACGGATGTCTGGCCTGCGTCACCGCCTGTCCGACGAAGATCATCCGTCTCGACGCCGAGCGCCGGCCGGTCCTCCAGTTCACGCATGGCGAATGCGAATTCTGCGGCGACTGCGCCGATGCCTGCCCGACCGGTGCCCTCGCCCGCGAGGGTGCGCGGCCGTGGACGGTGAAGGCCGAGATCGGCGGCAAGTGTCTGGCGATCGGCGGCGTCCACTGCCGCTCCTGCGGCGACGCCTGCCCGACTTCGGCGATCCGGTTCGCCCCGCGCGCCGACGGGCGGTTCCTGCCGATCCTCGCGCAGGGCACCTGCACCGGCTGCGGCGCCTGCTTCTCTGTCTGCCCGAGCGACGCCATCGACATCCACGAACGCCAACCACACGAGGGAGCGACGGCATGAACGTCATCGGTGTCCTGGTCATGACAGTGCCCGAGCACGAGGACGAGGTCGTCGCCCGCCTCGCCGAGATGCCCGGGGTGGAGATCCACGCCTCCTCCGGCGACGGCCGTCTGGTCGTCACCGCCACCGACGAGGACACCGCCCTCGCCTCCGATGCGCTGATGGCGATGCAACTGATGCCGCACGTGATCGACGCTTCGCTCGTCTACCACGCCTACGAACCCGAGACCGACGAACCCGAGGCCGGCGCCCGCGCCGCCTGATCCAACCCCAACCGACCTCTGGAGGGTCGCGACCGATGACGATCGACACTTCCCGCCGCGACGTGCTGAAGGCCTCCGCCGCCGCCGCCACCGCTGCGGTGGCCGGTATCTCGCTGCCCGCCTCCGCCGCCCCCGTCGGCGACGCCGGCATTCGTTGGGACAAGGCGGTCTGCCGCTTCTGCGGCACCGGCTGCTCGGTGCTGGTCGGCACCAAGGCCGGCCGCGTCGTCGCCACCCAGGGCGACCCGGAAGCCCCGGTCAACCGCGGCCTCAACTGCATCAAGGGCTACTTCCTGTCCAAGATCATGTACGGCCAGGACCGCCTGACGACGCCGCTGCTGCGCAAGAAGAACGGCAAGTACGACAAGAACGGCGACTTCACGCCGGTCTCGTGGGACGAAGCCTTCGACATCATGGCGCAGAAGTGGAAGGAAGCGCTGAAGGCCAAGGGCCCGTCGGCCGTCGGCATGTTCGGCTCCGGTCAGTGGACGATCTGGGAGGGCTATGCCGCTTCCAAGTTCATGAAGGCCGGCCTGCGCTCCAACAACCTCGACCCGAACGCCCGCCACTGCATGGCCTCGGCCGTCGTCGGCTTCATGCGCACCTTCGGCATCGACGAGCCGATGGGCTGCTACGACGATCTCGAGCACGCCGACGTCTTCGTGCTGTGGGGCTCCAACATGGCCGAGATGCACCCGATCCTGTGGTCGCGTCTCACCAACACCCGCCTCACCAAGCCGGGCAGTGAGGTCCATGTCCTGTCGACCTTCGAGCATCGGTCCTTCGAGCTCGCCGACAACGGCATGATCTTCAACCCGCAGACCGATCTGGCGATCCTCAACTACATCGCCAACTACATCATCCAGAACAATGCGGTGAACAAGGCGTTCGTCGAGCGCAACGTCGTCTTCACCAAGACCGCGACCGACATCGGTTACGGCCTGCGCCCGGCGCATCCCCGTCAGAAGGAGGCCAAGAACCCCGACGACGGCAAGATGACGCCGATCTCCTTCGAGGAATACGCGGAACTGGTGAAGCCCTACACCGCCGAATACACCTCGCAGCTGTCCGGCGTGCCGGTCGACAAGCTGGAGCGTCTGGCCAAGGCCTACGCCGACCCGAACCGCAAGGTCATGTCGCTGTGGACCATGGGCTTCAACCAGCACACCCGCGGCTCCTGGGTGAATTCGCTGTGCTACAACGTCCACCTGCTCGTCGGTAAGATCTCCGAGCCGGGCAACTCGCCCTTCTCGCTCACCGGTCAGCCCTCGGCCTGCGGCACCGCCCGCGAGGTCGGCACCTTCGCCCATCGCCTGCCGGCCGACATGGTCGTCAACAACCCCGAGCATCGCAAGCTCGCCGAAACGATCTGGAAGCTCCCCGAGGGCACGATCAACGAGAAGGTCGGCTTCCACGCGGTCCTGCAGCACCGCATGCTCAAGGACGGCGTGCTCAACGCCTACTGGGTGCAGTGTACCAACAACATGCAGGCCGCCCCGAACATGAACGAGGAGGGGTATCCGGGCTACCGCAACCCCGCCAACTTCATCACCGTGTCGGACCCCTATCCGACGGTGACGGCGCTCTCCGCCGACCTGATCCTGCCCACCGCCATGTGGGTGGAGAAGGAAGGCGCCTACGGCAATGCCGAACGCCGCACCCAGTTCTGGCGCCAGCAGGTCGCCCCGCAGGGCGAGGCGCGCTCCGACGTCTGGCAGACGGTCGAGTTCTCCAAGCGCTTCAAGGTCGAGGAGGTCTGGCCGGCCGAACTCATCGCCAAGAAGCCCGAACTCGCCGGCAAGACCCTCTACGAGGTGCTCTTCAAGAACGGCAACGTCGACAAGTACCCGACCAGCGAAGTGGCCGAGGGCTTCGAGAACCAGGAATCCAAGGACTTCGGCTTCTACCTGCAGAAGGGCCTGTTCGAGGAATACGCCGCCTTCGGCCGCGGCCACGCCCACGACCTCGCGCCCTTCGACACCTACCACAAGGCCCGCGGCCTGAAGTGGCCGGTGGTCGACGGCAAGGAGACCAATTGGCGCTTCCGTGAAGGCTACGACCCCTACGTCAAGCAGGGCGAGGGCGTGAAGTTCTACGGCTACAAGGACAACAAGGCGCGCATCATCTTCGCGCCCTACGAGCCGCCGGCGGAGAGCCCGGACAAGGACTTCCCGCTGTGGCTGGTCACCGGCCGCGTGCTCGAGCACTGGCATTCGGGCTCCATGACCCGCCGCGTGCCCGAACTCCACAAGTCGTTCCCGGCCGCGGTGCTGTTCATGCACCCCGACGACGCGATGTCGCTCGGCCTGCGCCGCGGTCAGGAGATCAAGGTCTCCACCCGCCGCGGCGAAGTGGCGACCCGCGTCGAAACCCGCGGCCGCAACAAGCCGCCGAAGGGTGTCGTCTTCTTCCCGTGGTTCGACGAAGGCCAGCTCGTCAACAAGCTGACCCTCGACGCGACCTGCCCGCTGTCGAAGGAGACCGACTACAAGAAGTGCGCCTGCAAGGTGGAGCGCGCCTGAGACGACGGGAGGGGTTCGCCGCCGACGCCGAACGGCGCCCGGTGATCCCCTCCCCCTCCCCCATCCGGGGAGACCGCGAACCGGCGATGGACCACGACCGCATCGCCCGGAGTTCGCCGACGATGATCCGCTCCGCGGGAGTTTCCCCACGGGCGGAAACGGGGCGGAGCGGGGGGCTCTACCTCTCCATGCGACCCTCCTTCGAGGATCGTTCCGAGAAAAACGTCACCCGACCCGAGAAGATCGAAAGTCCCATGTCGCCCAAGTCCACCACCCCTGACGGGCTCGTGAGCCCCGAACGCCGCAAGGTGCTCGAGACCGCCGCGCGCGGTGTCGTCGGCGCCGGTGTCGCCGGCGTGATGCTGGGGGCCCATCAGAAGTCGGCCGAAGCCAAGCCGACGCTGGCGATCCGTCCGCCCGGCGCGCTGGCCGACGAGGCGAAGTTCCTCTCCGCCTGCATACGCTGCGGTCTGTGCGTGCGCGCCTGCCCCTACAAGACCCTGACGCTCGCCGACCTCGGCGACCACGTCGCCAACGGAACGCCCTATTTCGTCGCCCGCAAGATCCCCTGCGAGATGTGCGAGGACATTCCTTGCGTGAAGGCCTGCCCGACCGGCGCGCTCGAGCACTCCCTCGTCGACATCAACAAGGCCAAGATGGGCACCGCCGTGCTCGTCGACGAGGAGAACTGCCTGAACTTCCTCGGGCTCAGGTGCGACGTCTGCTATCGCGACTGCCCGGTGATCGACAAGGCGATCACCCTCGAACTCGAATCGAACCCGCGCACCCGCAAGCACGCGATCTTCCGCCCGACCGTCCATGCCGCCGACTGCACCGGCTGTGGCAAGTGCGAGAAGTCCTGCGTGCTCGAGGAAGCGGCGATCAAGGTGCTGCCGTTGAAGGTCGCCCGCGGCGAACTCGGCGCCCACTATCGCCTCGGCTGGGAAGAGTACAAGAAGAACCAGGGTCCGCTGGTCAAGGACATCATCGATCTGCCGGATCGCGCGCCGGGCGACATCACGCCGCCCTCCGGCGTGCCCGATGCGCCGCCGATCCTCGATCCGTCGAAGCTGCCGGGGGGGTGGAAGCCATGACCGCCGTCACCCCCACCCGGCTCAATCGCGAAGCCCGCCTCGCCGCCGCCGGCGAGATGCCGGCCCGCTCCTTCCTCACCCGCAACAGGTTCCTCATCGCCCGCCGGGCGACGCAGATCCTGGTGCTGGCGCTGTTCCTCACCGGCCCGCTCTTCGGGCTGTGGATCGCCAAGGGGACGATCGCCTCGTCGATGACCTTCGACGTGCTGCCGCTGACCGACCCCTTCATGGTGTTGCAGATGCTGGCGGCGCGGCACTGGCCCGAGGGGCTGGCCCTCATCGGTGCCCTCATCGTCCTCGCCTTCTATGCGCTGGTCTCCGGACGCCTCTACTGCTCCTGGGTCTGCCCCATCAACCCGGTGACCGACCTCGCCTTCTGGGCGCGCGAGAGGCTCGGCCTCCAGGCCAAGGGCTGGCAACCGCGCCCCGGCACCCGCTGGTTCGTCCTGGCGATGGCGCTGGTCGTCTCGGCCGTCACCGGCGCGATCGCCTGGGAACTGGTCAATCCGATCACCATGGCCTTCCGCGTCGTGGTCTTCGGCTCGGCCGCGAGCGCCACCTTCGTCGCCGCCGTCTTCCTCTTCGACCTGTTCGTGGCGCGCCACGGCTGGTGTTCACATCTGTGTCCGGTCGGGGCGTTCTACGGCCTGATCGGCTCCGGCGGGCTCCTCCGGGTCTCGGCGAACCGCCGAGCCGCCTGCGATCACTGCATGGACTGCTATGCGGTCTGCCCGGAGCCGCACGTCATCTCTCCGGCCCTCGAGGGCGCCAAGAAGGGGCTCTCGCCGGTCATCCTGTCACGCGATTGCACCGCCTGCGGACGCTGCATCGATGTGTGCGACCGTATCGTCTTCCGCTTCACCCATCGCTTCGACGTATCCGAGACCGCAGAGGGGGGTACCCACCGGTCGAACTGTTCGGGAGAAAAACAATGAGGATCATGTTCGTCGCGGCGCTCGGCCTCGTCGCCGGTCTGAGCTTCGGTATCGCTTCGGCGTCCGCCCAGGAGGTCAAGACGCTGCGCGGCGCGGCCCCGCAGGCCGACGTCGCGGTGCCGGAAACCGCCCACCAGAACGTCTCCGGCCGCTTCGATCGCGCCTATCGCCAGCAGCCGCCGCTGATCCCCCATCAGATCGATCGCTACCAGATCGACCTCAAGGCCAATCAGTGCCTGAGCTGCCACGACTGGTCGACCGCCGCCAAGAACGGCGCCCCGACCCTGTCGATGACCCACTATCTCGATCGTGACGGCCACCAGACCGACACCGTCGCCGGGACCCGTTGGTTCTGCAACCAGTGCCACGTGCCGCAGGCCGATGCCAAGGAACTGGTCGAAAACACCTTCAAGCCGTCCTCCACCGTCAAGTGAGCGGCGAGGCGTGTGAACGGATCCCTCGGGCCTCGCGGAACGGAGCGCTGGAACCATGACCGATACGAACACGAGCGCCACCCGGCCGGGTTTCCTCCGGCGCCTGTGGACGACCCTCTGGACACCGGCGGCGCGCACCGCCCTCGGTGTGCTTCTCATCGTCGGCTTCGTCGGCGGTGTCGTCGTCTGGGGCGGCTTCAACTGGGCGTTGGAACTCACCAACACCGAGACCTTCTGCATCTCCTGTCACGAGATGAAGGAGAACGTTTACGCCGAGTACAAGCAGACGCCGCACTTCCAGAACGGCTCCGGCGTGCGCGCCACCTGCCCGGATTGCCACGTGCCGAAGGAATGGACCCACAAGATCATCCGTAAGATCCAGGCGTCCAACGAGCTGTGGGGCCATTTCGTCACCCAGTCGATCTGGACCAAGGAGAAGTTCGACGCCCGCCGCATCGAACTCGCCAAGCACGAATGGAAGCGGATGAAGGAGACCAACAGTCGCGAGTGCCGCAACTGCCACAACTTCGACTACATGGACTTCACCAAGCAGGAGACCCGGGCCGGCAAGCAGCATCAGACCGCGCTCGACCAGGGCAAGACCTGCATCGATTGTCATCAGGGCATCGCCCATCGTCTCCCGCAGGGTGGCCGCGAAGCCTACGAGGACATGTTGAAGACGATGAAGTGATCGGCTCGGCCGAGGCGACGTCGAGGTCGATCGAAGCGGGTCGCGCGACACCGGTTCGATGATGTAGAAGAGACGGGCCGCCCCCCGGGGACGGCCCGTTCTTTCGTCCTCGCGCGCAAGGTGACCCGCCTCGATGGCATCTCGACTCAGGACGGCGCTCGACGCGGCCGATCTCGACAAGGTGAACTGTTCGCCGCTCTTCGCCCATCTCGGCGAGGACGTCGCCCGCGCCGTGATCGGCGATCGCGAACCCAAGACCTACGAGCGCGGCCGTTCGATCTTCCTCCAGGGCGATCCGGCCGACGCCTTCTTCCTGGTGCTCGACGGCTGGGTGAAGCTGTTTCGCGCCATGCCCGACGGCGGCGAAGCGGTGGTGGCGGTGATGGCGCCGGGCGAATGTTTCGCCGAGGCCGTGATGTTCATCGGCGGGCGCTATCCCGTGGCCGCCGAAGCGGTCACCGATTGCCGCCTGCTGCGTGTCGAAGCGCGAGCCGTGCGCGCCGCCATGCAGGCCGACCCGCGTGTCGCCACGGCCCTCCTCGCCTCCATCGCCCACCACACCGAGACGCTCTCCGATCAGGTCGAACACATGAAGGTGCTCGGCGCGCCGCAGCGTGTCGCCGACTTCCTGGTGCGCACCGCCCGCGTCAAGACCGGCTCGACCAGCCTGACGCTGCCCTACGACAAGGCGCTGATCGCCCGCCGTCTCGGCATGACGCCGGAGAGCTTCTCCCGGGCGCTGGCCATCCTGCGCGACCACGGCGTCCAGGTCGACCGCGACGCCGTCGCCATCGCCAACGTCGGCCGCTTGAAGTCCTTCGTCCGCGAAACCGCCGACCGCGCCTGAGATCGGATACGCGAGATTCTCAACGTTCGGAATCGGACCCGCCGATCGGGTGAGGCTCGGGATCGGGGACGACCTGTCTCATTCCCGAAGCCGCTTCGCCGTGCTCATGATACCGGCGAAACAGCGATCGGGCCGCTTCGGCAGGGCGGTCCGATGGTCGGTCATGCGGTCGGAAGGGTTGTCGAAGCCCGTTCGGAATGTCAGTTTCGGCGAAACGGCGCGCAGACGCCGACGATGTACGAGAAGGGCGACGAGATGGATGCGGCCGACTGGACGGTTGTCCGGCGCAGCACGATGTTCCGCACGACCGACGAAGCGAAACTGCGCGACATCATCGGTGATCGCAGTCCGCGCACCCATCCGCGCGGTCAGGTGCTGTTCCTGCAGGGCGATCACATCGACGGCCTGCATCTGGTCGTCGCCGGCTACGTCAAGCTCTACCGCCAGACCGAGGAAGGCGCCGACGCCATCGTCAGCGTCCACGGCCCGGGACAGAGCTTCGGTGAGACCGCGGCGCTCCTCGCCACCCCGGCGCACGCCACCGCCGAGACGATCTCCGAGGCCCGGATCCTCACCATCGACGCCGAACGGCTGCGCAGCCGCCTCGGCGCCGATCCCGATCTCGCCTTCGCGATGCTCGCCTCGGCCTCGATGCATCTGCGCTCGATGGTCGACGAACTGGAACGCCTCAAGGGCCTGCCCGGGCCGCGCCGCGTCGCCGGTTTCCTCTGCGACCTCGCCGGCACCGACGAAGGCGCGGCGTCCTTCGATCTGCCCTACGAGAAATCGCTCATCGCCGGCCGTCTCGGCATGACGCCGGAGAGCTTCTCGCGCGCACTCGCCAAACTGCGCGACCACGGCGTCTCGATCGAGCGCGAACACGTCCGCATCTCCAAGCTGCAGAATCTCCGCGACTTCTTCGAAGGCGAAGCGGCCTGAGCGGTCGACGCTCGCCTCTCGCACATGCGGCGCACATGGCGAACGCCTCGACGGACACACCGTTCCGAGCCCGCCGACGAGCTTCACGGCGAGAAGGCGGCCGCACCGGACCATCGGAGCCGGCGGCGACCGCGGATCTCTCCGCTTCGCGCTTTGCCCTTCTCGGCTCGCGACGCCCTCGTCCTCCCACGACGGTCCACCGCTCCGCGGAGCGTCCCACACCGGGCCACATCCCGAACTCCCGAAATTTCGACCTGTTCGAAACCCGGTGAGTGAAGGCGACGACGAACGCCCGTCGGCCGGTCGGCGACGCTCGCGAATTTCGGACGAATCCGGAATCCAAGAGGCCGGTATCATGCCCTCCATCTGTTGAAAGATCTTCATATTATGCATGTCACATGCATTTATTCACATATCGGCCGATCGCCGCTACGACGAGGTCCTGCGAGATCGACGACAAGGAGAAGGACCGAACCGGCGAAGGATTCACGGTCGGTTCGAGCCGTCGAGATCGATCCGCTCGACCCCGCTCGCATCCAGCTTCGCCAGGTGACCGGCGACCGTCGCGCCCGCCACCATTCGATCGGGCACGATCTCGGCGAGCGGCACCAACACGAAGGCGCGTTCCGTCAGATACGGGTGCGGCAGGCGCAGGCCCGGCTCGTCGATGTCGCGGCCGTCGTAGTCGAGCACGTCGAGATCGATCGCCCGCGGCCCCCACTTCACCTCGCGGCGGCGGCCGAGCGACGTCTCGGTGGCGAGGCACAGGTCGAGCAGCGCCCGCGGCGTGAGCGCGGTCTCGACCGCCACGCAGGCGTTGACGAAGGCCGGTTGCTCGGTCAGCCCCCAGGGCGGCGTCTTCCAGTTCGACGACCGCGCCACGACCTTCGCGCCGCCGGCCTCCAGCCGGCGGATCGCCTCGTCGAGCGTCGCCGCCACGTCGCCGAGATTGCCGCCGAGACCGATCAGCGCCTCAACCATCGCGACGCCGCACGATCTCGATGGCGACGCCGTCGAGGATGGTCGGGATCGGCGCCGCCGGCTTCTCGACCCGCACCGTGATGGTGTGGATCTGCGGATAGGAGGCGAGGATCTGCCGGGCGATCACCTCGGCCAGCCCCTCGATCAGCGCGAAGCGCCGCTCGGTCGACACGTCGACGACGATCTTCGCCAGCCGGTCGTAGGAGACGGTGCGCTTCCAGTCGTCGGCCTCCGCCGCCGGGCGGAGATCGAGGCCGGCGTCGAGCGACACGTAGAAGCGCTGCCCGAGCTTCTCCTCTTCCGGATGGATGCCGTGATAGGCGTAGACGGCGATACGGGTGAGCAGGATGCGGTCGGTCACGGGCGGGTTCCTTGGGGTCGCGAGGCTGGCCTCGAGCGGACGATCGCATCGGTGACGCGGGCCGCTTCGACGTGCGGGCGGACGTCGTGGACGCGGATGATCGCGGCGCCGGCGAGGATGCCGGCGACGTTGGTGGCGAGCGTGCCGAAGAGGCGTTCCTCCGTCGGCAGATCGAGGATGGCGCCGATCATCCGCTTGCGCGACGTGCCGAGCAGGATCGGCCGGCCGAGGACGGAAAGCTCGGCGAGCCGCGCCAGGGTCTCGAGGTTCTGCTCGAAGGTCTTGCCGAAGCCGATGCCCGGATCGATCGCCACGTCGTCTTCGGCGACACCGGCGGCGAGCGCGATGTCGATCGAGCGGCGGAAGAACGCGAGCTGGTCGGCGATCGTGTCGATCGCCGCATCGGCCGTCTCGCGATTGTGCATGACGATCACCGGCGCGCCGTGCGCCGCCGCCACCCGGGCGATGTCGGGATCGCGGGTCAGCCCCCAGACGTCGTTGACGATCGTCGCGCCGGCCGCCAGCGCCTTCGCAGCGGTCGAGGCCTTGTAGGTGTCGATCGAGATCGGCAGCGGCGAGGTCTTCGCCAGTTCGGCGATCACCGGCAGCACCCGCCGCTGTTCCTCCTCGGCCGGAACCGCCTCGTGGCCCGGCCGGGTCGACTCGCCGCCGATGTCGACGATGTCGGCTCCTTCGGCGATCATCCGCTGCGCCTGCGCCATCGCCCGATCGAGGTCGGCGAAGCGGCCGCCGTCGGAGAAACTGTCGGGCGTGGCGTTGAGGATGCCCATCACCAGGGTGCGTCGGCCGAGATCGGGAAGCCGCGCGCGCCCGCGCGCCGCAGCCTGTGGCATGGCGAGGAAGGGTGTGAGGGGAGCTTCGGACATGGTGATGGCGCTCGAGCCGCGCGGCGGAGCCCGCGCAGCAGATCTCTAACCCTCTCCGCCTCGCGAGGCGAGGCGGAAAGCGCTCGACCGCCATGCGTCGAATCACGAAGGTCGGCCACGAAGATCGGCCATGAAGGTCGGCCATGAAGGCCGGGACGACTCGCCGGGACGTGAGCGGTGTACGCCGGCGCGACCGACGGCCACCGACGCGTCGTGCCGCCTCAGCCCATCCGGATCACCTTCGCCCCGACCGCGGCGGCGAGCGCCCGCGGAGCGACGGCGAAGACGGCGAAGGGCGTGCCCGCCGCCGCCCACACGCGGGCATGGCCGAGCAGATCCTCGTCGATGAACACGTCGAGCGCCGTGGCGTGACCGAAGGGCGGGATGCCGCCGATCGCATAGCCGGTGACGGTGCGGACGTCCTTGCCCGGCATCCGCTCCAACGCCTCGCCGATCGAGCCGGCGACGGCCGTCTCGTCGACCCGGTTGGACCCGGCGACGAGCAGCAGATACGGCCTCCCCGAGGCCGCCCCCCTGAACACCAGCGATTTGACGATCTCGCCGACCGCACAGCCGCAGGCCGCGGCCGCTTCTTCCGCCGTGCGCGTCGACGCCGGCATCGCCACCACCTCGACGGCGAGGCCGAGGTCGCGCGCGGCGGCGGCGACCCGCGCCGCTGCGGGGGCGAGGTCGGAGGTCGCTTCGTCGTTCATGCCGCGTCTCCGATCAAGGAACGAGGGGGCTCCGTGAGATCTCGACCACGCCGGAGGAGGCGTTGCGGAAGCCGCGCTCGATCCGCGTGGTGCGCCAGTCGCCGACGCCGCCGGTGATCTCGAACAGGTTCCACCCCGCCCCGCGCCGTCCCGGCCCCGGATTGCGCGACGCCGACGGCACGCCGACCAACGGCACCGGCCCGTCCTTGCCGTCGAGCCATTCGACGGTGGCGCGGTGGGTGTGGCCGTGCAGGATCAGTTCGGCGCCGTGCCGGCGGATCACGTCGCGGAACCGCGCCGTGCCGATCAGCCGGCCGGCCCAGTGGATCGGCTTCTTCGACGGCGGATGGTGGATCAGCACCACTCTGTAGAGCCCCTCGTGGGCGTAGCGGTCGAGGAGGTCCGCCACCCGCATCGCCTGACTGGCGTCGAAACGGCCGGTCGCCATGAACGGCGCCGTCGCCTCGGCCGACGAGACGCCGACGATGCCCACCGGCCCGCGCCGGCGGCAGAACGGGAAACGCCCGGCCTCGCCGAAGTCGCCCTTGACGAAGGGCGCCCAGGCTTCGGAGGCGCGCTTCAGCGCCCCGCGCACATAGGCGTCGTGATTGCCCGGCACCGCCGAGACGTCGTGCGGATTGCCGAGGCTCGCCAACCACCGCCGCGCCGGTTCGAGTTCGGCGTCGAGGGCGATGTTGACGATGTCGCCGGTGACCGCCACGTGGTCGGGAGAATGGGCGACGAGATCGTCGACCAGATCGCCGAGCACCGTCGGTCGCATCCCACCGCGACCGCGGTTGAGGCGCCAATTGATGTAGCCGAGCACCCGCTTTCCCGCGAGTTCTCTGAGGCGGGGTTCGGGCAGCGGACCGAGGTGGGGATCGGAAACGTGGGCGAGGCGGAACATGGCCCCGTGGAACTAGCGTCGGACGCCGTCCGGGTCCAGACGGCGAAAGACGAAAGTGGGTGGGCCGACGCATAAAAAAGCGGCGGAGCCGATCCGGCTCCGCCGCTTCGATGACGGCTCGGGTCGCGACCCGTGATCGTCGCGCTCAGCCCCAGAAGGTCTTCAGGATCGCGTGGACGCGCGGATCGGTCAGATCGACGGCGGGCTTCCACTGATAGGAGACGGGGCGGGCCTTGCGACGCAGAAAGGCGAACATGATATCGGTTCCTCGGTTCGACGCCCGGCGGTCGGGGTTTCGTTTCGGAAACGGCGATACCGCCCGCACTTCTTTCGAGAAGTGTGGTTCGCACGAGCGACGTGCTGATCTGATGCCGCTCTTCTAGGCAATTGCCTGAAAAAGAGCTAGGTGCAGTGCACAATGGCCGCCATGCAATGGGCGCATGGCATACTTCATTCTTCATTCACGAATGCGGGTTCCGGAATGTCGATACGCGAGACGCCCCGCTTCTCCCTGGTCCGCTTCGCCAAGCCCTTGACCAAGCGCCTCGGCGCCTGGGCCGGCCTCGTGGCGCGCGCGACGACCCTCGGGGTGCGTGCCGTCGTGCGCGACGAGGAAGGTCGTATCCTCCTGGTGCGGCACACCTATCTGCCCGGCTGGTATCTGCCCGGCGGCGGCGTCGATCCCGGCGAGACCGTCGCCGCGGCGGCCGTCCGCGAGGTGGCCGAGGAGACCGGGGTCGCGACCCTCGAGAAGCCCCGCCTCTTCGCGCTCTATCTCAACCGTCGCGTCTCGCGCCGCGACCATGTCGCGCTCCTCGTCTTCGATGCGCCCGTCGCAGGGCAGACCCTCCGCCGCCCGGCGATCGAGATCGCCGAAGTCGGCTTCTTCGCCCTCGACGCGCTGCCTCGGGAGACCACCGGCGCCACCCGTCGCCGCCTCGCCGAGGTCTTCGAGGGCAGCGCGATCACGGCGGAATGGTGAGCCGGCCTTGCGAGACCCGCCCCGACCGTGCTAACCGGCGGCCGTCTCGGGCGATGAACGCCCCGAGCGAGGACACGATGATCCCGACGCTGCGCATCTCGCGACGACGAACCGAACGACCCGGCACCCGCCGCGTCGCCGTCGTGATCTCGCGCGCCTGACACCGGACGATGCGGCCTCGCCGCCACCGGGTGGGCGGGCGGCAGGACCCGACGCGGGAAACCTTCCCCTCCCCCGCATCCGGATTGTTCCCATGACCACCCATACCCCGGTGATCCGGCCCGAGACGCCGGCCGAAGATGCCGCGATCGAAGCCCTCCACGAACACGCCTTCGGCCCCGGCCGGTTCGCCCGCACCGCCTTCCGCCTGCGCGAGGGAGTCGCCTGCGATCCCGATCTGTCGCTCGTCGCGCTGGTCGACGGCCGCCTCGCCGGCTCGGTCAAACTCACCGCCATCCGCATCGGCGACGCGCCGTCGCTGCTCCTCGGACCGCTCGCGGTCGACCCCGACCACGGTAGCCGCGGCCTCGGCCGGGCGTTGGTGCGCGCCGCGGTGGAGAAGGCGCGCGCCCTCGGTCATCGCTCGATCCTGCTGGTCGGCGACGCCCCTTACTACGGACCGTTGGGCTTCCACCATGTGAAGCCGACCGACGTGATCATGCCCGGGCCGGTCGACACCGCCCGCGTGCTCCTGTGCGAGCTCGTCGAGGGCGCCGCCGCCGAGGCCAAGGGCCGCGTCAAGAGCGCCCGCTGGGGGTGATATCAGTCTTGCGAAGTTCCGACCGTTTTCCGGGCGGTTCGGTTTCGAAGGTCGGTGCTCCGACGTCCCCTCCCCCGCAAGGGGGGAGAGGACTGGATGCGAGGGCCTTCGGTAGATCCACGCCGATCGAGTCGAAAATTCGTGAGCGCGGTGAAAGGAGACCTGTGCGCGGTTGGACCATCATGTTGATTTGATGCGTTTAATGTGCCT
>CALBKH010000104.1 GCA_937892955.1 uncultured Alphaproteobacteria bacterium
GGATCGTTGATCGCGGCGAAGGAGATCCACGAGGCGGACTCGAACCATTTCGAGGTGGCGTCGCGCCCGCCATAGGCCTCGCGCATCTGCCCGATCGACTGGAACAGCAGCACCAGGGTGATGCCGTATTTGCGACCGGCGTCGCGCGCCGTCTCGAGGATGCGCAGATACCCGAGCCGGGCGACCTCGTCGAGGAGGAACAGGGTGCGGCCGCCGACGGTGCCGTCGCGATTGTAGATGGCGTTCATCAATGCGCCGATGACGACGCGGGCGAGGCCGGGGTGGGTTTCGAGCGTCTTCAGGTCGATGTCGATGAAGATGTCGGTCGCGCCCTCCGCCAACTCGTCGGTCGTGAAGCTCGAGCCGGAGACGAGGGCTGCATAGTTCGGATAGGAGAGCCAGTGGGTCTCTTTGGCGGCGGAAGCGTAGACGCCGGAGAAGGTCTCCGGCGTCATGGCGATGAAGGGCGCGACGTTCTCGCGCACGAAGGCCGACGTCGAGCGGTCCCAGATCGCCTGTAGCCGCTCGCGCAGCTTGGGTTCCGGCTCGGCGAGGTTCTCGCGGACGCGACGCAGGGTCTGATCCTGTGGGGCCGTGTGGCCGGAGAGGCAGACGTCGCCGATCAGCGCGGTGAGGAGTTGCAATGCGGCGGCGCGGAAGAAGTCGTCGCGGACCGAACCGAGGCGTGGATTGTCGGTGACTATCCAGCCGGCGACGGCCGCGATGTCCTCCTCGCGGGTGCCGCCGAACCGGCCGATCCAATCGAGGGCGTTGAAGCCGATCTCCGGCGTCTTGGGGTCGAGGACGAAGACGGTGCGACCGGCACGGCGGCGATGATCGGAGACCTGCGGGGCCACTTCGTCGGAAGGATCGAGCACCACGAGGCCGCCGCCCCATTTGAGGGCGGTGGGCACTGTGACGGATGTCGTCTTGAAGCCGCCGGAGCCGGCGAAGACGATGCCGTGCGACGAGCCGAAGGCAGCGTCGAAGCAGAGGAGGGGGGCCTTGCCGCCGGCGCCCCAGGTTCCGGGATCTCGCGCACGGAACGCCTCGCTCGACGCGCCGTCCCGATCGATCCGGTAGTGCTCGCCGACGACGATGCCACCGGTCTCGGGAAAGAGCCGTGCGGCTTCGGTGAGTTTCATCCAATCGGCCTCGCCATGGACGGCGCGGGTACCACGGATGCGGCGCGGCGCGGGCGCCGAGAAAGCGGCGTTGCCTCGGAGCGCGACGCGCAGTGCGAAGATGCCGCAGAGCATGGCGAAGGCGATACCTGCTCCCGTCGCCGGATCGACCGAGGCGAGGAGCGAGCGGCCGACCGGCATCTGCTCGGCGAGGATCTGAAGTCGAACCACCTCTCGAACGCCAGCGATAGCGACGATCATCACCGTACCCGCGATGACGCCCCAACCAGCCGCTCGGATCGAGCGTGCGCCGTTCGCCGCGAAGAGGACGACGACACCGATGCCGCCAGCGAGCGCGTAGGGGAGGGCAAGGCCGATCCGCCCGAGCATTTGCCGCGACGCCTCGGTCTTGCCGAAAGCCGCGACCCACGTCGCTGTCCCCGAAGTCGCGAGGCAGACGGTGACCATCAGCACGAGCGGCGTGAGGAACAGGGCGATCCTATTCGGGGTCATTGCCGAAAGCCTCTGTGCCCAAGGCCGTCAGTCGCTTGCGCTCGGCGGTATCGTGCTTCAGGCGAGCGGCGGCATCGATGAGGATGCCGAGCAGGAGGGCGCGCTTCTCCCAGCGCAGGCCGGCTTTGACGATCAGGCCGCCGAGCTGGATCTTCTCCCGGGTGTCCTTCTTTCGCGCCTCGGACTGGCTCGCTCGATTCATCCGCTCAGCCCTCGCCATCGCGGCTCTGAGGCGCGCCAACCGGGATCGGCGTCGGCGCCGTGGCGGGCCGTTCGCGCTTCCCTCCTCCCGTCCGAAACCTCGTCGCCAACGCTTCGAAGGCGGCGATCAGCTCGACTTCTTCGATGGCGATCTCCCCGAGACCGGCCTTCAGGGCCAATCGGCCGATCCGTTCGGCCTCGCGGGTCTCGGCCGCCTTCAACTGCTCCTGCAGTCGGGCGATCTCGTCGCGGATCTTCGACGACGGCTTCTTCATGGGGCTGCGGTCCTTCTCGCTCGATCGGTCTTCGGTCGCGCGAGAGTCCGTCGGGAGAGCGCGAAGCGCACCCCGTCAAAAACGCCGGGTCGGCAGACCCGACCGTTTCCGAGATCATCCCGCCGTTCGACGAGAACGGCTACCCAAGGGCGCAGTAATACGTCGCGAGGCGCGACGTGCTGCTCGACTGCCCGAAGGTCCGGCCGTTCCCGACGAACCCTATGTGCATTTCATCTCCGGGATCTCGACCGCCGTGGCCATCACCCACTTCACTCCCCAGCTCATCGGTCGAGGTGGCGGTCGCAGCGTCGTGCTGGCGGCGGCCTATCGCCATTGCGCCCGGATGGAGCACGAAGCCGAGGCGCGCACAGTCGACTACACCGGCAAGCGCGGCATGATCCACGAGGCGTTCCTCCTGCCACCGAACGCACCGGCCTGGGCGAGGGCGCTCGTTGCCGACCGCTCGGTTGCCGGCTCATCGGAAGCCTTCTGGAACCGGGTCGAAGCCTTCGAGAAGCGAGCCGATGCGCAGTTCGCAAAGGAGTTCATCGTCGCTCTGCCGGTGGAGCTCTCCCGCGAGCAGAACATCGCCTTGGTCGATGCCTTCGTCGAGACACAGGTGCTGGGGCGCGGGCAGGTCGCCGACTGGGTCTTTCACGACGATCCCGGCAATCCGCACGTCCACCTGATGACCACGTTGCGACCGCTGACCGAGGACGGCTTTGGACGCAAGAAGGTGGCGGTGATCGGTGAGGACGGGCGACCGCTACGCAATGCGGCGGGGAAGCTCGTCTATCGGCTGTGGTCCGGCGACAGATCCGAGTTCCTCGAGCAGCGCCAGGCCTGGCTCGATCTCCAGAACCGGCATCTGGCGCTCGCCGGTCTCGACGTGCGCGTCGACGGTCGCTCCTACGCGGAGCGCGGCCTCGACCTCGCCCCGACCTCCCACGTCGGCGTGGCGGCGAAGGCGATCGAGCGCAAGGAGGGCGGAGAGGGCAGGGGACCATCACTCGACCGACTGCGGGCCTTCGAGGACCGTCGTGCCGAGAATGTCCGACGCATCGAGCGCCGCCCCGAGATCGTCCTCGATCTGATCTCGCGGGAGAAGAGCGTCTTCGACCAGCGCGACGTCGCCAAGATCCTCCATCGCTGGATCGACGACGCGGCGACCTTCCAGACCCTTCTCGCCCACATCCTGCAGAGCCCGGAGGTTCTGCGGCTCGAGGCCGAGACGATCGACTTTGCGACCGGCGCGCGGACGCCGTCCCGCTTCACCACGCGCGAGCTGATCCGGCTCGAGGCGGAGATGGCACGCCGGGCGACCCATCTCGCGAATACCGCCGGCTTCAAGGTGAAGGCGACGGAGCGGGCGGCGATCTTCGAACGGCACACTCGGCTCTCGGCGGAACAGAGGACGGCGATCGAACACGTCACCTCGTCAGAGCGGATCGCCGCGGTCGTCGGCCGCGCCGGCGCCGGCAAGACCACGATGATGACGGCGGCGCGTGAGGTCTGGGAAGCGGCCGGCTTCCGCGTCGTCGGTGCCGCGCTCGCCGGCAAGGCGGCGGAAGGTTTGGAGACGGAAGCCGGCATCCACTCGCACACACTGTCGTCGTGGGAACTCCGCTGGGCGAAGGGGAAGGACCTTCTCGACGCGAAGACGGTCCTCGTCCTCGACGAGGCCGGCATGGTGTCGTCGCGCCAGATGGCGATCTTCGTCGAAGCGGTGGCGAACGCCGGCGCGAAACTCGTGCTCGTCGGCGATCCCGACCAGTTGCAGCCGATCGAGGCCGGCGCCGCCTTTCGCGCACTGACAGAGCGGATCGGCTACGCCGAGCTCGAGACCATCCATCGTCAACGCGAGCCGTGGATGCGCACGGCGTCGCTCGATCTGGCGCGCGGCCGCGTCGCCGAAGCGCTTCGATCCTATCGCGATAAGGGCAAGATCATCGGCGCCGCGGTCAAGGCGGAGGCGATCGCGACGTTGATCGCCGATTGGAACCGCGAGCACGATCCGACGAAGTCGACTTTGATCCTCGCCCATCTGCGCCGTGACGTCCGCACCCTCAACGACATGGCGCGCGCCAGACTGGTCGAACGCGACCTCGTCGGTCGAGGTCACCTCTTCCGCACCGCGGACGGCGAGCGGCGCTTCGACGTCGGCGATCAGATCGTGTTCCTGAGGAACGAGGGATCGCTCGGCGTCAAGAACGGCATGATCGGCAAGATCGTCGCGTCGGAGCCTCGGCGCTTCACCGCCGAGATCGGCGAGGGCGCCAACCGTCGTCGGATCGAGATCGACCAGCGCTTCTACACCGACGTCGACCACGGCTACGCGACGACGATCCACAAGGCGCAAGGGGCGACCGTCGACCGGGTCAAGGTGCTGGCGACGCTGTCGCTCGACCGGCATCTCGCCTACGTGGCGATGACCCGCCATCGCGAGGATGCGACCCTCTACTACGGCCGGCGATCCTTCGAGACGGTGGGCGGCCTCGGCGCGATCCTGTCGCAACGGCGGGCGAAGGAGACGACGCTCGACTACGCCCGTGGTGGCTTCTACGGCCCTGCGCTGCGGTTCGCCGAAGCCCGCGGTCTGCACCTCGTCCGCGTCGCTCGCACGTTGGTACGCGATCGCATCCAGTGGACGATCCGGCAGAAGCAGCGGCTCGCCGATCTCGGCCGACGCCTCGCCGCTTTCGGTCGCGAACTCGGTCTCGCCACCCGCCCACACTCCCCCGAAGACACCGTGAAGAAGGAGCTGCGCCCGATGGTCGCCGGTATCACCACATTCACCGAGACGCTCGGCTCTGCGGTCGAGACCCGGGTTCTCGCCGACCCTGGCGTCGGCAAGCAGTGGGGCGAGGTCACCAACCGCTTCCGCTTCGTCTTCGCCGATCCGGAGGCGGCGTTCCGCGCGCTCGATCTCGACAAGATGTCGAAGGATCCGACGGCCGCGACCACGACGCTGGAGCGTCTGGCGACCCGCCCCGAGACCTTCGGGGCCTTGCGCGGCAAGACCGGGCTGTTGGCGAGCAAGGCCGACCGGGACGACCGTCGCCGAGCCGAAGTCAATGTGCCGGCTCTGAGGCGCGATCTCGAGCGTTGGCTGCGCCTTCGCGCAGAAGCCGAGACGAAGTTCGAGGCCGAGGAACGAGCGATCCGGCAACGTGCCGCGCTCGATATCCCGGCATTGTCGGCGGAAGCCGCCCGGATGCTCGAGCGAGTGCGCGACGCCATCGATCGTAACGACCTGCCGGCGGGGCTCGAGTTCGCGCTCGCCGATCGCATGGTCAAGGCCGAGATCAACGGCTTCGCCAAGGTGGTCACGAAGCGGTTCGGTGAGCGGGCCTTCCTGAACGATAGGGCGAAGGAGCCCATCGGCCCGATCTTCGAGAAGCTGGCGTCGGGCCTGTCCCCGGCTCAACGCGAGCAACTGGCATCGGCCTGGCCGACGATGCGGACCGCACAACAGCTCGCCGCGCATGAGCGGACGGCGGTGGCCATGAAGCAGGCGGAGGCGCTGCGCCGAGCGCAGAAGCCGGGGCAGGTCTTGCAATGACCAGAAGCCGAAGACCACACCTCGCCCTGATCGTCGGCGGTCTCTTCGCCGCCCTCTTGGCGATCGGCGGTGGATGGGGCGGCCTTCGCCTCAATCCGACGCCGAGCCATCCGCTCGGTCTGTGGCGGATCGTACCGCTCGATCGACCCGTGGCCGTCGGTGATCTCGTCTTCGTCTGCCCACCGCGCAGTGCCGTCTTGGAGCAGGCGGCGGCGCGCGGCTATCTCCGCAGGGGGCTCTGCCCCGGATGGGTCGGCCCCTTGATCAAGGTCGTCGCTGCCCGTGAGGGGCAGATGATCGGTATCGGCAGCTCGGTCGCGATCGACGGGCGGCCGCTGGCGCATTCCGATCTCCGGTCCGTCGACGGCGAGGGCAGGGCGCTGACGCCCTGGTCCGGTGGGGTCGTACCGGCCGGCCACCTTTATCTCCACTCCGACTTCGTGGGGTCCTATGACTCGAGATATTTCGGGCCGGTTCCGGCCAAAGGGGTTCTCGGCCGCGCCGTGCCGGTGCTCACCTTCGCTCCTCGAGGCCACGCGATCCGTCGTGCTGGTCGTCGCGGCGGGAACCGCCGGCATGGTGGGGTGGAACGGCGACCCGCGCACGCTGCCGGTGGCGCTGGTCTTCCCGGCGCTGTGGGGGCTGTCGCGATCGAGGTGGACGGCGGCGGCGGTCGCGACGGCGTACTTCCTCGCGGCATCACGGGGACTGCCGCAGGGCGTCGTCACGTTCTTCGGGACGAGCGTCCTGTTGGGCGTCGCTCTGTGGATCGGCGCCGCGCTCGCCTTCGTGGGCGTCCATGCCGGGCTCTGGTCGAGCCGGCCGGGATGGGGGAGGGTGGTGCGCTACGCCGTCGCCGCCGTCTTGATGGCGGTGCCTCCCTTCGGCATCGTCGGTTGGGCCCATCCGATCACCGCCGCCGGCATTCTGTTCCCGGCATGGGGATGGTGGGGCCTCGGCGCGACGGCGACGCTCATGCTCACGGCGACGACGCGAGCGCGGCCGGCAGCGCTGGCCCTGGTTGCGGGCCTGACGCTGTGGTCGTCCATGACCTGGACCGATCCGCCGGGGTTTCAGGGATGGATCGGCCTCGATCTGCGCTTCGGCCGCGCGCTCGGGCGAGACTTCGGCATGGACCAGCACGAAGCCCTGATCACGGCGGTGCGCGGGGCCGCGGCCGCCGGCGCACGGGTCGTCGTCCTCCCCGAGAACGCTCTCGGTCTCTGGACCCCGACCATCGGAGCGTTCTGGCGCGATCGACTGCGAGATCTCGACGTCGAGGTGGTCGCCGGGGCGACCGTCGTCCACCGCGACGGCTACGACAATGTCGTGGTGGCGATCGACCACGACGGTGCTTGGATTGTCCATCGGCAGCGAATGCCAGTGCCCGTCTCGATGTGGCGGCCGTGGCTGAGCTGGCTCGGCGAACCCGGCGGAGCGCGGGCCGAGTTCTTCGGCGCGTCCGCTTTCGGGATCGGCGGACGACGTGTCGCGCCGCTCGTCTGCTACGAGCAGCTTCTCGTCTGGCCGATCCTGCAGTCGATGGCGCAGAAGCCGGATTTGATCGTCGCGATCGGCAACGGCTGGTGGACCGCCGGCACGAACATCGCCGCGATCCAGACGGCGAGCAGCACCGCCTGGGCCCGTCTCTTCGGGCTTCCGCTCGTCGCTTCCTTCAACCGCTGAGGCAGGAGAGGCACGTGGTCGATGCCGCACTCGTTCACGCCTGCACCGATCCGGCACTGAAGCCGGCGATCGTCGAGGCGTTCCTCGACAAGGTCGGAACCAACGACCCACTCGCTCTGTCGATCAGATCCGGCAATCGCGTCATCCTCGTGCCACCGCCGAAGACGCCGGACGAAGCCCTGGCGCTCGTTCGTCGCTTCGTCGGCGAGGCCGAGGTGCGCGTCGGCATCACTCGGTTCCCGGCCGGCGTCGGAGTGAAGGACCCGTCCGAGATCGCTGCGGATCTCTTCGATGCTTGCGCCAACCTGCGGATGGGCACGACGCTCTTCGGCAAGGTCTGGCGCATCGTGGTGAAGTGGTACGGCGCGGCCGTGCCGGAAGCGCTCGACGACGCCATCCTCGCCTGGCGGACCGGAACCTTCGAGGGAAAGGCGGTGTTTCTGGAACCCGATCCGGGACAGCTGGGAGCGGAGCATCCGGCCCGGAAGCCGTCGAACGGCGGCGAGGATGAGGGACTGCCGATCAGGGAGGTGACACCTCGGGCCGCCCGCTCGGCCGCGACGCAGCCTTCGGGGGCGCGTCAGTTCGACGAGGATCCCCGTCGTGCGGAGATGCGGATCGATCTGACGGGCGTGGGGCGGAATCGGAAGCCTTGAACCCTCTCGATGCGAGGGCGGCTCGGTGGCGAACCATGCCGATTTTCTCGCGACGGTGCATCACGCGTCGTCCGTTGGCGAGGCAGGTTCCAACAGTCGCGATGAAATTCTGCCGAGACTGTTGGAACCCGCCTCGTCTCGTCGCTGTTCGGAGTCGATTGGGATGTCTTGGTCGTCGATCTTGAAAAACCCAACAAGATGGGTTATTCATTCTCATGGTCACCATATTCCGAGCCCACGGACTGCGGGTCGTCATCTACCTCGACGACCACGAACCGGCGCATGTGCACGTCTTCGGCGACGGTCACGCGAAGATCAATCTCGTCGGTCCCGATGATGCGCCGGAGCTGATCTGGGTCGAGGGAATGAAGCGCGCGGAAGTCCGTCAGGCGGTTCGCCTCGTTGCAGAGCGACGCGACGACTTTCTGGCCCGATGGAGGGAAATCCATGGCTGAATTGTCCGACCGGATCATCGATGCTGCTCTCGAGCGCGGCCGTCTGGCGCGCGAGACCGAACCTCGCGCAGCTGTCGCTCGCTACGATGCGCAAGTTCGTCGCATCGTCGTCGAACTGACGAACGGCTGTACGTTCACGTTTCCCCCGGCCATGGCGCAAGGCCTGGAGCACGCGACCGATGCCCAACTCGAGGAGATCGAGATCCTCGGCCAGGGCTACGGCCTGCATTGGGAGGCCCTCGACGTCGACCTGTCCCTGCCGGGACTGATGGCCGGCATTTTCGGCACGAAGGCCTACATGGCCCGCCGGGCCGGGCAGGTGACGTCTCCCGCGAAGGCCAACGCGTCGCGCATCAATGGCGCGAAGGGAGGGCGGCCGCGCAAATCCGCCAGCGGTTGAGGATCGCGGCGGTCTCGGGGACATGCGAGGCTGACGAGTGGAACTCGATTCATCACAGCTCTTCTCGATTCCGGCTTGGACCCGCGCCGAGACGTAGTCAATAAAGCCCGGAAGCGGTGTCTACCGGGCAGAATAATCGCCGTTTGCAGCGGATCTTCTCCGAATCTTGTTTCCACCCCGGTTCGATCAGGCAGACATTGTGCGGAGAGCGGGCCCGCTGTAAAATGCGACAAATACAGCAATGAGGAGTGACGCGATGCCCAAAACGTCCGGCACCTACACCACGAGCGACCTGTCGCGGAAATCCGGCGACATCATTGCCGAGGCGTTGCGCCATCCCGTCACCATCACCCAGCGCAACAAGCCTCGCCTCGTGCTGCTCGCGATCGAGGACTTCGAGCGGTTGAAGCGCGGAGCAGACACGCGAACGGTCGGCACGATCGAGACGATGCCGTCTGCGCTTCTCGATGAGTTCGAGACGGCCGTCGAGGTCTATGCGAGCGCCGACGAGACAGTTCGCCCGTGAGTTACGACGATATTCAAACCGCCTGCGTTGTTCGTTACCCCTATCTATGGGCGCGCGAAGCGACGAAAGGGGAGACGGAAGGACGGAAGTCCCGCCCCGTCGCCGTCGGGGTTCGGCTCGCCCGTGCCGCTGGTGATCTGATCTTGTTCTTTCCGATCACCACCAAAGAACCTGAGCCCGAGCGGTTCGCGGTGGAGATCCCGACCATCGAAAAGCAGCGCGCCGGCCTCGATCGCGACTTGCGCCTCTGGATCATCCTCGACGAGTACAATTCCGACATCGTCGGAAGGTCATTCTACCTCGAATCGGATCCGCCGATCGGAAAGTTCAGCAAGGCGTTCTTTCTGCCTCTGATGCGAGAGTTCATCGCAAGGCGGAAAAAGTCGACAGGAGTTGAAAGGGCTTGATGAAGAGATGTTGAGGCGTTCTGGAGAGTCATTTTGATGGAAAATACTCCCCGCCCATGCTGTTGCTGCGATTCGCATAAGTATTATTATGGAATATATTGTGTATTTATCTAAAATATATGCATTAATATTTGGAATATATAATGACTAATAATGTTTTACGCATTTGTCGGTCTAAATTATTTTTGGTGCAGCTGTTCGAACAATCCTCGTGGTGACATACCGCACGCATGGGGTCCGTTCAGCCGCGGTCTGAGATCGTAACCCGGCCGGAGGAACGAGAGTCGGTCAAGGCCGACCGGTGCCGTCCCTGCTGCGGCCTCGACCCGAGCGATCTCGGCGCAATGCGGCGCGGGCTCTTCGATCTGGTCACGCCGGTGGCGGAGCGGCTCTCTACGAATCCACGATCTCGGTGAGACGAAGTCGGTGAACCTGTCCGACGACCGCAAAGGGATCGATCGAGGACGTGGGGGCACTCCCCGCCCAGGAATCGGCCACGTTCTCCGACAGGGGCTTTCGGGTCGCATGCCGAGCGAGTAGGGTCGGATCATCCACCGCCCGACAAGCCCGTTTCATGCGCGACTTGCCGGACGACCCCGGCGATCGTCTTGAGATGATCCGCCATCGGATTGGTGCGCCGCCAGACCATACCGATCACCCGTGTCGGCTGGGGCACCGGCAGTCGTGCCACCGCGACCGCGGCGGCGCGTGATTCCACTTTGACCGCCATCTCCGGGATGAGCGTCACGCCGAGGCCGACGTCCACCATCTGGACCAGGGTCGAGAGCGAGCTCCCCTGCATCGTGTCCCGGACCGTCCCCGCCGGGATGCGGCAGTAGGCGATCGCCTGTTCGCGGAAACAATGTCCCTCCTCGAGCAAGAGCAGGCGAATGCCGCGCAGCTCGTCCGTGTTAGGGACGGGCGCATCGGCGTCTCGTGTGGGGCGGACCAGGACGAATTCCTCCTCGAGCAACGCGTGCTCGACCAAGGAGGGCTCCGAGATCGGCAGAGCCACCAGCGCCGCGTCGAGTCGCCCGCCGAGGAGTTCCTCGACCAGGGTTCGCGTGACCGCTTCCCGGGGTCGGACGTCCATGCCGGGATACCGATCGGCGAGCGCCCGGACCACGCCCGACAGCAGATAGGGCGCCACGGTCGGGATGGCGCCGAGGCGCAGGCGGCCGGAGAAGGGATCGCGGAACGCCCGCGCCATCTCCTCGAGTTCCTCGACCGCCCGCAACACCTCCCTGGCGCGAACCGCCATGGCGTCGCCGAGAGCCGTCGGACGGATCTGTCTCGCTCCCCGCTCGACCAGCGGCGAGCCGAGGATCTCCTCGAGTTCCTTGATCTGCAGCGACAGCGCCGGCTGCGAGATCGCGCAGGCCTCGGCGGCGCGGCCGAAATGGCCGTGGTGGGCCAGCGCTTCGAAATAGCGAAGGTGCTTCAGGGTGATGTCCGTCATTTGCCATGCTTATCATAGTGATTTGAAATTGAAAATTTTCTTTATCGAATGGCGATGCTAGTCAGGGTCCATCGGTCGCGCGACGGCGTCGGCAAGCGAGCCACGGGCAAACCTCTCGACGAGACGATGAACGTCCCGCCGAACACGACCGAAACCAACGTCGGAGAGACCACGATGGGCGGAAATGAGACGAAGTCGACCGGCAAATGCCCGGTCGTCCACGGCGGGATCACCTCGAGCGAAGCCTCGAACACCGATTGGTGGCCGAAGGCGTTGAACCTCGACATTCTGCATCAGCACGACGGCAAGACCGACCCGATGGGGGTGGGCTTCGACTACCGCGCCGAAGTCGCGAAGCTGGACTTTGCCGCCCTGAGGCAGGACCTCGTGGCGCTGATGACCGACAGCCAGGACTGGTGGCCGGCCGACTGGGGTCACTACGGCGGCCTGATGATCCGCATGACCTGGCATGCCGCCGGCACCTATCGTGTCGCCGACGGCCGCGGCGGCGCCGGCACCGGCAACCAGCGTTTCGCGCCGCTCGACTCGTGGCCGGACAACGCCAACCTCGACAAGGCGCGCCGCCTGTTGTGGCCGATCAAGAAGAAGTACGGCAACCGGCTGAGCTGGGCCGACCTGATCGCGCTCGCCGGCACCGTCGCCTACGAGTCGATGGGGCTGAAGACCTTCGGCTTCGGCTTCGGCCGACCCGACGTCTGGCACCCCGAGAAGGATGTCTACTGGGGCGCCGAGAAGGAGTGGCTGGCGCCGTCCGACACCCGCTACGGCGACGTCGCCGATCCCACGACCATGGAGAACCCGCTCGCCGCGGTGCAGATGGGCCTGATCTACGTCAACCCGGAAGGCGTCAACGGCAAGCCCGACCCGCTGAAGACGGCGGCGCAGGTGCGCGAGACCTTCGCCCGGATGGCGATGGACGACGAGGAGACGGTTGCGCTGACCGCCGGCGGACACACCGTCGGCAAGGCCCACGGCAACGGCCGCGCCGAAGCCCTCGGCGCGGCGCCGGAGGGGGCCGACATCGTCGAACAGGGCCTCGGCTGGATGAACCACACGACCCGGTCGACCGGCCGCGACACCGTCACCAGCGGCATCGAGGGCGCTTGGACGACGCATCCGACCAAGTGGGACGGCGGCTATTTCGACCTGCTGCTGCGCTACGACTGGTGGCTGCAGAAGTCGCCGGCGGGTGCCTGGCAATGGGAGCCGATCGGTATCGCCGACGAGGACATGCCGGTCGACGTCGAAGATCCCTCGATCCGTCGCAAGCCGATCATGACCGACGCCGACATGGCGATGCGGTTCGATCCGGCCTACCGCAAGATCGCCGAGCGGTTCCGTGCGGATCAGGCCTATTTCAGCGAGGTCTTCGCCCGGGCCTGGTTCAAGCTGACCCATCGCGACATGGGGCCGAGGGCGCGCTACATCGGCCCCGACGTGCCGAAGGAGGACCTGATCTGGCAGGATCCGGTTCCCGCCGGTCGCACCGATTGGGACGTCGCCGCGGCCAAGGCGAAGATCGTGGCGAGCGGCCTCACCGTCGCCGATCTCGTCGCCACCGCCTGGGACAGCGCCCGCACCTTCCGCGGGTCCGACTTCCGCGGCGGCGCCAACGGCGCCCGCATCCGCCTCGCACCGCAGCGGGACTGGGTCGGCAACGAGCCGGCACGCCTCGCCAAGGTGCTCGCGGTCCTCGAGGCGATCGCGACGGCGGTGGGCGCCAGCCTCGCCGATGTCGTCGTCTTGGCCGGCAACGTCGGCGTCGAACTGGCGGCGAAGGCGGCCGGCGTCGCGATCGAAGTGCCCTTTGTTCCCGGACGCGGTGACGCCACGGCGGACGCGACCGATGCTGCCTCCTTCGCGGTGCTCGAGCCGATCCACGACGGCTATCGCAACTGGCTGAAGAAGGACTACGTCGTCTCCGCCGAGGAACTGCTGCTCGACCGCAGCCAACTCATGGGCCTCACCGCCCCCGAGATGACCGTGCTCGTCGGCGGCATGCGGGTCATCGGCACCAACCACGGCGGCACGAAGCACGGCGTCTTCACCGACCGGGTCGGCGCTCTGACCACCGACTTCTTCGTCAATCTGACCGACATGGCCAACACTTGGGTGCCGGTCGGCGGCGGCCTCTACGAGGTTCGCGACCGCCGCAGCGGTGCGACGAAGTGGACGGCCACCCGGGTCGACCTCGTCTTCGGCTCGAACTCGGTGCTCAGGGCCTATGCCGAGGTCTATGCCCAGGACGACAATCGCCAGAAGTTCGTGAAGGACTTCGTCGCCGCCTGGACCAAGGTGATGAACGCCGATCGCTTCGACGTCGCCTGATCCCCCTCGCCTCCCCCCGGCCGACGAGCCGGGGGGAGGTCTCGCTTTCCCACCGCCGTCGCCGGTCTCCGGCGGCGCCCGCCGTCCACCCGCCGGATCACCGGTGAGGGTCGTGACGATGCTGCTCCTCGACCAGCCGCTCTCGTCTCCTGCCCGGAAGGTCGGCGATCAGGCCGGCCGCCGCAGCACCGCCTCCGGTGCGCCGGCCATGATCGTCGCGGCGAGGCCCTCGCGCAGTTCGAGCCAGCGAGCGGCGCTCGCCGCGTCGAAGCCGGGGTGCTTGGAGGCGCGGCCGATGCGGACGAACTCCTCGCTCATCGCCCCGTCGACCACGGCATAGGTCTGCCTCGCCCCGGCGATGGTGATCTCGAACCACAGACGCCCGGCGACCGCTTCGGGCGCGTCGGGCGCGTCGAGCGGCGCCAGGGCCTCGTCGACGACATAGGCGCGGCGGCTCACCGCCCGCGTCACCATCTCGATCGCGTCGCGCAGACCGGGGCCGGGGAAGGCGGTGCGCAGCGAGATTTCGGCGCGCTCCGGCACGCGGCCGGGCGAGAGATCGGCGAGCGCGAGCTGCAGCAGGCGGAAGCCCAGGGCGACGCCGCCGATGCTGGTGCGGCCGTGGTAACGGATGCAGTCGTCGTAAGTGATCGCCAGCTCGGTGCCGTGATCGAGGATTCGGATGGGAGCGTTCCAGGTCGAGGTCATGGCGTGACGATCTCCGTCGAGGTGAAGAGGGCATCGGCCGGGGCGCCGAGCAGCCGGCCGATGAGGGCGTGTTTGGCGATCTGGTAGCGTTCGAGTTCCTCCGGCGTGCCGCGTCCATCCTGGTGACGGGCGATCATGGCGACGAAGTCCTCGCCGAAGAAACCGGGTCGCAGGGCGTAGCCGCGGCGGCGGCCTGCGATCGCCACTTCGAACCAGAAGCGTCCGCCGGGCGCCGGCAGGACGTCGGGCGGACCGGCCTGCGGATCGACGGTCAGGCGGCCGCGGGTGCGGGCGCGGGTGATCATCTCGACGCAGTCGACGATGCCGTCCGCCGTTCGCGGGTCGTCTCAGTCGAGGGTGAAGGTGATCGGCGCGATCAGGTCCTTGCCGACGTCGATGCGCTTCTTGAGCATCCCGGCCTCGATCATGAACTCCTGGTCGGCGGCGAGATTGGCGACGTCCCGATCTGTGGCCTTCAGGGTGAAGTCGTACCAGCCGCATCATGCGGCGCGCGTCGTCGAGCGAGATCTTCTGCTCGGCGGCGGCCAACGCCAGCGCCTGCTGGGCACCTGACGTGATCTCCGGGCGCTCGGCTTGACGCCGAAGGGCGCGGCGACAGAGGTGATGGCGATCCTGTCGAGCTTCTCGGCGGCGACGGCGGGGCCGGCGATGAGGGCGAGAACTACGGCGAGCGCGCCGAAGCGGAAGGGGATTCTCATCGGTTGAAGCTCCTGTGGAGCTCAGATGCGGCGTCGCTGGCGACGGGAAGCGTGTCCGCCTCGAGGCCGGCGAGGATTTCGGCGCGGAGTGCCACCACCGTCGGGTCGTCGGCGCGGCGTGGGCGGGGAAGGTCGACGGTGAGGGTCGCGGCGATGCGGCCGCGCTCGATGCGGTGGATGCGGTCGGCGAGCAGCACCGCCTCCTCGACGTCGTGAGTGACGAAGACGACGGTCGGCCAGCGCGCCGTCCACAGATCGACCAGATCCATCTGCAACCGGCGGCGGGTCAGCGCATCGAGTGAGGCGAAGGGCTCGTCGAGCAGCAGCAGGTCGGGATCGCTGACCAGGGCGCGGGCGAGGCCGACGCGGCTCGCCATGCCGCCAGACAGCCGATGCGGCAGGACACGCTCCACGCCGGTGAGGCCGATCATCGCCAGGGCGGCTTCGACCTGCGCCGCGACCTCGCCGCGTGGTAGGCGTCCGGCCAGCGCGAAGCCGATGCGCGGCGGCGGCGGCGTCGGATCGGTCGGCCGGATCGTCCCCGACGACGGCTGCAGCAGTCCGCCGAGCAGGCGCAACAGAGTGGTCTTGCCGCAGCCGGAGCGGCCGACCAGCACGGTGAAGCTGCCGCGTTCGAAACCGAGAGTCACCTCGTCCAGCCCGACGACGACGCCGTCGCGGCTCTGCCAGCGACGTAACAGACCCTCACAGACGAGCATCGCGCGTCGCCTCCTCGGGATCGGCCCAAGGGGCGCGCGGAACGTCGTTCGCCCTCCCTTGGCCCGCCATCCCAGCCCCACGGCGAACAGCGGCCCTTTTCGAGCCGCCACCAAAGCGGCCTTCTGCACGCCGGTCAATGGCGGTTGCATCGGTTCGCTTCGGCGGGGCGAAGCTTCGCCGGGTAGGTCGCGATCTCGTGGACTCTCGGGCGTCTTGCCGAAGAACACGCGCATCGCGTTTCTCCCGATCGGGACGACGGGATTTCGCCGTCACCGAGGTCGGTTCGCCGAGAACCGTCAGCCGACATCCGGCGCGGCGATGGTGAAGACCGCGTCGAACCCTTCGAATTCCGACGGCCCGGTCATCAGGGCGGCGAAGCTCTCCGCACCGCGATGGGAGGCGACGAAATCGTCCGACCGCGTCCAGGTCTCGAAAGCGGCGCGGTTCGCCCAGACGGTGTGGGTGGCGTAGAGGGTGTGATCGCCGCGTGTAGCGTCACGCAGGAGATGAAAGCCGAGGAAGCCGGTCTGTTGCAGCAAGCGACTCTCGCGCGCCTTCCAGCGGGTCTCGAATTCGACCTCGCGGCCTTCGGCGATGCGAAAGCGATTCATGGCGATGAACATGGCGGTTACTTTCTGTCGGACAGGGCCGTCGGGGACCGTCACTTGGTCAAGATCAGGCGGCGCTTCGAAGTGATGCGCAGCCGATAGGTGTCGCCCTCGTGCAGGATGAGCGCCTCGCGCCCCTGCCCGACCAGCGTCTCGATGGACCAGACGGGCGGGCCGATCTCGACGCCGCGTCGAGTGTCGTCGGGATCGACCGGTCGACGTTCCTTTGAGGTCATGCTTGGCGAGCTCCACGATGTCGCGACACCCCCTTCCCGAAGTGATGCCGCTGCGACCGGGAGGGCTTCTCCGATCATCGAGTTCTGTTATATTGCTATTGCGAAGCAGTCGCAACAACGACGACACCTCATGGAGATCAGCATGATCACGGATGTGCCCGACGCAGATCGTTCCGAGGGTCTGGGCGCAAGGACACCGCCGACCGAGCAAGCGACTTTCTGCGGTGTCATCGCCGGCGTCTTTCGTCTCGTCGATCGCGTGATCGCCGAAGTCGCCGGTGAATGACGTCGCTTCGGCGGCGCCGGGACGGCTCGTGACGAGTGTGGCGTGGCGGATCCGGTGAGGGCGCACCGGACCCGCCACGAGGCTCGCCTGCCCACGGGGGTCAGGAGGCGAGATCTCCGAGGACATCGACGAGCGAACCGAGGCCGCTCGAGCGCAGAGCGCGGAACGGCATGGCGCGGCGCTCGCACAACCGCTTCACACAGTTGATGGCGTTGTGACTGACGCAGTCGACGGGGAAGACGACGGCATCCGCCCCCATCAGAGTGTTCTCCAACTCGGCGACCGACTGTTCGAGCCCGCCGTCGTGATGGAGCAGGCAACCGTTGCAGCGTTCGACCAGGCGCTTGGCGTGGGACACCGTGCTCTTCCGGCCGCCGACGTAGAGGATGCGCCGCCCGGCGAGATCGACCCGGATCTCATCGGCGCTCTCCTCGGTCTCCGGAGCGATCGTCTGGAGGGCCCGTTCGGCACGCGCCAGCTCCATCAGCAGATCGCGGTTCTCGTCCTGGAGCCGACGGCGTTCGGCGGTGCCTTCCGAGAGGAGCCTTCCCTTCTCGTCGAGGTCGCGTTCCATCGCCACCAGGCGACGCGTCGCCTCCTCCACCGACAGAGTCAGTCGCCGGATCTCGTCGCCGTCGATTTGGGCGCTCAATCGCGCACATTCGGTGGTGGCCACGGTCGCCGCGCGTTCGGCTTCGCCGAGTAACCCGACGAGGCGGCCGATCTCCGCGTCGCGGGACGTCACCGCCTCGAGGCGGTCCAGTTCCGAGCGACGCAATCTGTCGGAGAGCTGGTCGCGCTCGCGGGTGAGCGTCGCGAGCGCCCGCAACTCTCCCCGATGGGAGGCGCCGGTGAGGTGCGACACCATGTGGACCTCGCCGAAGAGCCGCGTCTCGAGCGCCTCGTCGAGGGCCGGGTGGGTCATCGCCGCCCAGTAGGCCGAAGCGACTTCGCCCTTCTCTACCGCCTCGTCCCAGGCTCTTCCCAGTTCGGCGACGTCGCGGCAGCGCGAGAACCGCCGCACGGTGCCCTCGTGCTCGCTCTCCAACATCTTCTGGAGGATGCGCCCGACACGCCCGTCGATCTTGGCGTCATGGACGAAATAGCCATGGAGTTCGTAGTCGTTGAGCGTTTCGGCGCCGACGTAGAGACCGAGCCGGACGGCGGTGCGGCGCAGGTCGCCGAGGCGTAGACAGGTGCCGATGACGGAACACTGCCAGCCGTTGGGCAATTCCCACAAACGCCGTCGACGCCCTTCGCGCGAACGCGTCGATACCGGGTCATGCCCCTCCGCCACGGGAAGCGGCAGCGTCGCCGCCGATCGGTCGGCCGATGGCGCGAACACCGAAGTCGGCGATCCGGCCATGACCGCAACTTCGGTCGCGCCGCCGCCGTTGGAACGCCTGATCAGACCATCCGGTCTACGGCACTTCGGACACATGACGCGATCTCCTCACTCTGGTCTCCGGCCGATGCTCAATGGAGAACGCCCACGGGGGCTTCTGCCGGTTCGGCCGGCTGAACTGCCGCCGTTTCCACCCGTGCGAGATAGCGCAGGCACTGCTGCTCGCGGTCGTAGCCGAGCAAAATGCCCAACATGAAGTCCTGTTCGTCGGTCAGATCGCAGAGGCGTCGCTCGAGCAGCCGTCGCGCGGTGGCGACGGCCGACGGGCGGCCGAACACGACATTGACCTTGTTGCGACAGGCGCGTTGCACATGATGGGGTGTGCCCGAGCCGACGAGTTCGGTGACGACGGTGCCGGCCCCCTCGGACGACAGCGTCATCATGGCCAAGGGGCGGAGCCCCTTGGCGAGTTCGTAGAGATGGTGATAGAAGATCTTCAGCGTCGCCGCCGTCAGATCAGAGCGGCGATCCATGCCTCGATCCTCGGGTTGGTCTTGGAGGACTGCGTATCGGGGTCGAGCGCCAGGCCGACAAAGCGGCCGTCGCGCTCGGCGGTCGACGCGATGTGGGAATACCCGGTCGTGTCGGTGAAGCCGACCACCGTCGCCCCGCGCTCGACCACGATGTCGTAGAGGATGCCCATGGCGTCGACGAAGCTCTCCGGATAGGTCTCCTGATCTCCGGTGCCGAAGAGCGCGATGCGGCGCCCGGCGAGGTTCGCTTCCTGGAGTTTGTCGAGATGGGCCTCCCAGTCGGCCTGGAGGTCACCGTTGCCATAGGTCGGCGAGCCGAGGATCAGCAGGTTGCAGGTTTCGAAGTCCGCCGTTGCGGCGTCCTTGATGTCGATGACACGTCCCTGCACGCGCTTGGCGATGCGCGAGGCCACCGCCTTGGTCGCTCCGCCATCGGAGCCGTAGATCACATTCACGCTCATACCGTCTTCTCGTCCTGGTGTGCGTAGGCGGGTTCGACCCTGCGCGGGGGCAGAGTCGCGGCGAAGCGTGGGCAAGACCATCATTGAATAATTGCGAATGACTTGCAATTGCATATTTTAAGAGAGCGGGACTGGCGACACTACGACGTGGGAGGAGGTCGTCGGTCGGGCATGGTTCGCCGCCCCTACTTCACCGGCCGGAAACGATGGTGATCGCGAGCGCGATTGATTTGCATCATGGCCGACGGTGCTGAGGCGGCGCAGGTTCCGCATGCGTGCAGGCAGCCAGTTTGGGCATCGACCTCGCCAGCCACCCGGCCACGCTCCCGACAACCCGACGACATCGCCAGGGCTCATTGCGCCCGACGATGATCGTCGCGAGGAGGAGCGATCGTGTCCCTTTCCATTCGTTCGATGAAGCCCGGCGACAGTGCCCGCATCGTCGGTCTGTCGCGCGGCGATCGCGGCTATCGCCAACGGCTCCTCGCCATGGGGCTGACGCCCGGTGTCGCCTTCACGCTGAAGCGGGTCGCGCCGCTCGGCGATCCGATCGAGATCTCCGTCCGTGACTTCGCCCTGACGCTGCGCCGGGACGAGGCCTCCGTCCTCGAGCTGGAGCGCGTGTCATGAGTGGGCGCGAACGTCATACCGTCGCCGTCGTCGGCAATCCCAATTGCGGCAAGACCACGCTCTTCAACCTCCTCACCGGCGCCACCCAGAAGGTCGGTAACTGGCCGGGGGTGACGGTGGAGAAGAAGGTCGGCTCCTACGCCTTCCATGGGCAGATCTACGATCTCGTCGACCTGCCGGGCGTCTACATGATCGGCGCCGTCGGGCGCGGTGCGGAGGACGAGCGGGTCGCCCGCGACTACGTCCTCTCCGGCGAGGCGAAGGTGGTGGTCGACATCGTCGACGCCTCCAACCTCGAACGCAATCTCTACCTGACTGCCCAGCTCTGCGAACTCGGCGTGCCGATCGTCGTCGTGCTCAACATGGTCGATCTCGCCGAGCGTGGCGGCGTGGCGATCGACGCGACGGCGCTGTCGCGCGCCCTCGGTTGTCCGGTCGTCCCCTTCGTCGCCAGCCGCGGCCTCGGCGCCGAGGACCTGAAGACCGCCGTCGCCGAGGCGGTGTCGGCGGCGCGCGCGCCCCGCCTGCGGCCGGACCACACGGCATCGGTTCGCGCCGGCGTCGCCGATCTCGCGCCGAAGCTCGTCACCGAGGCCGCCCGCTCCGGCATCCCCGCCGACTGGCTGGCGCTCAAGCTGATCGAGGGCGACGACCGCGCCGAGGCGCTCGCCGCCGGCCGGCTCGACGCGGAGATCGCCGCCGCCCGCGCCGCGATCGAGGAGCAGGACGGCGACGAGGCCGACATCGTCGTCGCCGACGGCCGCTATCGCTTGGTCGGGGCGTTGATGGAGGCGGCACATCGCCGGACGCGGCGGCTCTCCGCCTCGTTCACCCAGATGCTCGACCGGATCGTGCTCGACCGTTTCCTCGGCGTGCCGATCTTCCTCTTCATGATGTATCTGATGTTCCTCTTCACCATCTCGGTCGGCGGCGTCTTCGTCGACTTCTTCGATCAGGCGATGGGGGCGATCGCGGTCGACGCGGTCGGGAACGGCCTCGCCGCGATCGGCGCGCCGGAATGGCTGCAGGCGATCGCCAAGGGCCTCGGCAGCGGCATCCAGACGCTGTCGACCTTCATTCCGATCATCGCCTGCCTGTTCCTGTTTCTTTCGGTCCTCGAAGACTCCGGCTACATGGCGCGGGCGGCTTTCGTCATGGATCGGCTGATGCGGGCGATCGGTCTGCCGGGCAAATCCTTCGTGCCGTTGATCGTCGGCTTCGGCTGCAACGTCCCAGCGATCATGGCGACGCGGACGCTGGAGAGCCGCCGCGACCGCATCATGACCTCGATGATGGCGCCCTTCGTCTCCTGCGGCGCGCGGCTGCCGGTCTTCGCCCTCTTCGCCGCCGCCTTCTTCCCGACGAGCGGACAGAACGTCGTCTTCGCCCTCTATCTCGCCGGCCTCGGCTTCGCCGTGCTCACCGGCCTGATCCTGAAGTCGACGCTGCTGCCGGGCGAGCCGACACCCTTCGTCATGGAGCTGCCGCCCTATCACGTGCCGACCGGCCGGACCGTGCTCCTCCAGGCTTGGCAGCGGCTCTCCGACTTCATCTTCCGCGCCGGCCAGGTGATCGTGCCGATCGTCATGGTGCTGAGCGTGCTCGCCGCCATGGGAACCGACGGTTCGATCGGCAAGGAGAACACCAAGGATTCCGTCCTCGCGGTGATCAGTCGCGAATTGGTGCCGGTATTCGAGCCGATGGGCGTGCGTGAAGAGAACTGGCCGGCAGCGGTCGGGCTCTTCACCGGCATCTTCGCCAAGGAGGCGGTCGTCGGCACGCTCAACGCCCTCTACGCCCAGCTCGGCGAGGACGAGGCCGGCGAAGCCAAGGCGGAAGCGGACGAGGCGCCGGCCTCGCTCTCCGACAAGCTGCAAGCGGCCGTCGCCACCATCCCGGCCAAGGCCTCCGAACTCGGTGGGGCACTGCTCGATCCGCTCGGCATCGACGTCGGCTATGTCGGCGACGAGGCGGCGGCGGCCGAGAAGCTGAAGGTCGCGGGTCGCACCTTCGGCGCCATGCAGGCGCGCTTCGACGGGCTCGCCGGGGCCTTCGCCTACATGCTGCTGATCCTGCTCTATACGCCCTGCGTCGCCGCGCTCGGCGCCATCCGGCACGAACTCGGCCTCGGCTGGACCGCCTTCTCCACGGTTTGGAACAGCGCCGTCGGTTGGCTGGTGGCGGTCGGCTTCTATCAGGCGGCGACTTACCCCCGCGATCCGGCGACGGCGACCTTCTGGCTGACGATCGTGGCGGCGAGCTTCGCCGTCGCGGTCGGATCGATGTGGGCGGTCGGACGGCTCCAGGTCCGTCGCCTGATGGCGCAGCCGGCGGAATAGGAGGATCGGATGCTCACCCTGTCCGCGCTCAGGGCGCATCTCGTCGAGCGAGGCTCGGCCTCGCTCGACGAACTGGCGCTCCACTTCGACGCCGATCCCGCCGCGGTGCGCGATGCGCTGGGACGGTTCGAAGCCAAGGGGCGCGTTGCCCGGCTGGCGGAGACGGCGCGTTGCGGCAGCTGTTCCGGCCACGACTGCCACGCGACGGAGATCTGGGAATGGCGGGAGGGCGCAAGCTCGCCCGCGCCCGGATTCCGAAACCAGTGAAGGGAAAGGCTGCTCCATGATGCGCAACCGGACCGCCTCGATCGCGTCCCATGTCCCCGGTCGCCTGCGGCTTCGCCACGCCGCGCTCGGCCGAGCGACCGTCGTCACCAGCGTCGTGGAGGCGCTCGCCGCGCGCCCGGGCGTCACCTCGGTGACCGGCAACCCGCGTACCGCCGGGATCCTCGTCCTCTACGACGGCGCCGTCCTGACGCCGCGCGAGGCGGAAGACCTCGCCTGGACTTCCCTGGTCGAGATCGCCGGGTTCGAGGGGGGCGAGCCGTCGATCGAGGATCCCGATCTCGACGAGCGGAACGCCCCTCGGGTCGATACCGCCGCGCCGCCACGCCCGTCGGCACGCACCCGCTTCGCTACGACCTATCGCAGAATCCGCGTGCCGGTGAACGTCGCGATGCTCGCCACCCTCGGCGGATCGCTCCTGGCGCTCGGTATCGGCCGTAAGGCCCATGCCGCGCTCGGCGTCGCCCATCTCGGCGTCCTCGCCCTCCATCTCGTCCAGTATCGCCGGAGGCTGATGTCGTGAACGCACCGCTGCGAACCGATCCGACGGATCTTCTGCTGCGCGCCGGCGAAGTCTTGACGATCGCTCATCACATCCCCGGCCGCATCCGCCTGAAGCTCGCCGACGAGGCGGCCGCGGCAGCGGTTCTCGCCGGCGGCCGCTTCCCTACGCCGGAACGACTGCGCGCCGTCGTCGGCGTCCGCGCGGTGAAGGTCAACCTCCTCGCCCGCTCCTGCGTCGTCGACTACGACCCGTCCGCCGTTCCACCGATGGCCTGGGTCGACCTCCTCGCGGGCCGGCGCACGACGGCGTCGGCCCCGCTCATCGCAGCCCTCGCCGCTGCTTTCGCCGGCGCGACGGTCTGAAAGGAAAGGTGCAGCCATGGTCCCACTCCTCACCTTCGCAACCGGGCTGGTGATCGGCATCGCCGGTGTTCGTCTCCTCAGGTCGGCGACGCTCGATGCGAGCGCCACGCCATCGGCCGACGACATCGGCCAGAAGGCTCGCCAAGGCTTCGATCGCGCCCGCTCCGGCCTGCGCGAAGCGGCCGTCTCCGGCCTCACGGCGGTGGAGAGAACCTCCGCCGGCCTGCGTGAGAAGCTCGCGCCCGAGCCTTCCGCCCAGCCGTCCGCGACGGCCGAAGCCGAGGCTCCGGCAGAGGCGCCGCCCGCCGCAAAGCCCAAGGCCCGCCGGTCCCCGCGCAAGGCGGCGAAGAAGGCACCGGAGGCCGCGTCATGAAACGGCGCAAGGCCCGTGCCGCCGGTCGTGAAGCGCTCGGCGTCGTCTTCGCCCGCGGCTTCGTGGTGACGGCACTTCTCGAGGCAGCGCAGAGCCGGCCGCACGACGGTCGCCGCCTGCTGCGTCGCGCCCTGCAGGGCGGAGCGGCACTGGCGGCCGGCACCTCGGCCGCCGCCTCGCTCGGCCGTCGCGACTACCTCCCGGCGCTCGCCGCCGTCGCCGTCGGCGCCGCGACCATCGCGGCCGCCGAGATCCTCACCGATCCCACCCTCTTCGCATCACAGGAGACCGAACGTGGCCCGCAAGACCAAGAAGTGGAAGAAGCTGCAGCGCCGGCTGAAGGCGTTTGAAGGCCGCCTCGGCGGCAACGGCAACGGCTGGGGCGCCGGCATGAACGGTGGCAACGGCCTACTCGCTGGTCTCGGCGGCCTCCTGCCGTCGCGCCGCTCCGAACAGTTGCTGCTCGGTCTGGCGCTCGGCGCCGCCGGTGCCTGGGTGCTCTCCGACGCCGAGCTGCGCGGCAAGATCATGAAGGGGGCGATGCGCCTCTACGCCGGCATGGCGGCGGGACTCGAGGAGATGAAGGAGCAGGCCGAGGACCTGAAGGCCGAACTCGCCGCCGAACAGGCGGGTCCGATCGCATGACCTGCGCCGCCGAGCCCTTCGCCGTCGTCCATGCCGTCGCGGGCCGGGTGCGTCTGCGCCTGCCCTGCGGTGTCGACGGGGTTCGGCTCGCCCGCACCGCGACCGACGTCGACGGCGTGCTGAGGGCTCGCGCCAATGCGGCGGCGCGGTCGCTCGTCGTGACATTCGATCCAGAGCGCACCGACGTCGAGCGTCTGCGCCTCGCCTTCCGCAGCCGCGCGGCATCGGGTGAGGCGGGGGCGTGCCGGCGCCCCGATCAGAGCCTGATGGCGGTCGTCGGCAGTCTCGCCGCGACGGCCGGCGTCCATGTCGTGCCGATGGGCCTGCGCCTGCCGGCGGCACTGTCGACCACGGCGCCGCTTCTCGGTCACGCGATCGAGGATTGGCGGGCGAACGGCCTGACCTCGCACGGGCTCGAGGGGCTCGCCGTGGCGATCTCTCTGGCCCGCGCCGACTACACTGCCGCCACCACGACGGCCTTCATGCTGACGCTCGGCGAACATCTCGAGGAGAGTGTCGCCCGCCGCGCCGACGAGATGCTCGCCGGCCTGTTGCGCCCGACCGACGCCACTGTCTGGATCTTGCGCGACGGCGCCGAGATCTCGATCCCGCACGACGCCGTCACGGTCGGCGACAGCGTCGTCGTCGCGGCCGGGGCCGTCGTGCCCATCGACGGCACGGTGTTGTCCGGCGAAGCGATGGTCAACGAAGCAGTGATGACCGGCGAGAGCGTCTCGGTCGCCAAGGCGCGCGGCGACGCGGTCCTTTCCGGCACGCTCGTCGAGGAGGGACGGCTCGTCGTCTATGCCGAGCACGTCGGCCGCGAGACCGCCTCGGCCCGCATCGCCGACTACGTCGAGCAATGCCTCGGCGCCAAGAGCGAGGCGCAGCTCGAGGCGGCGCGGCTCGCCGACCGCCTCGTACCGTTGGTGCTGAAGCTCGCCGGCGGCGCCTTCCTCGTCTCCGGCGACTGGCGCCGCGCGGCCTCGGTGCTCCAGGCCGACTACGCCTGCGCGCTGAAGCTCGCCACGCCCGTCGCCTTCAAGTCGGCGATGTATGCGGCCGGGCGCTCCGGCATCCTGGTCAAGGGCGCGCAGGCGTTGGAGCGACTGGCGAGCGCCGACACCTTCGTCTTCGACAAGACGGGCACGCTGACCACCGGTCGGCTCGAGGTCACCGACGCCGTCACCTTCGATGCCCGCTATTCGCCGGACGATCTCGTCTGCCTCGCCGCCTCGGTCGAGGAGCATTATTTCCATCCTCTCGCCATGGCCGTCGTCACAGCGGCGCAGGCCACCGGTCACTATCATCACTTCGACCATCGCGAGGTCGAGTTCATCGTCGCCCACGGCGTCGCCAGTGTGGTCGACGGCAAACGCATCGTCGTCGGCTCGCGCCATTTCGTCGTCGAGGACGAGGGCATCGACGTCGCCCCGCACACGGAGGTGATCGATCGGCTCTACCGCGAGGGCAAGACGCTGCTCTACATCGGCTTCGGCGGCGAACTCATCGGCATCCTGGCGCTTCGCGACGGTGTCCGCGCGACGGCGGCGGCGACCATCGCCCGGCTGCGGGCGAGTGGCGCCAAACGCGTCCTGATGCTGACCGGCGATCACCGGGAGCGCGCCGCCGATCTCGCCGAGTGCCTCGGGCTCGACGGCTTTCACGCCGAGTTGATGCCGCACGACAAGGCGGCGATCGTCGAGCGTCTGGCGGCGGAGGGTGCCCGTATCGCCTTCGTCGGCGACGGCATCAACGATGCGCCGGCGCTGGCCGGGGCGCATGTCGGCATCGCCATGCAGTGCGGCGCCGACATCGCCCGGCTCACCGCCGACATCGCCCTGCTCGAGGACGACCTCGAACGCATCGCCGACGCCCGCGATATCGCCCTCGAGGCGATGCGCCGCATCGGCCGGAACTACCGTGCGACGGTGTGGCTCAACAGCGCCATCCTCGCCGCGGCCGCCTTCGGCATCCTGTCGCCGGTCGCCACCGCCGTCCTCCACAACGGCACCACCATCGGCATCCTGCTGGCATCGCTCAGGCAGCGACTGAAGCGCGCCGAGCACGCCTGAACCTTGAGTGTCGCTGGTTTCCGATTCCGATACGCCCTGGGAGGAGCATCCTTGAAGACATGATAGTCGGACAGCGTTCGCCGGTTCAGCGCTGCATGGATCGGAACGACGATCCGGGTCGACAGAGCTCCTCGCAGATCGCCTCCCATGCACCGCGGTCTTCCGGATCGTTGCCGACTCCCAAGGCCGCGGCGAGGAAGTCGAGGGGTTCCCAGTCGCGTGAACGTCGGGCGGCCGTAATCGCGGCTTCCGCCGCCGAAGCGCCTCGCCGCCACTTGTCGAGCTCTTCGTTGTCCATCGACGGCTGGCCCATTCGCTCGAGCTTCTGGGGGAAGCGAATCTCATACTCGCGACAAAGTAGCATCTCCGGATTCGAATAGGAACGATCATTCCTGGAATGATCGTTCCTATCTGATTTCTTGGAGCCATGAATCTCAACGAGATCGTGGCCGCAAATCTGCGTCGTATTCGCCACGAACGGCAACTGACGCAAGAAGAGTTGGCGCATCGCGCCGGTCTCAGCTCGCGATATGTCGGGTCGATCGAGCGCTCGGACGTGTCCGTGAGCATCACAATTCTGGGTCGATTGGCCGGGGCGCTCGAAATCGACCCGAAGGATCTCCTGAACCCATTGTCTTGAGTGCTCTCGACTTCTTCTCGTGCGAACGGTTGCTCGCTCGCCTGCCGTCTGGCGGATTCCCTCTCTCCCCTCTATGATGACGAGCAAGGCAGTACGCGCTGCCCCGGGGCGTGGAAACCCCTGTAGCTCGGCTGGTGCCGGCCGTTTCGGCACCGAGATCCTCTGGCTTGTGGCCGGGGGCCTGTGACGCATGTCCAGGTGCCTCGGTACTAAAGGTCATAGGGCCGCGGCTACACGGTTTCCAACCCCCGGCTAGGGGTCGAAGGATGACGTCTGCGGGGGCGCACCGCAGACCAAACCGTGGTCGAGCCTCATGGTTTCATGCTACGAGAACGCCGAAGAGGGACGATCGAACGATCCCCGGGTGGACGGCGTGACGGACCAATCGAAGGACGATCTCGAGCGTCGGACGATCGAGGCGGTGCGTCTGCACCGCGAGCTTCTTCGCAACGCCGAACATTACCATCGCTTATGGCGGAAGGCTGCCGAGTCGAACCCCGACATGGACGAACTGGGGGATCTGCGCGAGGCCTATCGCATGGCGCTCTTCGAGGCACAGGCCCAGCAGATGGCGCTCTCGATGCTCATAGATGAGTTGGGGTGGATCCCGACGCTCCCAGAGGACGACGACCTCCCATACGGAAAGGCCGGCCGTTGATTAACGCCCTTCAGATGAGGCCGTTCTCGAGGGCGATCCGGATCGCGTGTTTGATATCGCGGGCGCCGAGCTTGTCCCGTGCCTGCTCGAGGTAACCGCGAACAGTTCGCTCGCCGATACCGATCAATGCGGCCGTGTCCTTCATGGTCTTGCCGAAGGAGGCCCACGTCAGACAGAGAGTTTCGCGAGGGCTCAGGTCGAAAGTGAAGGCCACGAGGTCAGCTCCACCGAACTGATCGAGTTTGAGGTGGAGATAGGCGACGGCGGTGTGGGCGCGCCCGAGCTCGACCAGGCGGACCTTCTCCGGACGGAGCCGATCGGATGCGAAGGCGAGGATCGAGGTTCCGCCGAAGCCGACCTTGATCGGAATGGAGAGCCCGAACCGCAATCCGAACGCGGCCGCCTCGTGGAAGAACGACCAATCTCGGGATCCCCGACGAATCGCGGGATCGTCGTAAGACCAGCGCGTGATCTGCATCGAGCGTCGCGCCGCGGTGACAACGGGATCGCGCGCCGAATAGGCGTTGGCGAGGTAGTGGGACTGCCAAGCCTCGGGATAGTCTGAGAAGGCGGTCGCGCTTCGACCGCGTAGTTCCAAGAAGGCGAAGTAGTCGAAACCGACGCGATCTGTGAAAGCGCGCAGGGCGGCTCGAAGGGACCTTTCGTTGTGAGCGGCTTCGAGCTTGTCGAGGAGGTCGTCGAGATAAACCTCCATTGCTTTGTCCTCCGGGTTTCAATCAGAAATACTCTATGGCCGTCACTTCCTCATGTGAATGCGGCGAGACGACGACACCGTGTCTCGATCCGGAATATGGCGGATGGGTCTTGAATGGCGGCGCGCATTGTTTAGGCAAAGTGTCGGCGTGGAGAGCGAATACTCGGTGGTGAATTCGATCGGCTGCTTCACTCGGTGCCGTCTCACCGGCAGCGAGTCGGCAGCCCAGTGACGCCGCGTTATATGGGCGTCACCGATTGCTTCGCACCGTCACGCGCGCTGACATCCATGGTTGTCGTCAGCGGAACTTCCGGCCGACTTCTCACCATCGATGGTTGCGTCTGTCCGGAGGCTGCCCCCTCAATGCGAAATTGTAAATGAATCAAAATCGCGCACGGATTTAATGGAATGCGTTCGCTGGACACCCTGGCCAAAAAAACACTCGACATAAGGGCCGCACCGCATTAATCGTACTTAACGAACGTTCAGTAAATTTTCTTGCAACAGCGCGGACGACATCGGATTGTACGCATGGCGAGACTCGTCGCGGAGCACAGCGATGTCCAAGGTGGTTGTTTTCTATTCGACGATCGGTAACGGCCATATCAGCGTGGCCCAAGCGATCGCAGCGAGAATTGTCGAGCGGCAGCCGACAGCAAGCGTTGTCTTCAAGGACATCAGGGCTTTCATGAACCCCGCCTGGAGGGCTGTCGACGAGAGGCTTTATTGGCTGGTCGCCAACAATCTGCCCCAGAGTTTCGATGCGCTGTTCGCGTCCTTCTGCAACAGCGGCGCGCATGCT
Organism: uncultured Alphaproteobacteria bacterium; assembly: GCA_937892955.1. Classification (GTDB taxonomy): domain Bacteria; phylum Pseudomonadota; class Alphaproteobacteria; order Rhizobiales; family Ancalomicrobiaceae; genus CALBKH01. Next base: position 29,259 of record CALBKH010000104.1, read on the forward strand.
CTCTCCCTGACCGACATTTCGCAGAATTACGACGTCAGTGCCGTCCTTGCCTTCATCGAGGCCGAGGCGCCGGATAGCATCCTCGCCACTCACTATGGCGCGGCGCAGCTTCTGGGCGGCTTTCGTGAACAAGGCCTCCTCGGCAGTACGCCGATAGGATGGGTTCATACCGACTATTTCGTGAGCTACTTCCCCCGCATCTCCAGACGGATCGACCGAACCTTCGTCGCCCATCCCGAACTGGCGCGGAGCTGGCTGGAGGCAGGCGTTCCGGAAAGTCGCGTCACGTCGACCGGGATGCCGGTCGACGTCCCCACCGCCGGACGAACGGAGTGTCGTACCGATCTGGCCGACTACAGCCTGTCAAAGGATGTTTTCACCATCCTGATCATGACCGGGCGCAATGGCGTCGGCGACCAACGACAGATGATCGACAGCCTAGTTGCGTCCCTCGACCATCCCCTGCAGATCGTCGCCATCTGCGGCACCAACACGGCGCTGAGAAGTAAGCTTTCTGCCCATGCGGCGACGCTCGCCGCCACGGTGAAGCTGATGCCCCTCGGCCTCGTACCGCACGCCGCCGCAGCCCGCTTGATCGGAGCGGCCGACGTGGTGGTCACCAAGGCCGGCGGCGTTACGCCGTCGGAAGCCTTCCGCCTGGGCACGCCAACCGTTGTCCTCGACGTGATCGGCGGGCACGAACGGAAAAATGCCGAGATGTTCGCCCGCTGCCGCCTGGCGTGGGTGTCGCCGGAGACAACTCTGTTGGGCGAAACCGTCAGAAGGCTCATCGGCGACAAGAAAGCCCTCGCCGATATGCGAGCGGCGCAGGCCGCTTATAGGCAGGACAGCGATCTCGAGCCGATCCTGGATTTCGTCCTCGGAGGATCATCGTCGATCCACGCCTTGCCGCCCGACTTCGGTCAGGAAAACGGCACGCCGGTGGAGGGGATAGACGCCGCGCTGGTGGAGGTCGACGCCACCGCACCGGCAGATATCGAGGTGCTGCTCTCCTATTCCACGGCGCGCACGCCGCAACGGATCGTCATGGAGAATCCGTTCGGTCACATCGCCCTACGCATTGGCGACAGAGTGTTCAGCGCCAATCATCTGGCAAGGCCTGACCGCGACCCGACCATCCTGCAGCATCTCACCCTCGGCGAATATCTTTACGGCATCCACTCGCCCTCTCCCTCGCAGGTGCATGCCAACACTTATGGCATGACCTACGGGCGTGAGACCCTGTCGCTGAGGGCAAGAGGCATCGCCCCGGCGCGCCAAGCGGCGATGCTGGCGGAGGTCGCGGCTATCGAATGGGGCTATCGCCGGGGCCATCTCATCTGGGATCGTCGCACCGAAAACTGCGCCGACCTCGTCGGCCGGATTCTCTCGGCCGGAGGCTGGCAGATGGACGCACCCAACGCCGGCCTCGGCCTGCCGTCGATGCCGCTCGATTGCTTCGACGCTGCCGATGCCGCCCTGCGCGCGGATGCCGCGCTCACCGTGCAACTCATCGCCTATCGGCAGGTACCGGGGAGCCACACTGACTATCGGTTCAGTCGGTTTCCCCTCTCTCCCTATCAGCCGCTCCGGTCGCTTTCCAACACGTTGCGCCGCGATGGCGTCGACCCGCTGGAAGGCCGTGTCTGCGCACAACTGATCCTGCTTCACGGCAGCCGGCGGCTTGTCGTCGAGGGGCTGGATACGCCGGCCGAAACTCGATTCAGCGGGGAACCAGCCGCCCGGTCGATCGAGCGGGCGATGCTTGCCGATCTCCACGCCCTGCTTTCCCAGGCGGCCCAGAAGCCGAAGCGGCGCGTCTCCGGCCTCGCAACGTCGGCGCGTCGCGCCGTGGTTCCGCTCGGCTGCGTCCAGGCCGAACGGCTGCGCCAGCTCTACGACGGCATGCTGGCCTATGAACCCGGCGTCGGTTCCGCGATCCGCCGGGCCCGGACCAGCAACACCGCCAAGCTCCTGGCGCAGTTCTTGGCTTCGTTCGCAAGCCGTTCGCACATCTTCTTCCGGCTCTCTTCCCGTCAGGTGCGCCGGAAGCTGGCCCTACGCCTTTCCCGGCGCGTCAAGCCCTTCCGACCGTGGAAACCGGCCGGGTCGGCCGCCGCGCGATCGGGGAGGCTCGAAACAGGCGTATAAGCCGGTCAGCTCGACAAGCCGACCGAACTTGCTACCGATAATGAAGATCATTCAATAAGATACCCCCATGGCCGATGGCGCACAAACGCACAACACAATCCTGATTGAAGCCGCCAAGCTTTTTGCTGCACAAGGCTATTCGGCCATCTCCATGCGCGACGTCGCCAACAAGGTGGGCGTTACGCCGGCCAATCTTTATTATCACTTCACTGACAAGGACACGCTGGTTCGGGAAACACTGGTTCACGTCCTCTCCGAGCGAGCTGGGGCCCTCGACACGATTTTCAGCGAAGCCAGGCAGCCGGCCGAACGCATCAGAACATTCGTCACCTGGCTTACCCGTCTGCTGTACGAGGACGAGGTATTTGCCCGGCTCGTGTTCCGAGAACTTCTCGATGGGGACGAAGGCCGGATCGCCTATCTGGCCACCACGATCTTTGAACGGCCCTTCCAGCAGCTGATCGACGCCACGGCTGGCGAGCGCCGGCTGGATGCCCGTCTGACGGCCGCCTCGATCGTCGCGTTGATCCTCGGTCATGTCCAGATCGCGGTGGCCCTCCCCTACCTGCAAGGCAGCGAACCCGCCCATGCCGATCCCGCGACGATCGGCCGGCATATCGCCTCGCTGGTCGAGCGCGTCCTTCAGCCCCCCGCTTAATGCCTGCCCGGCGAAGGGCTGCCCTCTGGATCTCCTGCGCGCCCGGTAGCGACAGAGCGCAGGTATGGTTGGCCTGGCGCCCAGTTGCTATGCATCAGATCAGCTGAACGACAACCTTGCCTTTTGCGCGGCCGGTTTCCAGATAGGCGAGCGCTTCCTTGGCCCTATCGAATACAAAGGTCTTGTCGATCACGGGCCGAATGCCGCCAGCGTCAATAATCTTGCCGATTTCTGCAAGCTGGCTCCCATCAGGACGCACGAATAGAAACGAGTAACGGACATCGCGCTTCCCGGCGAGGCGCATGATCTTTCGGCTCATGAGGCCGAAAACAAGCCGCAACAATGGATTCATGCGACGGCCGCGCGCAAAGGCAGCGTCGAGGGGGCCTATCAGCGAGACAATGATTCCCTTGGGATTGAGGATCTGCACCGCTTTTTCGATGCTGTCCCCTCGGATCGTGCCGAGCACCATGTCGTAGCCGCGAAGGATAGACTCGAACTCCTGGCGCTTGTAGTCCACGATTTCATCAGCGCCGAGACTCCGGACCAATTCGATATTCCCTGTGCTGGTTGTCGTTCCGACCTTGGCGCCAATATATTTGGCGAGTTGAATCGCAAAGCTGCCGATGCCTCCAGAGCCGGCAGGAATGAATATCTTCTGCCCGCTTTTCAGGCTGGCCCGCTCCACGATAGCCTGCCAGGATGTGAGGCCAACCATTGGAATAGAAGCGGCCTGCACGAAATCGAGGTTCGCGGGCTTATGTGCAGCGACCCGTTCCGGGACAGCGACAAAATCGGCAAGAGTGCCGCGGCTCAAGTCAAAGACGCTGGCGAAGACCGCGTCGCCGACCTTGAAACGCGTCACGCCGCTGCCAATTTCCGCGATCACACCGGCGACATCGCTGCCGATCGTCGCAGGAAGTCTGAACTTGAGCACCGGTTTAAATGTGCCCTTCGGTATCATGGTGTCGATCGGGTTCAGGCCGACGGCGTGGACCTGAACGAGGATTTCGCCCGGCCCGGGCGCGGGACGGGGCATATCCGCGTATTCTGGCTGAACGGATTTGCCGTAGCGCCTAAAGACGAGAGCTTTCATGGACGACTGCCTTACGTAAGAGGATTGGCGTTTTCCGGGGAAGATCGGCGTTTGCGTGGATCATTTCCCTGGTTTCAGAAAATCGGTGAGCCGCTGAAACCACATGACCTTGGCGAAATCGCCGGAAACCGACAGGTCGCCATCGTGAAGGCCTTGCAGGAATGCTCCCGTAGAGTCCTTCGCCGACAAGATGCGAAATCCTGCCGAAGCATCGGAAAAGGTCAGCGTGAAATCTGCTGCGGACGAGAGACCGGCGCCACTGGTGACGCGCCCGTTTGCGATCCGATAGTGGCGGCCGGCGCCGCCGGCCGTTCGGATTTGGAAGCACACATTTTTGCCCGACGCGTGTTGCGCGGCGTCTGCCCGCGTGCGGATGGCGCGCTGAAGCAGTTTTGCCAGCATCCAGAGCAGAAACTTGAATTTCAGCATGGTGAATACCTTTCTGGCGGTTTGCCGCTTCTATTCTTCAAGGAACTGCACTGCGTGACGAACGAAGCGCGTCGGATATTGGAATTGCGCGCCATGGGCTGCATCGGGATAGACGACGAGCTGCGCGTTCGGGATGTTCTGGACCATGTGCCACGAATTGATCGTGGGGATCATCACGTCGTTGACGCCGTTGAGGATGAATGTCGGCTGGCTGATCGTTCGCAGATGAGCGAAAGGGTCCGCCAGATCGAGCTTGGGCAGGAAATACAAGTTCGCCTCGATCTGGGCCTGCATCAGCGCCGACGAAGTCGGCGGGTCCGCGTCCTCACGGAGGTGGCGCCTCGCCCAGAAATCTCGGCCAGCCTGTTTTGCAGCCTCGGATGGCCCAAAAAACAGGAACAGGAAATCGTCCACAGTCGGCACTGGATTGACCGCGATGTCGCTGACTCCCGGGGCCATGTCGGGAACGCCACCACGCGGACCGGTGCCCAGCAACATCAGCTTGCGCACGAGGTCCGGGTGGCGCCGCGCCAGATCCTGCGCCTGATAACCGCCGAGCGAGAAGCCGAGCACATCGACCTTGGAAAGGCCAAGCGCGCGTATGACCAGCGCCGCATCATCGGCCATCGCCTCGATCCGCGTTCGCGGCTTTCCGGACGAGGACGCGACCCCGCGTCCGTTGTAAAGGATCACTTCACCGCCCTGCGCCAGTCCATCGGTCAGCAGCGGATCCCAATGATCCATGCCTCCTCGGAAATGCTGCATCAGGAACAGAGGCGGCCGCGCGCCGTCGGCGTTGCCAAACCGGCGATATGAAAACCGGTCGCCGTCCAGTTCCACATAGCGGGTCGGCGCCGTCAGATGGGTGTCGGTCATGTTCTATCCCTCTGGAGGATGCGCACGGCTCAGGCGCGCGCGCGCCGGGTGCGGAACGCGCCCCAACCACTTGTCAAAACCGCGCGAAGGAAACTTTTGAGCCCGCTTTCGCGCGGGCGCGGATCGCCGCCTTTCGCGATCCGCTTCAGCTGGGCGGTGTACCAGAAGATCTCCATGATCCCCATGCGATCGATTTTCGTGATGCCCGTTCGGATCGGCTTCACCTGCTCGGTTGGATCGCGGCCGGCGAGCAGATGTCGCGGCGCGTCGGGATCGATCGCCAGCAACCGGGCAAGGCCGACCACATCGAGCGCGCCGGACCCCAGCGCCGCGTTCATGGCCTTCACCGTGCGAAAACCGCCCGTCACCATGAGGGGCACACCCGGCGCCGCATCGCGCGCCCTGGCCGCGAAATCGAGGAAATAGGCTTCGCGCGCGCGCGTGGACGCTTTCTTGGTTTCGTCGATTCCGCCGCTCATTGCCGGCGCTTCATATGTGCCGCCAGAGACTTCGATCAGATCGATTCCCGCTTCCGCCAACGCCCGAACCGTTTCCAGCGATTCCTCTTCACTGAAGCCACCCCGCTGAAAATCGGCGGAGTTGAGCTTGATTGCGACGGGGAAGGCTGGACCGACCTGGCGGCGGATCTCCGCATAGACGGCCAGGACGAAGCGGCGCCGTTTTTCCGGGGAGCCCCCCCAGGCGTCGTTTCGCTGGTTATGATGCGGTGAAAGGAATTGGCTGATGAGATAGCCATGCGCGCCATGGATCTGAACACCAGTAAATCCGGCCATTTTGCAAACCGCCGCGCTTTTGCCGAAGCGGTGTATGATGTTCTCGATCTCTGCCGTCGTCATTTCGCGGGGCGTGGCGAACAAGCCTTGCATGTCCTCACGAAACGGCACGGCCGAGGGCGCCACGGTTTCGGCGTTCAAGCCTTTGGTCGCCTGCTTGCCCGGATGGTTGAGCTGCACCCAAATCGCGGCGCCTTGTGAAGTCGCCGCAGCCGCCCAGCGACGCAAGATGGGCAAGTCGGTTTCGTCCTCAATTGCGACATTGCCAGGCTCGCCGAGCGCGCGGCGGTCGATCATGACGTTGCCGGTAATGATCAGGCCAAGCCCCGATGCCGCCCAGCGTCCATACAGTGTCACCAGCCCTGGCTTTGGACGATTGTCCCAAGTGCCGAGGGTCTCGCTCATTGCTGCCTTAGCAAGACGATTGCGCAAGACGGAGCCGTTGGGCAGGGTCAGGGCATGGGTCATCGGCTCTGGCTCTGCGGAAACGATAGTCTGCATTGGCAGGTCCTTCATCGGGCGATGGCCCGGGTTGTTTCGCTCGACGCCCGCGAAGGCGTTGGAGGCGTCAATCCGCAGCGGCTCATCGGCAGACAGTTTCATTGCGGTCGGCTGCGAAATCGGATCGCCGGTCCCGGCCGATGTCGGATGATTCATGGTCTTGTCCTCGGTGAAGGCCGCGCGGCAGGATCAGTTGGCCAGGAAGGCTTTCGCTTCTTTCAGGAAGGCATCGTGGTACTGAAAAATACCGCCGTGACCCGCATCGGGGTACAAGACGAGCTTGGCGCCGGGGATGCGCTGCGCCATGTCTTTCGAGTTTTCGGTCGGCACCATGATGTCGTGATCGCCGTTGACCACCAACACGGGCTGGCGAACGGTTCCGAGCGGTTGCCGGGGCTGGAGACCCCAGGCCTCGATCGCCTTCAGCTGCCGCAGCATCGGGCCGAATCCCACAGCCGCGTCCCGGTCGTTCTTTCGCTCCTTCAGACGCGCGACGAACGCCTTGGCGGCACGGCGTCCGTTCAGACTGGATGTGAAGAACAGAAAGATCTTGGGGTCGCGGAAAGTAGCGAAGCCTTTGAATATCAGGGGCCAGGATACCGGCCCGACCTGCGCTATGCCAATCCCGCCCGCAGGCCCCGTTCCCGCGAGGATCACGCGCCGCACGAGATTTGGTGCATCAAAAAGGATCTGCTGGCCGACAAAGCCACCCAGCGAGAAGCCGAGGAGGTCGATTTGGCCGAGCCCGAGCGCGCGAATCGCAGCGATCATGTCGCTCGACATTTCCTTGATGGTCAGCGGCGCCTTGCCATCCGACTTGCCGATGCCGCGATAGTCGATCGCATAGACCGGACGATCCGTTGCCAACCCCTCGACGATCCGAGGGTCGAAATTGTCGAGGTTCGCGGCCCAATGATTGAGAAGCACCACGGGAGGAGCGCCCGCATCCGGCCCAAGTCGTCGAAATGCGAATCGCGTGCCGGCCGCCTGGACATGCTGGGTCGGCGCAGACAGCCAGTCAGCAATTTGATCGTCGTTGAACAAGCTTTTGTCGGTCATTGCCTTCATCTCTCGAAAGCGTGAATCGTTCGACGGTCCGACCTCGGACTTCAGGCATCGGCGCGATAGCGCGCGGCAGGCAGGGACTGAGCGAAGCCGGGAAGCATGCTTTGCCGCGCCGCCTCCAGCGCGTCCCAGCGCCCTTCGTCGTGAAGTGGCGGTATCGTCACGCCCTCGCGGCGGTCGAAGCCGACGAGTGCTGCGTCGACGAGGTCGGCAACCTCCATCAATCCCGACATGGTGTTCACATCGACGCCGGATTTTTTCCAGATTTCGGTGCGAGTCGCGGCGGGAAGAACGGCTTGAACATAGACGCCCTGCGGCCCGAGCTGGAGGCTCAGGGCCTGAGAGAGGTGCAAAACGAACGCCTTGGTTGCGCCATAGACCGGCATGCCGAATTCCGGAGCCAATCCCACGACGGAGCCGATGTTGACGATTGCGCCGTCACCAGCCGCGGAGAGGCGCGGGGCAATCGCGTGGGCGAGCCGCACCAAGGCAGTCGTGTTCAGCGTGACAAGCTTTTCGACATCGTCGATGCCCTGCTCGATGAACGCGCCGCCAAGATTCGCACCGGCGTTATTGATGAGAATGCCTATTTTTGTGTCGTCGCGCAGCCGGGCTTCGACCGCGGCGCGCTGCGCTGCATCGACGAGGTCGGCGGAAAGGACGTCGACGGCGACGCTGGTTTCGGAGCGCAAGCGCTGCGCCAACTCCTCCAGTCGCGCCGTGTCGCGCGCGACCAGGACAAGATCATGCCCGCGCCGCGCAAAGCGATCAGCATAGGTCGCGCCAATGCCGGTTGATGCGCCGGTGATCAGGGCTGCGGGATTGACACTCATGGGATTGCCTTCCAAGGGAGAAACCCGATATATGATGACCATCATCATTATGGCGTTATATGATGGCCGTAATGTAATAGTCAATCGGTGTCCGCGGAGATTTTTGCGATGAAGGTGAGCAGGGAGCAGGCGGCACAGAATCGCATCCGCATCCTGACCGAGGCGGCGCGGTTGTTTCGCGAAAAAGGCTTTACGTCAGTGAGCGTTGCGGAGGTAATGAAAGCCGCAGGTCTTACCCACGGCGGCTTCTACGGCCAATTCAAATCCAAGGATGACCTGATTGCTCAAGCGATCGCGTTCGCGTCGGGCAGCCAGTCCGACACGACTGATTTGAGCGCCTTCATCGACACTTATCTCTCGATCCCCCACATCCAGCATCCCGAACTCGGTTGTCCAATGGCCGCTCTGGCGGGTCTCATGCGCGACCAGGCGCCTGAAGCGCGGGCTGCCATGGCCGAGCGGCTTGGCGCGCACCTCGACAGTCTTGCCAATGCGATGCCCGGTGAAACTGGTGCGATCCGGCGGTGCGCGGCGATTGGAAGCTGGGCCGCCATGGTCGGAGCCTTGATCTTGGCGCGGTCGATCGATGATCCCAAGCTATCGTCTGAACTTCTCACCGAAACGCGCGCCTGGATCGATATGAAAGGAGCGGCAGGGAAAACATGACACTGGCGAGTGAGCGACGCGAAGCCATCGAAGCGGCGCTTCCCTACTGGCGCGAGGCGCAGAAAAGCATCGAGTCGCTGGTCGAGTTCTCTGAAATCACAGCTCTCGCCGATCAGCTTTCGCGTTTGCGGGAGAACTAAAGTTCCTGAACCATCCGAATGAGTTAGTGCACGAGATATAGTTAGCTCTCATAACTGTGACGGCGGAACTCCATACCACCGCCTATAGGCTCGACGAAAATTTGCTGTGTCGGTGAAGCCAAGCAGGTAACCTGCTTCCTTCACGCTCATGTTCCGGCCATTCAGATATTCCCGCGCAAGGCGGCACCGCACATTGTCCAGAATTTCCATGTAGGACGCGCCTTCGTCGTGGAGCCTACGGTGAAGCGTTCTCGGCGTCATGTTGAGGAGGCGAGCGGACACGCTTAACGACGGAAACGAACTCTTGTTTTCAAGCATGAGTCGTTCGAGTCGCGCTGTAATCGTGTGCGCCGACGAGAGACGGTCTAGCTCAAGCTTGCAGACGGCCAGCGCCTCCGACATGACCAGCGTATCGCGCTGCGTCAGAACCCGCTGCGCATCGCTCAGGTTGAAAATCATGCCCGTCCAGTTTTGTCCGTAGTCTACGGGGCAGCCCAGGAGACTGCGCGCCAGCTTGGCATGTGACGGCTCGGTCATTTGGAAGGCTATGCGTTTGCAGGCGCTGCCCGCCAGTGTCTTCGAGTCGGCGATATTCTTCACCGCAAACAAGGCGATTTCCGAAACGACATGGCCAGTGCTCCCGAGGCCCACGGCGGGGTCGAAAGAAACACACAAGGTGTCTCCATGTATTTTCGTTCTTATGGCGACCATCGACGTGCGGAGCGGCACATAAGTCGCGACAATCTCCATAGCTTCCTGGATCGAGCCCGCAGCGGTCGCCGCAAGCCCCATGATGCCATGAGCGCTCGGCGCGAGACCACGCCCGACGAGAAGCCCCAGGCCGCTTTCGCCAGTTGACGCCACGGCGTCGTCGATGAGCGCCCGATATGTCGCTATCTCGGTTTCGTTTCCCGACCGCGACAGGGAAGATTCATCAAGTCCTGCGCGCGCGAGCCATGCGGCGACATCGACGCCATGCGCGGCCACCTGCTGCGCAATCTGAGGAATGTAGTTGATCGGCGTGCGGCGATGCGCCGCTACTGTTGCGCGCTTCATCGGCATATTGGCGACCAATGACCCCAGATTGTCAAATCAACGGCTGGAGTCTGGCGATAAATGACCCCCTTTTGTCTTCCGCGGCACTATGCCGCGGGTAGGCTCGATCGTACTTTTTCAAAAAACGCCGGTCGAACCAAAAACAGGCGATCGCAAGGGAGGGTATCGTGTTGTCATTTTTCGGCAAGAGGTCGCCGCACAAGGCCCTGATAAACGGGAACTCCATCTCCGTCGACGCGGATGAGACATTGTTGCAGGCTGCATTGCGTCAGGAGGTCGCGTTTCCAAATAATTGCCGCGTCGGCGGTTGCGGCGCCTGCAAGTGCAAGCTCAAGAACGGCAAGGTCGCGGAACTGACCGAAACCGCTTATCTGCTGACCGAGAAAGAAATAGCAGACGGCTATATTCTCGCGTGCCAGAGCCGATTGACGTCGGACATCGACATCGAACTGGACGTCGACGCTGCCTTTTCGTCCGACCCTGTGCATGCGCGTATCGTCGGGCGCGAGTTCCTTACGCACGACATCGTGCGGATCGATGTGCAGCTCGATCGGCCCATCGCGTACAAGGCCGGTCAATACGCTGAAGTGACGCTGGCCGCCGTCCCGGGAGCGCCGCGATGCTATTCTTTCTCCACCGCGCCCAATCCGGACGGTCATGCCAGCTTTACCATCCGCCGTGTGCCGGGTGGGCGCTTCTCGACCCATGTGTTCGACAATGACGTGATTGGCCACGAGCTGACCGTGCGTGGGCCTGCCGGCGACTTCTATCTGCGCGATGGCGCAGAGAAAGTTCTGTTCGTCGCCGGCGGCAGCGGGCTGGCCCCGATCCTCGGCATGCTTGAGGAAATGGATCGCAACGGCGACCGCCGTCCCGTGACCCTGATCTTTGGCGCGCGACAGCGGAAAGATCTTTACGAGCTCGACCGGTTGGCCGCCTATGCGGCGAAATGGCCCGATTTCCGCTTTCTCCCGGTGCTGAGCGATGACGACGCCAACACCGAATGGACGGGGCTGCGCGGTCTGGCGACCGATTTCATCAAAGAGCATGCGGCGGGCGTTGCGGCGGCCTATCTTTGCGGGCCGCCGGCCATGGTCGATGCGGCGATCGAAGCGAACAAGGCAAGCGGCATTGCGCCGGACAAAATCCACGCCGACCGCTTTTTCGTTAAAAAAATTGAGAACACCGGTTTCTACGGCGCCGTCGGACTGCCAAAGGTAGAGAGAAGCCCTGCCACGGCCTGGGACTACTTGAAATTCATGCTGCTGCACCTGGTGGGCTTCGGGGCAATCGCGGCCTATCTCGCTGGCGGCGTTTGGATAGCTGTCGGACTTCTCGGCTTCATCGCGTTGTATGTCGGGGGCGATATGATCGCAGGGGATGATGTGGTCACCCCAAATTACCGCAAGCCATGGATATTGACGTTACAATTGTGGATGGCGTTGCCCATGCTTTCGGCGATCTCCATCTGCTTCCTGTGGTCGTTGGCGACAGGCGATCCTCTTGGTCTGGGTAGCTTGGTGCAGAGCGTTACGGGCTATGACGCCATAGCGGCGCGCGACGCAACCGGGCCATGGACGCTCTATCTGTGGGGAACGGTTTATTTCGGCTTGCTCATTGGCTTTGTCGGTACGGTTACCGCCCACGAGCTAACCCACCGAACATGGGATCCCATCTCGCTGTGGATCGGTCGCTGGCTGCTGGCTTTCAGCTACGATGTCGGCTTCGCAATCGAGCACGTCTATGGTCACCATCGTTATGTCTCGACCGAGCATGACCCGGCGACGGCACCGCGTGGCCGCAATGTTTATTTCCACATCGTCGCTTCGACGATCAAAGGCAATATAAGCGCGGCGAACATCGAAGCGGACCGTCTGAGACGGAAGCACCTGCCGGTGTTCTCTCTCCATAACGCTTATATCCGTGGCTTGCTGATGAGCGCCGCACTCGTCGTCGTGGCCTTCGCAATGGCGGGCTGGACAGGCGTTCTGTTTTTCTCGATCGGCGCGCTCTGGGGGAAAGCGCTCCTGGAGATCGTCAATTACATGGAGCATTATGGAATGGTGCGTTTGCCGAACCAAGCCGTTGAGCCGCGCCATTCGTGGAACACCAACAGCACGATCAGCTCCTGGGGCATGTTCAACCTGAGCCGGCATTCCCATCACCATGCCCAGGGCGAAGTTCCCTATCAGGATCTCATGCCCTTGCCGAGCGCGCCCGTGATGATCGGCGGCTATCTGGCAACGGTCATTGTGACACTGATCCCACCGCTCTGGCATCGGTTGATGATCCCGAAACTTATGCAATGGGACCGCGACCACGCTTCGTCCGAGGAACGGATACTGGCGTTGCGCGCCAATCAGCGAAGCGGACTCGCGGCGCTGACAGATTACGATCCGCGCGATTGGGCTTTGACGCCCGCCGAGTAAGTCGGGCCGACGGTTAGGCCTTGGCCCTGGCCATGAAGCCGTCTTGCGACATTTCTGGCCAGTCGTTCCAAAATTGAGCCCACACAAGAATATTCGCCCATGAAATAAAAGCGTTGGATCAACCAGCGCGGGAGGAAACAATGGAATTCGATTATGTGATCGCCGGCGGCGGATCCGCAGGCGCAACCCTTGCGGCACGATTGAGCGAAGACCCCTCGGTCACCGTCTGTCTGCTGGAAGCCGGTGGGCGGGGCGACGGCATCTTGGTCCGGGCGCCGGCCGCCGTGGTCGGGGTAATGCCGGGATATGGCAAGATCAACAACTGGGCTTTCAATACGGTTCCGCAGCCGGGACTCAAGGGCCGGCGCGGCTACCAGCCGCGCGGGCGGGCGCTTGGCGGGTCTTCCGCGATCAACGCCATGCTCTATGTGCGCGGGCAAAGGCAGGACTATGACGGCTGGGCCGACCTTGGTTGCGACGGCTGGGACTGGGACAGCGTGCTGCCCTATTTCAAGCGCTCGGAAAACAACGAGCGCGGCGATAACAAGTTTCACGGTGTGAACGGCCCGCTTCAAGTTTCCGAGCAGAAAAGCCCGCGACCGATCACGCGCGCTTTCATCGAAGCCGCCCAAGAAATGCAGCTGCGCGAGCGCGACGATTTCAACACCGGCGACAATGAAGGTGTCGGCCTCTATCAAGTGACCCAGTTCCATGATCGGGCACGCAATGGCGAGCGCTGTTCTGCGGCCGCGGCCTATCTGCATCCGGTGATGAGCCAGAGGCCCAATCTCAAGGTTCTCACCGGCGTGCGGGCCTCGCGCATCGTGTTCCAGGACAAGCGCGCGATCGGCGTTCTTTACCGCAAGGGCGGGGCCGAATATCTGCTCCGGGCGAGGCGCGAAGTCATTGTCGCCGCAGGGGCGTTCGGCACGCCACAGCTCCTGCAACTCTCGGGCGTCGGACGCGCGCAGGACATAACGCCACATGGCGTCGAAATGGTGCACGAACTGCCCGGCGTTGGTCAGAATCTGCAAGACCACCTCGACTTCATCCAGGCCTTCAAGACCAAAGACACGGATAATTTCGGGATTGGCCTTGCCGGCGCTGTCGGTCTAACCAAGCATATCGTGCAATGGCGGCGCGACGGGACGGGAATGATCGCCACTCCCTTCGCCGAAGGCGCCGCTTTCCTGAAATCGAGCCCGATCGTCGATCGCCCGGACCTGCAATTGCATTTCGTGATTTCGGTGGTCGATGACCATGCGCGTAAATTGCACCCTGGCTATGGATTTTCTCTCCATGTTTGCGCCCTTCGGCCGCACTCGCGGGGCGAGGTCTTCCTGCAATCGGGCGACCCACTGGCCGATCCGGGCATCGATCCAAAATTTCTGTCCGATCCGCGCGATCTCGCCGTGCTGGTGAAGGGGGCCAAAATCTCGCGTGAGATCCTGATGGCCCCGTCCATGGCGAGATATCGGGAGACGGAACTTTTCGGCGTTCGCGACAATATGACGGACGCCGAATGGGAGGAGCATATTCGCTCGCGCGCGGACACGATCTACCACCCCGTCGGAACCTGCAAGATGGGCGTGGACGAAATGGCGGTGGTCGATCCGCAATTGCGCGTTCGCGGGCTTGCAGGGCTGCGTGTCGTGGACGCGAGCATCATGCCCGCGCTCATTTCCGGCAACACCAACGCCCCTACCATCATGATCGCGGAAAAGGCCGCCGACATGATCCGAGGCGTCGGTCCGGCTTCGCGAGCCGCGCCCCCGTTGCGCGACGACAAGACGTCAGACGCTCGCCGGGACGACGTGCCCTGCCTTCAGGTTGCCGAGGTTCTTCAATGAAACACCAGCAAATCCCGAACCCGGTCGATTTCGGCGTTTACGACACGGCTCTTGCCGTCCTCGATGCGGCCAAAGACGATTGGGCGCGCGTTTCGGTCGCCGAGCGCATCGACATTCTCGAGGCGATCAAGACATCGCTCATGCAACAGGCGGAGGGATGGGCCGAAATCGCGGCGCGCCGGAAGCTCATTCCGGCCGGTTCGCCTCTGACCGGCGAGGAATGGATATCAGGACCCTATGCGGTCATGGCCGCCTGCAACGGTCTGATCCTGACCCTCTCGCGGATGAAGAACAAGGCGTTTCTTGCAGAACTACCCTACCGCCATCTCGGCGACGGACAACTTGCGGTGCGCGTTCTCCCGCACGGTATCTGGGACCGGCTGGTTCTGTCGGGCGTGAAAGCCGAAGTCTGGATGCAGCGCGACGTCACGGAAACATCATTGCAGGCGGCTTCAGCCTACGATGTTCCGGAGGTCGAGCGTCAGGGCAAGGTGGCGCTGGTGCTCGGGGCGGGCAATATCGCCGCCATCAGTCCACTGGACGCCTTCCAGAAGATCTTCATCGAGAACCAAGTGGTTCTCCTGAAGATGAATCCGGTCAACGATTACCTGACAGAATACCTCGACGCGGCGCTGAAACCGCTGATCGACAGGAACGCCCTGCGCATCGTTCGCGGCGGGGGGAGCGCTGGCGCTTATCTGGTGGAGCATCCGCTGGTCGAGGAAATCCACATCACCGGCTCCGGCGCGACCCATGACGCGATCGTCTGGGGAACGGGAGCGGAGGGTGAGGCCAATCGACGGGCGGGCAAACCGCGAAATCCCCGGACCGTCACGTCGGAGCTCGGCGCCATATGTCCTACGATCGTCGTGCCCGGACCATGGTCGAAGGCCGACATTCTCTTTCAGGCCGAACAGATTGCCACGCAGAAGCTGCATAATTCCGGCTATAATTGCGTGGCGCTTCAGGCCCTCATCCTTCCGCAAGGCTGGGACCAGACGGAAACCTTGATCCGCGAGGTGCATGCCGTCATGGCGCGAGCCGGCCAGCGCGAGGGGTACTACCCCGGAAGCGCGCAGCGATCCGCGGATTTCGTGGCGCATGGCGGCGCTGAAAGCATCGAACGAGGCCCTGGAGCGCCCGCCTGTCTCGTTGCCAATTTCGACAAGGGCGATTCGGACTGGCTCGCTCACAACGAGATTTTCGCCCCCGCTCTGACAACGAAAAGCTTGCCTGCGAAAGATCCTGAAACCTATCTGCGCGAGGCGATCACTTTCGCCAATGATCGACTGTATGGAACATTGGGCGCGAATGTCATCATTCACCCCCACACGATCAGGGCGATCGGACGCGCGCGGTTTGAAACCTTGCTCGGCGAATTGCGCTACGGCACGATCGCCGTGAACGCCTGGACCGGGCTCGCCTTCCTGCTCAACGCTTGTCCATGGGGCGGATTCCCCGGCGCCGCCATCAGCAATCCCGGCTCGGGCATTGGAACGGTCCACAACACCTTCATGCTGGAGAAGACCGAGCGAACCGTCGTGGAGGCTCCATGGCGACCGTTCCCGCGCAACCTCTTGTCGCTCGGATTCACGCTCTTGCCTCGCCCGCCCTGGTTCATCACCAACCGCCGGCAGCACGTGCTCGGACGATTGTTGACGCAATTCCAGTACAAGCCCTCGGTCTTGAAACTTCCGAGGATATTTTTGAACGCGCTCCGGGGATGATCGAGGAGGAGGCCGCCTGGCCGAGCTGATTGTCTCTTCCGCAACGGGATTCGAATCGTCAATGTTGCGCGAGCTGGATCGCCAATCCCGTGGGGGGATGGAGCTTGCATCATGCAGCGCTCCATCCGGTGCCCGCCCGGACCCGTGGCCGGATCTCGCGCGTCGAGGCGATCCGCCCACGGGTCCGGGCGAGCGCCCCACCGATCGACGAGCATAGCGCGCTTCGAGCGATTGCCGCCCCCATCCGAAGTTGCGCGGGACAGCCGCAGTCGATCGGGTTCAAGTTCGGTGACCTGAACGTCACCCTGGTGCCGCATAGTATACGAGACACAAGAAGACCACGCGGGAGGAAGACATGCTCGGTTCGATGATGGATTGGCCGCTTCTGTGCACGAAGATCCTCGACCACGCCGCCGCCCAACACCCCAAGCGCACCATCCTGACCCGCTCGGTCGAAGGCCCGTTCCACACCACCAACTACGCCGAGCTGCGCGCCCGCTCGCTGCAATGCGCCAAGCGGCTCGAGAAGCACGGCATCGGTTACGGTGACCGCGTCGCGACGCTGGCCTGGAACACCTGGCGCCACATGGAAGTGTGGTACGGCCTGCTCGGCCTCGGCGCGATCTATCACACCGTCAACCCGCGCCTGTTCCACGACCAGATCGTCTGGATCATCAACGACGCCGGCTCGCGCCTGCTGTTCGTCGACCTGACCTTCCTGCCGATCGTCGAGAAGATCGGCGCCGAGATCCCCGGGATCGAGCAGATCATCGTCCTGACCGACGCCGCCCACATGCCGGCGACCACCCTGCCCAACGCCGTTCCTTACGAGGAGTGGCTGGCCGAGGTCGACGGCGACTTCGAATGGAAGAGCTTCGACGAGAACACCGCCGCCGGCCTGTGCTACACCTCCGGCACCACCGGCCACCCCAAGGGCGTGGTCTATTCCCACCGCTCCAACGTCATCCACGCCTGGCAGGCGGCGACCGCCGACATGTTCGGCTGCTCCTGCCTCGACACGATCATGCCGGTCGTGCCGATGTTCCACGCCAACTGCTGGTCGATCGCCTTCACAGCGCCGCTGACCGGCGCCGCCCTGGTGCTGCCCGGCGCCAAACTCGACGGCGCCTCGATCCACGAGTTGCTGGAGGTCGGCAAGGTCACCATTACCGCCGCCGTGCCTACGGTTTGGCTGATGCTGCTGCAGGTGATGGAATCGAAGAACCTCCGCCTGAGCCATCTGAAGCGGGTGATCATCGGCGGTGCCGCCTGCCCGCGCGCCATCACCGAGAAGTTCGAGAAGAACTACGACATCCGCGTCGCCCACGCCTGGGGCATGACCGAGACCAGCCCGCTCGGCACCATCTGCGGCCCCAAGCCCGAGACCGCCGCCCTCGACCTCGCCGGCCGCCTCGATCTCCAGGTCAAGCAGGGCGTGCCACCCTTCGGCGTCGAGATGAAGATCACCGACGACGAGGGCCGCGAGCGTCCGCGCGACGGCAAATCCTTCGGCCGCCTGCGGGTGCGCGGGCCGGCCATCGCCGGCGGCTACTTCAAGGGCCAGGGCAAGGAGAACTTCGGCCCCGACGGCTTCTTCGACACCGGCGACGTCGCGACCATCGACGAGAACGGCTACATGCAGATCACCGACCGCGCCAAGGACGTCATCAAGTCCGGCGGCGAGTGGATCTCCACCATCGACATCGAGAACCTCGCGGTCTCCCACCCCGACGTGATGGAAGCCGCGGTGATCGGCGTCGCCCACCCCAAGTGGGACGAACGCCCGCTGCTGATCATCGTGCCGAAGGCCGGGAAGTCTCCGACCAAGGAGGACATCCTCGCCTTCTTCGAAGGCAAGATCGCCAAGTGGTGGATGCCCGACGACGTCGTCTTCATCGAGGAGATCCCGCACACCGCGACCGGCAAGATCCAAAAGATGAACCTGCGCGAGCGCTTCCGGGGGTATGTGTTGCCGGGGGCGTGAGGGGGGGGCAGATTTTCCGTGCCGCGATGGGCCACAAGATTGGCGGGTCGAAGAGCAGGCTGGGCGGAATCGAGCGGCCAAGCGGGCTACTACCCTGCGGGCCGAGCGGTGCAGTCTCGGTGGATCGCACAATCACGAGGACATATGAGGATTGGCTTCATCGGCTCGAATTCTATCCCACCGCGGCCAAACTTCGCCCGCGCGGTCTGAAAAAGGATAGACTGTTCTTTCCGAAACCGTCCGATCTTGGCCGCCTTGCCGGCCTGATGAGTGCGGGATAGTTTACGTCGTTGACGACGTCGCTATTGACGTCGTCAAGGAGGTGAGCGGTGCGCCAGGAGATCCTGATCGGCCCGGAGCGACGGCGACGATGGTCTGAAGGGAGCCCGTCCCCCCCGAGGGTACGGATCCCGTGCGGGAGCAAGGGCCCCTTCCGCGTTCTTCTCAACCCTGAACAGTTGCTTGGGACTGCAGATCCCACACGGCATGGACAGGAGCCTTCACCATGCCGCAGCCCATCGCCGGCTGCGATCTTTCGCGTGCCTTCATCGATCTCCACTTCCTGCCGGCCGGCAAAGTCGGCCAGATCGCCAATACCCCGGAAGCCATCGCGTCTTGGCTCGATACGCTCGGGCGCGATGTCCTCGTCGTCTTCGAGGCGACCAGTGGATGCGACGGCGATCTGATCGCGGCTCTTGCCGAACGTGGTCACCCGTTCTCACGGGTCAATCCGCGTCAGGCCCGGGAGTTCGCTCGCGCCACCGGCGTCCTCGCCAAGACCGATCGGGTCGATGCCCGTGTCCTGGCGCGGATGGGAGCCGCCCTGCCGCTGCCGATCACCGTTCCGGTGAGTGCCGCCCGCTCGCGTCTCTCCGATTTCCTACGTCGTCGCAGGCAGTTGGTCGACATGTGCAAGGCCGAGAGGCTGCACCGACACAGTGCCGGTCAGGACGAGATCACCACCGCAATCGAGGCAATGATCGACCTCCTCGGCCGCCAGATCACCGATCTCGATCGACACATCGCCGGGCTCATCGACGAGGACGCGACGCTGGCGAGCCAAGCCCGACTGCTCGCCGCCGTTCCCGGCATCGTTCCCACCGTCCTCGCCACGCTCCTCGGGGAGTTGCCGGAACTGGGAACCCTGTGTCGACGCCGCATCGCCTCGCTCGCCGGCCTCGCCCCCCGTGCCCGAGAAAGCGGAACCTGGCGCGGCGCTCGACGCATCTGGGGAGGCCGAAGGAAGGTTCGCGAGGCCCTCTACATAGCCGCCCTCTCCGCCTCGCGCTACGTCCCGCCCTCGTCGCCCTGCGCGACCGAATGCGCCAGAAAGGCAAGGCGCCGAAGACCATCCTCATCGCCGTCGCCCGCCAGCTCCTCGTCATCCTCAACGCCATGCTCAAGACAGGCACGCCGATCGCTCTCGCTTGAACAACACAGTTGCCCCCGCGACGTCCGTATCCGACCGAAGTCGCGGGATTTTCATTGAAAACTATATAGATATTTCAATTGCATAGGTGTTCGCAGTTTTTTCCTGAGTGGCGCTCAGCCTGCGACGACCGCGTTGGCGATCGCCGTGGATCCGTCATGCCGCGTGGTGGAATAGACGATGCACCAGGCTCGGACGCCGGCAGGAACCGTCTTCTCAAACGGCTCCATGAGGATCAGAGCGCCGGGTTCGCTCGGGAGCACGTCGGGGGCGGCATAGAAGGCGCCCGGGTTCGCTCGGGAGCACGTCGGGGGCGGCATAGAAGGCGCCCGGGGTCGCCGGTCGCGACGCCCACCAGGATGTTGCGACGGCGAGGATGACCGCAACGGACAGACCGGCAGCGATGCGTGCTGAAGCGACTGGTCTCGGTCGGGCGCATTTCGTCGGCCTCGGCAATCGATGAACAGCGATGGTTCGTCAGCAGCTCCCGAACGCCACCCGGCGTCGATCTTATACCAATGGCCCTCATCCCTGACCGATATGCGCCCAGTCGCGCATCCCGATCGATGTGATGACCTCGGGACTGTCGACGAGCCTTCGCCAGGCCTCGCAGGCGGCGTCGACGATCTCGGCGTAGGTCTCGAAGACGCGGTTGGAGAGCCAGTTCGATCGCAGGTACTGCCAGATCTGCTCGACCGGGTTCAATTCCGGTGATCGCGACGGCAGGAAGATCAACGTCACGTTCTTGGGCACCGTGAGGTTGCCGGTGGTGTGCCATCCTGCGCGGTCGAGCAGCAAGACGGCGTGCGATCCTCGCGCGACCATGGTCGAGATCTCATCGAGATGCATCTGCATCGCCTCGGTGCCGATGTAGGGGAGTGCGAGCGCGGCGCCGACGCCGCGCGCCGGGCAGATCGCGCCGAACAGGTAGGCGTTCTCGTAGCGCTGGTCGGCGGGTTGGCGTGGTCTCGTCCCTCGCCGTGCCCATTGCCGAACGATGCCGTTCTTTTGTCCGATGCGGGCCTCGTCCTGGAACCAGATCTCGATCCGTTTCCGCTTCGGCAGATGGCCGACGTGGGCGTTCAGCGTCCGGGCGAAGTTTTTTTGAACGCCTCCATGACCTCGGGATCCTGCCCCGGATGACGGGGGCGTGCGCTGATGTGGGAGAAGCCGAGCGCCTTCAGGATCTTGCCGACAGTGCGCTCGTGGTAGTCGACGCCGAAACGCTCGAAGACGACCTTCTTCAGGTCGATGCGCCGCCAGCGGACGACGCCGTGGACGGCACGATCCGGGCCGGTCTCGACGATCTCGGAGAGTTCGGCCAGCTGCTCCTTCGACAGCCGGGGCGGCTGCCCTTTCGAGCGGATGTCCCGCAGGCCGTCGGGACCCTGTTCGTTGAACCGGTGGACCCAATCGCGCAGGGTCTGGCGATCCATCCCGCCGATCCGGGCCGCCTGCTCGCGGTCCATGCCGTCGAGCACGGCCGCCAGCGACAGCAACCGCCGGCTCTGGTTGGCGTGCTTGGAAGTGGCTGCGAGCCGTCGCAGGTCCGATGCCGAGTAGTCCGTCCGAAGCTTCACCGCAGCGGCCATGGCGCGAATCCTCCCCGCGCCATGGAATCAGCGATCCAATCCCTCGGAAAGCCCCGGAGAGTCAGCCCCGGCGGCCGATGGTATTACTCTGCGAATGCTCGTCGATCCATGAGGAGTGGATCCGCCGAGTACGGTCACATGCCGTTACAGCACCGTCACATACAGTTGCAAACCGTCACCGAGACGCGACGATCGTGTAGCGCTCATCCTCGATAGCTCCCCGGAAACACCACGTCCTGGTCGACCAGCACGTTGAACTTGTAGCCGGGCCGGATCTCGATGGTCGGCTGGACGTCGAGGTTCTTGGTGATGGTGCGCTCGGCGACGCGGCCGAAGGTCTCGGCGAAGTTGCGCCGGGCGGCGTCCGATGCGGTCTCTTGGGTTGAGAGAGTCGAGCTCTGCGGGATGGCCATGTCCATGCCGGCGCCGATGACGGCGAGGAGGATGGCCGAGCCGAAGGTCCGGAAATAATGATTGTCGACCTGATCGGAGAAGCCGCCGTAACCTTCGGCGTCGGTGCCGGCCATGCCGCCGATCTGCAGCGTCGCGCCATTGGGGAAGACGATGTCGGTCCACACCACGAGGACGCGGTTCTGACCGAAGGAGACCTTGGAATCGTAGCGGCCGAGAAGTTTGGCGCCTTGCGGGATGAGCAGGCGTGAGCCGGTGGCGCTGTCGAAGACGTTTTGGCCGACCTGAGCGATGATCCGGCCGGGGAGATCGGAGTTGATGCCGGAGACGAGCGTCGCCGGGATCACCGAGCCGCGTTTCAGCTCGAATGGAGAGGTCTGGCCGACGACTCGGGAGGCGAGATAGCCGAGCGATTTGAGGTCCTGATTGAAGAACTCCTCCTTGGCCTTCTGCCCGTTGGGATCGGTCATCTGCCCGCCGACGCCTGCCTTCAGCGCGGCGGCATAGTGATCGGCTGCGGAACCGGCCTTGGCGAGCGATGCCTCCACCAGTCTTCCCCCCTGCCCGCTCGTCGTGCCCTGGAGCTTCTTCAGATCGAGGGCGAGCGGAGAGTCGTGAGCGGTGTTGGCGGCCTGAACCCGCGCCATGCGCTCGCGTTGGGCCTCGCGGAAGAGCTGTTCCTGCCCCTCGCGTTCCAATCGCGCGCGCCAGGCGTTGTCCGGCTCGGCCGGCGGTCGTTCGGGAGCTTCGACCAGCGGCTTCACCACGAAGGGATTGGCGGGCTTGTCCGGCGCCGGCTTGGCGGCGGGCGCCGGTTGGAAGGGTTGAGTGTCGGCCGGTTCACCGATGATGCCGTCGGCGACGCCGCGTTTCATCTGATCGGCGAAGCTCGAGGCCGAGCCGCCTCGCCCGCCGATTTCCGGGCCGGTCGGACCGCGGCCGTAGAAACCGCGGCTCGACAGGCCCCAGAACACCACCCCGAGAAACACCACGACGAGGCCGAGACCGACGACGATCGGCAGCCGGTTGAGCCGGCGGATCTTCGGCGACCCGGGGCCGGAGAGATCGAGAGACTGCACCATGATCCCCTCCCCTATCCGCGCCGCAGGATCGACAGCGGGCTCGACGGCACGGCCCCGGTCGGGGTCTCGCGATAGGTCCGCGTCAGATCGAGGGTCCTCGTCGAGAGCCGCACCAGGATCTCGCCGTCGCCGGAGGTGACCACGTAGGCGAGAGGGATCGAAGCCCCCTCCCCTGCCGCACCGTCGCGGGTGACCGCATAGCCCTTGGCGCGCAGGGCGCCTTCGAGCGATGAAGCGAAGGGAGCGTCGGAGGACATGAGCACGATGGTCCCGGTACCGGGGCCGACCAGTTCGACGAGCCGGCCCGAGAGATCGCCGGCGATGGCGTCGGCGGTCGAGTTCGAGATCTCCGCCGGCGCTGAGCTGGCGATCAGACCCTCGGTGCCGAAGGTCTGGCAGGCGGCGATCGGCAGGGCGAGACATGCCACGGTGACGAGGCGGACGAGGGCGGTGTGGTCTCGCATGATCACCCTCCTCTCGCGATGGTGATCTTCTCTTGGCTCCATCCGACCCCGGAGACGAGGATCGCCCGATCGATCGCGTAGTCGACGATCATCAGTTCGCCCTTCATGCGATAGTTGACGATGCGGTTGTCGCCACCGGAGACGACGAAGAGGACCGGAGCGTCTGTCCCTGAGAGGGTCGATGGGAACTGGATGTAGGTCTTCGTCCCGTCGGAATAGACCCGCGTCGGCCGCCACGAAGCGCTGCCGCTCATCGAGAAGCCGAAGTTCAGCTGTTCGGCCGGGACACCGGCGCCGGGAAGGGTCGAGGCTTCCATGCGGGCGTTGACCGCCGCCATGCGCGCGCCGACGTCCTCCGGATAGTCGAAGCCGACCCGCGCCATGTACTGGGTCGGGTGCGACTTCAGTTGGAGGTGATAGGTCCTGCGCGAGGTGGTCACGACCATCGAAGTGACGAGATCGGGTTCCGCCGGCTTCACCACGAGATGAACGGCCTGTGCGCCGGAGTCGCCGGAGGTCGCTGGTTCGACCTTCCACCGCACGGTGTCGCCGACGAGCGCATCGCGAACCACTTCGCCGGCCTGGAGCTCGATGTCGCAGACCTGGAGCGGCGAGCAGACGATCGAGGGCTGCACCTCGCCGTAGAGGAAGACGACCTTGCCGTCGGGTCCGCGGGTGACGAGACCGGGCTTCTGGCGCCATTTGGCGGAAAGGCCGGCGCCGCGGGCTTCGTTGGTGCTCATCGACTGCGCCGAGGCCGCACTGCTGCTGCCGGTGACGAGGATCAGGGCGGCGACGGTGACGAGCGCACGCGTTCGGTTGTCGGTCATGATGAGGTCTCCAAGCCGGCCGGTCACAGCTGCGCCGTCCATTCGAAATCCTTGAGGTAGAGGCCGATCGGATTGAGGCGGATGACGCCTTCGTCCTGAGGCGGCGTCAGGGTGACGGTGGCGATGCCGCGAAAGCGCCGGCTCGCCGTCTCCTTGCCCTTGCGGTCGCGCTCGTATTCGGTCCAGTCGATCTGGTAGGTCTGGCTCGAGAGCGCGACGATGTTGGAGACCTCGACGGCGACGGTCGCGGTCTTGGCCTTGTCGAAGGGGGAATTGCCCCGGTACCAGGCGTTGACCTTCTCGGTCGCCGGATCGGCGGTGCGCAGCAGCGCATAGGTGCGATCGATGTATTGCTTCTGCACCACGGCATCGGGGGTCACCGAGCGCAGATTGCTGACGAAGGCGCCGAGGGTGGCGCGCACGACGCGCGGATCGGCATATTCGATCTGTTGCGGCGTGCCGGCGGTGACCGCCGTCCCGAGCTTGTCGACCTCGACGATGTAGGGGACGAGCTTGACCTGCGTGCTCTGGAAGAGCGCATAGCCGAAACCGATCAGGGCCATCATGAGCGCCGTGATGCCGACGAGGCGCCAGCTCCGGGCGGCCTCGATATGGTCGCCGTAGCGTTCGCTCCATTCCTGGCGCGCGGCGAGATAGGGGTTCTCGGGTGGGGTGGCGTCGGCCATCGCTCTCGCGGCTCCTCGTCTCAAGATTTCGTCGGTCGGGTGGCAGCAGCACTCTGGCGCGCCTGATCGAGCTTGGCGTTGGCGAGGCCGAGGGTGGAGGTGCCGTAGGATCCGGGCGCACCAATCGCCTGATCGCGGGCGGCGGAAGCGAGTGCACCCCCGGTCGACCCGAACCCCTGCCGCATGCCGGCGAGCACCGAGGCGCCGACCGAGGCGCCGCCGGCACGGGCCGCCGAATAGCCGGAGGCGGCTGCCCGCCCTCCCCCATGGACGAGTGCGGCGCTGCCGGCGGCGAAGGACGCGGCCTGGCCGCCGTGGCGGATCGCCTCCATGCCGCCGGTGACCGAAGTGCCCTGAACCACGCCCTGAATGATGTTCGGCACGTAGATCGAGACGACGAAGACGACGACCGAGATTCCGGCGATCGCCAGCGTCGAGACGAACTGATCGGATCCGGTCGAGGCGTTGGCGAGCCCCAAGAGAACGTCGGAGCCGATGCGGGCGATCATCACCAGCGCCATCAGCTTCATGCCGACGGAGAAGGCATAGGTCAGATAGCGGATCGCGAAATCCTTGGTATAGGAGGAGCCGCCGAGGCCGAGCATGATCATGCCGGCGAGGAGCCCGACATACATCTCGACCATCACCGCGACGAAGACCGCGGCGACCAGCGAGAAGCAGACGACGACCACGACCATGGCGAAGACGGCGGCGATCGCCAGCGAGTTGTCCTCGAAGAGGCCGAACTTGGCCTTGTCGGACATGGTCGCGGCGACCTTCAGGCCGGCGTTGAAGACGTTCGCAGGAGACGCCGATCCACCACCGGCACCGATCTGGTAGAGACTGTCGACGACCGCCTTGGCGAAGCTCGGGCCCTGTTCGAGCACGAAGGCGAAGAGGCCGATGAACAGGATCCGCCGGACGAGGGCAGCGAACCAACCGTCGAGTGAGGCGGCCTCGATCGCCAGGAAGATCGCGGCGACCCCGACCTCGATGCCGGCGAGGATCCAGAACAGCGAGCGCGCCGCCTGCATGACGGTCGTCTCCCAACCGCGCGCCGCCGTCACCACCTGGTTTTCCAGGGTGGTGAGAACACTGCCCTCCTGCGCGAGAGCCGGGACTGCCACCAGGACGCAGGCCCCGGCAGCGATGATCGCGATCGGTGTTAATACGCGCATCCCCTGCCCTCCCCTCACCAACGTGGTTTCATCTGCTGGCCGCCGGTGGTGTCGTAGGCCTTGGGCGCGCCGAGGAAGTCCTCGGCCATCAGCCGTTTTCCCCGCGCGTTGAGCGCGAGGCCGACGGCGGTGCCGAGGACGGCGACGACGGCGAGCGCGAGGAGGAGAAATCGCATCGGGGTCACCAGCGCGGCTCCATGGTCTGGCCGCCGCTCGTCGCGGGGGCGGTGGAATCGAAGAAGCTCTCGCGGCGGGCCTGAGCGAGATCGCGGCTCGCCTGTTCCGACTGGTACCAGGTGCCCATCATCGTCATCTGCTGGGAGACGAGGCCACGCAGCTTTTGCATCTGGGCGACCTGTTGGGCGGCGATGTCGTGGCCGACCTGCAACGCCCGCATCTGCCCGTCGGCGCTCTCCGACATCGAGCGCAGCTGCGACATGGTCGCTTCTTCGGTCGAGAACTGCTCGGCGGTGAGGCCGGCGGCCTTCAGGGTGCCGCCGATCGTGTCGCGGTTGGTCGCCGACCAGCTCTGCCAGGTCGCGGAGAAGTTCTGTCCGGTCGGTTGGCTGGCCTTGAAGTCGGAATAGGACTTGAAGCGAGCGGAGAGCACGTCGTCGATGTTGCCCATGGAGAAGGAGATCCCCTGGGCCTTGGTCACGACGCTCTGCAGGCGGTTCAGGTCGCTTTGGACCTGCCCCCAGACATGAGCCGGCAGCTGCGCCGTGTTCTGCAGCATGTTCTGGTAGATCCGCAGTTGGTTCTGGATCTGCTCGGTGAGCTGGGTGATCTGCGTCACCTGATTGTCGATCTGGGTCGCCGAGTGGCCGACCAGACTGACCAGCTCGCCGTTGTTGAGGAGCTGCGTCCATTCGGTCGCGCCGCCGGTCAACCCGCCGCCGCCGGCGGAGGCCGGGTAGGGCGAGAGCAGGATCGCGACCACGGTGAGGATTGCGCCGGCGTCACGCCGGTGGGAGCAAGGTCTCGGCATGAGCCACCCCTCTCTGTTGGAGCCAATGGCGGGGCCAGTCGGTCCCGAACGCGGCGTGAAGGGATCGGATCGTCGCGAGGTCCGCCTTGCCCGACGCTCCGACGAAGGCGAGGGTCAGGGGCCCCAGGCTCATGTCGAAGAGGCGTCGACCGATTGGTGAGACGGCGTAGTACTCACGTTTCGGCACGGCATTCGCGACGATCTCGATCTGGCGCTCGTTGAACCCGATGCGCTCGTAGAACTCTCGTGTGCCCGGTTCGCGCGCCGCCCCGTTGGGCAGGCAGATCTTGGTCGGGCAGCTCTCCTTCAGGACGTCGATGATCCCGGACCGCTCGGCATCCGAGATCGACTGGGTGGCGAGGATCACCGCGCAATTGGCCTTGCGCAGCACCTTCAGCCATTCCCTGATCTTGTCGCGGAAGGCGGGATGGCCGAGCATCAGCCAGGCCTCGTCGAGAATGATCAGGCTCGGGGCGCCGGTGAGCCGCTTCTCGATGCGGCGGAAGAGATAGAGGAGCACGGGCACCAGGTTACGCTCACCCATGGTCATCAGCTCTTCGATCTCGAAGGTCTGGAAGGCGCCGAGCGCCAGACCGTCGGTTTCAGCGTCGAGGAGCTGACCCATCGGACCATCGACGGTGTAGGCGTGGAGCGCATCCTTGATCTCGCGCATCTGCACGCCCGAGACGAAGTCGGAGAGCGAGCGGCCGCGCGCCGCCGCCATCAGCTCGATCTGCCGCGAGACGGCGTTGCGATGGTCCGGCGTGACGGTCACGCCCTGCAGGACGATCAGGGTTTCGATCCACTCGGACGCCCAGGCGCGATCGGCCTCGCTCGACAGTTCCGACAGGGGACAGAAGGCGAGAGCCCCCTCCCCTGCCCCGGCGCCGATGTCATAGTGGTCGCCGCCGACGGCGAGCGTCAGCGGCAACATCGACCCGCCCTTGTCGAAAGCGAAGACCTGCGCGCCGTCGTAGCGACGGAACTGCGCGGCGATGAGGGCGAGCAGCGTCGACTTGCCAGATCCGGTCGGCCCGAACACCAGGGTGTGGCCGACGTCGTCGACATGGAGGTTGAGGCGGAACGGCGTCGAGCCCGACGCCACCTGCATCAAGGGCGGCGAACCCTCGGGATAGAAGGGACAGGGCGCGACCTCGGCTCCCGACCAGACCGAGTTCAACGGGATCAGATCGGCGAGGTTGCGCGTGCTGATCAGCGGTTCGCGGACATTCGAGTACCAATTGCCGGGCAGGCTGCCGAGGAAGGCCTCGGTCGCATTGAGCGTCTCGATCCGGGCGCCGAAGCCTTCCGACTGGACCAGGCGGCGCACCGCTTCGGCCTTGTCGCGCAGCCGCTCCTCGTCTTCGTCGAAGAGCACGATCACCGCGGTGTAGTAGCCGAAGGCGACGAGACCCGAGGCGGCCTCGGCGATGGCGTCCTCAGTCTCGGCGACCATCGAAGCCGCATCCTGATCGAGCGATCGGCTCGCCGTCTGGAAGAGTTGGTCGAGGAACGGCCGGACCTTCTGCTGCCACTTCTTCCGCGTCCGCTCCAGACGCTCGCGCGCCTCGTGCTCGTCGAGGAACATGAAGCGGCTCGACCAACGATAGGTGAGAGGCATCAGGTCGAGGGCGTTGAGAATGCCGGGGGCGCTCTCCGCCGGCAGACCGTCGATGGCGACGATCGCCAGACGCCGATGGTCGACCAGTGGTCCGAGCCCATGGTGGAACTCGGCGACCGCCAACCAGTCGAGATACATCGGGATCGCCGGCAGGCGAACCGGATGGCTTTCGCCGGTGAGGGTGAAACGGATGAACTGGAAGAGCTCGTCATAGTGCGCGACGCGGAAGCCGCTCGCCCCGCTCACCTCCCGCGTTACCATCCGGCGGATCGACAACACACCGGCCAGATACTGCTCGATCTCGCGGATGCTGGTGCGGAAGAAGTCGAGCGTGGTGTCGACGAAGCTCGCGGTACGGCTCTCGTCGTCGGCATAGACGAAACGCGCCAGCCCGGCCTTGCGCGGCGAAGCCGAACGCCAGGTCAGGATCATCGCGTGTCGGCTCTCGAAGTGACCGCTCGCGCGTTCGAAGCGGATCCGCCGTTCGTCGTCGATCGCCCGGCTGACGGGATCGGGAAACCGGCAGGCCTCTCGGGCCGGATAGGTGGTCGTCGGGACCCGCACCGCCTCGACCTGGATCATCCAGCCGGATCCGAGCCGCGCCAGGATGGCGTTGATCCGGCGGGAGACCTCGTTGCGCTCGAAGTCGGTCGAGCTCTCGCTGTCGGGGCCGGCGAAGTACCAACCGGCCATCAACGAGCCGTCCTTGAGCAGGATGACGCCGTTCTCGACCAGGGCCGCATAGGGCACCAGGTCGGAGAAGGACGGGCCGGAAGGACGGAAGGAGCGGAGCGCGACCATGTCGGACCTCACGCGCGACGCCAGGGGGTGGAGGTCGGCCGATAGATCGGCCGATAGCGGATGTAGCGGGCATAGACCGCCCGCATCTGCGGATCGGCCTTGGCCATCATCCGCAGGATTCCGAGGACGATCGTCCAGAGGAGGAAGCCGACGAGCGCCGAGGTCCAGGTCAGCACCACGAAGATCAGGATCGCCGCGGCGAGCCCGGTGACCAGCACCAACTCGCGGTCGGCGCCGAGCAGCAGGTTGGGACGCGACAGCGCCCGGTGAATGCGCGTGCGCTCGAGCGAGGACGTGATCTCGGCCATCACGCCCCCTCCCCTGCCCGCTCGTCACTCACGCCGATGGAGGCGCCGGTCGAGCCGAACAGAGCGACGATCTGGGAGGCGCCGAGCAGGATGCCGGCGACGAGCACCACGTACATCAGCCGCCGCGCGAAATCGTTGAGCTCGCCGCCGAAGATCAGCATGCCGCCGGCGACCGCGACGGCCGCCAGCGCGATGAAGCCGGCGACCGGACCGGTGATCGACTGCTGGATCTGCTGAAGCGGGCTCTCCCACGGCAGGCTGCCGCCGCTCGAGGCGAGCGCCGGGCCGGCCATGCAGGCGACCACCACGAGGGAGAGGAGAACGAGCATACGGGTTCGATCAGGCGACATGGCGTCTTGCCTCGGTTGTGAGAGGGCGGGTCTGGTAGCGGCCGTCGACGAAACCCTCGACCTCGAGGATCTCGCGCACGCGTCGACCGGTCGGGGTTCGCTCGATCGAGACGACGAGGTCGACGGCTTCGCCGATCACCTCGTGCATCGGCTGCCGGCTCGCTTCGGCCGTCAGCTGTTCGAGCCGCCGCAGCGCGGAAGCCGCCGTGTTGGCGTGAACCGTGGTGATCCCACCGGGATGGCCGGTGTTCCAGGCCTTGAGCAGGGTCAGCGCGGCGCCGTCGCGCACCTCGCCGACGATGATGCGGTCGGGACGGAGCCGCATCGTCGACTTCAGAAGCCGAGCCATGTCGACGGTGTCTGAGGTGTGGAGGGCGACGGCGTTCTCGGCCGCGCAGCGGATCTCGGCCGTGTCCTCGAGGATCACCAGGCGATGGTCGGGCGCGACCCGCACCATCTCGGCGATCACCGCATTGGCGAGCGTCGTCTTGCCCGATCCGGTGCCGCCGGAGACGACGATGTTGCGGCGAGAGGTGACGGCCATGCGCAAGGCATCGGCCTGCCCTTCGCTCATCACGCCCGAGGCGACATAGGCGTCGAGCGCGATCAGTTGCGACGCCCGCTTGCGGATGGTGAAGGTCGGGGCGCCGACGACCGGCGGCAACAGCCCCTCGAAACGGTGTCCGCCGATCGGCAACTCGCCAGAGACGATCGGGCGTGTGTCGTCGGCCTCCGACTGGAGCGCGTGGGCGACGCTGCCGATGATGATCTCGGCGGTGCCGGCGAGCATCGTTCCGGCCTCGCGGATCCCCTCCCCCAACCGCTCGACGAAGATCCGCCCGTCGGGATTGAGCATGATCTCGACCACCGACGGGTCTTCGAGCGCCGCGCGGAGCAGCGGCCCGAGGGCTTCCTCGAGCTTGCGGACCAACCGGGGATGGGAGCGTGCCTGAGCCATGTCGAACCCGCCGTCTCAAGCCGCGACGGCGGCGCGGGCACCGAACTCGGAGACATACCCCGGCGGGCAGACCTTCTCGAAGCTGATCCGATCCGCCGGAAGCGTTCCCGCGACGCTGATGGTCTCGCCGATCAGGCGAACCTCGCCGAGGCGCCGCATCGGCCAATGCGCCCGCTGCAGGATCCGCTCGAAGCGGACATCGGTCGCCATGACGATCTCGCGGTAGTCGTTGGCCATCGACCAGTCGATGACTGCGGCGAAGAGGGTCAGGGTCGCTTGATGGAGCGTCCGCGACGAGACCGCCGAATTCGCGGTCGTGTCGACGCAGAAACGGGAGGCCTCGATCATGCCGCGATGGGTGCGGAGCTTCCGGCCGTCGAGCAGCTGCGGGAAGGTCCACTCCAGCATGGTCGGGCCGGTCGCCGGCAGAAGCCGGGCACAGCCGACGACGGTATCGCTCGGCGTGACCGCGAGGATGTAGGTGGGGCCGAGCCGATCGTACTCGTCGAGCTCCCTCCCCTCTTCGATCTGGACATTCCAGCCGAGGCGCCCGCCGAAGATGCGGGCGCGCAGCCGATGCATCTGGTCGATCAGATCACGGGCGTGATCGGTGTCGGCGTTCGAGATCGCTACGGCTCGCATGGCTCGGTCCCTCGGTTCGTTGGAACGAAGCCAAGGGGAGCACGGATGGCGCGTCGCGTCAGACCGGCGAATTTGACGGGGTAAGAGCGGTGGCCGCCGCGAGCGAGTGGGGACGTAGCAGGATCCCTTCCCCGTCAGATTCGACGGGTTTCCGAGGCAATCACATCGTGAAACTACTTCTGCCCGTGTCCACGGAAGAAACCCGACTCTGATCGGGCAGGCGTGGGTCGAGTGCGACGGATGATGCTATGCCCACATTGAACAACGAGAGCCATCTCTCAACGTCGCTGCTTCCAGCGACGGACCCATCGGAAAACTCGAATTCCGCGCAACCCCTTCCGAGGGGGCAAATTGCCGAAGATGAACGTGTTTTCCGTGATGCTTCCGGCGATTTGGGAAAAGCGAGTTGCCGGCCGGCAACTTCACAGAAAGGGCCGTTTGCGAGTGATTTGTCGTTAAGGTTTCGTTTACCCTTAATCGCTTGCCAGACTCGAAGAATCGAGCGATTTTGGCACGGAAGATCGGGCGATATTCGCTCTTTGCCGTGCATACGCGAGGCAGCAGTGGTTACGACGACAAAAGCCGGACAACAGCTCGGCGCGATCCATGAGCTCGTAGGCGCGCATGCCCGCGAGCTCTCGTCGCGGCTGCAGTCTCATCGGCTCCAACTCTTTCCGCCCGAGGCTCACAAGAGCCTCAGGAAGTTCACGTCGGGAGAGGCCGCTCGGTTGATCGGCATCAACGACGGCTATCTTCGTCGCCTCTCACTGGAAGGCAAGGGGCCGGAGATCGACGTCGGTCCGCATGGTCGACGGTCCTATTCGGCAGCCGACATTCAGGCGCTGCGTGTTCTGTTGGATCAAGGCGGCAAGTCGGATCGCCGCTATGTTCCCTGGCGGAGTGGCGCCGAGCATCTTCAGGTCATCACCGTCGTCAACTTCAAGGGTGGTAGCGGCAAGACGACGACGGCTGCCCATCTCGCTCAGTACTTGGCATTGCGTGGATACCGTGTTCTGGCGATCGACCTCGATCCTCAGGCGAGCCTTTCGGCGCTGCACGGCATTCAGCCGGAGTTCGACGTCGACGACAATCAGACCCTCTACGGTGCGATCCGCTACGACGGCGAGCGCAAGGATCTGCGTGAGATCATCCGTAAGACCTATTTCACCAACCTCGATCTGGTGCCGGGCAACCTCGAGCTGATGGAATTCGAGCACGAGACGCCGAAGGCGTTGGCCGGCTCCAATCCGACCGAGCGTATGTTCTTCACGCGCATGGACGAGGCCTTGGCATCCGTCGCCGACGATTACGATGTCGTCGTCGTCGACTGTCCGCCGCAGCTCGGCTTCCTCACCATGTCGGCTCTCTGTTCGGCGACTGCGGTTCTGGTCACGGTTCATCCGCAGATGCTCGACGTCATGTCGATGTGCCAATTCCTGATCATGACGTCGGATCTGCTCAGCGTCGTCGCCGATGCCGGGGGCAACATGGGCTATGACTGGATGCGCTATCTGGTGACCCGCTACGAGCCGGGGGATGGCCCGCAGAACCAGATGGTGTCGTTCATGCGTTCGCTGTTCGGCGATCACGTTCTGAACTATCCCATGCTGAAGAGCACGGCGATCTCGGACGCCGGGATCACCAAACAGACGCTCTACGAGGTCAGTCGGGACCAGTTCACGCGATCAACCTATGACCGCGCCCTGGAGGCGCTCGACAACGTCAACGGCGAGATCGAGCAGCTCATCCGCAGCGCGTGGGGGAGGGCGTGATGGCGCGTAAGAACCTTCTCATCGGCCTGACGAGTGCCGAGTTGCCGGCCGGCAACTCGGGCGCCGTCGATACCGGCGAGCCGGAGGTGCGTGCTCATGCGACGCCTCATTTCGGCATCGGAGGAACACGTGGCGCAATCGGAGCGGTCAGCCGTTCTATCGAGCAGTTGAAGGCCCAAGCGGTCGTCGAATTGGCTCCGGCGCTCATCGACGTTTCCTTCATATCGGATCGCCTGCGGGGCTCGGTGGAGGATCACGAGGGTCTCGTCGCTTCGATCCGCGAACACGGACAGCAAGTCCCGATTCTGGTTCGCCCCCACCCCGAGAAGGAAGGACGTTATCAGGTCGTCTACGGACATCGGCGTCTGCGGGCTGTTTCCGACCTCGGCAAGCCGGTTCGCGCGGTGATCAAGCCGCTTTCCGACGAGCAGGTCGTGATCGCGCAGGGCCAGGAAAACAGTGCCCGGACCGACCTCTCCTTCATCGAGAAGGCGCTCTTTGCGGCACGGCTGGAGGAGGGGGGCTTCGGGCGTGAAACGATCATGGCTGCATTGTCCGTCGACAAGACCGGCTTGTCGCGGCTGATCTCTGCCGCCGTGAAGATTCCGCGCGAGATCATCGAGGCCATCGGACCCGCCGCCAAGACGGGCCGCGACCGGTGGGTCGAACTCGCGGCGCGCCTCGACCATCGACATGGCCTGGAGAAGGCGCTGCGGACGATCGCGGAAGACGGCTTCGATGGGAAAAGCTCCGACGAACGCTTCAACCGAGTTTTCGACGTGGTTGCGCCGAAGAAGCCGGCTCAGGCTCGTCCGACGATCCTCAAGGCCGACGACGGAACCCGCGTTGCTCGGATCAAGGGTGACGGACAGAACCTGACGGTGATGGTCGACGAGAAGGCGACGGCGGGCTTCGGCGCGTATCTGGTCGCCAATCTTCCCGAACTTTACGCGGCGTTCAAACGTCGTGGCGAGGCGTAAACCGCATATCCCTGAAACCCGACTGGAGAAACAGCGGCAAAAAGAAAAGGCCCCCGAAACGTCACCGCTCCGGAAGCCCTCTCATCAAGTGTAGCGACTGATAGAGAATCACTTCCGCGAATCGCTGTCAAGCCTCTCTGCGAGCGGCATCGCCGTTTCGGCGACCGAATTTCTTTGCCCAAACAAAGGCAAAGGCATCATGCAGCCCTATCAGTCCAGAACGCCCTTCGGAGGGCGATCGCTGACGCTTGCCCATGTGGCAGCGCAGTCCAAGGCGGAGGCGCGAGCCCCCGAGAAGGTCGTCCACAAGTGGGAGGTCTTCCGTTCGATCTGTACTGCCAAAGCCAGACTCGGGGTCTCCGAGCGGGCGTTGGCCGTGCTCGACGCGCTCTTGAGCTTCCATCCGGAGACGACACTGTCGGGCGACAAGCTCGTTGTGTGGCCGTCGAACCGGCAGTTGGCGCTCAGAGCCCACGGCATGGCGCCGGCGACGTTGCGTCGTCACATCGCAGGCCTGGTCGACGCCGGCCTCGTCGTGCGCCGCGACAGCCCCAACGGCAAGCGTTACGCCCGCAAGGGGGAGGGGGGCGAGATCGATCAGGCCTTCGGCTTCGATCTGACGCCGCTCGTCGCCCGAGCCGAAGAGATCGAGAGCCTCGCCGAGGACGTTCGCGCCGCCGATCGGGCGCTGCGGCTGGCGCGCGAGCGCATCACCATCTGCCGCC
>CALBKH010000105.1 GCA_937892955.1 uncultured Alphaproteobacteria bacterium
TCGCGCCTTCGTGAAAATCCCCCACGAGTCAGAAATTCATCCGGCTGGTATCATGCGGCTCAGAACCGAAGGAGGACCCGCCAACATGGCAACCATCCGCCATGCCGCGCTCAACCTGATCAAAGCCATACCCGACAAGGCGAGCCTCAAGACCCGAAGAAAGACCCTCGGATGGGACGACGACTATCTCTTCGCAGCTGTCCGAACCGTCACCTCGTGAACTTCGAGCGATCGCCCTGCTGTCGCGACCCTCACTCGACGAAGGTCAGCCGGCCGGAGGCGAGCTCGACGTTGCGCAGGCGGCGGATGAAGCTCATGCCGAGGAGATTGGTGCCGAGCGCACGTTCGGGCATCACCAGCGCCTCGACGTTCTTCACCCGCACGGCACCGACGCGAACCTCGGTGAGGGTGACGCGAGCGGCGCGGGCGGTGCCGTTGGCGGTGGCGATCGGCACGGTGTAGTCGGACGGCAGCAGCGGGCGGACGCCGATCGCCGCCGCGTCCTCGTTGCGCAGGGCGACGGAGGTGGCGCCGGTGTCGACCATGACGGCGACGGCGCGGCCGTTGATCGCCGCCTCGGTCAGGAAGTGACCGCGCGAATCGGACTTGAGGGTGACGGTACGTCCGTGGCTCGGCAGCACACGGGCGGTGGCGCCGGCGCCTTCTTCGACGCGATAGCCGACGGCCCGCGTCTCCATGGCGACGGGGCGTTCGGTGACGAAGGCGACGACGTGCAGGAGCCACGGCACCCAGGCCGGGGACATGAGCGCCGCCATCGCGCCGAAGAGGGTCAGTCGCAGGGCATTGCGATACATGGCCTGGGCATCTCCGATCCCGGTCGATGCTAGGCGCATGGGACTAACGAGTTCTGAAGACCGGCGTCGCAATTGGCCGCGAATGTCGAATTTCAGGCGGAAACGGCCGCTTCCAGGCGTGCGCCGGCGGCGAAACGGCGGATCTCGGCGAGGTCGCGGAAGCTCGTCTGGGCGCCGGTCTCGCGGCAGGCGAGCGCGCCGGCGGCGAGGCCCTGGCGCAGGGCGGTCTCGACGCTCTCGCCGCGATCGAGGGCGGCCGCCAGCGCGCCGCACAGGGCGTCGCCGGCGCCGGTCGAATCGACGGCGGTGACGGTCGGCGAGGTGCCGATCAGGGTGGGCCCGTCGGGGCGGGCGGCGACGAGGCCGCGCGGCCCCAGGGTGACGACGACCAGAGTGGCGAAGCGCTCCGCCGCGGCCTCGGCGAAGGCGCGGTACTCGTGCGGCAGGCCGAAGAGCGCGGCGTAGCCGCGCGCTTCGTGTTCGTTGACGACGACCACGTCGGCGGCGGCGAAGGCGGTCTCGGCGATCGATTCGGCGGGGGCGGCGTTGTAGACGATGCGGGCGCCGGCGGACCGGGCCCGGGCGATGGCGCGTTCGACCTCCGTCGTTCCCAGCGAATTCTGGGTGAGGAGGGTGACGCCGGGGCCGAGGAGGCCGTCGAGCTGATCGGCGCGGGTGGCGCGATTGGCAGCGTCGGCGCCGATCATCAGGTTCTCGCCCGTGGGATCGACGGCGATCATCTGGGCACCGGTCGGGCTGTCGGAGCGGCGGACGCGGGAGAGATCGACGCCGAGCCGCTTCGCGCCCTCGAGCGCCACGTCGGCGAAGCCGTCGCGGCCGACGCAGCCGACCAACGTCACCTTCGCCCCGGCGAGCGCCGCCGCCACCGCCTGGTTGGCCCCCTTGCCGCCGGGAAAGAGCTGGTAGTCGCGTCCCTTGACGGTCTCGCCGGGGACCGGGAAGCGCGGCACGACCGTGACCATGTCGACGTTGATGGTGCCGAAGGCGACGATCACGGCCCCCTCCCCCGCCCGTCACCTGGTCCCGTACATGCGGTCGCCGGCGTCGCCGAGACCGGGGACGATGTAGCCGTGATCGTTGAGATGATCGTCGATCGCGGCGGTGTAGATCGGCACGTCGGGATGCTCGGTACGGAAGCGGTCGACGCCCTCCGGCGCCGCGAGCAGGCAGACGAAGATGATGCGGTGGGCGCCGGCCTGCTTCAACCGCTCGATGGCGGCGCAGGCGGAATTGGCGGTCGCCAGCATCGGATCGAGGACGATGACGGTGCGGTCGGCGATGTCCTCGGGCGCCTTGAAGTAGTACTCGACCGCCTTCAGCGTCTTCGGATCGCGGTAGAGGCCGACATGGGCGACGCGGGCGGAAGGCACCAGTTCCAGCATGCCCTCGAGCAGGCCCATGCCGGCGCGCAGGATCGGCGCGAAGACCAGCTTCTTACCCTCGAGCATGGGCGCGCGGATCGCCTTCAGCGGCGTCTCGATGTCGACCATGGTCAACTCGAGGTCGCGGGTCGCTTCGTAGCAGAGCAGCAGCGAGATCTCGCGCAGGAGCTCGCGGAAACTCTTGGTGGAGGCGGTCTTGTCGCGCATCAGCGTCAGCTTGTGCGCCACCAGCGGATGGTCGACCACCGTCACGCCGTTCGCCGTCATCACCCTTCTCCTCACCTGTTCGCTCGGCGTCGACCATAACCGACGACACCCGTGCCGCAAGGGCGCGACCGCGTCGGTCCACCGCTCGTTGCCGCGACTTCCTTGCGACGCGCCCCCCTTCGGGCGAGACTCGATGGCTCGACCGAGACGAGCGGCGGGCGATTCGCCGCCGCCCCACCCGCGGAGATGGAGGACGCCGCCGCCGATGACCGAGGATCAGGCCCCCGTCGATCCCACCCTCTCCCGCGCGGCCCGGCGGATGCTGACGGCGAGCGCGGTGAGGGAGCGCGCCAATCGGCTGTTCGACCTCGCTCTGATGGATCGGCTCGAGCATTTCACCGTCGATCTCTCCCGCCTCGACACCACCGCCCGCTTCGTCGCCGAACTGACGCGCTCGGAACACCCGGCGCTCGAGGTGCCGCCGCACGCCCGCTGGCGCGACTTCGACGTCGGCGAGTGCGACCGCTGGGGCATGCTCGCGGCGGCGCGCGAGTGGACGGACGAACGCGAGATCGGCCGCGCCGCGGTCGATCTGGCCACGGTGTCTGTGCTGACGGACGCCGGTGCCGGGCCGCGCTGGGTCTATGCCGAGGCTTCGACCGGCGAGACCTACGCGCGCTCGGAGGGACTGGCGGTCGCGTCGCTCGCCATGTTCGCCTCCGGCATCTTCTCCTCCGAGCCGTTCGATCCCTTGCGCGCCGATGCGCGGGCGCTGGCCGGACTGACGGCCGAGGAGTTGGCCGACGGCTTCCAGGTCTCGACCTCCAATCCGCTGGTCGGTCTCGAGGGCCGGCTCGGGCTGATCAACCGTCTGGGGCAGGCGATGGCCTACCGCGGCGACATCTTCACCACCGACGACGGCTCGATCCGGCCGGGCGGCTTGGTCGACCATCTCTTCCGCCTCTTCCCCGACGGGCGGGTGCCGGCACCGCGGGTGCTCGAGATCCTGCTCGACGGGCTCGGCGGGGTGTGGCCGGGGTCCTATCTCCTCGGCGGGGTGCCGCTCGGCGACACCTGGATCCATCGCAAGCTGGTCACCGACGACGCCACCTCCGGGCTGATGCCGCTGCACAAGGCGCCGCAGTGGCTGACCTATTCGCTGATCGAGCCGCTGACCTGGGCCGGGCTCGAGATCACCGATCTCGACGGGCTGACCGGCCTCTCCTGCTACCGCAACGGTGGGCTGATGATCGATTCCGGGCTGCTGCAGCTGCGCGACCGATCGCAGCTCGCCCATGTCCATCCGATCGATTCGGAACTGGTGGTGGAGTGGCGGGCGCTGACCGTGGCGCTGATCGACCGGCTCGCCGGGGTGGTGCGGCAGATCCTCGACCGTAACGCCTGGAACTTCCCGCTCGCCTGCGTGCTCGAGGGCGGCACCTGGCTCGCCGGCCGCCGTCTGGCGCGCGAGATCCGCCCCGACGGCTCGCCGCCGCTGATGGTGGAGAGCGACGGAACGGTGTTCTGAGCGGCGACGGCCGGATCGGTAGGAAAAAACACAACCGAAGTGAAGCTCAAATCGGCTTCAATAACGAAGCGAAATAGTAGAAGTCACTAACCGCCTCTCTGAGCTTGCCCGACCGAAGCAGTCCGAGGAACTCTGCGAAGGCACGCGCTTGGCAATTAACTTGTTTAGAAGGGTTGAATTCGATATCCGTGAAAGCCTCGTAGCGGATCTTCCTCTCGATCCAATCAAAATGCGGAGCGATGGCACGGATGTAGAGCCAATCGTAGAACGCGTTCTTGGGACTGAGTGGGTAGCGAACCCCTTCCAACTCGAACGCGATCAACTGCCCACAGTCCGTCTCCCGGACGGCACGCTTCGCCTCACGCGGAGCCAAGTGAAAAAATTCCTCCCGCGGGCCGCATCGCTCGAAGACCTTGGATCCCTGATAGACACTCTCAAGGCCGTACATCTCACCGTCGACCTCGAGCTTCAGACTGAAGGCGCTCAACCTTCGACCCACCTCGATTTCCGACTTGGACGAAATTTCGAGAAGGGAGTTGAGACCCCTCCCCATCGCTGCCTCGTGCAGCGCCTTGACGTTCTTCTTCTTCTGAACCTCGGCAAATCCCGGCGCCCAGTCGAATTCGATCGGGATCTCGTCGACGAGGAATCTGCCGGTCTCTCTCGGCACGAAGACGGGTCGGACGGCCATCAGCGAAAATCCAGGATCATTTGGACGGGGACGCATCCGGGTATCAGGATTTCATACTTCTCGGCGGCCCTCAACCTCAGTTGGATTTCCGGATCGCGCCAAACCATTTGCTTGTAGAGGACCTCGGTATCCACATCCGGTAGTGCTTCCGCGAGATCGACGATTCTCGTATCGGCGGCATTTGCGACTCCGAATGCAAATCTAACTCCTGGAAGTTCCAGTACGCTGGTGTCGATCCTGAGATAACGCGGGTCTAGGATACGCCCGTCGTTCCGAGCCACATGCTCCATCGGATGATTTTTAGTCAGGCATAGACTGACATAGTCGGATATCCCACAGGCCTCGTCGAGACGATGACTCAGGTCATTGCCCCCCGGTCGTTCGGGCGCGAACCCGCTGGTCCGCATCCGTTGCTTCGAAAGCAATCCATGCATTCGAATCGTGGGCAGATTGGAGGCATCGGTGAAGTGATACAGACTGCGATGAACATGACCGGATCTTACCTTTTGGGCGAATTCTTTCGGGGTCACACTCGACTCCTGCGAGCGAAGAATGGGTAGCCTATTTTCGCGAGACCGAATGGAATTGCAATATATGCGGGTATATGAGGATCATACGTTGTTCGATTCGGATCAGGGCGCCGCAGTTCCCATCCGCGGCTTCGGGTCGCGTAGGATCAGCCGCGGCTCGGCGGCGAGGGTCAGGCGCTCGGCGAAATCGATCAGGGAGAGGGTCGGCGAGGAACGGAAGAACTGGGCGTCGGGGACATCCATCCACAGGCGATCGGCCCAGGCCCAGACCTCGAAGGGGGTGTCGCCGATGCCGTCGCCGTCGCGGTCGAAGCCCTCGAAGGCGTCCCAGTGGTTGTCGCGCCAGACGCTCTTCAGCGCCGTGCCGCCGCCGCGCACCACCACTTCCCCATGGTTGCCGGTGAAGGCGTTGGCCTCGAAGAGGTTGCCGGCGAGCGAGGAGTGCAGCATCACCGCGGTGCCGGAGAAGGCGATGCGATTGGCCCGGAAGAGATTGGTGTCGTCCGGATCGCCGGGCGAGCCGTCGAGATAGACGGCGACGGAATTGGCGACGAGGTCGTTGCTCAGGACGCGAACGCGGCTCGCGTCCTTGAGGACCAGCCCCTGGCCGGCGATGTCGCGCCCCGAACGGATGAAGTTGCCCTCGATCGCGACGTCCTCGGAGAAGACCACCATCATCCCGACGGCATTGCCGTCGAAGCGGTTGGCGCGGATCTCGATGTCGGTCGACTGGAGGATCTGCACGCCGTAGCGGCTGTCGGCGACGGTGTTGCCGACGAGGCGATTGCCGGGGGCGTGGATGGCGAAGCCGTCGCGGACGCGGAAGATGTCGTTGGCCTCGACGAGATTGCCGGTCGAGTACCACAGCCGGATCGCGTCGCCACGGCGCTCCTCCGGCAGGTTCTTGGAAGTGATGCGGTTGCGGCGGACGATGTTGCCGTTCGCCTGCTGCAACTGGATGCCGTAGAGGCAATCTTCGATCATCAGATCCTCGACGATGCCGTTGGCGCCGGCGAGCCTGAGCGCCGCGTCGATGCCGTCGTTGCGATCGCCCGAGCCGCGCAGCGTCAGGCCGGAGACGGTGACGCCGTCGGCTTCGACCGCCAGCACCGTGCCCACGCCGCCGCCGTCGATCGTCGCCCGGCCGCCGCCGCGCAGCACCATCGGCTTGGCGATCACCGCCGGGCCGGCGTAGAGGCCGGGCGAGAGCCGCAGCGTCGTCCCGGCGGGGGTGGCGTCGATGAGCGGTTGGAGCGGGCGGACGACGGCGGGCGCCGACGGCGGGGCGGCCGGAACGACCAGACGCACCGCGCCGAGAAGCGCGAACGCGACGGCGAGCGCCGCGCGGCGCGGCCATCGTGCTCCTGTCGAGCCGGTCGTGTCGTCGTCGTGCGTCAACGTCTCTCCGCCGTTCCTCGGCCTCCGCCGCCCGTCGGGGCAGAGAGGCGAAGATGCCCCGATTGCCGACGCCGGTCCTCGAGATCGGACAAGTGCGGCGATCGGTATTCGTGAACGACGAAGGGCGGCCTCGCGGCCGCCCTTCGATGGTCTCGCGGAGCCCGGGTCTCAGCCCTCGACGGCCGAGAAGTCGAGCGGCACGCCGGTCGCCGCCGTGAGGTCGGCGATGCCGACGCCCGGGGCCATCTCGAGCACTTTCAAGCCTTCTTCGGTCACGTCGATCACCGCCAGATCGGTGATGATACGGTCGACCACACCCTGGCCGGTCAGCGGCAGGGTGCATTCGGGGACGATCTTGTGGACGCCGCCCTTGGCGACGTGCTCCATCAGCACGATGACGCGGCGGACGCCGGCGACGAGATCCATGGCGCCGCCCATGCCCTTGACCATCGAACCGGGGATCATCCAGTTGGCGAGGTCGCCGTCCTTCGACACCTGCATGGCGCCGAGGATGGCGAGATTGATGTGGCCGCCACGGATCATGGCGAAACTGTCGGCCGAGGAGAAGAACGAGGCGCCGGGCAGCGCCGTCACCGTCTGCTTGCCGGCGTTGATGAGATCGGCGTCGAGCTCCAGCTCGGTCGGGAAGGGGCCGATGCCGAGCAGGCCGTTCTCCGATTGCAGCCACACCTTCATCCCCTCCGGGATGTAGTTGGCGACGAGGGTCGGCAGGCCGATGCCGAGATTGACATAGAAGCCGTCTTCGAGCTCACGGGCGGCGCGGGCCGCCATTTCGTCACGCGTCCAGGGCATGGGGCGTTCCTCCTCAGGCGGTCTTGCGCAGAGTGCGCTGTTCGATGCGCTTCTCCGGATTGGCGTTCAGGACGAGACGCTGCACGAAGATGCCGGGGGTGTGGATCTCGTCCGGGTCGAGCGAGCCGATCGGCACGATCTCCTCGACCTCGGCGATGGTGACGCGGCCGGCCATGGCGCACATCGGATTGAAGTTCCGCGCGGTCTTCCGATAGATCAGGTTGCCGGAGGTGTCGGCGCGCCAGGCTTTGACCAGGGCGACGTCGGTGACGATGCCGCGCTCCATGACGTATTTGCGGCCGTCGAACTCGCGCACTTCCTTGCCGTCGGCGACCACGGTGCCGACGCCGGTGGCGGTGAAGAAGGCCGGGATGCCGGCGCCGCCGGCGCGCAGACGCTCGGCGAGCGTGCCCTGCGGCGCGAATTCGAGTTCGAGCTCGCCGGAGAGGAACTGCTGGGCGAAGAGCTTGTTCTCGCCGACGTAGGACGAGATCATCTTCTTGATCTGACGGGTCTCGAGCAGCAGGCCGAGGCCGAAGCCGTCGACGCCGGCGTTGTTGGAGACGCAGGTGAGGCCGGTGACGCCCGAGTCGCGCAGCGCCTCGATCAGGGCCTCGGGAATGCCGCACAGACCGAAGCCGCCGACGGCGAAGGTCTGTCCGTCCTTCACCACGCCCTCGAGGGCCGCGGCGGCGTTCGGAAAGAGTTTTTTCATGTGTCCCGTCTTCCTCGGTGATGGATGAGACGAAGTGGCCGTGGTCCGCCGATGCGAAGCGCCGGGGAGGCGTTCGCGATGCCGTCCCGTCCGCCGCGGCGGACGGGATGCGGGCCATCGTGCGCCGCACACTACAGGACTCGCGCCGCGGTGCGAAAGCCCGCGGCGACCGCGACC
The DNA here is from genome assembly GCA_937892955.1 of uncultured Alphaproteobacteria bacterium. GTDB lineage: Bacteria > Pseudomonadota > Alphaproteobacteria > Rhizobiales > Ancalomicrobiaceae > CALBKH01. The sequence goes on from CALBKH010000105.1 coordinate 8,278, forward strand.
TTCGTTTTGGTCGCGGAGCGGACACGGGGGATAATCGGGCCGGCGCGGACGCGCGGACTGGAAACGGACGAGCCGCCTCACTAAGGTCCACGGCCCCGCAGCTCGCTCGGAGATCCGCCATGACCGCCGCTCTCGACCCGCAGGTCGCCGCCCGTATCGCGACGCAGATCGCCGCCGAGATCGGCTGCCGGCCGGCACAGGTCTCCGCCGCGGTCGGACTGCTCGACGAGGGTTCGACCGTTCCCTTCGTGGCGCGCTACCGCAAGGAGGCGACCGGCGGTCTCGACGACACCCAACTGCGCACGCTCGAGGAACGTCTCGCCTACCTGCGCGAGATGGAAGCGCGCCGCATCGCGGTGATCGAGTCGATCCGCGGCCAGGGCAAGTTGACGCCGGAGCTCGAAGAGAAACTGGCCAGAGCCTCGACCAAGGCGGAGATCGAGGATCTCTATCTGCCCTTCAAGCCGAAGCGGCGGACCCGCGCCGAGATCGCCCGCGAGAAGGGCCTCGGACCGCTCGCCGAGCAGATCCTCGCCGATCGCGCGGTCGACCCGAAGGCGCTCGCCGCCCAGTTCGTCACGGAAGAGGTCGCCGACGTGAAGGCGGCGCTCGACGGGGCGCGCGACATCCTCACCGAGCAGTTCGCCGAGAACGCCGAACTGGTCGGCCGGCTGCGCAGCCATGTCCAGAGCGGCGCGCGGCTGCGCTCCAAGGTCGTCGAGGGCAAGGAGCAGGCGGGCGAGAAGTTCGCCGACTATTTCGACCACGTCGAGCGCCTCGCCGACGTGCCGAGTCATCGCGCGCTCGCCATGCTGCGCGGTCGCAACGAGGAGGTGCTGTCGCTCGACGTCGAGGTCGATGCCGACGACACGAGCCCGGTGAAGCCGGTCGAGCGGATGATCTCGCAAGCCTTCGGCATCGAGTTGCCGTCGGCGACCCGCAAGCCGGGCGCGGCCGACCAGTGGCTCTTCGACGTGGCGCGCTGGTGCTGGCGGGTGAAGCTGTCGCTGTCGCTGTCGATCGAGGTGATGGGGGCGATGCGGGAGAAGGCGGAGGAGGAGGCGATCCGCGTCTTCGCCCACAATCTCCAGGACCTGCTGCTCGCTGCGCCGGCCGGGACGCGCGCCACCCTGGGGCTCGACCCGGGCATCCGGACGGGCGTCAAGGTCGCGGTGGTCGACGCCACCGGCAAGGTGGTCGAGACCACCACCGTCTACCCGTTCCCGCCGAAGCAGGACGTGCAGGGGACGCTGGCGACGCTGAAGCACCTGATCCAGAAGCATCGCGTCGAGCTGGTCGCCATCGGCAACGGCACCGGCAGCCGCGAGACCGATCGGCTTGTCGCCCATCTGATCGGCGAGATGGCGCCGCCGAAGCCGATCAAGGTGATCGTCTCGGAGGCCGGCGCCTCGGTCTATTCGGCCTCGGCGCTCGCCGCGGCGGAGATGCCGACCCTCGACGTCTCGCTTCGCGGCGCGGTGTCGATCGCCCGGCGACTGCAGGACCCGCTCGCCGAGTTGGTGAAGATCGAGCCCAAGGCGATCGGCGTCGGGCAATATCAGCACGACGTCGATCAGGCGCGGCTGGCACGCGCGCTCGACGCGGTGGTCGAGGACGCGGTCAACGCCGTCGGCGTCGATCTCAACACGGCGTCGGCGTCGCTGCTCGCCCGCGTCTCCGGTCTCGGCACGGCGCTCGCCCAGGCGATCGTCGACCATCGCGACGCCGTCGGCCGCTTCCGCAATCGCAAGCAGCTGCTCGAGGTGGCGCGGCTCGGGCCGAAGACCTTCGAACAGGCGGCCGGCTTCCTGCGCATCCGCGACGGCGACGAGCCGCTCGACGCCTCCTCCGTCCACCCGGAGGCCTATGCGGTGGCCAAGCGCATCGTCAAGGCCTGCGGGCGTGACCTGCGCACTCTGATGGGCGACGGGGCGGCGCTGAAGTCGCTCGACCCGCGCAGTTTCGTCGACGAGCGCTTCGGCCTGCCGACGGTGAAGGACATCCTCGCCGAACTGGAAAAGCCCGGCCGCGACCCGCGACCGCACTTCAAGACCGCGGCCTTCGCCGAGGGCATCGAGAAGATCGAGGACCTGAAGCCGGGGATGGTGCTCGAAGGCACCGTGACCAACGTCGCCGCCTTCGGCGCCTTCGTCGACATCGGCGTGCATCAGGACGGGCTCGTCCACGTCTCCCAGCTCGCCGATCGCTTCGTCAAGGATCCGCGCGAGGTGGTGAAGGCCGGCGACGTGGTGAAGGTGCGGGTGGTCGAAGTCGACGCGCGCCGGAAGCGCATCGGTCTCTCGATGCGCAAGGACGACGGCGGGGCGCGGATGGGCGGCGCCGGCGGACGCCCCGGCCCCGATGATCGCCGCGCCCCCCCGCCGAGCGGGCCGAAGGGAGGGCGGCCCGGCCAGACGCCGCCCTCGACGCAGCCCGGCGCGCTGGGGGCGGCGCTGCTCGACGCGTTGCGCAAGAAATGAGCAGTGCCGAGGCGCGCCATACGTAGAGCGTGCGACTGTGCATCCTGAGATTTTTCTGTAGACTCCGCACCGATGAAATGTCGGCGCCGACCGTCCGATTCTTCGCGGAACCGGTGGACGGTGTCGCCAATTCGCGATCTGCTTCCGTTACCGAACGAATCGTCCCCCTGCCGGCGCCTGCGGTGGCCGCGCGCCGACCGGTCCCACGAGAGACAGGAGGGTGAGGTGACGACGAGAGAAGCCGCGCTCGACACCGTACTCGCCGACCTTCTCGCCCGTCACGGGCGTGATCCGGGGCGTCTGCTGCAGATCCTGCTCGACGTCCAGGCCCGCTTCACCCGGGTGCCGCCGGAGGCGGTGCCGAAGCTCGCCGCCGCTCTCGACCTGCCGATCGGCGAGGTGGAGAGCACGGTCGAATTCTATTCCTTCCTGTCGCGGACCCCGGTCGGCGACTATCGGATCCTGTTCTCCGACAACATCACCGACCGGATGCTCGGCAACCAGACGATCCTCGACCACATGGCCAAGCGCCTCGGGGTCAGGGCCGGCGAGGTCTCCGAGGACGGGCTCGTTTCGCTCGACACCACGTCCTGCACCGGCATGTGCGACCAGGGGCCGGCGATCCTGGTCAACGGCATCGCCATCACCCGGATGACGCTGCGCCGCGCCGATCAGGTCTGCGATCTCGTCCGCAACCGGGTGCCGGTCGCCGAATGGCCGGCCGACTTCTTCCGCGTCGAGCACAACATCCGTCGCGCCGACATGCTGCTCGGGGCCGACTTCATGCCCGGTTCGGCGGTGAAGGCGGCGATCGCTCTGGGGCGCGATCGCTTCCTCGAGGAGATGCGGATCTCCAACCTGCGCGGCCGCGGCGGCGCCGGCTTCACCACCGCGGTGAAATGGGAAGCGGCGCGCAACGCGAGCGGCGACGAACGCTACGTCGTCTGCAACGCCGACGAGGGCGAACCGGGCACGTTCAAGGACCGGGTGCTGCTGCAGTACTATCCCGAGCGGGTGTTCGAGGGCATGGCGCTCGCGGCCTACGCCATCGGGGCGCGGCACGGCTTCCTCTATCTGCGCGGCGAGTACCTCTATCTGCGGCCGATGCTCGAGGAGAAGCTCGTCGAGCTGCGGGCACTCGGCGTCCTCGGCCGGTCGATCTTCGGGGTCGGCGACTTCGCCTTCGACATCGAGATCCACATGGGCGCCGGCGCCTATGTCTGCGGCGAGGAGACCGCGCTCATCGAGAGCCTCGAGGGCAAGGCCGGACGGCCGCGCATCCGGCCGCCGTTCCCGGTGACCAGCGGCTATCGCGGCCTGCCGACGGTGGTCAACAACGTCGAGACGCTGTGCAAGGTCACCGAGATCGCGCTGCACGGCGGCGCCTGGTACCGCGGCTACGGCACCAAGCAGTCGACCGGCACCAAGATCCTCTCGGTCTCGGGCGACTGCGCCCGGCCGGGCATCTACGAGTATCCCTTCGGGGTGCGCATCTCGCAGGTGCTCGAGGATTGCGGTGCGGTCCGGCCGCGGGCGGTGCAGATCTCCGGCGCGTCCGGCCAGTGTCTCACCCCGCGCGAATTCGGCCGGCGCATCGCCTTCGAGGACGTGCCGACGGCGGGTGCGCTGATGATCTTCGGCGATCACCGCGACATGTTCGAGGTGGCGCTGAACTTCGCCCACTTCTTCCGTCACGAGAGCTGCGGCTTCTGCACGCCGTGCCGGGTCGGCACGACGATCCAGGCGAAGATCATGGACAAGATCGCCGCCGGACACGGCACCCAGTACGAGATGAACGAGCTCGAGCATCTGCACGAGGTGATGCGCACGGCGAGCCACTGCGGCCTCGGCCAGACCGCCGGTCAGGCGATCGCCGACACCATCGCCGAGTTCCGCGGCGACTACGAGAAACGCCTCGCCCGCCGCGACTTCGAACCCGCCTTCGATCTCGATGCGGCCCTCGCCCGGGCGCGCGAGGTCACCGGCCGCGACGACGCCGACAGCCGGTTGGTCGAAGAGGGCTGGCAGCTCAGGGAGACGACGCGATGAGCGACGACGCCACCTTCATGCTGGACGGGCGCCCGATCCGCTTCGAGGCGGGCCAGTCGATCCTCCAGGCGGCGCTGGCCGCCGGGGCGTTCATCCCCAACCTGTGCCATCACCCGGAGTTCAAGCCGCACGGCTCGTGCAAACTGTGCACGGTCAAGGTCAACGGCCGCGCCTCGTCGGCCTGCACCACCCGGGCGCGGGCCGGCCAGGAGGTCGCCTCCGACACGCCGGAACTGAACCGGCATCGCCGCACCCTGCTGCAGATGCTGTTCGTCGAGGGCAACCACTTCTGCCCGGGCTGCGAGAAGAGCGGCCAGTGCCGGCTGCAGGCGCTCGCCTACGATCTCGAGATGCTCAACCCGCATTACGAGCACTTCTATCCGCCCCGGCCGATCGACGCGTCGCACCCGGACGTGCTGATCGACTTCAACCGCTGCATCCTGTGCGCTCTCTGCGTCCGGGCCTCACGCGACGTCGACGGCAAGACCGTCTTCGCGCTGGCCGGACGCGGCACCGCGCAGCATCTCGTCGTCGACTGCCCGTCGGGCAAACTCGGCGACACCGACTTCGCGGCGACCGACAAGGCGGCCGAGGTCTGCCCGGTCGGGGCGATCCTGCCGAAGCGGGTCGGCTTCGCCGTGCCGATCGGCGAACGGCCCTTCGACATAGAGCCGATCAGCGTCCAGGCGGCCCATGCCGCCCACGCCGAACCGAGGGGATGAACCGATGCGTCACGTCGCCCCCACACCGCCACGCCGCAAGCTGCGCGTCGCCACCGCCTCGCTCGCCGGCTGTTTCGGCTGCCACATGTCGTTCCTCGACATCGACGAGCGGCTGCTCGATCTGATCGATCTGGTGGAGTTCGACCGGTCGCCGATCACCGACATCAAGCACTGCGGCCCCTGCGACATCGGCATCATCGAGGGCGGGGTGTGCAACGCCGAGAACGTCCACGTGCTGTGGGAACTCCGGGCCAACTGCAAGGTCCTGGTGGCGCTCGGGGCCTGTGCGGTCAACGGCGGCCTGCCGGCGCAGAGGAACCACCTCGACGTCGGCAGTTGCCTCGCCCGGGTCTACCGTGACCGGGCCGGCGGCGAGGTGCCCGACGATCCCGAGCTGCCGCTGCTGCTCGACAAGGTCCGGCCGCTCAACGAGGTGGTCCGCATCGACTTCTTCATTCCCGGATGCCCGCCCTCGGGCGACGCCATCTGGAAATACCTCACCGATCTCATCTCGGGCCGGATGCCGCGTCTCGAGCATCCGATGCTGCACTTCGACTGAGGGGAGCGCGCCCATGTTCCGCCTGGAAACCGCCGAGAACCCGCAGACGTTGCGCCGCATCGCCATCGAGCCGCTGACCCGGGTCGAGGGCCACGGCAAGGTGACGTTGCTGCTCGACGACGCCGATCACGTCCATCAGGTGCGCCTCCACATCGTCGAATTCCGCGGCTTCGAGATCTTCATCGAGGGGCGGCCGTTCTGGGAGGTGCCGATCTCGGTGCAGCGGCTGTGCGGCATCTGCCCGGTGTCGCATCTGCTCGCCGCCACCAAGGCGATGGACCTGATCGCCGGCTACGACCGGCTGACGCCGACGGCGGAGAAGATCCGCCGGCTGATGCACTACGGCCAGATGATGCAGAGCCATGCGCTGCATTTCTTCCACCTCTCCTCGCCCGACCTCCTCCTCGGCTTCGACAGCGAGCCGACCCGCCGCAACATCGTCGGCGTGGCGCGCGAGTTCCCGGAGATCGCCAAGCAGGGCGTTTTCCTACGCAAGTACGGCCAGGAGGTGATCCGCCACACCGCCGGCAAGCGCATCCACGGCACCGGCGCCGTCCCGGGTGGCGTCAACAAGGGGATCAGCCGGGCCGAGCGCGACGAGATGCGCCGCGACATCGACCGGATGATCGAGTGGGCGCTCTCCGCCGTCCATCTGGTGGCCGAGCTGCATCGCGCCAAGCCCGAGTTCTACGACCACTTCGGCGAGTTCTCCTCCGCCATGATGAGCCTCGTCGACGCCGACGGCGCGATGGACTTCTACCACGGGGGCCTGCGCGCCCTCGACGCGGACGGCGGCACGATCTTCGACGGCGTCGACTATAGCGGCTACCAGCAGGTGCTGGAGGAAGAGGTCAAGCCGTGGAGCTACATGAAGTTCCCGCACATCCGCTCGCTCGGGCCGGAGAACGGCTGGTACAAGGTCGGCCCGCTCGCCCGCGTCCAGACCTGCGACCGCATCCCGACGCCACTCGCCGAGATGGAGCGCCGCAAGCTCGTCGCCCGCGGCGAGGGCAAGCCGGTGATGGGCACGCTCTACTATCACTGGGCGCGGCTGATCGAGCTTCTGCATGCGACGGAGGTGATCCGCGATCTGCTCGACGATCCGGACCTGCTCGGTTCGGATCTGATGGCCGACAAGGGTGAGCGGCGATCGGAAGCGGTCGGCGTCATCGAGGCGCCGCGCGGCACGCTCTTCCACCACTACCGGGTGGACGAGAACGACCAGGTCACCTTCTGCAATCTCATCGTCTCGACGACCAACAACAATCAGGCGATGAACGAGGCGATCCGGTCGGTGGCGCTCAGCCATCTCGACGGCAAGACCATCACCGAGGGGCTGCTCAACCACATCGAGGTGGCGATCCGCGCCTACGATCCGTGCCTCTCCTGCGCCACCCACGCGCTCGGCAAGATGCCGCTCGAGGTCGATCTCATCGACGCCGAAGGCACGCTCGTCCAGCGTGCCCGGCGCAACATGGGTCCCGAGCGTTGAACGAGGCGGCGACGGCGGGGACGGCGAACCGGCTCGTCGTCCTCGGCTGGGGCAACGACGCGCGCGGCGACGACGGGCTCGGACCGCTGCTGCTAGGCCGCATCGCCGCGCTCGATCTTCCCCATGTGACGGTGGTCGAGGACTTCCAGCTGCAGATCGAACACGCGATGGACCTCGAGGCGGCCGATCTCGCGCTCTTCCTCGACGCTTCCGTCGCGGCGCCCGCGCCGTTCGCCTTCACCGAGACGGGCCCGCGCGACGACGCTTCGCATTCGACCCACGCGCTGTCGCCGGAGGCGGTACTCGCGGTCTTCGCCCGGGTGCTCGGCCGCGATCCGCCGCCGGCCTTCGTGCTGGCGATGCGCGGCGAGGCCTTCGAACTCGGCAGCGGGCTCGGCGCGGCGGCGGCCGAGGGGCTGGACGCGGCCTGGGCCTTCGTGTGGCCGCTGATCGAGACGCCGGACGTCGAGGTGTGGCGAGGCAAAGTGACGGGGTGAGTGGCCACAGGGTCGCACCCTCTCTCACCGACAGCTCGATCGCTGCTCGGCGGGGATGTCCGTGCGCGATGGTTCGGGGCCGGCCTGCGGCCGGCACCTCACCATGAAGCCTCGGCGATCATCGGCACGAAATCAGGCGCTTCATGGTGAGGTGCGAGCGGAGCGAGCCTCGAACCATCGCGCACGGACGTGGTCCGGTCCGACACCTGCCTTCGAGGCGTCGCGCGATCCTCGGGCCGGCCGGTTCGGGTCGCTCCATTCATCCTCATGTTCGTTGATCGACCTCAAGGACGGAACCGTCGCGAAGGTGAAATGGTCGGGCGTGGTTCGATCGCATCGGGCGGCCGGACCCGATGGGTGTCTGCACCGGAACCGCGATGACCGAAGCTTCGATCCCCCACTTTCCCCGCCTCGTCGACCATCTGGTGGCGCGGCTGCCGACGCTGCCGCTCGATCTGGCGCTGAGGCGGTTCATCACCTCGCTGACCGAGCGCCATCCGTCGCTGTTCTCGCGGCTCGACGATCAGGCGCGCAAGACCTTCCTGATCGATCCGACCGACGTGTCGATCGCCTTCCTGCTCCGGCCGGACCCGGCGCTACCGCGGCTCGAGGCGGTGAAGCGGGCGCCCGACGGGACGATCGTGGCGGCGCGTGACGCGCGCATCGCCGGGCCGCTCGCCGCGCTCGTCGGCATGGTTCACGGGGCGCTCGACGGCGACGCGCTGTTCTTCTCGCGCGACATCGTCATCGAGGGCGACACCGAGGCGGTGCTGGCGCTGAGGAACGCCGTCGACGACAGCGAGATCGATCTGGCGGACGAGGTCGCGGCGATCACCGGGCCGGCGTCGAAATTCGTCGCCGAGATCTTCCGCCGCGCCGCGCCGGTGGCGGAGCGGATGACCGGTGTCACGCTCACTCGCGCCGGAGGCACGACGGCATGAACATGGTCGCCGAGATCTTCCGTCCCGAACTGGTCTGTCCGGCCGGAACGCCGGCGGCGCTCCGGACCGCCGTCGAGGCCGGGGCCGACGCGGTCTATTGCGGCTTCCGCGACGAGACCAACGCCCGCAACTTCCCCGGCCTCAATTTCTCGCCCGCCGAACTCACCGAATCGATCCGCTTCGCCCACGACCACGGGGCCAAGGTGCTGGTGGCGATCAACACCTTCCCGCGCGCCGGGGCCGAGACGCTGTGGCACGACGCGGTGGCGCGCGCCGAAGGTGCCGGCGCCGACGCGGTGATCCTCGCCGATCTCGGGCTGGTCGCCCATGCGACGGTGAAACATCCGAAGCTGCGCCGCCATCTGTCGGTCCAGGCGGCGGCGTCGAACCCCGACGTCATCCGCTTCTGGGCCGCGACGTTCGACATCAAACGGGTGGTGCTGCCGCGCGTCCTCACCGTGCCGGAGATCGCCGCGATCAACCTCGAGATCTCCTGCGAGACCGAGGTCTTCGTCTTCGGCGGGCTGTGCGTCATGGCCGAGGGGCGCTGCTCGCTCTCCTCCCATGCCACCGGCAAGTCGCCCAACATGAACGGCGTGTGCTCGCCGCCGAGCCACGTCCTCTACCGAGAAGAGGGCGACGACCTCGTCGCCGAGCTCGGGGGCTGGACCATCGACCGCACGCCGAAAGGCGTGCCGGCCCCCTACCCCACCCTGTGCAAGGGGCGGTTCTCGGCCGGCGGCTATTCCGGCCACGTGTTCGAAGATCCGGTGAGCCTCGACGCGGCGCAACTCATTCCGCCACTGATCGAAGCCGGGGTCACCGCCTTCAAGATCGAGGGGCGGCAGCGGAGCCGCGCCTATACGCAGGCCGTGGTCGGCGCCTTCCGCAAGGCGATCGACGACCATGTCGCCGGTCGGCCGATCGCGAGCGACATGACCAAGCGGCTGGCCGAGGGCCAGACCACCACCGCCGGCGCCTACAAGAAGACCTGGAGATGACCGCCGTGACCGCTGCGAACCCCACCCTGGTCATGGGTCCGGTGCTCTACAACTGGTCGGTCGACGCCTGGGTCGACTTCCACGCCCGGGTCGCCGACGAGATCGACGTCGACCGCGTCCATGTCGGCGAAGTGGTGTGCTCCAAGCGCGAGCCGTTCTTCGCCGACCGCCTGCCGGAGGTGATCGAGCGTCTGCAGCGCGGCGGCAAGACCGTCGTCGTCGACACGCTCGCCCTGGTGACGGTGAAGCGCGAACGCCAGCTGGTCGGCGATCTCGCGGCCCTCGACGGCGTCGAGATCGAGATCAACGACCTCACGCCGCTCGCGACTCTCGACTTCGGCCGGCGCTTCGCCGTGTCGCCGCTGGTCAACGTCTACAACGAGGGCACCCTCGCCTTCCTGGCGTCGCGCGGCGCCTGGAGCGTCTGCCTGCCGCCGGAACTGCCGCTCGCCCAGGTCGAGGCGCTGGCGAGGGAAGGGGCGCGGCTCGGGGTCGAGACCCAGGTCTTCGCCTTCGGCCGGCTGCCGCTCGCCATCTCGGGGCGCTGCTACCACGCCCGCATCCACGGCCTCGCCAAGGACAGCTGCCGCTACGTCTGTTCGGAGGACCCCGACGGGCTCGAGGTCGACACGCTCGACGGCGAGGCCTTCCTGGCGGTCAACGGCGTCCAGACCATGTCGCAGGACTGTGCGGTGGTGATGGACGAGCTCGACGCGCTGGTCGCGGCGAGCGTCGGCGCCTTCCGCCTCAGCCCGCAGACCGGCGACATGGGGGTGGTCGCGACCGCCTATCGCGATCGCCTCGCCGGTCGCATCGACGGAGCCGAGGCGATGGCTCGGCTCGCGACGGCGGGGCTGACCATGCCGATCGGACCGTCGATGATGAGCCGGGCATGGACACCGGCGACGCAGCCCGGACGGTGAGGTCGGCCTTGCCATCGCCGCGACGGGCGTGTTGACTCCGCCTGCGGGCGAAGCGGCGGCGACTTCGCGTGATCCGACGGCGACATGGCGACGACGACGAACGAGACCTTCACGGAACGGCTCACCCGCCTCGGCTTCGTCGCGGCGGGTACGGTGGAGGCGTCGCCGGAGACCGGGGGGCTGCGCGCCCTCCTCGAACGCTCGACGCTGGAACCGGCGGCCTTCGCCGATCAGGTCGCCGATCATTTCGGCCTCGTCCGCGCCGGCCTCGAGGCGATGCAGAGCGGGCGGCCACTGATCTCGGGCCTGTCACGCCCGTTCCTGCGCGACCACGCGGTCTATCCGTGGGAAACGGCGAAGGGCGAGGCGCGGCTCGCCGTCGCCGATCCGACCGACGGGGCATCGCTCCGGGTGCTCGAACTCACCCTGGGACGCGCCGTGGCGCGCGAAGTGGCGAGCTTCGAGGAGATCGACGCGCTCCTGAGAGCGCAACCGGGCGACGAGCCGGGGGCGATCGAAGGATCGGCGGAACTCCTCGCGCCGCGCGAGACCGACGATCTCGAGGACCTGCGCGACATGGCGAGCGGCGCCCCGGTGGTGCGGGCCGTCAACGAACTCTTCGAGCGGGCGGTGGAGGCGCGGGCGACCGACATCCACGTCGAACCCTTCCGCAATTCGCTGCAGGTGCGGCTGCGCGTCGACGGCCTGCTCAGGCCGATCCCGTCGCCGCCGCCGGCGATGGCGCGGGCGATCGTGTCGCGCATCAAGATCCTCGCCTCGCTCAACATCGCCGAGCGACGGCTGCCGCAGGACGGTCGCGCCCGCATCCGCGTCGGCGCGGCGGAGATCGACCTGCGCATCGCCACCATGCCGACGGCGCACGGCGAGGCGGCGATCGTGCGCCTGCTCGAGCGCAATCCGAGGCTGGTCAACCTGACCCGGCTCGGGCTCGCGGATCGGGACAGGGCCGTCGTCGAACACCACATCGAGGCGCCGCACGGCATGATCGTCGTCACCGGGCCGACCGGCTCGGGCAAGACGACGACCATCGCCGCCATCCTCGCCCATCTCAATCGGCCGCTGCGCAAGATCCTGACCATCGAGGACCCGATCGAATACGAGATCCCGGGGGTCAACCAATCCCAGGTGAAGCCGGCGGTCGGGCTGACCTTCGCCACCGCGTTGCGCGCCTTCCTGCGCCAGGATCCGGATGTGATCATGGTCGGCGAAATGCGCGACGGCGAGACGGCGCGAATCGGCGTGCAGGCCTCGCTCACCGGCCATCTGGTCGTCACCACGCTGCACACCAACACCGCCGCGGCGGCGGTGATGCGCCTCGCCGACATGGGGGTGGAGCCCTACCTGCTCGCCTCGACGCTCCGGATGATCATCGGCCAGCGGCTGGTGCGCCTGCTCTGCCCGGAATGCCGGACGACGGAGCGGATCGACGCCGCGGCCCTGATGCGGGAGCCGCGTTACGCTGCGCTCGGACTCGTCGAGGGCGACGAGGTCGGCCGGCCGGTCGGCTGTCCGCATTGCGGCGGAACCGGCCATCGCGGCCGGGTGGCGGTGTTCGAGGTGCTCGAAGTCACCGAGCCGATCCGGCGGCTGATCACCCGGGGCTCGGGAGACGGCGAGATCGAGGCGCAGGCGGAGGCCGAGGGCATGTCGACGATGATCGCCGACGGTCTGGCGAAATGCCGCGCCGGCCTCACCTCGGTCGACGAGATCCTGCGCGTCACGGCGAGCCGCTGATCATGGTCCAGGTGCGCTACAAGGCCCTCGACACCGCCGGTCGCTTCACCACCGGGGTGATGGAGGGCGGCAGCGAGGCGGAGGTCGCCGACCGCCTCGGCCGTACCGGTCACGTGGTGCTGGAGACGTCGAGCGGGACGGCGGCCGGCGACAAGACGAGCCTCCTGTCGTTCCGCGGCCGGGCGAACGGGCGCGACGTCACCACCTTCCTCGCCGATCTGGCGCTGGTGCTGCGTGCCGGTCTGCCGCTCGACGAGGCGCTCGACCTCGTCGCCTCGGAGGAGACGAGCGCCATCGCCGCGGTGGCGCGGGATCTGCGGCGCTCGGTCACCGGGGGCGCCAGCCTCGCCGAGGCGATGGCCGGGCATGGCCGCCTGTTCGGAACCGACGTGGTCACCATGGTGCGGGTGGCGGAAGCGGCGGGCAATCTCGAATCGGTGCTGCGCTCGGTCGCCGAGGCGCGGACACGCTCGCAGCGCATGCTCGACACCATCGGCTCGTCGCTGCGCTATCCGGCGTTCCTGCTGATGGCGGCGACAGCCGTCCTGGTCTTCTTCCTGATCGCGGTGGTGCCGCAGTTCGCCGGGGTGCTGCGGGACTTCGGCGCGGGCAAGACCGGCCTCGTCGGCTTCGTCCTGTCGGCATCGGACTTCCTGATCGCCGAGGGCGAGGTCCTCGCCGCGCTTCTCGCCGCCGCGCTTCTCGCCCTCCTCATGATCTTCCGCCGACCGGCGGCGCGGTCGTGGTTCTGGACCCGGGTGGCGCGACTGCCGGGGCTCGCCGGCATCGTGGCGCTGCGGCGCACCGCGGTCTTCTGCGGCGGGCTCGCGACCCTGCTCGCCAACGGCGTGACCCTGACGGAAGCGCTGCGCGTGCTCGCCGATCTGCCGGGGGCGACGGGGGCGGGGCTCGCCCGGGTCGGCGAAGGGGTCAGGCGCGGCAAGCGGCTGGTCGAGGCGATCACCGAAGAGAACTACCTGCCGCCGCTCGCCCTCAACATGCTGCGGCTCGGCGAGGAAACCGGCGAACTCGCCGAAATCGCGCGACGAACCGCCGAGTTCTACGAGGTGAAACTGACCACGCGGCTCGACCGGCTCGCCGGCATCGTCGGACCGGCGGCGATCATCGGCATCGCGGTGATGGTGGGCGGCTTGATCGTTTCCATACTTTCCGCGCTATTGAGCATCAATCAATTGGTACTGTGACGCCGCGATCGGCGACGGTGGGACGAGAAGGAGCAGATCTCATGCGGGTGACCGGAACCGTGGAACGGTCGACGCTGGCGGGGTCGGCACGCGCCGGCTTCACCCTGGTGGAGATGCTGGTCGTCCTCGTCATCATCGGCCTGATCATGGGCCTCGTCGGACCGCGGGTTCTCAATTATCTGACCGATGCGCGCGAGAAGACGGCGAAGATCCAGATCGAGAGCTTCAAGAACGCCGTCGACCTCTATTTCCTCGACACCGGCCGCTATCCCTCGACCAACGAAGGGCTCGGCGCCCTGGTCAAGAAGCCGAGCGGCGTCGACGGCTGGAACGGTCCCTATCTGAGAGGCGGCAACGTGCCGGTGGACCCCTGGGGCCACGCCTACGTCTATCGCTCGCCGGCGGACAAGGCGCCGTTCGAGATCACCTCGGTCGGACCCCAAGGAGGCGGCGGCGGTGCGGGCGGGAGCCGGAAACCCTGACGGCGCGGACCGGCGCGGCGATCGGACCCGCGCCCGCACGGGCAAACGCGGCGTGATCCTGCTCGACATGGTGTTGGCGGTCGCGGTGTTGCTGCTCATGGTGCGCATCGTCTGGCCGATCCTGCCGACCTCGACCTCGCCGGCCCGCCTCGCCGCCTGGACCCACGAGATCGCGGCGCTGATCGAGGAGGATCGGGTGTCGGCGGCGCGCGTCGGGCGGGTGGTGGCGACCCGCATCGACGTCCGCGACAAGCGCTTCGTCGGCGGTACGCGGGGTGGCGTGGTGAAGCTTCCGCGCGACGTGACGCTCGACGTCGCCACCACCGCCGACTGCACCGTCGACGGCGATCGTTTCGCCGTCGGCTTCGCACCCGACGGCCGATCCTGCGGGCTGGTCGTCACCCTGCGAGCACCGGCCGGCGTCGCCAACCGGATTTCGGTCAACTGGCTGACCGGCCTCGTCGAAGTGACGGGAGGGGTGCGTGGACGCGGATAGGCGCTCCGGTTTCATGCTGCTCGAGGTTCTGGTGGCGGCTGTGGTGGCGGCGGTGCTGATCACGCTGCTCACCCGCCTCGCCGGCGACAACCGCCATCGGGTCGTGGCGATCGCCGGCACCTCCGGCGCCATGGCGGTGGCGCGCAGCGTGCTTGAGGAGATGTCGGATCGCGACAGGATCGAGGCCGGCGAACGACGCGGCACGGCGGGTGATTTCCGATGGGTGGTGGTGACCGACCGTCTCGACGACGTCGCGCCGGAGGGGAAGGTCTCGAAGGCCGATCAGGAGGGTGGAGACGGGTCGAGGAAGCCCATCTGGACGCTCTACCGGATCGGCGTCGCCGTGGAGGCGCCGGACGGGCGACGCACGACGCTCGAGACCCATCGCCTCGGACGCCGACAGGATCGGGGGTGACGCGTGGCTCGACCCGACCGCCTCCGTCGTCGAGATCGCCGGTGCCGCGCCCGGTGGGACGACGGGTCGTGCGCCGGTTTCGGGCTGATCGAAGCGATCCTCGCTCTGGCGATCGCCGGGCTGGTGTTGGCGGCGGTGACCGAGATCGCCGGACGGACGCTGCGCTCGTGGAACGCCGGCTTCGCCACGGTGGCGGCGGTGGAACGCACCGACGTGGCGCTCGGGCGCATCGCGGCCGATCTCGCGTCGCTGTTGCCGGTGCGGCTGGCGAGCGCCGACGATCCGGCCATCCTCTTCGCCGGGGACGCGCGCGGCATGGCCTTCACGGCGGCGACGCCGCTCGATCGCACCCGCGACGGCATCGCGGTCGTCGAGATCGGGGTGGAGGCGACCGGCGACGGTGCGGTTCTGTCGCGGCGTCTGCGGCGCGGTCGCGACCGGGCGCTGCGCGGCGGCGACCGCGTGGTGCTGCTCTCCGGACCGCTCGACCTCGCTTTCTCCTATCGCGATCAGGCGGGACGACGCGTCGCCACCTGGACCAAGGCCGGCGAGGTGCCACGCGGCGTGATCGTCACGTTGCGCGGTCCGCGCGGCAGCGGCGGGCTGCCGGTCGAGGTGATGTTGCCGATCCCGGTGGCGATCTCGGTCTCGTGTCTGATCGAGGCGCCTGACGCGGCACCGCCGACGCCTCCCGCCGGCGGAGCGCCCACGCCGGGCGGCGATGACGTCGACGCCGGCGCACCGCGGGACGCGCGCGCGAAGCCGGCCGGCGAGGCACCCGAAGATCGACGCCGACGCTGCGCCACGGGTCCGCAGGCGACGAAGTCGCCGGAGGAGGCGACATCGGGCGATGCGGCCGGGGGGAGCGGGCGATGAATCGGCGCGGCTCGATCCTGGTCGCGGTGCTCCTGCTGGCGAGCCTGCTCACCGTCTTCGTCGGCGTCGCCACCGAGCGTCTCAGGGTGGCGAGCGCGGCGACCCGCAGCGCCGCCGAGGACATCGCCGCCGACGTGGCGGTCGAGGGGGCGGTGGAGCGGCTGTGGGCGGCGTCCGGCGGACGTCTCGACCGGCTGCCGCCGACCGCGAGCGTCTCCTATCCCGGGATCGCCGTCGACGTCGTCGCCCGCAACGAAGGTGAGCGTGTCGACCTCGACCTCGCCCCCGAGGAACTGATCGCAGGACTGTTCCGCGTCGTCGGCATCGACGAACGGGCGGCGGCCCGATACGCGCGGCTGATCGTCGACTGGCGGCGCGACCCGCGACGGCCACCGGAACCGGGTCGCACGCCCACGGTGCCGGCCCACGGCATCCTCGAACACGTCCGCGAACTCGACGCCCTCACCGAGATCCCCCCCGAGGCGATCGACGCGATCCGTCCCTTCGTCACCGTCACCGCGCTCGACGGGCGGATCGCGGTGCTCACGGCGCCGCGCGAGGTGGTGGCGGCGCTGCCGGGGATGACCGGCGCCAAGCTCCAGGCCTTCATGGCCGATCGGATCGGCCGCGAAGGTGATTTCGAGGCGCTGCTGCGACGTTACGGAATCGCCCACGATCATGTATCGAATGTGGGACCGAACGCGACCCGGTTGACCATGGTGGTCCGGATCGGCTCCCATCGGATCCGCGGTTACGAGGTGATCGTGGTGACGCTTCCGGGCGACGGCGAGCCGTATCGTATCCTGTCGTGGAACGGCAACGCCCTGCCCGCCGCCGTCGGCGGACCGGGTCGATAGGCGGGACAGGGAGCGGCGGGCAGATGGACATCCATCCGATCGAAGCTTGGCGGTGGTGGATCGACGGGCTCGTCGACGCCGTCCTCCTGGTGGAGGAGCGGTTCCGGCGCAATCGGCCGATGCGTCTCGCGCCGGTCGAGGGCGGCCACGTCGTCGTCCACGCCGGCGGCCGTCTCGGCCGACGCGTGCTGCGGCCGGGATCGAACGGGCTCGAACCGCGCCGCCTCGCGCGGGCTCTCGAGGATCGGATCGTCGATCTCGTGGTGTGCGACGAGGAGACCCTCACCCGCCGCCTGGGGCCGCTCCCGCCGGAGAGCCGGCCCTATGTCGAAGGCATCGTCGCCCATCAGCTCGAACGAATGACGCCCTGGCAGGCGAACGACACGCTCTCCCACCACACGATCGAGACCGTCGACGCCGACGATCCGCGGTTGATGGTGACGGTCACGGCGACGTCGAAGGCGATGCACGGTGCGGCGATCGCGGCGATCACCGCCCGGCGGCCCAAGGAGCTCCGGCTGGTGCGGGCCGCGGCGGACGGGCGGAGCGAAGTGGTGCTGCCGGTGGCGGCCGCCGACGTCGGGGCCGAGCGGGCGCGGATCGGCCTGACGCTGCGCATCGGTCTGGCGGCGATCGTCGCCGCGACCGTCGCCGGCGCCTGGTGGTACGTCTCCGCCGCCGACGACATCGGCTCGCGGGTGAGCGAGATCGAGGAGCGGCTCGACGCCCATCGCCGCCGTCTGATGCCGGCCGGCGGAGCGGCGAAGAGCGACCGGGACATCATCGCCGCGCTGTCGCGCGACACGCCGATGAGCGTGATCGCGCTGGAGAACCTCTCCACCGCGCTGCCGGACGACACCCATCTCACGGCGCTGCAGATCGGCCACGGCCGTCTGCGCATGAGCGGCGTGACGCGGGACATCGCCGCCCTGACCACCACCCTGGAAGCGACCGCACTCTTCACCGAACCGGTGTTCACGGCGCCGACGGTGCGTCTGGCGCGCGGCGACAAATTCACGCTCGACCTGCGGGTGAGCGGGGCGGACGGAGGGGGACGATGATCGCCGCCTCCACCGCATCGCCCCATCGCCGGGCCCATCTCGCGAGCGCCGTCCTCGGTGCCATCGTCCTGGTTCTCGTCGCGGCGGGCGTCGTGGCGAAGAACGACCTCGACGCCCGCGAGGCGATGCTCGAGGAGAAGCGTTTCGAACTCCGGTCGTTGGTGAAGCGGCTGGAGGCGCAGGGGCCGGGTCTGGCGCGCGCCGAACAGGCGCTGGCCGCCAATCCGTTCCTGCCGGGCGCGACGCCGACCCTCGCCGCCAACGCTCTGCAACGGCGCATCGTGGCGCTGGCGGAGGACTGCGGCGTGCGGCTGCGCACCATCGGGGCGGAGACGGCCACCGACGTCGACCCCGGCGCACTGCCCCACGTCACGCTGCAGCTGAGCGCCGGGGCGCGGATCGCCGCGGTGCAGAAGCTGCTCTATCGGATCGAGACCGAAGCCCCGTTCATCCTCGTCGACGAGGCGACCCTCCGCGCGCCACAGGCCGGCGGACCGGCGGGGAGCGCCGCACTCGACCCCGAACTCGAGATCGAGTTGCGGCTGATCGGCTACCTCGGGCGGAAGGAGGGCTGACATGGACATCCGTCCGCTCCTCGCCACCCTCCTCTTCGCCCTGGCCACCGTCTCGACACCGGCGTCGAGCCACGCGGCGGAGACGCAGGCCGCCGAGACGGCCGGTGGCGGCACCACGGCGACGACGCGACCCGGCGAGACCCGCGGCGCCGGGGACGCGGACACCGAAGCGGACACGCCGATCGACGATGCCGCGCCGAAGGACGGCGGCGGCGCTCGGGACCCGGCCGCGACGGCCGACGACGGTGCGACCGCCTCGCCGCCGTCGCCCCTCGGTGCACCGGCACCGCTCGGCGGCTCGGGTGGATCGCGTCGCCCGTCGGCGGCGACGACGCCGCCTTTCGCCCCCGGCGGGTCGGACACCCGTCCGCGGCCGGAGCCTTCCGCACCACGACCGGCCGTCCCGAGCTTCGGTGATGCCGTGCCGCCACCGTCACGGGGACCGCACGGTCTACCGGCTCTGTCGACCCTCCGGCAGACGCGGGATCGGCCCTTGTTCGTCCCGGCCCGCCGCGGCGTCCAGCCGGAGCCCGCCGCGCCCGTGTTCACTCCGCCCCCGGCGCCGGAGCCGGTGGAGGAAGCCGCTCCGCCGTTGACGCTGACGCTGACCGGCGTGGTCGCCGGCCCCGACGTCGAGGTGGCGATCCTCGTCGACCCGTCCGACGGCACGACCAAGCGGATGCGCATCGGCGACGAACACGACGGCTGGCGCCTGACCCGGATCGATCGGGTCGCCGTGACGTTCCACCGTGACGGGGAGGAAGCGGTCCTGGCGTTGAAGCCGCCGGGCGTCTCGCCGTCCGATCACCGCGGACACCGACCCGGGGCGCCCCCCGTGCCCGGACAGCCCCCGATGGTCGAGGGACAGGACGGCGGCTGATCGCGCTCCTACCGAATCCGGCGGACCGTGTCGCGCGATGCCGGATTCGATTCGCCGAAAGCCCTTGTTCGGACGGGCTTCTCGACGAACGGAATAGGAAATTCGGATGGACCCGCTCGAATTTCGCATCACCAGGGCGAGAACCGATCGAGGGCGCCGGTCCGCTCGGCGAGGAAGCCGAGCCACAGGGCGGGGGCGAGGAAGACGCCGAAGGGCACCGTGTCGTCGAGGCGCGGCCCCGTCCGGCGCGCCCGCGCGTCGATCACCACCGCGATCAGCGCCGCCACCACCGCCAGTTCGAGAACCGGCACCAGCGAGGTCCAGGCGAGCCAGGGCGCGCCGGCGGCGGCGAGTTTGACGTCGCCGAGGCCGAGCCCCTCGACGCCACGCGCCGCACGATGGAGGGCGCGCAGCGACCAGAAAACGAGGCCGGCGAGGAGGGCGCGGGCCACCGCCTCGGCGAGAGGCGTGGTCCAGTCGCCGGGAGGGGCCTCCCACAGGACGAGGGCGAGACCTGTCACGGCGAGGCCGAGACTGGCGGTGTCGGGGATGATGTAGAGGCGGCGATCGACGGCGGCGACGATCGCGACGAGACCCGCGAGAACACCGGCGAAGGCGGCCTGCGGCAGGGGCAACGCCCACGCCCCCACGGCGACCGCCGCGACGGCGAGGCCGACGTCGGGAAGGAGGGCGAGGACGAGGTTCATGCCGATTTCACGCCCTCGCGTCGAAGGCTCGTCGAGATGCGAGCCGCCGTCTCAGTACCGCACCACCGTCGGACCGCCGACACCGCGCCTGAGCAGTTGCAGCTTGTTGCGCAGCTCCTCCGAGACCGCCTGAGCGTCGACGCTGTCGCGGACGACCTGCGGGCGAATGAAGACGATGATCTCGGTGTTGGTGGTACCGTGGCCGTTCTGCAGTGAATTGGCGAGGTTGCCGAGGAAGGGCAGGCCCGAGCGGCTCTTCTCCTGGCGGCTGCCGATGAGGCCGCCGAGCACCACCGTCTGGCCGCTCATCACGGTGACGGCGGACTTGATGCGGCGTTGGGCGATGGTCGGGGTCAGGGTGCCGCTGTCGCTCGTCGTCGTCGTCGTGCCGACGACGTTGGAGACTTCCTGTTCGACCTCGAGGTTGACGGCACCGTTGGCGGCGACGCGCGGCAGGACACGCAGGATGACGCCGGTATCGCGGTAATCGATGCTGTTGACCGTGGGGGCGAGCGGGTTCTCGGTCGAGGTCGCCGTTCGCGTGGTGATCGGCACCTGATCGCCGACCTCCAGTGACGCCACCTGATTGTTGACCACCACCAGCGACGGCGACGACAGCACCTTCACGTCGGTCAGTGCCTTGAGGCCGTTGATGATCACCCGCGGATTCGAGCCGGGGCCGAGGATGGCGTTGAAGCCGGGCAGCGACTTCGCGATCGGCTGCGACGAGCCGCTGTTGAAGCCGATCGCCGAGCCGGACTTGTCGCGCAGGAAGAACTGGACGCCGTATTGCAGTTCGTTCTTCAGCGTGACTTCGGCGATGGTCGCCTCGATCGCCACCTGGACGGGCGCGGTGTCCATCTCCTGGATGGCGCGCTCGATCAACTTGTACTGCTCGCGCGGGGCGGAGACGAGGATCGTGTTGTTGGCGACGTCGGCGGTGATGCGGATGGCGCCCGATCCGCCGCCGCGTCCCTCACCGAGGGCGGCGAGCGCCGACCCGGAAGAGCCGCCCGAGGTGCCCGATTGCCCCGTGCCGTCGCCGGTGCCGTCGGCGCTCTTGCCGAAGCCGCGCAGGTCGGCGCGCGAGAACATGCCGCCGCCGGAGGACGAGGAGGAGCCGAAGCCGCTGCCGCCCGAGCCGAAACCGCCGCCCGATGCGGACGAGGAGGAGCGGCGCGTTTCCGAACCCGGGGAGAGCGCCGAGGCGCTCGACGAACCGGCGTCGCTCGCCGACCCACCGCCCTGGCCGCCGAAAACCTCGCGCAGCAACCCGGCGATGACCTTGGCGTTGCCGTATTTCAGCCGATAGACGCGCAGCGAACTGTCGCCGAAGTCGGAGCGGTCGAGACGCGCGATCCAGGTGCGCACCCGGTCGATGGCGGTGGGCGTCCTGGCAACCGCGAGGATGGCGTTGAGGCGCGGCATCGACTGGAAACGCACCGCGTCCTGGCCGCCGCCTTCCTTGCCGGCGTCGAAGATGTTCTGCAACTCCGAGACGACCGCGTCGGGGGCGACGTTGGCGACGGGGAACACTCCCACCGACTGGTTCTTCATGAAGTCGACGTCGAGGGCGAGCGCCGTGTCGAGCGCCGAGGCCCGCTCGGTCGCCGTGCCCTGGATGACGAGCAGGTTGCGGGCCGCATCGGCGCGGATCGAGCCGGGGCGAGCCGCGAAACTGTCGAGGGTGCGCACCACCGCCTGGGCGGAGACCCAACGCAGCGGCAGCACCGTCAGGCCGAACCCCGGTTCGAGACGGCGTCCGTCGTCGATCCCGCCGCCCGAGGAGACCTCGCCGGCCGGCATCACCTTGTGGAGCGGCCCCTCCTTGACCAGCACGGCGTTGGCGATCTTGAGCGCGCTCTCGTAGAGCGGCAGGAGATCGCGCTTGGCCACCGGCCGGGCCGAAGACAGGCTGATCGGGCCGGATACCCGCGGGTCGATCGTGTAGGTCATCCCCAGGATGTCGCCGAGGACGACCTTGGAGACGCCGGCGACGTCGGTGTTCTCGAAATTGAGGTCGTAGCTGTCGCCGCCGCCGTTGACCCGCACGCCCGGTGCGCCGGAGGCGAAGGCCTCGGAGGCCCCGTGATAGACCTGAGCGGCCGGTACCGAGCCGCCGACGGATGCGCCGCTGCCGTGGGGCTGGTTCAGATTGTTGCCGAAACGGGCGCGCAGATCCTGGGAGAAGACGCCGTCCGGGGCGGACTCGTTCACACCCAGCTCGCGCCTCTCGAGGTCCGAGCAGCTCGCCAGCAACAACGCGATACAGATGGCGGCGACGTGACGAATCACCCTGTCCCCTCTCGAGAGGCCGACACTCGTTAACGGATCCTTAACACCTCCATCATTACCGGAGGCTTGCAGCCGACGCTACGCGCCCTGGGGAAAACCCCGTGGATGAGCGGCGATCGTGGCCGAAAAGTCGCCGAGAAATCACGGAGCACCAACCGAGGCGATACCCGCGCGAGCCGCGGCCGAGGCCGTGGCTCGTTCGTCGTGCGCACGGCGCAGAACCGCCGTGCCGGCACGAGAGACCGGGAACGCGGTTCCGGCTCTATACTTCCCACCCTCGTGGCGAAGTGCGATCGCCCGATCGGTATGGGGAGAACGACGATGACGACCCCCGTCCCGCGCGACGGCTTTCCGCCGCCCTCCGCTCGCTTCGAAGACATCCCGCTCGGTGAGGTCTACCGCCTGATCGAGCCCGGACCGGTGGTGCTGCTCACCACCACACGCGGCCATCTCGCCAACGTCATGACCCTGTCGTGGCACATGATGGTCGACTTCTCGCCGCCGCTGATCGCCTGCGTCGTCGCCGGCTGCCTCAGCTCGGAGGCGATGGACGAAACCGGCGAATGCGTCGTCGCCATCCCGGCGGTGGAGATCGCCCGCGCCGTGGTGGCGATCGGCAACGCCTCGGGGCGGCGGATCGACAAATTCGCCGAGTACGGGCTGACGCCGCTCGGTGCCGAGAAGGTCGGCGCTCCCCTGGTGGCGGAATGCTTCGTCAATCTCGAGTGCCGGGTGGTCGACGCGACGCTCGCCGAGACCTACGGGCTGAGGATCCTCGAGGTGGTGAAGGCGTGGCGCGACCCGGCGAAGCACGACGCCAGGACGATCCATCACCACGGCTTCGGCGACTTCGTCGTCGACGGGCGCAAGCTGCACCTGCCGTCGAAGATGCCGTGAGGTGGGTTCACCCGCGCCGCTTCGGGCCGGGACCGCGTTTCGGACCGGAGCGCGAAGGTCCCGGACGCGACGGACGGGCGGCGGCCGGCGCCGCATCCTCGCCGCCGGAGCGGCCGAGCGCGCCCTTGTCCGCCCCCTTGGTCAGGAACACCTGCGCCCCCTTCTTCGCGCCCATGCGGCGGCCCTCGCCGCCGGTGGTGCCGGTGCCGGCGGGCTGCCAAGTGGGGACGAGCTGGTGCTTGCCGGGACCGATGAGATCGGCGCGGCCCATCTCCTTCAGCGCCTCGCGCAGGAGCGGCCAGTTCTCGGCGTCGTGGTAGCGCAGGAAGGCCTTGTGCAGGCGGCGCTGGCGCAGACCCTTGACCGTCTCGACCTCCTCCGAGCCGCCGTGGCGCACGCCTTTGAGCGGGTTGACGCCGGAGTGGTACATCGCCGTCGACAGCGCCATCGGCGAGGGCAGATAGGTCTGGACCTGATCGGCGCGGTACTTGTTCTTCTTCAGCCACAGGGCGAGGTTCATCATGTCCTCGTCGGTGGTGCCGGGATGGGCGGCGATGAAGTAGGGGATGAGGAAGTACTTCTTGCCGGCGGCCTGGACGGCAGCGTCGAAGAGCTGCTTGAAGCGATCGTAGGTGCCGATGCCGGGCTTCATCATCTTCGACAGCGGCCCGCTCTCGGTGTGCTCGGGCGCGATCTTCAGATAGCCGCCGACGTGGTGGGCGACGAGTTCCTTGATGTAGGCCGGCGATTTCACCGCGAGGTCGTAGCGCACGCCCGAAGCGACCATCACCCGCTTGACGCCCGGGATCGCCCGGGCCTTGCGATAGAGGCCGATCAGGGCCTCGTGGGAAGTGTCGAGGTTCTCGCAGACGTCGGGGTAGACGCAGGAGAGCTTGCGGCAGAGATCGTGGATCTTCTCGTCCTTGCAGGCCATCCGATACATGTTGGCGGTGGGACCGCCGATGTCGGAGATGATGCCGGTGAAGCCCTCCGTCCGGTCGCGGACCTCCTCGATCTCCTTCAGGACCGAGGCCTCCGAACGCGACTGGATCACTCGGCCCTCGTGCTCGGTGATCGAGCAGAAGGAGCAACCGCCGAAGCAGCCGCGCATGATCGTGACCGAGAAGCGGATCATCTCCCAGGCGGGGATCTTCGCTCCGCCATAGGCGGGATGCGGGCCGCGGGCGAAGGGCAGGCCGTAGACGGCGTCCATCTCGGGCGTGTCGAGCGGGATCGGCGGGGCGGTGACCCAGAGTTCGCGGTCGCCGTGCCTCTGGACGAGCGGGCGGGCGTTGCCGGGATTGCTTTCGCGATGGAGGACGCGCGAGGCGCGGGCATAGGCCTCGCGGTCCACCGCCACCTGCTCGAAGCTCGGCAGCCGCACGACCGACTTCTCACCCGACTTGCGGGCGCCGTCGTCGGCGCTGTCGAGATCGTCGGCGTGGACCACTGTCCAGTCGTCGGCGACGCCGGGCTTCATCAGCGCGACACCGCGAACGTCGTCGAAGGCCGCCGGCGTCTCGCCCTTGGCCAGACGGTGGGCGATCTCGACCAGGGCACGTTCGGCGTTGCCGTAGAGGAGGATGTCGGCCTTGGCGTCGACCAGGATCGAGCGGCGGACCTTGTCGGACCAGTAGTCGTAATGGGCGATGCGGCGCAGCGAGGATTCGATGCCGCCGAGGACGATGGGGACGTCCTTGTAGGCCTCGCGGACGCGCTGGGAATAGACCAGCACGGCGCGGTCCGGGCGCTTGCCGCCCTCGCCACCCGGCGTGTAGGCGTCGTCGTGGCGCAGGCGGCGATCCGAGGTGTAGCGGTTCACCATCGAATCCATGTTGCCCCCGGTGACGCCGAAGAACAGCGTCGGCCTGCCCAACGCCCGGAACGGTTCGGGCCCCGACCAGTCGGGCTGGGCGAGGATGCCGACGCGGAAGCCCTGCGCCTCGAGCAGCCGGCCGACGATCGCCATGCCGAAGCTCGGATGGTCGACGTAGGCGTCGCCGGTCACCAGGATGATGTCGCAGGCATCCCATCCGAGGGCGTCCATCTCGGCGCGCGACATGGGCAGGAACGGCGCCGTGCCGAAGCGATGCGCCCAGTGCTTGCGCCAGGAGAAGAGGGGTTTGGCCTTGTCCATGCGGCTTGAATAGGGCCGCGGGGCCGCGCGTCAATGGCGAAAGCGGCCAACGCGGGAGAATCGCGGCGGTCGGAGGGGCCGATGGGCCGGCTCCCCGCCGTCGAACCGGAGGGGCCGCTCGGCCGAGGATCGCGATGGCGGCGCGCGCAGCGACCCGCACCCGGATCGCACCGTGTCGGTCCATCCCCTGCGCGCGACAGCGCCGTGCGAGATGCTTCGAGACGGCGTCCCGTGGACGCCTCCTCAGCATGAGGCGCTTGTTTTCCCCGAAAAATGTCCGACGCCTCACCCTGAGGAGCGCCGCAGGCGCGTCTCGAAGGGTCGCGCGCGGATGACGACCCGCGGAGAGCAGGCAGCAGCCGCCGCACGCCGATCGTCGGACAACTGGTATACAGCATGGAGCTGCGCACCTCGCCCCACACTCAAATTCCGCCCCTTTCCCGGCCTCCCCTCTTGCAAATTCCTCTGATCTACGCAATTCTGTATACAACAAACCAACCGAGAGGGAGGGCGCCATGAGCGTCACGACGCAGGAGACGGCACAGCCGTGGCCGATGAATGCCTGGTATGCGGCGGCCTGGGATCACGAGGTGAAGCACAAGCTGATGCCACGGACGATCTGCGGCAAGAAGGTCGTGCTCTACCGCCGCACCGACGGGCGCGTGGCGGCGCTCGAGGACGCCTGCTGGCATCGCCTGTTGCCGCTCTCGATGGGCCGGCTCGACGGTGACGAGGTGGTGTGCGGTTATCACGGCCTCGTCTTCGACACATCCGGCCGCTGCACCCACATGCCGTCGCAGGACACGATCAATCCGTCGGCCTGCGTGCGCACCTATCCGGTCGCCGAGAAGCATCGCTTCATCTGGCTGTGGATGGGCGATCCGGCGCTGGCCGATCCGGCCAAGGTGCCGGACCTGCACTGGAACCACGATCCCGAATGGGCCGGCGACGGCAAGCTGATCGAGGTCGCCTGCGACTACCGGCTGGTGCTCGACAATCTGATGGATCTCACCCACGAGACCTTCGTCCATTCCTCGTCGATCGGTGACCGCAACGTCGCCGAAGCGCCTTTCGAGGTGACCCACGGCGACAGGACCGTCACCGTCACCCGCTGGATGGAAGGCATCCTGCCGCCGCCGCTGTGGGCGGCGCAGTACGGCCGGCCGGGACCGGTCGACCGCTGGCAGATCATCCGCTTCGAAGCGCCCTGCACCATCGCCATCGACGTCGGCGTGGCGGAAGCCGGGACCGGCGCCAAGCAGGGCGACCGCTCCAAGGGGGTCAACGGCATGGTGCTCAACACCATCACGCCGTCGACGGAGAAGACCTGCCTCTATTTCTGGGCCTTCGCCCGCAACTACGACATCCTCAACCAGAAGCGCACCACCGACCTGCGCGAGGGTGTCTCCGGCGTCTTCCGCGAGGACGAGGCGATCCTCGAGGCGCAGCAGCGGGCGATGGACGAGCACCCGGAAAAGGTGTTCTTCAATCTCAACATCGACGCCGGTTCGATGTGGGCGCGCCGGCTGATCGACCGTATGGTCGCCGCCGAACGTCCCGGCCCGCGGGCCGTGGCGGCGGAATGACGAAGCCGGGAGAGAGCGCATGAGCCGGGAGGCGGAAGGATCGCAGACCCGCAAGGCGGAACTGGCGCTGCGGCAGGCGATCGTCGAGGGTGAGTTCCGTGCCGGCGAGCGCCTGTCGGAACTGACGCTGACCGAGCGGTTCGGCGTGTCGCGCACCCCGGTGCGTGCCGCGCTGGCCCGTGCCGAGGCGGAGGGGCTGATCGAGACGCTGCCGAGCGGCGGCTACGTGGTGCGCGCCTTCTCCGAGGCCGACCTCACCGACGCCATCGACCTGCGCGGCCTGCTCGAGGGCTTCGCCGCGCGGCGTGCCGCCGAACGGGGGCCGAGCCGCGGCGAACTCGCCGAGGCGAAGTTGATCCTCGCCGGCATCGACAAGCTGCTCCTGAAGCCGGAGATGAGCGCCGAGGACTTCGACACCTACGTCGACCTCAACGCCCGTTTCCACCGCGCCTTGTGGGATCTCGCCCAGAGCCCGACCATCTTCCGCGAGGTCGAGCGGGTGGCGTCCCTGCCCTTCGCCTCGCCCTCGGGCTTCGTGCGGTTGCAGGCGCATCTGCCGGAGGCGCGCGCCGTGGTGATGCTGGCGCAGGATCACCACGCCTCGGTGATCGAGGCGATCGAGGCGCGCGAGGGGGCGCGGGCGGAAGCCTTGATGCGCGAACACGCCCGTCTCGCCCGGCGCAATCTGCAGGCGGCGCTGGCCGATCGCGGACGTCTCGACGAATTGCCCGGCGGCCCGCTGATCCGCCACGCCGCCAGTCTCTGATCCATCGAAAACAAGGGCGGCCCCGCGCCGCCCACATCCGGGAGGAATTCACGATGCGCACCCTCAGCGGGCGCGCGGCCACCGTCGTCGCGTCCAGAATCATCGCCACCGACATCACCCAGATCGATCTTGCGCCGGCCGACGGCGAGACCGGTTTCGTCTCGGGCGCCCACATCGACGTCGAGGTGACGATCGACGGACGGCGCGAGACGCGCAGCTACAGCCTGATCCCGGCGCCGGCCGGCTGCTGGCGCATCGCGGTCAAGCGCGAGGCGGCGAGCCGCGGCGGCTCGGCGGCGATGTCGCGGCTCGCCCCCGGCGATCGACTGGTGATCGCCGGGCCGAGCAACGACTTCCCGGCCCATTTCGACGGCCGCGAAAAACTGCTCGTCGCCGGCGGCATCGGCATCACGCCGATGATCTCCCACGCCCGGGCCTGCGCGGCGCGCGGCGAACCCTTCCGCCTCGTCTACGCCGGACGGTCGCGGACCGGCATGGCCTATGTCGAAGAGCTCGCCGCCGAATTCGGCGATCGGTTGGAGCTGCGCATCTCCGAGGAGGGGACGCGGATCGATCCGGCGGCCGAGGTCGAGCGGCTGGCGGAGGGTGGAGCGCTGTGGTTCTGCGGGCCGCATCGCCTCCTCGACGGTCTGCGCCACGCCTGGAAGGCGTCCGGGCGGTCGTGGCTCGACTTCCGCTTCGAGAACTTCGGCGGCCATTCCGACGCCGGCACGGCGAGCTTCACCGTCGCGGTGCCGCGTCACGGGCTGGAGATCACCGTGCCGGCCGACAAGTCGATGCTGGAAGCGATGGAGGGCGCCGGGCTCGACCTGATGTCGTTCTGCCTGCGCGGCGAATGCGGGCTCTGCGCCCTTCCGGTCGTCGCGGTCGAGGGCGGGTCGATCGTCCACGCCGACGTCTTCCTCTCGGACGCCGAAAAGGCGGAGGGCCACCACATCTGTCCCTGCGTGTCGCGCCTCGACGGCGGCCGCATCACCGTCGACACGAACTATCGGCCGGACGAGATCTGAGATCGCCGGGCATTCCGGATCGACGACGGCGGCGACCTCACCCGAGGCGCCGCCGTTTCCGTCGAACCCTCTCCCTGGGGCAATTCTGTATACTGATATCGAATGCAGTATACCGAGATCCGCGGCGTCGGTGACGCGCCCGACCGTCGGGATCCGCGACCTCGGGCCGGAAAAGGTGGTAAAATCGGCGGTTTTTGCGAACTTTTCGCAACAATTGTCTGGGTTGCTCCCATTTTCATACGTAGAACCCGCTAGACCCCCAACCAGCACTTGATCGCCTTCGCCAGCTGATCGTATTCTCTCTGTATACATAAGAGAGGGTCATCGGACCCCGGTGGAGAGAAACGGGCCATGCGGACGGCGAGACGCTGGAGTGTGCGGCATGCGGCGGGGCTGAAGGCGGTCTACGACGCCTGCAGCGCGATCGCGCCGATGCTCGCCCGGCCCCTGCGCCTCCTCGGTCGCGACCGCGCCGAGACCCTGCTCACCCCGGTCGAACGTCTCGCCAAGGGCACCTTCTTCGACTGCCGGATGTGCGGCAGCTGCGTGCTGTCGAAGACCGGCATGGCGTGCCCCACCAACTGCGGCAAGGAGATGCGCAACGGTCCGTGCGGCGGCGTACGTTCCGACGAGACCTGCGAGGTCGATCCGACCATGCGCTGCGTGTGGATCGAGGCGGGCGAGGGACGGGCGCGGATCGGCTCCGGCGCCGGCGCCGGCGCCGGCGAGATCCTGCCGCCGATCGATCGGCGGCGCGAGGGGCGGTCGACCTGGATCCGGGTGATCGAGGGCGAGAAGGAACAGGTCACGCCGATCGGCGCGGCGGGGCCGAGGGACCACGAGCGGGTGATCCACTCGTTCGAGACGGCCTGCGCCTCGGGCGGCTTCGTCACCACCGTCGAGATCGCGCCGCCGGACTCGGCCGACCCGGCGACCCTGCTCGCCCGCGCCGAGCGCTTCCGCGGCTTGGTCGACGCGATCAACATCACCGACGGCGCCGGCGGCAACTGCCACATGTCGAGCGCCGCGGCGGCGGCCATTCTCGCCGCGAACGGCCACGTGCCGGTCTGCCAGATCGCCGGGCGCGACCGCAACCGCATCGCGGTTCAGGGCGACATGCTCGGCGCGGCGGCGCTCGGGGTGCGCAACATCCTGTGCATCACCGGCGACGACGTCGGCCAGGGCGATCACCCCGACGCCAAGCGGGTGTTCGATCTCGACAGCATCGGCCTCCTCACCGTCGCCCGACGGATGCGCGACGACGGCGTCTTCGCTTCGGGGCGCAAGCTCGAGGTGGCCCCGGATCTCTTCCTCGGGGCGACGGCCAATCCGTTCGTGCCGCCGTTCGAGGACCGCATCGACAATCTCGCCGCCAAGATCGCCGCCGGAGCGCAGTTCATCCAGACCCAGTTCTGTTTCGACGTCGCCCGGTTCGAGCGCTTCATGGCGCGCGTCCGTGATCGTGGGCTCGAGCGGCGGGCCGCGATCATCGTCGGCGTCGGCACGTTGTCGACCGCCAAGGCGCTCACCTGGATGGCGCATCACGTGCCGGGGGTCCACATCCCCGCCGAGGTCATCGCCCGCATCGCGGCGGCGAAGGACCAGCGGGCCGAGGGGCTCGAGGTTCTGGTGGAGACCATCGCGGCAGTGCGGGCGATCCCCGGCGTCGCCGGCGTCCATCTGATGGGACATCGCAACGAAGACGTGCTCGCCGAGGCGATCCGGCGGTCGGGGCTCGCGCGCTCCGCCGCCCGTTCGGCGTGAGGGAACGACAGAGGAGACGGTCATGGAGATGAATGCGCAGGAAGAGGCTCTGGTCAAACACCTCGCCGACATGGAAGAGGACGAGGCGCTGGAGATCGCCAAGCGGATGCTGCTCGAAGAGGGCGCCGATCCCTTGCGCGTGCTGGAGCTCTGCCGCACCGCCATGGACGTGGTCGGCAAGCGCTTCGAGGAGGGCGAGTACTTCCTGCCCGAGCTGGTGCTCGCCGGCGAGATGCTCGACACCATCGGCGCCATCGCCAAGCCGCTGATCAAGCAGGAGGAGGGCGGCGCCGCGAAGAAGCTCGGCAAGGTGCTGATCGGCACCGTGCACGGCGACCTGCACGACATCGGCAAGAACATCGTCACCTTCATGCTCGACATCAACGGCTTCGAGGTTAAGGACATCGGCGTCGACGTCCCCGTCGCCACCTTCATCGACGAGATCAAGGCCTACGAGCCGGATGTCGTCGGCCTCTCCGGCTTCCTCACCCTCGCCTTCGACTCGATGAAGGAGACGATCGCCGCCTTCGACGCGGCGGGGATGCGCAACGACTTCAAGATCATGATCGGCGGCGGCCAGATCGACGAGACGGTCCGCGCCTATACCGGCGCCGACGCCTTCGGCGTCAACGCCGTCGAGGCGGTGGCGCTGTGCAAGAGCTGGACGGGAGCGGCGGCATGACCATCCACGATCTTCCCCAGGGCGAGACCAAACTCGCCTACGACGCCCGCCGCCAGCGCATCCTCGACTGCATCGCGCTGAAGCAGCCGGACCGTATGCCGGTCGCCCTCTACGGCACCTTCTGGCTGGCGAAATACGGCGGCATCACCTGCAAGGAGCTGATGTACGACTACGAGAAGACCGCCGCGGTCGCGGCGCGCGCCGTCGAAGAGTTCGAGCCGGACGCCATCGCCCCCTTCGTCCAGGTGACGGCGGCGGGCAAGTCGCTGGAAGCCATCGGCTTCAAGCAGTTGCAGTGGCCGGGCCACGGCGTCGGCGACAACCAGCCGTTCCAGTATCTCGATCGCGAGTACATGAAGGCGGACGAGTACGACGACTTCCTGTTCGATCCGACCGGCTACTACCTGCGCACCTACCTGCCGCGCGTCGCCTCGGCCTTCGAGGGCTTCGAGGATCTGCCGATCTTCCCGGGCCTGCACTATTTCCGTCTCGTCGCCGGCATCCGGCCCTTCGCCAAGCCGAGCGTGCGCGCCGCGCTGGAGAAGGTGATCGCGGCGGCCGAGGAGGTCGACCGCTTCGTCGGCCATTCGATCGCCTTCAACGAAGACATGGCACGCAAGGGCTACCCGCTGATCAACGGCGCCATCGCAGTGTCGCCTTACGACTTCATCGCCGATTATTTCCGTGGCGCCACGGGGATGATGAAGGACCTCTTCCGCCACAAGGACAAGCTGCTGGCGCTCCTCGACAAGGCGTCGGAGTTCCTGACCCGCCAGACCATCGCCACGGCGAAGCTCTCGGGCCAGGAGATCGTCATGATCCCGATCCATTGGGCGCCGGACGCCTTCATGTCGGGCAAGCAGTTCGAGACCTTCTGGTGGCCGCCCTTCCGCAAGATGATGATGGGGATGATCGAGGCCGGCCTCGTCCCCATGCCGCTGTGGGAGGCGGACTGCACCAAGCGGCTGGAGATCATCCGCGACATCCCCGCCGGCAAGTGCATCTACTGGTTCGAGCGCACCGACATGGTCAAGGCCTTCGAGGTGCTCGGCGACGTGGTGGCGCTGCGCGGCAACCTGTCGCCGTCGCTGATGACCACCGGCAAGCCGGAGGAAGTCGACGCTGCGGTCAAGCATCTCGTCGACAACGTCTGGGCCAAGGGCGGCAAGCTGATCCTCGACGGGGCCTTCGGGCTCCCCGACGAGACGCCGATCGAGAACGTGCGCGCCATGTTCGACGCGGCGCGGCGCTACGCCGGCTGACGGAGGGCGTGATGAGCCGAGTGCGGACCCTCGACGTGTTGGAACCGATCGTCGCCTCGCTGGTGACGACCGGTTCCGTCACCGCGCGATTCCGCACCCAGGCGATCGATCTCGTCCGCGCCGAAGGGCTCGGGCGGGCGCGCATCGTCCACCGCATCGTCGACCTCGACGCCATCGACGGCGACATCCTCGTCGCCGGGGGCGAGCGCTTCCAGGCGCCGCGGATGTTGCCGGAGAGCGGCGAACTCACCGCGCTGGCCTTCGCCGCGGCGACGCTCGGGCCGGATGTTCCGGCGCGGATCTCCGCCCTCTTCGCCGAGCGGCGCATGTCGCTCGCCATCGCCCTCGACGAGATCGCCAACCGCATGCTGCTCGAGGCGAGCCGGCGGCTGCAGGACATGGTGATGGCGGCGGTGAAACGCGCCGGCCTGACCATGGCGGGCGAGCTTCGACCGGGCGATCCGGGGCTGGCGCTCGCGGCGCAGCCGGCGGTGCTGCGCCTCGCCGGGGCGGCGGCGATGGGGCTTTCGACCACCGGCTCGCTGGCGCTCCATCCGGCCAAGTCGACGACAGTCGTCTACGGCGTCGGGCACGACCTGCCCGCCGTCACCTGGTCGCAGTGCGACGACTGCCGGTCCCGGCCGACCTGCCGGGTGGCGCGCGAAGCCGCCGCCGCGGTGACGGCGTGAGGGAGCGGACATGACCATTCCTCATCCGCCCCACGAATACCGACTGACGTTTCCCGATCTCGATCGCGAGATCGCCTGCCGGTCCGACGAAACGGTGTTCCAGGCGGCGCGACGCCAGGGGCTGAGGATCGTCGGCGCCTGCGGTGGGCGCGGCACCTGCGGGGCCTGCACAATCCGGGTCGGCGAAGGCGCCTTCCGCCATGGCGAGGGCGAGGACTGGGTGGTCGGCGCCGACATCGAGGGCACGGCGAAGACCCGGCGCAAATGGGTGCGCGCCTGCAAGGTGACGCCGAAGAGCGACTGCACCATCCAGGTGGCGCCGCGGTCGCTGGCGCCGATCGTGCGCGCCGACGTCCATCACGGCGGGCCGTCCGAGCCGTTGCCGCTCGCCCCGACGCTGCGACGTCTCACCCTCACCGTGCCGCCGCCGAGCCTCGCCGACAACCGCGCCGACGGCGAACGACTGGTCGCTGCGGCCGGCAGCGACGTCTCGGGTATCGACCTTCCCGCCCTGCGCGACCTGCCGGATCTGCTGCGCCGCCACGACTGGACGGTCGATGCGATCGTTCGCGATCGACGCATCGCGCTGGTGCGCCCACCGGGCCGGCCGCTCCTCGGCCTCGCCGTCGATCTCGGCACCACCAACGTGGTCGGGCATCTGGTCGACCTCGAAACGGGGACCCAACTGGCCCGGCTCGGGCTCGAGAACCCGCAGGTCGCCTGGGGCGCCGATCTCGTCGCCCGGGTCAATCACGCCATCGGCGGGCCGGCGCAGGTCGCCGAGTTGCGCGCCGCCGCGGTCACCGCGATCGCGGCGCTCGCCCACGACCTCACCCATGCGGTCGGTGCGACGGCGGGCGACATCGTCGAGGCGACGGCATGCGGCAACACGGCGATGCAGCACCTGCTGCTCGGACTGCCGGTGCGCCAGCTCGGCCGCTCGCCCTTCGTGGCGGCGTTGCGCGACGCGATCGACGTGCCGGCGGCCGACTTCCCCCTACCCTTCGCGGGCGGTGCGACGGTCCACGTGGCGGCGAACATCGGTGGCTTCGTCGGGTCCGATCACGTCACCGCCATGCTCGCCGCACGCCCGGTGTGGGAGCGCGACGGCACCACCATCGTCATGGACATCGGCACCAACACCGAGATCAGCCTCGTCCACGACGGGGTCATCCGCTCCGCCTCGTGCCCGTCGGGGCCGGCGCTGGAGGGTGGCCACATCGCCTCCGGCATGCGCGCGGCGGAAGGGGCGATCGAGCGGGTCGGGCTCGCGGACGGTCGACTGACCATCGCCACCATCGGAGGCAAGACCCCGGTCGGGCTCTGCGGTTCCGGCGTCATCGACATGCTGGCGAGCCTGCGCCGCGCCGGCATCGTCGACGTACGCGGCCGGCTGCACGGCGGCCACCCGGACACGGAGGCCGACGACGACGGCAAGCCGATGGCGGTGGCGGCCCCGCATGTGTTCTTCACGCAAGCCGACGTGCGCGCCGTACAGCTCGCCAAGGCGGCGATCATGACCGGCGTCGAGCTGTTGCTGCGCGACGCCGGCATCGCCATCGAGGCGGTCGACCGCTTCGTCGTCGCCGGCGCCTTCGGGGCGCATGTCGACGTCGAATCGGCGATCGAGATCGGCCTCTTCCCGGACATCCCGCGCGAGCGGATCCGGGCGGTCGGCAACGCCGCCGGGGTCGGGGTGGCGCGCATGCTCACCTCGGCCGACGAACGACGCATCGCCGCCGATCTGGCGCGGCGCTGCCGCTACGTCGAGCTGTCGTCGGCCGCCGACTTTCAGAAACGCTTCATGCACAACATCGGCTTCGCACACAGGGGCCACGGGGGGAAATCATGACCGAGGGCAAGGGCTTCGACATCCGCATCATCGGCGAGCGGATCAATCCGGGCTTCAAGAGCACCAAGCGGCTGTTCGACGAGAGCGATCTTCCCGGCATCCAGGCGCTGGCGGTGAAGCAGGCCGAGGCGGGTGCGGCCTATCTCAACGTCAACATCGGCGCCCGCGCCCTGACCGACACCGGCTTCATGGCCGAAGTGATCCGGGCGATCCAGGAAGTGGTGAGCGTGCCGATCTCCTTCGACTTCCCGTCGAAGGCGGTGCAGGAGGTGTGTCTGAACGCCTACGACCGGGCCAAAGCCGGCGGCGCGATGCCGATCGTCAATTCGATCACCGAGCACCGCTGGGACCTGATGGACCTCTACGCCAGCCATGGGCCGTTCAAGGTCATCCTGATGGCGTCGGAGCGGGTCGAGGACGGCGTCGCCAAAGGCAACAAGACGGCCGAGGAGATCCACGGCACCGCCAAGCGCGGGGCACTGCGACTCGTCGGCGAGTACGGCATGAACCTCGACGACATCTTCGTCGACATGTCGGTCTCGGCGATCATCGCCGACACCACCGGGCTCAATCGCGCCACCCTCGACGCGGTGAAGGCGATCGGCGCCGATCCGGAGCTGAAGGGCATCCACATGATGGGCGGGCTCTCCAACATCGGCCAGCAGATGCCGCCCAAGGCGGTCGACGGCTCCGATCTCAAGCACGCGCTCGAATGCGCCTTTCTGACACTGGCGGTGCCGCACGGCTTCGACACGGTACTCGGCACGCCGTGGCGGGCGTATCATCCGCTCCCCGAGGACAGCTACGTGCTCGCCGCCTATCGCAACTTCCTCGAGCAGTCGGGCTCCAACGCGCTGCGCGCGGTGCGCAAGTTCTACAAGGCATGAGGCCATGACCGGTTCGAGGTCCCGCACCATCGTCCGTGCCGCCGCCTTCTTCGACGGCGATCGCCATCACCCGGCGCATCTCGGCCCGAGCGACATCGTCGTCGAAGCGGGCCGCATCGTCGCCGTCGGCCCCGCCTCGCCGGAGGTGCGGCCGGACGTCGAGGCCGCCTTCGTCATGCCGGGGCTCGTCGAGGCCCACGCCCACATCTTCCTCGACGGTGGCGAACTCGATTTCGCCAAGCGCAACGAGTACCTCAAGGCCGATTTCGACACGATGTGCGCGACGGCCCGGGCGAACCTCGCGCGATCGGCGGCGGCCGGGGTGACGCTGGTGCGCGATGCCGGCGACCGGTTCGGTGTCAACGATCGCATGCGCGCCGAGACCGCCGCCGATCCGACCGCGCCGGTCCGGCTGCGCTCGCCCGGCCTCGGGGTGAAGCGGCCGAAGCGCTACGGCGGCTTCATGGCGCGCGACGTCGGCGAAGGCATCGACCCGACCGAGACCATTCAGGCGATGGTGGTACACGCCGACGACGTCAAGGTGATCCTCACCGGCATCATCGATTTCGACGCCGGCGGCGTGAAGGGCGAGCCGCAGTTCTCGGTCGAGGAGCTGCGGGCGATCGTCGACGTCGCCCATCGGGCGGGCCGGAAGACCTTCGCCCACTGTTCGGGCCTCGACGGGCTCGAGGTGGCGGTCGAGGCGGAAATCGACTCGATCGAGCACGGCTTCTTCATGACCCGCGACATCCTGGTACGCATGGCGGAGAAGCGCATCGCCTGGGTTCCGACCTTCTCGCCGGTGCATTTCCAGTGGGCTCGGCCGGAGCTCGCCGGCTGGAGCGCGGCGACGATCGGCAACCTCCGGCGCATCCTCGACGGTCACCTCGAACACGTCGGCCTCGCCGACCGGCTCGGCGTGCCGCTGGTCGCCGGCTCGGACGCGGGAAGCCCGGGCGTGCCGCACGGCACCGGGCTCGTCGACGAGATCTTCCATTTCCTCGACGCCGGCCTGTCGATGACCTCGGCTCTGATCTCGGCCACGTCGCGGCCGCGGCGAGCGTGGGGGCTCGATCCGGCGACGATCTCACCGGGACGGGTGGCGAACCTCGTGGCCCTCACCGAATCGCCCTACCACGATGCGGCGGCGCTGCGCGGCGAGGTCGCGCGGATCGCGGTGTGAAACCCGCCGTATGAAGTTCCGCCCCTTCGGGAGGCGCATCTGTTTCGAAGGTCGGTGCTCCGACGTCCCCTCCCCCCTCGTGGAGGAGGGAGAGGGGTATGCGGTCGATCGGCCAATTCGGCGCCCGAAGAGCCTTCGTGACCCCTCTCTCTGTCTCTCCCCCACAAAGGGGGAGAGGACCGGATGCGAGCGTCTTCGAAAATTCTACGTCGATACGAGTCGGAATTTCATCCGGTCGGTGAGACGACGCGTCGCCGCAGGGTTCGGTGGAGGGGCGCGGCGACGCGTCGCCGCAGGGTTCGAGAAGGTGGCGCGGCGACGCGTCGCCGCGCTGGGAAACATCCCGATTGCCCGCAGCGTGTGTAGGGTCCATGTTTCCGCTTCGTGACGGCGTCGTGAGGACGCGAGGCCGCCGGAGACGGGAGGCTCTCGCATGACCCGTATCCTGTTCCCACTCACCATCGCCCTGCTTCTCGCCGCCACGCCGGCGCTCGCCTGCTCCTGCGGTCCGCCCAACCCGAAACGGGTGGCGGCGCGGGTCGAGGTGCTCTTCGAGGGCCATGTGGTCGATCAGCGTCCCGGCATCGACCTCGCCGGCCACAAGGCGGCGGTCATCCATGTTCGGGTCGAGCGGATGATCCGCGGCCGCGCGCCGAAATCCGGCGTCGTCACGCTCTTCTCCGCACCCAGCCCGGCGGCCTGCGGCGTCGACTACCGCAACGGTTTCGTCGGCCGCTTCGGTGCCAGCATGCACACCGGCGGGCTCTACACGTCGAGTTGCACCCAGTTCAATCTGAACCTCGATCGCCATCGCCGATGATCTGTTTTTTCGATCGGTCTCACCGATCGAAAAAACAGGGACAATCTATTTGAACGATGTCCTGCCCCGCGTTAGCTTGCCCTCGTCCCGAGAGGCGAGGGCTTCGCGGGGCGAGGAGGTTCGCGGTTCTTCGAACCGTCCGCTCCGCGGGAGAGCGACTTCGGACCGAGGGTTCGAATCGACGACCGCCGGAGAGACCGCCGCCTCGGCGACGGTGCGGGGACCGCCAGGAAGCAGGCATCATCGACCAACCAGCGGGAGCTGTTCCATGTCTCTGATCAACACCACCATCAAGCCCTTCAAGGCCCAGGCCTATCACAACGGCAAGTTCGTCGAGGTGACCGACGCCGCCGTCAAGGGCAAGTGGTCGATCTTCTTCTTCTATCCGGCCGACTTCACCTTCGTCTGCCCGACCGAGCTCGGCGACCTCGCCGACCTCTATCCGGAGTTCCAGAAGCTCGGCGTCGAGTGCTATTCGGTCTCCACCGACACGCACTTCGTGCACAAGGCCTGGGCCGACGCCTCCGAGACCATCAAGAAGATCAACTACCCGATGATCGGCGACCCGACCGGCGCCATCACGCGCGCCTTCGACGTGATGATCGAGGAAGAGGGTCTGGCGCTGCGCGGCACCTTCGTCTGCGATCCGGAGGGCGTGATCAAGGTCGCCGAGATCCACGACCTCGGCATCGGCCGCGACGCCAAGGAGCTGCTGCGCAAGGTGCAGGCGGCGCAGTACGTCGCCTCGCATCCGGGCGAGGTCTGCCCGGCCAAGTGGACCCCGGGCGAGAAGACCCTCGCTCCGTCGCTCGACCTCGTCGGCAAGATCTGATCGATCTTTCGCGTCCGGAGCCTTCGGGCTCCGGACGCCCCCCTCTCGATCCCATCGCCCTCGGCGATTGCGACGACGAGACGCCGGACGGTTCCCGATCCCCGGCGTATCCTCCTCGCAATCATCACCGTCTTCGGAGGCATGCCATGCTCGACGCCGGCATCAAGGAACAACTGCGCGCCTACATGGAGCGTCTGGTCTCGCCCATCGAACTCGTGGCTTCGCTCGACGAAACGCCCGCCTCCACCGAGATGCGGACGTTGATCGAGGACATCGCCTCGACGTCTTCGCGCATCACCGCGCGGTTCGACGGCAGCGACGCCCGCAAGCCGTCCTTCACCATCGGTCGCACCGGCGAGACGCCGCGTATCGCCTTCGCCGGCCTGCCGATGGGTCACGAGTTCACCTCGCTGGTGCTCGCCCTGCTGCAGGCCTCGGGCTATCCGCCCAAGGTCTCCGACGAAGTGATCGCTGGCGCCAAGGCGCTCCAGGGGTCGTTCGACTTCGTCACCTACATCTCGCTCTCCTGCCAGAACTGCCCGGAAGTGGTGCAGTCGCTGAACCTGCTGGCGGCGCTCAACCCGAACGTCCGCCACACCATGGTCGACGGCGCGTTGTTCCAGGCGGAGGTGGAGCGCGAAAAGATCATGGCGGTGCCGACCGTGCATCTCGCCGGCGCCGTCTTCGGCCAGGGCCGCATGGGGCTGGAGGAGATCCTCGCCAAACTCGACACCGGCGCGGCCGAGCGGGCGGCGGCGGCGATCGCCGAGAAGGACGTCTTCGACGTGCTCGTCGTCGGCGGCGGACCGGCCGGCGCGGCGGCGGCGATCTATGCGGCGCGCAAGGGCATCCGCACCGGTGTCGTCGCCGAGCGATTCGGCGGCCAGGTGCTCGACACCATGTCGATCGAAAACTTCGTCTCGGTGCCGCACACCGAAGGGCCGAAGCTCGCGGCGGCGCTCGAGGCGCACGTCGCCGACTATTCGGTCGACGTGATGAAGC
The DNA here is from genome assembly GCA_937892955.1 of uncultured Alphaproteobacteria bacterium. Taxonomy (GTDB): domain Bacteria; phylum Pseudomonadota; class Alphaproteobacteria; order Rhizobiales; family Ancalomicrobiaceae; genus CALBKH01. Next base: position 47,936 of record CALBKH010000105.1, read on the forward strand.
TGCAGCGGGCGACCGGCCTCAAGGCGGGGGCTTCCGCGAACGACCCGATCGAGGTGGAACTCGCCTCCGGCGCCTCGCTCAAGGCCAAGTCGGTGATCCTGTCGACCGGCGCGCGCTGGCGCGAGATGGGGGTGCCGGGCGAGCAGGAGTACAAGGCCAAGGGCGTGTGCTTCTGCCCGCACTGCGACGGTCCCCTCTTCAAGGGCAAGCGCGTCGCGGTGATCGGCGGCGGCAACTCCGGCGTCGAAGCGGCGATCGATCTCGCCGGCATCGTCGCCCACGTCACGCTGATCGAGTTCGATTCGAAGCTCCGGGCCGACGAGGTGCTGCAGAAGAAGCTGCGTTCGATGCCGAACGTCACCATCCACGTCTCGGCGCTGACCACCGAGGTCGTCGGCGACGGCGACAAGGTCACCGGCCTCAGGTACGAGAACCGAGTCGACGGTTCGATCCACGCGGTCGACCTCGAAGGCATCTTCGTGCAGATCGGTCTCCTGCCCAACAGCGAGTGGCTGGAAGGGGCGGTCAGGCTCTCCAACCGCAAGGAGATCGAGATCGACGCCCGCGGCGCGACCTCGGTGCCCGGCGTCTTCGCCGCCGGCGACGCGACCACCGTGCCCTACAAGCAGATCATCATCGCCATGGGCGCCGGCGCCACCGCGGCGCTGTCGGCCTTCGACCACCTGATCCGCACCTCCGCGCCGGCGTGAGACGGAACGACGAACGCGATCGACGGGCGGGTCCGACGGGGCCCGCCCGTCTTCGTTTCTCGCCCCCTGCCGACGGCTTCGGACGACCGACCCCGCCGGCGGTCGATGATCGACCCGGCGCGGTGGTTCAGTTCATCGGCGACATGCTCTAGAAGTCGGGAGAGACCGATCGGCAGGACCGCGGGGAAAGAACGGGCATGAAGGCCAGGGTCAGGAAACTCTACGAGGGCGAGAGCCGCGACGCGGTCCGATTCCGCTACGGGCTCCTGGCCTTCGACGTGGTCACCATCCTCTTCCTCGTCGGCTCGTCCTTCACCGACCATTCGTTCGCGATCGAGGCGATCGACGCGGTGATCGGCATCGTGCTGGTCGTCGACTTCGCCGCGCGGCTGTGGATCAGCCGCCATCGCCTCGCCGATCTCGTCCACCCTCTCGGTATCGCCGACATCGTGGTGATCGGCTCGCTGCTGGCGCCGGTGGTCGGCGAAGGCTTCGCCTTCCTGCGGGTCGCCCGCATGTTGCGGCTGCTGCGCTCCTACCAGACGATGCGGCGGCTCCGGCAGGACTTCGTCTTCTTCCGGCGCAACGAGCAGACGATCACCGCCGCGGTGAACCTCGCGGTCTTCATCTTCGTCATGACGGCGATCGTCTACGAGACCCAGCACTACGCCAACGACAAGATCAACGACTATGCCGATGCGCTCTACTTCACGGTGACGACGCTGACGACCACCGGTTTCGGCGACATCACGCTCGACGGCCGGGGCGGGCGGATGATCTCGGTGGTGATCATGATCTTCGGCGTGTCGTTCTTCCTGCGTCTCGTCCAGGTGATGCTCCGGCCGCCGAAGGTCGAGCACCGCTGCCCGCGCTGCGGCCTCACCCGCCACGATCACGACGCCGTTCACTGCAAGGCCTGCGGCGAGATCCTGAACATCGCCGACGAAGGGGCGGTTTGATCCCCGTCGGAGGCCGGTTCGGTCACACCGGAGGCGGAAGGCGTCGAAGCGCCCGGCCTTCTGAAGACGCGCGAATTTCTCATCCGCATCGGTGGCGCGAGAAAATCGCGCCAAGAATGCCATCGGCCATTTTCGATGACCGATGGTATCACACCGCCTCGGCGATGGTGACGGCGAGGGTGGCCAGCACATAGGCGACATAGACGGCGAGCAGCAGCGCGCCGCGGCTCCTCGGCACCACCCGCCCACGCGGCAGGACGAGGATCATGCTCACCCAGCCGAAGGCGAGAGCGATGCCGACCTCGGCGACCGGCACGACGATCGGCGTGATCGTCGCGGCGACGCCGACGATGGCGAGGCCGTTGAAGAGATTGCTGCCGAGGAGCGTACCGAGGCCGATGTCGTCGTGGCCGCGGCGGCGCGAGGCGACGACGGTGGTCAGCTCCGGCAGCGACGTGCCGATCGCCACCACGGTGGCGCCGATGACGTAGTCGTCGATGCCGAAGCGGGTGGCGAGCCCGACGGCGCCGAAGACGAAGAGGCGGCCGGCGCCGACCAACATCATCACGCCCACGGCGAGATAGGCCGCCGCCATGCCCATCGAGCGGCGCGGCAGGGCCGCCATCTCCTCGACCTCGGCGGTGTGACGCCGGCGGCCGGTGTGGAAACCGACGATCGCCCAGGCGACGAAGAGGGCGAGGAGCAACCCGCCCTCCCAGCGTTCGAGACGACCGTCGAGAAGGAGGACGAAGAGCACGAAGGGGGCGATCAGCGCCGCGGCTGCGGTGGTGCGCTCGGTCGTTCCGGCCGTGACCGAGCGGTGGAGGAGCACGAGACCGAGCACCAGGGCGATGTTGACGACGTTGCTGCCGAGTGTGTCGCCGAGGCCGATCTCCGGCCGGCCGGAACCGGCGGCGACGACCGAGACGAAGAGTTCCGGTGCCGAGGTGGCGGCGGCGCCGAGTGTGGTGGCGACGAGGCCACGCGGCAGGCGCAGCGTCTTCGCCGTCCCGAGCACGCCGGTCAGGAACAGTTCGCCGCCGATCGCGGCGAGAAGGACGGCGGCCACCACCGCCGCGACTTCGATGGACGTCTCGAGCATGTCTCGATCCGTTCCGCCCGCTCCGCTGCGGCGGGCTCTCGGTGGCGCGGAGCCGCGCGGCCCCGCGGGCTCATCTGACCAGCGTCACCGGCACCTCGACGAGATGCAGCACCTTCATGGCGACCGTGCACAACAGGAGACCGGCGGCCGAGCCCAGGCCCATGGTGCCGAGGACGACGAGGTCGACGTTTTCCGCGGCGGCGATATCGGCGATCATGTGCGGCGGGTCACCGATCTCGAGGCGTTCGCGGGCCGACACGCCGGCGGCGCGGAAGCGGTCGCGGGCACCGGCGAGCGCGGCTTCACCGTTTTCGCGCAGCTCGGCGAGCATCTCCTCGCGATACATCGCGAGGGTGCGGAACTCCGGGTCGGGCTGGACGTTGACCAGCAACACCTCGATCGAGCGCAGCTCGCTCGCCAGCCGGATCACGTGATCGACGGCCTTGTCGGCATGGGACGAGCCGTCGACGGCGACGAGGACTTTCATCATGGCGACACCTCCGTTTCCGACGGCGAGGCCCGCTGGCCGGCAACGACCGGCGGGTCTCCGTCGTCATCCTAACGGCTCGGCATCGCGCCGCCAAGAACGGGAGACCCACAGGCGCCACGCGCGAGGGGCGTCGCCGCACTTCCGGCGCGACGCCGACCACGGCATGCTGAGAACCGCGGGACGAGCCGTCCGGGCGGATGGTGCGGCGTGCGACGGATCCGCGTCGGGGAGAGGGGAAACGACATGGCGACCGTTCGAGGAGGGGCTTTCGCGATCGCGGCGATGGCGTCCCTCGCCGCCCAGCCGGCTCGGGCGACGGCGACACTGACCTGCGACATCGAGGATCCGGTCGTGACCTTCCACGTCATGGCGACCGTCGGCCACGAGGCGACGTCGGTCTCCGGCACCCGGGGCGAGTTGCGGCTGCGGCGCGCGGGCCGGACGATCGTCCTCGAGGCCGACCATCTGGTCGCCACCTGGATCGAGGGCGACGAACTGCGCCTGCGGTTCCACGTCTTCGCCGAAGGCGACGGATACGACACCGACCTGGTGATCGTGACGCGCCGCCGGACCGAGACGGACTACGCCGGACGGTATCGGCTGCGGACCGGCGAGAAGCGCGACCATGCCCGCCGCGGCAAGGTCGCCTGCGCCCTCGGCTGAACCGGCCCACACGGATCCCCGGCGTGTTGCGCCCCTCAGCGCCGCGCGGCCTTCGCCGCGGCGAAGTCGGCGGCGCTCGCGTAGGACGACTGGGTGCCGGGCTTCGTCACCGAATCGGCGGCATAGAGCGCGGCTTCGGCGAGGGCGGCGGCGGCGTCGCGGCTCTCGGCCCAGAAGCGGGCGAAGGCGCCGATGAAGGCGTCGCCGGCGCCGGTGGTGTCGCGCGGTGCGACGGCGACCGGCGCGACCCGGAAGACCCCGGCGGCGTCGACCGCCAGGGCGCCGTCGGCGCCGAGGGTGACGATCACGGTGCGGACGCCCCGCTCGACGAGGACGCGCGCCGCGGCGATCGCCTGCGGCTCGTCCTCGACCGGCAGACCGGTCAGGAGCGCCAGTTCGCTACGGTTGGGCACGAGGAAGGTGACGGCGCCGACGAGGTCGAGATCGAGCGGCACCGCGGGGGCCGGATTGAGCACCGTCTCGATGCCGCGGGCGCGGGCGAAGCGGATGGCGTGGTGGACGGTCTCGAGCGGGATCTCGAGCTGCAGCAGGATCAGATCGCAGGTCTCGAGATCCGCCGCCGCCGCGTCGACGTCGGCCGGCAGCAGCCGGGCGTTGGCGCCCTTGACGACGAGGATCGAGTTCTCCCCCGACGGCTCGACGAAGATCGGCGCCACGCCCGACGAGACGCCGGGAACGCGGCCGACGTGGCGCGTGTCGATGCCGAAGCGGCGGAAGTTGGCGAGCGAGGTCTCGGCGAAGGCGTCGTCGCCGACCTTCGACACCATCACCACCTCGGCCCCGAGCAGCGCCGCGGCGACCGCCTGATTCGCCCCCTTGCCGCCGCAGCCGATGCGGAAATCGGGGGCCTCGATGGTCTCGCCCGGCATCGGCATGCGGGTGACGTAGGTGACGAGGTCGATGTTGGTCGATCCGACGACGGCGATGCGGGGCGGCATGGGAGGTCTCTCCTCGAAGGAGACGAAGCGGGGGCGACGCGGCGCGCGGCGCGCAGCATACGCGAAGATCGACGCGGCTGCCCCTCGCATGGCGCGGGACCTTCGCCCCTCGAAAACGTCCACCGCACGTTTTCGTCGACGCCTCCGGCCGGGACCGCCCCTGCCCTCCGCTCGCGCTCCGGGCGTTCGTCGCTCGCGAAGATCCACCGGACCTTCGCCCCAGCCCCTCGCGTGGCTCGGGGCGTTCACAACTCGAAAAGCCCCACCGGGGCTTTTCGTCCCGGCCTCCGGCCGGGACCGTTGCTCACTCCTCGAAGAACTTGTTCTCGACGAGGTGGGTGATGGCGGTCAGGGCTTCGTGCGCCTGGGGGCCGCGGGCGACGACGCGGATCGAGGTGCCGATCGAGGCGGCGAGCATCATCAGGCCCATGATCGACAGGCCGCCGACCGTCTGGTTGTCCTTCGACACCTCGATCTCGGCGTCGAACTGCTCGACGGTGTGGACGAATTTGGCGGAGGCGCGGGCGTGCAGGCCGCGCTTGTTGGTGATGGCGAGTTCGCGTGCGATGTCCCCCGTCGCTTCCCCGCTCATTCCGTTCCCCCGATGACGGGCCCGTGGGCCCACGATTTCAGCGTGTTGCCGCCGCCTCAGCCCTGCAACACCTGGCTGGCGACGTTGATGTACTTGCGACCGGCCTCTTTGGCCTCGACAACCGCGTCGACGAGACCGCGCTCGCAGCGCACCTTGGCGAGCTTGACCAGGAGCGGCAGGTTCATCCCCGCCACGACTTCGATCGACCCGCCGTTCATCACGGATATGGCGAGGTTGGACGGCGTGCCGCCGAACATGTCGGTCAGGATGGCCACGCCGGTCCCGTCGTCGACCGACCTCACCGCATCGAGGATGTCCTGACGGCGCTGCTCCATGTCGTCTTCCGGCCCGATGCAGATCGTCGCGACTCTGTCCTGCGGACCCACGACGTGCTCGAGCGCCTTGACGAACTCCTTGGCGAGATCCCCGTGAGTCACGAGGACGAGACCGATCATCAACAGCTCCCTCGACGAGGACGCACCGCCCCTCGGGGCCACGCCACGGTGGCGACCTCGCCCCGCTTCCTCGGCAGACGTCGAAAAATGGTCGGGTCCGCGGCGAAGTTCAAGTGGCAAATTCGAACCGAGGGGGAATTCACTGCGCCATTCCGTCAGTCGTCGCGAGGGTCGCGAGAATGCGCACGACCGGCGAGGCGTCCTCGGTCCACAGCGCCAGACGCGGCAGCGACACGTCGGCGATCTCCGTCTCGAGATCGCCCCCGACGCGGTCGGGCAGGCGCTCCGGGCATTCGCGCACCAGATCGACGACGAGCCCGACGACGCCGGCCGGTTCGTGGGGGATGTCGACGATGCCGAGGCCGCGCGCCTCGATCAGCCCGGCGAGCGGGTCGACGGCACGGGCGACGAGGCGGCCCGACGCCGCCTGGAGCACCAGCCGGTCGTCGCCGATCAGTGCGGCGTGGACGGCGAGACGGCGCGCCTCGGCGAGAAGTTCGAGCGCCAGACGCGACTTGCCCGACCCGGAGGCGCCGCGCAACAGAATGGCCCGCGCGCCCCACAGGATCGCGGTGGCGTGATGGGTGGCGAAGCCCTCAGCCAACTTCGCCTCCCGGCAGCGACACGACGAAACGGGCGCCGGCGAGGGAGCCGTCGTCGCGCAGGCGATTCTCGGCGGTGATCGTGCCGCGATGGGCCTCGACGATCTGGCGGGAGATGGCGAGACCGAGGCCGGAGTTGTTGCCGAAGCTCTCGCCCTCGGGGCGGTCGGTGTAGAAGCGCTCGAAGATGCGGTCGACCTTCTCGGCGCGGATGCCGGGGCCGTCGTCGTCGACCACCACCTCGACCCGACCGTCGGTCGAGGTCAACGAGATCCGCACCTCGCCGCCGTCGGGCGAGAAGGAGCGGGCGTTGTCGACGAGGTTGGTGAAGACCTGACCGAGGCGGCTGTCGTGGCCCATGACGACGAAGGCGAGGCCGGGGGCCCCCGGCGGGTCGATCGTCAATCCGACCTTCTGGCCGCGGTCGGAGGCGAGGTCGTTCTGCAGCGACGCCACCGCGGAGAGGAGGGCGCGCACGTCGACCGGAGCCGCCTCCTGACGCGCCAACTCGGCATCGAGACGCGAGGCGTCGGAGATGTCGGTGATGAGGCGATCGAGCCGCTTCACGTCGTGCTGGATCACCTCCATGAGGCGGCCGCGCGAGGCCTCGTTGCGGGCGAGCGGCAGCGTCTCGACCGCACTGCGCAACGACGTCAGCGGGTTCTTCAACTCGTGCGCCACGTCGGCGGCGAAACTCTCGATCGCCTCGAGGCGATTGTAGAGAGCGCTGGTCATGTCGCGCAGCGCCCGCGACAGATGGCCGATCTCGTCGGTGCGATCGGGGAAGTCGGGGATCTCCTCGCGCGCCTTGGCCGAGCGGCGCACCCGATCGGCGGCGGCGGCGAGGCGGCGCAACGGCGCGGCGATGGTGCCGGCGAGCAGGATCGACAACGCGATGATGACGCCGGAGGCGACGAGAAAGACGCGGATGATCGCCATGCGCTCGGCACGGACGATGCCGTCGATGTCGCCGGCCTGGGTGGAGAGCTGCAGCGCGCCGAGAATGGTACGGCCGCGATGGATCGGCACCGCCACGGTGACGATCATCGCCCCCTGCCGGGTGACGCGGACGATCGGCATGGTGTCGCCGGCCAGCGCCGCGGCCACTTCCGGATAGTCCTTGCCGGAGGCGAAGCCGAGCTCGCGATAGACCGGCAGGTCCTGGCCGCCGCGCAGCCAACGCGACACGGTCTCGATCGCCCGATGGAAGATGCCGGGATCTTCGGTCGTCGGCGTCCTGGTGGCGGCGTCCGGCCCGAAATCGCCGCGGCGATAGAGATTGCGGCTGTCGATCACCAGGAAGCCGTCGCGGTCCCAGACCCGCGCCGGCGTCTTGGCGGGAGAGACGAGACGGCGAAGGATCGGCGCGACCCGCATCGGATCGATGGGGAATTCGAGCGAGAACTCGTCGGCGGGCTCCGGCTTCTCCTCCGGCCGCGGCTTCTCCTCGCCGATCTCCTGCTTCAGCAGCGCTTCTAGATCGATGGCGCCGACGCCGGTGTCGCTCTGGGTCGAGGCGGCGATGGCGGCGGAGATGATCTCGCCCTGGGTCTCGAGGCTCTCGACGCGGGCGTCGATGAGGCCGGCACGGAAGCGGTCGAGATAGAGGATCGAGGCGAGGAGGATGACGAGGCCGAGCAGATTGACGAGGGCGATGCGGCGGGTCAGCGAGGAGAAGGCGGTGGCGCCGACGGCGCGGGCGATGCGCCGTCCCACGAGCCGCGCTCCGCGCAGCCTCCGTGGGAAACGGCGGCGCTCGGCGGTCATCGGCGTCTCGTCGGTCCGGCTCGACACGCGCCCGTCACATCTCCTTGAAGCGATAACCGACGCCGTAGAGCGTCTCGATCATCTCGAAGTCGTCGTCGACCGCCTTGAACTTCTTCCTCAGCCGCTTGATGTGGCTGTCGATGGTGCGATCGTCGACGTAGACCTGATCGTCGTAGGCCGCGTCCATCAGGGCGTTGCGGCTCTTGACGACGCCGGGACGCTGGGCGAGCGCATAGAGGATGAGGAACTCGGTGACGGTCAGCGTCACCTGCTCGCCCTTCCAGGTGCAGGTGTGGCGTTCCTGATCCATGGTGAGCGGCCCGCGCTCCAGCACCTTGGCGGCGTCGGTCGGCTTGGCGGCGCCTTCGCCCTTGGCGCCGGCGCGCCGCAGCACCGCCTTGACGCGTTCGACCAGCAGACGCTGGGAGAAGGGTTTGCGGATGAAGTCGTCGGCGCCCATCTTGAGGCCGAAGAGCTCGTCGATCTCGTCGTCCTTGGAGGTGAGGAAGATCACCGGCAGCTCGGACTTCTGGCGCAGACGGCGCAAGAGTTCCATGCCGTCCATGCGCGGCATCTTGATGTCGAAGATGGCGAGGTCGGGCGGGTTGGCCTTGAGACCGTCGAGGGCCGAGGCGCCGTCGGTGTAGGTCTGTACCCGGTACCCCTCCGACTCGAGCGCGATGGAGACCGAGGTCAGGATGTTGCGGTCGTCGTCGACGAGAGCGATGGTGGGCATGCGGGCAATCACTCCGGAATTGGCGATCCGCGTGCTTTCCAGCACCGCGAATATGCGCAAATCATGGCGGCGATCATAGCCGAGGCGCCGAGTCGTGGCCAGCGAGCGAGGGCGACGACGACAGGTGGCGCGGTGAGACGACGGGGCATCTCGCCCGACGACCCTTCGGGGAACGGGGGCGGGCGGGACATTCGGGCCGGCCTCCGGGCGCACACCGGTTTCTTTCGTCGATGCAGCGGCTCGTCCGAAGCGATGGCCTGCGGCCGGTTGCGTCGGATCGGGCCGGTGCTCTAGCCTCGTGCCGTTCGTCGACGCAGCCGCCGCCACGTCGCCTTCCCACGACGAGGATCTCCGATGACCGAAGCCGATACCTTCTCGCCCGTCGCCACGTCTCGCCGGCTGGTTCGCGAAGCGCGGACCGCGGCGCTGTCGTCCATCGCGCGGCGCACCGGCCATCCCTTCGGCTCGCTGGTGACGGTGGCCTGCGAGCCGGACGGTTCGCCGATCCTCCTGATGTCGACGCTCGCCGCGCACAGCCGCAATCTCGCCGAGGATCCGCGCGCTTCGCTGCTCTTCGTCGAGGGCACACTCGGCGATCCGCAGCAGGGCGGGCGGGTGACCCTCGTCGGTGCCGTCGAGCGGATCGTCGACGATGCGGCGCAGCGCCGGCGCTATCTCACCCGCAATCCGGACGCCGCGCTCTACGCCGGCTTCGGCGATTTCGCCTTTTTCCGGCTGGAGCTCGACGACTGCCATCTCGTCGCCGGGTTCGGCCGGGCGATGCGGGTGCGGCGCGAGGATTTCCTCGTCGACTGCGCCGATGCGACGGCGCTGGTGGCGGCGGAGAGCCGGCTCGTCGCCGGCTTCACCGAGACGCCGGCACGGGTCGCCGGCTGGGCGGCGAAGCTCGGGGCGCCGGCGGGCGACTGGACGGTCGTCGGCATCGACCCGGAAGGGATCGATCTCGCCACCACCGCGGACGAGGGACGCGCCTTCCGCCGTCTCGTTCTGCCGCATCCGGTGAGGTCGCCGGACGCGCTGGAGGAGGCGTTGCGCAGCTGGGAATAACCGTCCCTGCTGCAAGGAATTTCTTCTAAACGATTCAATACGATAAGCATTCAATCCGACTTTCGGCACCCTTGTTCGGACCGGGAGCGGTGTAGTATTTTGCAGGCGCTCACATCGGCTGGAACGGTCGATCGACGATCTTTTCGAAGACGGAAGATCGGTGAGCGGGATACTTCGTGACGAGGCATCCCGGGTCGCTTCACCTTTTCGCGGAGGAGTCTTGCCCTCGACTCAGACCGGTTTCCGGGCTCGCAGCCCTGGCCCCGCCGAGATCGGGTTCACCCGTCTCGCCGTCGTCCATCGCGCCTCCGGCGCCGCAGTCTTCGTGTGAGATTCCGAATTTTCGCAGGGCGGCTCGGCCGCCCGTCCACCGTCGGTGATCGACGGTGTCTTCGCCCACCCGTGTCGACCCGCGCCTCGTTCCTGCGCCTCACGACCGAAATCGTGACCCGAGCGCGTGTACCCGTCGGAGAACGCTGATGTCCCATGCTCCCACCATGAACGCCAAACTGATCGCCTGGGTCGACGAGGTCGCCAAGCTGACCAAGCCGGACCGGATCCACTGGTGCGACGGTAGCCAGGAAGAATACGATCGCCTCTGTCAGGAGCTGGTCGACGCCGGCGTGTTCACCCGCCTGAACCCGGCGAAGCGTCCGAACTCGTTCCTCGCCCGGTCGTCGCCGTCGGACGTCGCCCGCGTCGAGGATCGCACCTTCATCTGCTCGGCGAACAAGGACGACGCCGGCCCGACCAACAACTGGGCCGATCCGGCCGAGATGCGCGCCACCATGAACGGCCTGTTCGACGGCTGTATGCGCGGCCGCACCATGTACGTCATCCCGTTCTCGATGGGTCCGCTCGGCTCGAAGATCGCCCAGATCGGCGTCGAGGTCTCCGACTCGGCCTATGTCGCGGTCCACATGCGCATCATGACCCGCATGGGTCAGAAGGTGCTCGACGTGCTCGGCGACGACGATTTCGTGCCGTGCATCCATTCGGTCGGCGCGCCGCTCGCCGCCGGCGAGGCCGACAGCACCTGGCCGTGCAACGACACCAAGTACATCGTCCACTTCCCCGAGACCCGTGAGATCATGTCCTACGGCTCGGGCTACGGCGGCAACGCGCTGCTCGGCAAGAAGTGCTTCGCGCTGCGCATCGCCTCGGTGATGGCGCGCGACGAGGGCTGGCTCGCCGAGCACATGCTCATCCTCGGGGTCAAGAACCCGCAGGGCGAGAAGACCTACGTCGCCGCCGCCTTCCCGTCGGCCTGCGGCAAGACCAACTTCGCCATG
>CALBKH010000106.1 GCA_937892955.1 uncultured Alphaproteobacteria bacterium
CACATTCGGACGCCGACGGGAATCGCCGGGCGCGAATTTCAAAACGGCCTCTCAGCGGTCTTCGCGCTCACGCCAAGCGCCGAAGCGATCGACTCGACTTTTGAGGAGTTGCGCGGCACGCCATCCATATGAAGACGGAAGGCGAGAACCTTCCGCGGGTCGGCGATGCGCCTCAGCACGCTCTCGACATGGGCGCGCTCTTCGTCTGCTGTCGCCAACGCTTTATGTCCGTCCGAGCGTGCCTCTTCGTCTTCAGAATAGGCGTAGCGTTCAGAATGCAGTTGCTCGCGACGGATTGCGTCGGCGGCGCGGAGCTTGATGCGAGCGACGAAGGCGGTCCGCAGGCCAATGCCATCTGCTGAGTTCGGCTTAAGAACCGCCTCGATCAGTTGGTGGTGGACCTCTTCGATCATGTCCCACCCCTCGTTTCGGTGGTTCTTGCCGATGTGCTTGCGCAGGATGCGCATCATGCGCTCGGCAATCTCATTCACGAGGGAATTGATGACACGTCGGTCGCCAGACGCACCGATCCGCTGGGCCGCAGCAACCAGCTGCCCACCCTGAATCCTCCCTAGCGACTGGTCCTCGATGATCAGTCGCCAAGCGGCGATATCGTCTGGATCCGGTCCTTCTTTCACCTTTTCCATAGTCCTTCCTCGGCAGCCCAGGCGATGCCGTTCACAAGTGGAGCGAAGCCAGCCCCAAAAAACCGGAAGCGCTTGGCGAAAATGTTTTTCGCCTTCAGGTTGTCATGCCCAAGCTAGATCAGGAAAATCGTATAAGAAAGATGATTTGCTGGGCTGGGCGGTATGCTGATACCGGGCTGATGAATTTCGGACTCGTCCGAAATTCATCAGCGTTACGGCCTGACCGGCCGACGCCCGTTCGGGCTTGCCATCGCCCATGAAGTTCTGAACAGGTCAGAACTTCATGGGCTCGGTATGAGGTGGTCCCCGTCCGGCGAGTAGCTCAATAGCTTGAATCGACCGGGTGGAAGGAATTCCAGCTTCCCCTTCCGGCGCGATGCGGCCGCAGGATCTGTGCAGGATTCAAGAAAATCCGAGTTTCCTTCAATTTCGATTGACGCGCTGAATCGCCGCCTCGCTTGGTTGGTCCTTCGACCCTGGGACTGCGGCGGAACTTCGGATCAGTACCCGAAGCGAGTATTGCGGGGATCGCCGAAAGCAACGTCCTCCGCAACGACACGGCTGGACCACGAGGCGAGGGCGCGTAAATCCGTGCCGACGATCGCAGGGGCGACCCGTCTTCGAAGGGCCGAAATGTGACGAACGCCTGCCCCAGATTCTTTCATCTTGAGAATCTGGGGATAGAACAAAGCACAGACAAAGAACAAATCCCGAACGTGACTTCCGATGATCTTCGGAGTCGCTCAGACTAAGCTATTGAAAACTTGTAAGAAGGTGGCGCGCCCGAAAGGATTCGAACCTCTGACCCCCAGATTCGTAGTCTGGTGCTCTATCCAGCTGAGCTACGGGCGCCTGCCGTGACGTGTCCGAGGGGTGCCCCCGGCGTCGGAGGCGTTCTCTAAACGGTTCCTCCCGCCCTGACAAGTCCGGAAAACGAGAGGCGGCGTTTTTCTTCCACCGGTCCCGAGGCGAAGGGAGTGCGATCCCCGTGGCTTCGGTGGAATCGCGCGCTCCGCGCCGGTCCGGAACCGCCGGGGTCGAGCGCCGGCGGCGTCGAAACGGCCGGCCGACGCAGGACAGCTCTGCCGCGACGGAGCCTCGACCGGGCTCGGAGGAGGCTCTATCTTGGGAAAAACGCGGACCGGCGGGCGCTTCCCGTCGGTCCGTGTCGTTTCGCGACCCCGGTTCGTTCCTTGTCCCTCCTCGGCCCCGCCTTCAAGATCCTGTCGACGCTGTCCTTCGCCGTCATGCTGCTGGCGGTGAAGCTCCTGGCGACGCGCGTCCCGTCGGGCGAGGTGGTGTTCTTCCGCTCCGCCTTCGCGATCTTTCCAGTGGTCGCCATGGTGTGGTGGCAGGGGCAGCTGCGCGACGGTCTGAAGACCTCGCGGCCGGGCGGTCACGTCATGCGTTCGGTCTACGGCGTCTCCGCCATGTCGCTGTGGTTCGCCGGCGTCCAGCGGCTGCCGCTCGCCGACGCGCTCGCCATCTCCTATGCGGCGCCGCTGGTGGTCGTCGCCCTCGCCGCGATCCTGCTCGGCGAGGTGGTGCGGGCGCATCGCTGGACGGCGGTCGGCGTCGGCTTCGTCGGCGTGCTGATCGTCCTGTCGCCGCATCTCGACGATCTCAACCACATCGGCAGCGATCGCGGCGCCGCCGGCGCGGTGATGTGTTTCCTCTCCGCCTTCCTCATGGCGCTCGCCCAGATCGAGGTGAGCAAGCTCGCCACCACGGAGAAGACCGGCGCCATCGTCATCTATTTCTCGATCGGCAGCGCGCTGTTCTCGCTCCTCACCCTGCCCTTCGGCTGGGTGGTGCCGTCGGGATCGGATCTCGTGCTCTTGATCACCTGCGGCCTCTTCGGCGGCATCGGCCAGATCTTCCTGACGATGGCCTATCGCCACGCCGACGCCTCGGTGGTGGCGCCGCTCGAATACGCCTCGATGATCTGGGCGGTGGCGATGGGGCTGTGGCTGTTCGACGAGGTGCCGAGCCTGACGCTGGCGATCGGCACCGCGGTCATCGTCGCCTCCGGCATCGCCATCGTCTGGCGCGAACGGGCGATCGGGGTGAAACGCCCGGGGGCATGATACCGAACTCACCAAGTTTCGACCTGTTCGAAACTTGGTGAGTGCAGGCAAGCGCGACCGCGCGTCGGCCGGTCAGGCCGTAACGCTCACGAAATTCGGACGAGTCCGAATTTCGTGAGCCCAGTATGATGAGACCTGTGCGCGGTTGGACCATCATGTTGATTTGATGCGTTTAATG
>CALBKH010000107.1 GCA_937892955.1 uncultured Alphaproteobacteria bacterium
CGCGGATACGCCGCGAGTTCTTCGTTCGAGAGCGTTCGATCAAGGAGATCGCCCGAGAGTTGCACGTCGCCCGGAACACTGTCCGGAAGGTGCTGCGTTCGGACGAGACGAGCTTCGCCTACAGTCGGGAGAACCAGCCGCTGCCGAGGCTCGGGCCATGGAAGGCGGAGTTGGACGAGTTGCTCACGGCGAACGCGGCCGCCTCGGCGCGAGAGCGGCTGACACTGATCCGGCTCTTCGAGGAGTTGCGCGGACGCGGCTACGAAGGGGGCTACGACGCGGTGCGCCGCTACGCGCGGGCCTGGGCGCTGGAGACGGCGGCGGCGAAGGTCGATGCCTACGTGCCACTCTCCTTCGCGCCGGGCGAGGCCTACCAGTTCGACTGGAGCCACGAGATCGTGCTGATGAACGGCCTGCCGATGAAGGTGAAGGTGGCGCACGTCCGGCTCTGCCACAGCCGCATGATGTTCGTCCGCGCCTATCCGCGCGAAAGCCAGGAGATGGTGTTCGACGCCCACGACCGGGCCTTCGCCTTCTTCAAGGGCACCTGCACGCGCGGCATCTACGACAACATGAAGACGGCGGTGGAGACGATCTTCGTCGGCAAGGAGCGCGCCTACAATCGGCGCTTCCTGCAGATGGCCGGGCATTACCTCGTCGAGCCGGTCGCCTGCACGCCGGCCTCGGGCTGGGAGAAGGGGCAGGTCGAGAACCAGGTCGGGCTGGTGCGCGAGCGGTTCTTCACGCCCCGCCTGCGGCTTCGGTGCTTCGACGAGTTGAACACCCTGCTGCTCGACCGGTGCATCGCCTACGCCAAGGCGCATCGGAACCCGGAGTTCACGGATCGGACCACCTGGGAGGTGTTCGAGGACGAGCGGGCGTCGCTGGTGCCCTATCGCGGCTCCTTCGACGGGTTCCATGCGGTGACGGCGTCGGTATCGAAGACCTGCCTCGTCCGCTTCGACAACAACAAGTACTCCGTCGCGGCGAGCGCCGTCGGCCGCCCGGTGGAGATCCGGGCCTATGCCGATCGGATCGTCGTCCGTCAGGATGGGCGCGTGGTCGCGGAACACGTGCGCTCCTTCGGCCGCGGCGAGACGATCTACGATTCCTGGCACTACGTGCCGGTGCTCGCCCGCAAGCCCGGAGCCCTGCGCAACGGCGCCCCGTTCAAGGACTGGGTGCTGCCCGGCGCCCTCGACCGGATCCGCCGCAAGCTCGCCGGTTCGAACGAGGGGGACCGACAGATGGTGGAGATCCTCGCCACGGTGCTCGACGACGGCCTGGGCGCGGTCGAGGCCGCCTGTGCCGAGGCGCTCGGCGAAGGCGTGCATTCCGCCGACGTGGTGCTGAACATCCTGGCGCGGCGGCGTCCGGCGAGCGAAGCCGTCACCGTCCTGACCCCGGACGCCTTGAGGCTGCGTCACGAACCGATCGCCGACTGCGCGCTACGACGGCCTGCGGAGGGTCGGCTGATGGACCGCACCGAGATCCTGAGCACGATGACCGAGCTGAAGCTGTTCGGCATGAAGGCGGCCTACGACGAGATCGTTGCCACGGCCCTGAAGCGCAACCACGACCCCCAGCGCACCGTCGCGGCGCTGCTCGCCGCCGAGATCGCTGAGAAGCAGGCGCGCTCCATCCGCTACCAGATGGGCGTGGCCAAGCTGCCGCTGGCCAAGGACATCGACGACTTCGCCTTCGACGGCACGCCGATCAACGAGAACCTGGTCAGGGACCTCGCCGGCGGCGGCTTCATCGCCCAACAGCGCAACGTCGTGCTGATCGGCGGCACCGGGACGGGCAAGACCCACCTGGCGATCGCCATCGCCCGATCCTGCATCAGGGGCGGCATGCGCGGCCGTTACTTCAACGTCGTCGACCTCGTGAACAAGCTCGAGGCCGAGACCCGCGCCGGCCGCCCAGGACGAATGGCCGACTGGCTCTGCCGCCTCGACTTCATCGTCCTCGACGAGTTGGGCTACCTGCCCTTCGCCCAATCCGGTGGGCAGTTGCTGTTCCACCTGATCAGCCGGCTCTACGAGCGCACCTCGATCGTAGTCACCACCAACCTCGCCTTCGGCGAATGGCCGTCGGTGTTCGGCGACGCCAAGATGACCACGGCGCTGCTCGACCGCCTCACCCATCACTGCGACATCGTCGAAACCGGCAACGACAGCTGGCGCTTCAAGAACAGGGCCGGAGGCCGGCGCCGCCGTCGGTATCGTGCCTCCGGTCGGGCTACGCCCTCCCTCCGTCACGACACCGACGACACACCCAAAACCGCCGCTCCCCAGTCCGATCAGGAGCGCCAGACTTCACGAAACCAGGGGGTCAAAGTTCGACGCCGATCCGGGGTCAATGTTCCGCGCCGATTGACAGCCGTCGATATGGAGAAATTGAGTGGTCATGATCAGCTCCTTCTTGGTGATCGTGGAGCTGATGCAAGCAAGAGACAAACACTCCTAGTCGGTTTATACTAAGAAGACGAAATCGAGAGCTGCCGCGTTGGATGCCACAGCTCATCAGCTGTGGGGCGCCGCAATCTATTCGGGTCGGAGACCCGAATAGACGAATGCGAGGCGGTCGATCGCCATAGGCGATGGCGCCGAATTCTCGGAGTCGGGCATCTAAGTTCATTTTCGACAGTCAACCGATTGATCTGAAATGGGAAATCGCAAAGAAAAGTTTTTTCGACGTCATTTTGACGTTGGTTCGACGTCAGTCTGACTTGTTGCAGGGATCCATCGGGCGGGCGGCGAGACGCCGCCCGTTGGGCGTGGCGAGAAGAGGAGCGGCGCAGCAGAATGCGCTCACGGTCAGTAAGCCCGTCCAATGTTGACAACGATGAAAGTCGTCCTGGCAATATCACGTGATGACGCGATTTCAATGTTGACAGAAGCCCAGATGTCGGCGCGTGTCGTTGGCTTGATCGCAGTGACAGTCAAGGAAAATGAGGAATTTCGTGAGATTGACAGCTGGACTCAGCGGGGAATCAGCTGCAGGATGGCATCGTCTTCTACGGTTCATCTGGGAAGGCCCCCACGGAGAAGGTTGGTAGCCTCACCGCGCCGATCGGCGGTCGGCTCCGTGGTGTAGACCGTCGGTCGGCGCGGGATCGCGAGCCCGGGTGGCGCGGCATCCATACGAACCCACGCTGTCCACCGTCTCGTCGGAGACGGCGACACGGAACCAGGGCGCGACGACCGGCGCCGATGCCTCTTCGGGCGCCGCAATGCCGGCGAAGAGAGGGGCGTCGACGGAAAGTCGAAAACCCCGGGAGGTGACGAAGGGGCCGAAGCCGCAGCCGAAGGAGGCGCAGTTGGGGCGCCTGACCCCGGCACTCCTGCGGCGCGCCGCCGCCGCCGAGTTCCTCTCGGTCTCGCCCGGCACCTTCGATCTGATGGTGCGAGAGGGAGCCATGCCGAGACCGCGGATCTTCGCCAGCCTGAAGCTCTGGTCTGTCCGCGATCTCGACCGCGCCGTCGACGCCTTACCCTTCGACGGTGACGACGAAGCGGAAACCACCACCTGGGACGATGTCTGATGCCGCGACGGTCGAGATTACCCGCCTACGTCAAGGGCTACGTGGATAGGCACGGGAAGTCCCGGTACTATTTTCGCCGCAAGGGATATCCCTCGGTCGCCCTGCCGGGGATGCCCTGGACGCCGCTCTTCATGGCGGCCCTCGAGGCGGCGAAGGGGGCGGAGAAGCCGCCGATCGGGGCTGCCCGGATCATCCCGCGCAGCATCGGGGACCTCACGACCAGATGGAAGCAGACGCGTGCGTTTCTCGACCTGAAGAAAGTCACGCAGAATGGACTGACGAGTCTGATCGAGTGGCTGCAGACCGAACATGGCCACCGTCTCGTGAGGGAAATGCGTCGCCGCCACGTCGAAGCCGTGCTCGCGTCTTGGTCCGACCGACCTTCGAGCCACAATCGATTGCTGAGCCTCCTGCGGCGACTACTGAACCACGCCGTCGTGCTCGAATGGATCGACGTCAGTCCGCTCCAGGTGTTCAAGAAGCGGAAGCTCGGCCGCGGCTACGCGACCTGGACGGAGGAACACATAGCGGCCTACGAGGCGACGTGGCCGGTCGGGACCATCCAGCGCACGGCTTTCGATCTCCTGGTGTGGACCGGCCAACGCTCGGCCGACGCTCGCGTGATGGGATGGCACCAGATCGAGGGGGATCGCATTGTCCTCGCCCAGTCGAAGACCGAGAATCCGGTCAGCATTCCGATCTGTGCGCCCTTGGCGGAGAGCCTCGCCACCGTTCCTTCCGACCAGCCGTTCTTCCTCGTCAGCAAGACGTGCAAGCCGTTCACCACCTCGATGTTCTCCCACCTGATGAGCGCAGCGATCGACGCCGCCGGGCTCCCCACCCGGTGCACGCCGCACGGTTTGCGCAAGGCCGCCTGCCGGCGCCTCGCCGACGCCGAATGCTCCGCCCTCGAGATCATGGCGGTCTCGGGTCACCGGTCTCTCCGCGAGGCGCAGCGCTACGTCGAAGAGGCCAACCAGAAGAGGCTCGCCAACTCGGCGTTGGGGCGCATCGCTTCGATCGGGGCGACGCCGGCCGAGCGGCAGGCGAGCTGATCGTCGGGATCTTGGTGCCGGATCCTCCACCGAGCCTCGGGACCTCGCCGGCGCATCCTTTGCGGAATGCCGAGACACCGAGGACCACGGCCAGACTCACCCATGCCGAACGCTTTCCTCTGACCGCCGTTCGACCTGGGGTTCGCGCCACATCGCGGAGACGCACTTCCCCATGACGACGGCCGACACGCCGAGCCCCGGCAAGACGCAGCAGGCCGTTCTCACGGCTGCAGCACGGCATGGTCTATTCCGCGTCTCGTCGGCCTGGAGGGCCAAAGGCATTCGGAACGCGATCCCTACGGCGACGGTCGATGCACTCGTGAGGCTGGGATACCTGCGGCTCGACGGGGAGACCGCCACGGTGACGGATCGTGGCCGGGACGCCTCGAGGCGGCTCTCCGGCCGGAAGCCGGCCACTCTGCCAGATAGGGAGGGATGAATGCCCGGGATGCCGGCGATGGTCTTCTGCGACTGATCTCCGGAATGATCGCCCAAGATGCCTTGTAGACGTTGTTGTTCGATCGTATCGATCAATTCGGGAAACCGACACGTGATTCGAGCAACGAGAGTCTTTAGAGCCGGACGATTCTCCCAGTTCGACTTTCCCGATCTGAGATCGCATTCATCGACGCGTGCCGCAAACCACGAAGACAACCAGAGGGCTTCCTATGACCGAGTCCCGAGACCACCTCGTCGAGCTGGCCGCCTATGTCGTTTCGGCCTACGTCGGCAACAACACCGTTCCGGCCGCCGACCTCTCCGGCCTGATCGCCGAAGTCCACGCGGCCTTGGAGCGCACGGTTTCGGGGATTGATCCGGCGTCGGCTCCCGAACCGCTGAAGCCGGCGGTCCCAGTCAAGAAGTCGGTCTTCCCTGATTTCATCGTCTGCCTCGAAGACGGCAAGAAGTTCAAGTCGCTGAAGCGCCATCTCAGGACGGCCTACGGCATGACGCCGGAGGACTATCGGGAAAAGTGGGGCCTCCCGGCCGACTATCCGATGGTCGCGCCGAACTACGCCCAGGCGCGGTCGGATCTCGCCAAGAAGATGGGGCTCGGCCAGCAACGGCGGCTCGCGTCCAAGAAGTGAGTGAGGCCGATTTCGAGGGAGGAAGTAGCGCCCGAGATCAGCGCGCCTTCTAAAGGATTCGATTGATTTGGTTCGCTCGGAATTGTCGATATGTCCTGACAGATCTCAGGCCACGTCTGAGCGGGTCTATGCGGTCGCGCCGAGTGGAATGAAAGGCAGTCGACTGTATCTGGCGGAGGTTTCGGCGTTTCCCCATGCCAACGCCGATCTCGTCAACACGAAGTCGGCGATCGCAACGGTGTCGTTCAGATCGAGAACCGGGACGCCACATCCGGCGACCTGTTCGTCGGAAGCGACGGCGAGGATGTCGGAGCCCGGATGCCACATGAGGCGGTGGCCGGCCGACGGGCGATGGACTTCGAGCATCGGATGGCCGTGGGTGTGGAAGCCCTCGACCAGGACGAGATCGACCGGGGTCATCCGCTGGATCAGATCTTCGAGCGGCGGTTCCTCCTCGCGGATCTCGTGAAGGAGCGCCCAGCGGTCGCCGGACACGATCATTACCTCGGAGGCGCCCGCTTCGCGATGACGATGCGAGTCTTTGCCGGGGCGGTCGATGTCGAAGCCGTGATGCGCGTGTTTGAGGGTCGATACGGTTAGGCCGCGGGCGCGCAATTCGGGGAGCAGGCGCACCAGGAGTGTCGTCTTCCCCGAACCGCTCCGCCCGGCCAATCCGAAGATCTTCATCACAATACTCCCCAGGAGCATCTCGTTATCGGCGACTCGCCGCTTCGATCGAAGGGGTCGGCCCTACCGGCGTCCGCACCGTTTGGAAGTGGTGGACGGCGTCAACGCCGCCCGGATCATATGGAAGTGGGGGACGGCGTCACCGCCGTCCCCCGGGGGGCGCCGGACGTCAGGGCGTCGCGTCCTTGGCGGCCTTCATCAGGAAGTCGGTCACGAGTTTCCGTTCACCGTCGTCGAGGCCGGCGCGCTGGAACATACTCTCGGTGATGCCCTTCCACTGCAGCTTGGTGTACTGCGCCGGATCACGCGGACCGTGGCAGACGGTGCAGCGCTGGTAGAACATCTTCTCGCCCGGAGACATGGTGGCCTGCTGCTTCTCGATCAGGGCGGTCAGACGCTCGACCCCGAGGCTCGCGGCGGCGATCTTCGGCAGGGCGGAAGCCGTTTCGATCGCCGGCGGCTCGTAGGCCCGGTTCGGGCCTTCCGGATCGGTGCACTTGCGCAGTGTGGCGACGCAGGTGTTGGCGATCGTCGCTTGGCTGAGCCCGCTCGATCGCCGGCTCGAGGTGATGAAGTTGATCAGACCGCTGTTGCAGCGACCCTTGCTGTCGAGCTGCGGCCAGCCGCCTTCGTAGATGCTCGCCACGCCCGGCATGATGTCTTCCGAGACCACCGCTCCGGCGATGATCGTGCCGCGCTCGTTCGAAAGCTCGACGAGATCGCCGTCGGCGATGCCGCGCTTCTTGGCGTCCTCGGCGTTGATGCGCACCGGTTCACGCCCCTGCACCATGTAGAGATCGCGCAGCCGCTCGGAGTTGGCCATCTGCGAATGGACGCGGAACCAAGGATGCGGGCTGACGACATGGACCTGCCCCTCCTTGGCGTTGCCGAGCCATTCCGCCGGTTCGAGGAACATCGGCATCGGCGGGCAATCGTCGAGTTTCATATCGGCGACGGCCTGACACCACATCTCGATCTTGCCGGACTTGGTGTGCAGCGGCGTCTTGACCGGATCCTTGCGGAAGTCGCCGTGGCGCACCCACTTGCGTGCCTCCTTCGGCATGTCGAAGACGACATAGCCCCGCTTCCAGAACGTCTCGAACGGCACCTTGGATCCGGCCCGCTCGTAGGCGAACTGGATGTGCTCCATCACCGTCTTGCCCTCGGTGAACTGGATCTCGAGGCCGAAGATCTCCGACAGGCGGCGGAAGATCTCGAAGTCGTCGAGGCTCTCGCCGAGCGGTTCGATGATCTTCTTCATCGCGTAGATGCGGTCCATCGAGTAGGTGCCGCCCGACGAGATGTCGTCGCGCTCCACCGTGCTCGTCGCCGGCAACACGATGTCCGCCCAGCGGGTCGACGCCGTCCACCACACGTCCTGGCAGACCACGGTGTCGACCGCCTTCAGCGCGCCGATCAGCTCGTTCGTGTTCTGTTGATGGGACATGAAGTTGTTGCCGGAGTTGTAGATCATCCGGACCTTCGGGAAGGTCTTCACCGAACCGTTGTGGGTGAAGGTCTTGCCGGGATTGAGCAGCATCTCGGAGATTCGCGAGGCCGGACAGATCGCCTTGACCAGATTGCGGCCCTGCGGCATGCCGGCCGGCCCGGCATTCCCCGACTGGGGCATGCCGCCCGAGCCGTAGTGCCAGGAGAAGCCGACGCCCTGCCCGGGTAGACCGATCTTGCCAGTCAATGCGGCGAAGTTGATGATCGCCCAATGGGTCATCTCGCCGTGATGGGCGCGTTGCAGCGACCAGGCACCTGCGATCTCGGTGCGCTTCGTCGCCATCAGATCGGCGAGTTCGACGATCTTGGCTTCCGGGATACCGGTGATCTTCGAGGCCCAGGCGGGGGTCTTGGCCGGCGTGCCGTCCTTACCCATGACGTGCGCCATGAACTTGTCGGACCCGACGGTGTGGCTCTTCAGGAAGGCCTTGTCGGTCTTGCCGCTCTCGATCACCCGGTGGCTCATCGCCAGGAACAGGGCGACGTCGGTGTTGGGGACGATCTTCACCCACTCGGAGCCGAGGACCTGATCCGACCCGGTCTTCTGCGGATTGATCGAGACGAACTTGCAGCCGGCATCGCGGATGTCCTCCCAGTGCTGGAACATCTGATGGTCGGCGACGGTGTACTCGATGCGGTTGTTCTTCACCGGATCGCATCCGACAAGGACGAAGACCTCGGTGTTGTCGCGGATCTGCTCCCACGAGGTCTGGGCCGAATAGACCTCCATGTCGCCGATGACGTAGGGCAGGATGATCTGCGAAGCGCCGCCGGAATAGTCGCCGACGGTGTTGGTGCAGCCGCCGAAGAGATTGAAGAAGCGGCCCTGCAGCACGTTCGGCCGCATGATGCCGGCATGCGCCCAGCCGCCGTAGGAAGTCGAGAAGATCGCCTCGTTGCCGTGCTCGGCGACGGTGTCGAGGATCGCCTTGGCGGTGAGCTTCAGCGCAGTGTCCCAGTCGACGCGAACATAGGGCTCCTTGCCGCGCAATTCGACCTTGCGGTCGGCCTTGTCCCAGTTCTCCAGATAGGATTTGCGCACCATCGGGTAGAGGACCCGGGTCTTGTCGTAGGTGCGGTCGACCATGCCGAAATAGAGCATCTCGGTCGGCCGTGCGTCGAGTTCGGTCAATGCCGAGACGCCGACGAACTTGCCATCCTTCACGATCGCTTCGAACGGGCCGTAGTGGCTGCCGTGGAAGAACCGACGCGTATGCGAATTGGGGTCGACGGAGGCGAGGGCGGAAGATCCGAGGAACCTGGCGGCGAGAACCGCGCCGAAACCTCCCTTGATCAAAGTCCGCCGGTTCAGGGTGTCGTGGGCCATGTTCGTCTCCTGCTCTGGATCCATCCACGCGCCGGAGGCTAGAAACCACGTGTGAATACGTCCCGTGACGAACACGAACGGGCTGTGCAATGATGTGAAAGAATGTGAAAGAGGTCCGCACCATGCTGCGACCGACGACCAGACCGGCCCACATCGTCGTCATCGAGGACGATCCCGTCACCCGGGCGCGCCTCGTCGCCTATCTCAGACAACAGCATCATCGCGTCAGTGAGGCCGAGAACGCCGCCCGCGCCGCCGACCTCCTCGCCCGCGATCCGGCGGAACTGCTGATCGTCGACATCAACCTCGAGGGCAAGGACGGGCTCGAGATCACCCGCGAGCAACGCGCCGTCTCGGACGTCGGCATCATCCTCCTCACCGCCCGCACCGATCACGTCGACCGCATCGTCGGCCTCGAACTCGGGGCGGACGACTACATCACCAAGCCCTTCGATCCGCGCGAGCTGATCGCACGGGTGAAGAACCTGTTGCGGCGGGTGGCGGAGGGACGGGTGGCGCGGATCGTCCCCGAGCAGGTCGTCCATTTCGGCGGGTGTAGCCTCGACGTCTCGGCGCGACGCTTCTTCGCCGCCGACGGAGCCGAGATCGCGTTGACCAAGGCGGAGTTCGACCTCCTCAAGGCCTTCGCCGCCGCGCCCGGCATCGTTCTGTCGCGCGACCGGCTGATGCAGGCGACGACCCACCGCGACCTTTCGGCCGATGACCGGACCATCGACGTGTTGGTCGGCCGATTGCGTCGCAAGTTGGCCGCTATCCCGGCGCGTCCGGCGACGATCACCACCGTCCACGGTGAGGGCTATCTCTTTACTCCGGAACGGACGTGATCCCGCCGGTCGATGCCGGATCGACGCAGACCCGCCGTGCCGCCGCCTCGAGCTGTTCGGCCACTGCCCGCCCCGCGTCGCGGACGACGTCGGGTGCGTGGCGTGCTCCGGCGGAGACCGTCGTTTCGACCGCCCGCATCACGTCGCAGAAGTCGGCGAGGTCGAAATTGGCCGCCGCCCCCTTCAATCGATGTGCCGCCCGACGGATCGCGTCCGCGTCGCTCCCCTCTTCAAGGAGACTGGCGAGCCCGTCGATCTCGTCCGGCAGGCGCCCGAGGAAGGCCGTGACGATGGCGCCGACCGCTTCCCGACCGAGCGCCTCGACGTCGCGCCGCAACGCGGCCTCGACCACATCGTCGGTCACCTCGTCGGCCGGGGTCGGGGCCTCCCGCGGAACCGGTTCGGTCCGCGGGTCCCTGCCGTCCGTCTCGGACAGCCGGTCGAGCACCCGCGCCAGCGCCACCGGCGTCAGCGGCTTGCCGATGAAGTCGAAGAAGTCGGCCTGCCGCAGCTCCGCCGCCTCGGCGCCGAGCACATGGGCCGACACGGCGACGACCGGCGTGGTGACGTTCGGCCCCGCTTCGCGGATCCGGCGGACCGTCTCGCCGCCGGTGAGGTCTGGAAGGTCGAGATCCATCAGGATGATGTCGTAAGGCTCGCGTCGTGCCCGGTCGATCGCCTCGGCACCGGTCGCAGCCTCGTCGACGACGGCCCCGGCGCGCTCCAGGAAGCCACGGGCGACCATACGGCTGACGTCGTGATCCTCGACCACCAGGGCGCGGAATGGCGGGCGTGCCGGAGCGTCGGCCTCTTCGGTTTCGGCCACCGCCAACGCCTCGACAATGTCGCCCTCCTCGAGCGCCAACGTCAGGGTGAAGGTCGAGCCGACCCCCGGCCGGCTCTCGACGGCGAGCGCTCCGCCGAGGGCGACGGCAAGACGCCGGCAGATCGACAGGCCGAGCCCGGTTCCGCCGACGGCGCGGGGATCGAAGGGCCGATGGATCTGGTTGAACGCTTCGAAGATGCGCGACACCACTTCGGGACTCATGCCGATCCCGGTGTCGTGAACGCGGAAGGCGACGAGGAGGCGGCCTTCGCGATCGGCACCGTCCAACTCGGCGATCAGGGCGACCTCGCCGTGATCGGTGAACTTCACCGCGTTGGAGCAGAGATTGACCAGGATCTGTTGGATCCGGCTCATGTCGCCCCGCAGCGCCGGCGGCAGGCGCTCGTCGATGTCGACGACGAAGCGCAATCCCTTCGTTGCGGCGGCGGGCGCCGTCAGATCCGCCACCCGTGCCACCAGACCGCGGACCTCGAAGGCGTCCGTCTTCGGGCTCGCGTCGCCGAGTTCGACCTTGGCGTGTTCGAGGATGTCGTCGAGCAGGGTCTTGAGATCGCCGGCCGACCGCCGCGCCAGATCGAACCGCTGCGCGTCCCCGGGCGCCTCCGGTCGTCCCATCAGCCGCAGCATACCGATCAATCCGTTGAGGGGCGTTCGGATCTCGTGGCTCATGGTGGCGAGGAACTCGGACTTGGAACGGCTCGCCTGTTCGGCCTCGGCGCGCGCCTGATCGTGGGCGTGCATCTCTTGCCGCAGCATCTCGGTGCGGCTGGTGACTTCCGCTTCGAGTTCCTTGCCCCGCGACCTCAGTTGGTCCTCGAGCTGCTCCTTGCGCCGCACCTGGAGCTGGAGGACGCGTAGCGCCCGCTCCATCCGGCCGATGTCGTCGGCGCCACTGACCTCGACCTCCTCGTCGAGGCGGCCGCCGCCGAGCGCGACCAGATGTGAGGTCACCCGGGTCAGGCGCGACAGGACGTGGACTTTGAGATAACGGCCGATCACGAGGGTGGCGAGAAGTGCGAAGACCCCGAGCGATCCGACCAGCGCCACCAACCACTGCGAGGTAGCGAGCGTCTGGTGCTGAAAGGCGAGCACTTCCGCTTCGATCGTCCGCATGATTTCCCGTGCCGAGGCGGAGACCAGATTGGCGGCGGCGCTGGTGTCGCGGGCCAGTGCCGCGATGCGGGTCTCGGTGGCGAGCGCCTCCCCGCGGGTCGCCGCCAGCCCGCCCTCGCCGAGCACGGCGCGATCGAAACGCGCGGCGAGATCCATCGCCTGGGTGCGGCGGGTCGGGTCGACGATACGCTCGAGGCGTTGGTCGAGCATCCGGACGTCTTCGGCGATCCGGGCGCGGGCCGCCGCGAGGCCGACGGTGTCGGACGCGGTCGTCAGACCGTCCATCCCGAACACGAGACGCCGGGCGACCTCGCGGACCTCGGTCATCGATTGCAGGACGAAGAGATCCTCCTCGGCCAGCTTGTCGAGGATCACCGCCCGTTCGGCATCCGACGCCGTCTCGTAGAGCCCGCTGAGGCCGGCTGACATCTGCGCCTGGGCATTGGCGATCAGAGTGCCGGCGACGGTGGCGAGGTCCGAGGCCGCCCGACCGGCGGCCTCGCGCTGTCCGATCGCCATCTCGTCGAGATCGAAGCGGTGACGGACCGCGGCGACGAGTTCGTCGCCGCGCGCTCGACTGTCGCGCGAGCGTTCGCGCAACTCTCGGATCGTTTCGATCTCGCCGATCAACGGCGCCAGAGCCCGCAGCCGGTCGTCGATGGCATCGAGTTCGCCCCGCAGCGATGCCGCCTGTCCGTCGAGGCCGCGACGATCCGGCGCTCGTTCGGCCGCCGTCACCGCGGCGGTTGCCACTTCGGCCGAACGCGCCATGCCGCGCGCCAGTTCGGCGCTCGGGAAATTGCGGTCGATCAGCTTGCGCTCGGTCGTGGCTTGGTGGTTCAGTCCGCTCCAGGCAGTCCCGATCGCGGCGAGCAACAGGCCCATGAGTACCAGGAAGGTCAGACTGACGAGGCTCTCGAAGTTCGGCCGCCTCATGATCGCCTCTCTCGTCCTCGCGTCCGTCGTCCGGCTCGCCGTACCGATCGGCCCCGCCTTCGCCGAGGATCCTGCCTCGCAGTCGAAAGCCGCCGGGATCGGCATCCAGCTCGAAAGCCATGCGGACCCGTTCGATTACACCGGGCCCAAGACCGGAGTCATACACCTTCCCCTCGTCGAAGCACGACGCCATTGGCGCCTGTGCGCGATCGTGCCCCACGTCAAGGACGAGTATTGGCTGAGCGTCGGCTACGGCATGGTGGAGGAGGCGCGCCGCCTCGGTGTCGCGCTCAGGATCAGCGAGACCGGCGGCTATCGCAGCGCCGATCAACAGGCGTCCCGCATCGACGCCTGCCGCGAGGAGGGCGCCAACGCCATCGTCCTCGGGTCGGTCGGCTATGACGCGCCGCAGATCGCCGCGGCGATCGACCGCGCTGCGCCGAAGATCCCGGTGGTCGCGGCGATCAACGACGTCGGTTTCCGTGCCGTCGCGGCGAAGGTAGGGGTCTCCTGGCGCGACATGGGGCTGCGGGTCGGCGAGTTCCTCGCCCGCCGTCATCCCCAGGGATCGGGCCGGGTCCGCGCCGTGATCGCCACCGGGCCGAAGGTGGCGGGGTGGGTCGGGTTTCTCTCCTCAGGTATCCGCGACGGACTAGCGGGCTCCGACGTCGAGATCGTCGAAGAGGGTGGAGCCGACACCGATACCCAGGAACAGCTCATGTTGGTCGAGGACCTTCTCGCCCGCCACCCGGACGTCGATTACCTGATCGGCAGCGCCCCGGCGATCGAGGCGGCGATCTCGGTCGAACGCATCCGCGCCCGGTCGGGTCGGGTGCGGCTGATCGCGACCTACTACACTCAGGCGATCCGCCGCGGTCTCCTGCGGGGTCGCGTCGACGCCGCGCCCTTCGACGACCCCCGCCTCCAGGGCAGGCTCGCCGTCGAGACGGCCGTCCGTGCCATCGAAGGGTCGATCGAAAGGCGCCAGATCGGCCCCGAGATCCGGTTGGCGGAACCCCTCGCCCTACCACCGGCCGACGCCCTGTCCCCGCCCCAGGCGCGACCGGAATTCGTCGTGCCTTGATCCCCGGCGGGCTCATCTCGCGCGCAGACGACCGCTTCATCTCGCAGACGTCACTCGTCGGCCGGTTGCCGCGCCTTCCAGTGGTCGAACGAGGTGAGGACCCGGTCGAGCAGCGCATGTAGGCGCTGCCAGTCGTCGTCGGAGATCTCGGCGAACATCTCGTCCTCGAGACGGCGGCCGATCCGCTCGCTCTCCTTCCAGATCCGCAGGCCTTCGTCGGTCAGGTGGAGACACTGGCGGCGGCTGTCGCGCTTGTCGGGCAGGCGTTGGATCAGGCCGCGGTCTTCGAGGTGGGCGATGTTCTTGGACAGCAGCGTCTTGTCGAGGACGATCTTCTGCCCGAGATCGGTCGCCGCGATCCCGGGAAAGTCGTGCACCAGCCGCAGGACGCGCAGCTCGCGGACCCGGAGACCGACGCTCTTCTGGTAGTAGGGGTCGGCCGCCTTGGTGGCCAACGTCTTCGCCAGATCGAGCTTGTAGGTGAGGAACGGCTTGGTGGGGTCTGTCATGGTGGCCGATGGTTGGCACTTGCAACCATGACTCCTATCGAAGATCGACCGGACGGGCAACTCCGCGCGGGGCGGGGCGGCCCGTCCGATCGGTGCGAGAGGGGCGCCGCGGGGCGAACGGCGGCGGACCTCTCGGCGGGACGTTCAGCGCAGGTAGTGCTCGGTCAGGGCCACCCAATAGGCGGCGCCGACGGGCAGGTTCCGGTCGTCGAAGTCGTACATCGGGTGGTGCACCATCGGCGTGTCGCCGTTGCCGATGAAGCAATAGGTCCCGGGCCGGCGCGCCGCGAAGAAGGCGAAGTCCTCGCTGCCCATGAAGGTCGGGCCGTCGGTCGAGACCCGGCTCTCGCCGAGGAGACCCTTGGCGACCTCGGCGCAGATCGCGGTGTGAACGGGGTCGTTGACCAGAACCGCGCCGGCCGGTCCCTCGCGGATCTCGTATTCGACCCCGTAGGAGACGGCCTGCGCCGCGGTGATGCGGCGGATGCGATCGAGGACGAAGGACCGCGTCGCCGGCGCGCTGCTGCGGACCGACAGGCGCAGCACGGCGGTCTGCGGGACGACGTTGCCGGCGTCGCCGGCGAGGAAGGCGCCGACCGAGACGACGGCGGAATCCTTGGCGGCGACGTTGCGCGACACGATGGTCTGCAACGCCATCACCAGCGAGGCGCCGGCGACGACGGGATCGATGCCCTTCTCCGGCATCGAGCCGTGGGTCCCCTTGCCGGTCAGCTCGATCTCCCAGTTGTCGACGGCGGCCATGACGGGACCTGAGGTGAAGTAGAGCTTGCCCTGTTCGAGGCCGGGCATGTTGTGCATGCCGAACACCGCATCGACCGGGAAGCGCTCGAACAGCCGGTCCTCGATCATCGCCATGGCGCCGCCCATCACCTCTTCCGCCGGTTGGAAGATCAGGCGGACGGTTCCGTCGAAGTTGCGGGTCTTCGCCAGGCGGCGAGCGGCGGCGAGCAGCATGGCGGAGTGGCCGTCGTGGCCGCAGGTGTGCGATCGGCCGTCGACGGTGCTCTTGTGATCGCTCTCGCCCGCCTCGCGGACCGGGAGGGCGTCGGTGTCGGCGCGCAGCGCGATCGCCTTGCCGCTGGTGCCGACGGTGAGCGAGGCGACGACGCCGGTCTTGCCGACGCCTCGCGTGACGTCCCAGCCCCAGGTCTCGAGCAGGTCGGCGATGTAGGCCGCGGTCTGCGTCTCGCCGAAGGCCAGTTCCGGGTGGCGATGGAGGTGATGCCGCCAGACGGTGATCGACGGCTGCTCGGTGGTGAGGTCTTCCAGAAGCGCGTGCATGGTCGCAACTCCGCTCGGTGTCTCGAGGGGGGGGCCCCGACCGATCCGGAGATCGTCGTCGGGGTCCGGGATGTCGGGATCAGGGCTTGGCGGCGGGGGCCGGCGCGATCGCCTTCGGGTTCCCCTTCGGCACGGTCAGCATGATCGATCCGATGGCGACCAGGACCATGAAGACGTTGAAGGAGAGGGCGATGATCGCGGCTTCGCGGATGGCGAGGTTGTCCTGGCGACCCTGGAAGGTGATCACGCCTTCGAGCCAACGGATGCTCTCGGGATCGGCGGTGAGGGCGGTGAAGATCGCCGCCGAGATGGCCACGCCGAAGGCGGCGCCGAGCGAGGAGGCCATCTTGTAGATGCCGGCGCCGGAGCCCGCCTGGGCGGCCGGAAGGGCGGAGAGGGCGGCGTCGGTCGAGGGCGTCGCATAGAAGGCAAGCCCGATGCCGAACAGCGTGTAGCCGATCATCGCCATGATCTGGTAGTCGGCGAGCATCAGGTGGGCCGGAGTGAGCAGCACGATCGACAGGCCGGTGATCAGGCAGCCCCAGATCATCGGCTTACGGGAGCCGAAGCGCTGCAGGAGCTTCTCTCCGACGCGGATGAAGGCGATGATCGCGACCGCGTAGCCGAGCGTCAGCATGCCGGCCTGCTGGGCCGAGATGTTGCCGCCGCGCTGCACCAGCTGGAGCGAGACCAGCAGGGTCCCGGCGACGCCGTTGAGCAGGAAGTTGGAGAGGGTGGCGCCGGTGTAGGTCGGGTTGGCGAAGAGCTTGAAGTCGACGAAGGCGTTCGAGGCGCGGGATTCGATGCGGAAGAACAGGCTGCCGAAGACCAGCGCGACGGCGCCGAGGGTCAGGATCAGCGGGCTGGTCCAGCCGAGCTTGTTGCCCTGGGTGACGAAGATCTGCAGCGAGATCATCGCGACCATGAAGGCCAGCACGCCGGCGAGGTCGAACTTGTAGGAGCCCTTGGTCTCGGCCTTGCTCTCCGGGGTGCCCTGGATCAGGGCGAGACCGGCGAGGGCGACGGCGATCGAGGCGAAGAAGATGTGGCGCCAGCCGAAGTTCTCGGCGACGAAGCCGCCGAACAGCGAGCACACGCCGGAGCCGCCCCACGAACCGATCGACCACATCGAGACCGCGCGCTGACGTGCCGCCCCGTCCCAATAGGTCTTCACCAGCGCCAGGCTGGCCGGCATGATGCAGGCGGCCGAGAGGCCCTGGAGGGCACGGCCGGGGAAGATGAACCAGGGCGCGAGCGTGCCGCTCGGAGCGACGGCGATCAGCAACGAGCCGAGGATGCTGAGGAGAAAGCCGATCTGGACCACCTTGACGCGGCCGACCCGGTCGGCGAGGCCGCCGATGACGACGATGAAGATGCCGGAGAACAGGGCGGTGATCGCCACCGCGATGTTCATCAGGCTGTTGTCCAGGCCGAGATCCCTCTGCATGTCCGGGGCGACGTTGAGCGTCGTCTGGGCGAAGAGCTAGAAGGTGATCACGCCGAGGATGATGCCGATCAGGAGCTTGTCGGTGCCCTGAAAGGTCGCCGAGGTGGCCGACGAGGGCGCCGTGCGCGACGCCGTGGCGGATGGATGGGTCATGGGAGCCTCTCGATCTGAGGTCGGTTGGCGTTTCGGTGCGCTCGGGCAGATGCCGACGAGTGGGGGCCGACGGCCCCGGTGACATGCGTCGTCCCACCTCGAACGGGTGCTGCGCGCCACCACACGTTCGGGATCGGAACTCTTGGTCTCTGCGAAAGAAGACAGTTGAAAAAGTAGACGATATCGTCGAGTTTTTCAACTGATAACCAACCCAGATCCGATCCTGTGACACTCTGTCCAGCCACTCGCCGGCACTGCTTCGCCCCACGGACGACCCCATGACGGCCAACTCAAGTCTCTGTATGAACATGCTTCTCGGCCCCGAACCGCCGTCTCGACCAAGGCCGGCGCCGGCCCGTCTCGCCGCTTCGCATCGGGTTTGCTACGGATGTCGCCCCGGCTGGCGCCGCACCCGCGGCAGCCTCTCGACGGCGCGTCTCTTCCGGCGGGAGGGGGTGCGGCGGGCGTCCGACCCCGCCATTCCCGACCACACCGACCACACCGACCGCCCCTCCCGGCCCACCTTGCTTCGCAACGGACCCACGCCATGCTTCTGACGCTGCTCGATTTCGTCGGCACCTTCGTCTTCGCGCTCAGCGGCGGCACCCGCGCCGTCCAGCACCGGCTCGATCCCTTCGGCGTGATCTTCCTCGCCTTCGTCGCGGCCGCCTCGGGCGGCATCGTCCGCGACGTGCTGATCGGGTTGACGCCGCCGATGGCCATCGCCACCTGGCACTACTGCGCCATCTCCGCCCTCGCCGGGATCGCCTGCTACTTCGCCTATGGCCTGATCACCCGCCTGTCGGCGCCGGTGGCGGTGTTTGACGCCTTCGGCCTCGGGCTGTTCGCCGTGGTCGGCGCGCGCAAGGCGCTCGACGCGGGACTGTCGCCGCTGATGGCCGCGATGCTCGGCATGATGACCGCGATCGGCGGCGGCATCGCCCGCGACGTCCTGACCGCACAGACCCCGATGGTGCTGCGCCGGGAGGTCTATGCCCTTGCCGCGCTGGCCGGCGCCGCCGTCGTCACCTTCGGCGACCATTTCGGCATGCCCTACCCGCTCACCGCGCCGCTCGGGGCGGCCATCACCACCGGCGTGAGGCTCGTCGCGATCGGACGTGATTGGCATCTGCCCACGGCCAAACCGGAGTAGTGGAACGCCCCCACCCCATTGGCTGCGAGCAGAGGCTGCCGCCCAGGCGATCCAGCCATGGAGTGCGGGGTCGACATCGACGACGCTGTCGGCTTTCGATCGAACGAGACCTCACGTGCGCCTGATATCGATCGTCGCCGATCGACCCCCCCACTCAAACAAAACCTCCGATTGAACGACGCGAAAGACGAATTATCAAAGATGGCGAAGGCCCTTGGCCTGCGCCGGCTTGCGCAGACGAAATCGAATCTTCATCCGTACTTGTGCTGACTGCAAATTTTACCGAATCTAAACGCCATTTTATTAACAACAATTCATAAATATCTGTGATGGCGCGTCCGTTATGAAGACAATTAAAATCAAACTAATGGTCGTCTACGGTTCATTTGCTTTCGCATCGATCCTCGCAATCATCACTGCTCTGATCCTGTTCGGCAATTATCTGACCCGAACGGCTCTCGACGAGGCGCTGGAATCGGCCGAGAGCAGCTTTCGGATGCGTTTGAATATGGTCGAGCGCATGACCGAACTGGTGACCGAAACCATCGCGGTTCAGCCCAACATCGTCCGAGCACTCGCCGACGGGGACCGCTCATCGCTGAGGTGGTCCCCGTTCGGCGGACAGTTCGATAAGCTTGGGTCGACCTGAGAGAAGGACGATCCCGATGACGGGGAAGCGGAAACGGTATTAGCTGCGCAGGCCTTCGGCTCGGCAGATTTCAAGGCCAAGGTCGCGCTAGAAGCGATCCGCGGCGAGGCAACGGTGGCGCAGCTGACGGTGAAGTACGGCGTCCATCAGACGATGATCAGCGCGTGGAAGAAGCAAGCGATCGACGGAATGTCGGGCGTCTTCTCCGGCAAAGCCGAAGCGGCTGAGAATGCCCGCGACGGTGAGGTCGAAAAGCTGCACGCGATGATCGGCCAGCTCGTCGTGGAGCGGGATTTTTTGAAACGAGCCTCCGGACGCTGAGCGTCGGCCGGAGGCGCGAAATGATCGAACCCGACCACCCCAGGCTCACGACCCGACGGCAGTGCGAACTCGTCGGCATCAGTCGCTCGGCGTTCTACGCGCCGGCAGCGGCCGAGACACCGTTGAACCTGTCGCTGATGCGGCTGATCGACGAGCAGTTCCTGGAGACGCCGTGGTACGGCTCTCGACAGATGGCTCGTCATCTGCGACGGCACGGCCATACGGTCGGCCGGAAACGGATCCGGCGGTTGATGCGGAAGATGGGATTGCAGGCGGTCTATCAACGACCGAGGACGACCATCCCGCATCCCGAGCACAAGAAATGGCCGTATCTGCTGCGGAACCTCGACATCGTCAGGCCGAACCACGTCTGGTGCGCGGACATCACTTACATCCCGATGCGACGGGGCTTTCTCTACCTCGTCGCCGTGATGGACTGGGCGAGCCGGCGGGTGCTGGCGTGGCGGCTGTCGAACACGATGGACGCCGACTTCAGCATCGCTGCGGTCGAGGAGGCCATGGCGAGACATGGGAGACCGGAAATCTTCAACACGGACCAGGGCAGCCAGTTCACCAGCCCACGGTTCACGGAGGTTCTGACCGACGCAGGCGTTCGAATATCCATGGACGGTCGAGGCCGGTGGATGGACAACGTCTTCATCGAGCGGCTATGGCGATCGATGAAGTACGAGTGCATCTACTTCCATGCCTACGAAACCGGCTCGGAAGCCCGCGCCGGCATCGGCCGGTGGATCAACTACTACAACTTCGACCGACCTCACTCGACACACGGTGGGCGTACGCCCGTCGAGGTCCACGAGGAGGCCGGCGACATCAGATTGGCGGCGTGACGGACCAAAGGCCCAAGCTTACGACGGCCGCCAATCTGTCCACCCGGACGGGACCACCTCACAATGCCCTGTAATTCAAATACAATTTTTCGCCTGCGAAGCTCCGGTGGAGGTCATCACTCACAACTCCTATTCTCAGGTGCGGCAGTGGCTAAGTCTGGGAAGTCGCGTGACAACGCGGCATATATAGAGGTGCTAGACTTCGCGAGATTGAGCGTCTCAATTGTTCCATTTGCAGCGTGAACCGTCACGAAATCTGAGTGTCTTAGTAGACAAACAGCGGTAGAATTTAACTTAAATAAAAATGTATTTCGATCTACGCGATCATCTATAACTAGAGAACCAACATTATATTTTTCATCAAGTCCATCTGTTGAGTTTTTTGTAAAAGAAAGCCTTATCGGTAACGATAGCGTATTCGGATTATCCTCGTAATATAGCTGGACGGTTCTAAAAACCTGGCGGAATTGGCCGTTTTCTGATTCGATCGTCTCCGATGGGTTGGAGGCGATGCGATGGGCAAGGCACCCGGGTTCAGAGGTGGTCTCGCTGATTTGAACAGTCAGGCCCGGTCCGTTGAGTGGGTTCCCGCCTCGTTCATGCCGCCGCGAGGAGCGGCGTGTTGTTGAAGTAGGCCTGATCCGGAGTTCGCCGGTCAAGACTCGAGTGTGGACGTGAACCGTTGTACCAGCCGAGATAGCGGCCGATCGAGGCGCGGGCCTCGGCGACCGTGGCGTAGGCGCGGAGGTACACCTCCTCGTATTTGACCGACCGCCAAAGCCGCTCGACGAAGACGTTGTCCCGCCAAGACCCCTTGCCGTCCATGCTGATCGCCACGCCGGCGTCGGTGAGCACCGAGGTGAAGGCGGCCGACGTGAACTGCGAACCCTGATCCGTGTTGAAGATCTCGGGTTTGCCGTAGCGGGCCAGAGCCTCCTGGAGAGCTTCGACGCAGAACTCGGCCTCCATCGTGATCGACAACCGCCATGTCAGGACGCGCCGGGTGAACCAGTCGACGACGGCCGTGAGGTAGACGAAGCCCTTGGCCATCGGGATGTAGGTGATGTCGGCCGCCCAGACTTGGTTCGGCCGCTCCACCTTCAGCTTTCGAAGAAGGTACGGATAGATCTTGTGCCCGACCGCCGGCTTCGAGGTGTTCGGCTTCCGGTAGATTGCCTCGATCCCCATCTTCTTCATCAGAGTTCGGACATGGCGGCGACCGACATCGACGCCCTGGTTCGCCAGCAGAGCCGCCATCATTCGGCTGCCCGCGAACGGGTAGTTCAGATGAAGCTCGTCGATCCGCCGCATGATCGCCAGATCGACGGCCGGCACCGGCTTCGGCACGTAGTAGACGCTGCCACGGCTGATCCCGAGAGCTTCCGCCTGTTTGGAGATCGGCAGCTCGTGCGCAGGGTCGATCATCGCTTTGCGCTCGGAAGGCCGGCCTTCGCGAGCGCTCCGGCTAAAAAATCGTTGGTCAGTGTCAACTCGCCGATCTTCGCGTGGAGAGCCTTCAGGTCGATCGGCGGCGTCTCGGGATCGGGTCGCGTCTCTGCCCCGAACACGCCGGCAGCACCGTCGAGGAGCTGCGACTTCCACGTCGTGATCTGGTTCGCATGGACGTCATACTGCTGAGCCAGTTCGGCGAGCGTCTTCTCGCCCCTGATGGCAGCCAGCGCCACTTTCGCTTTGAAGGCAGGGGTGTGGTTCCGGCGCGGTCGTCTCGACATCTTCTCTCCTGTTCGCCAAGCCATCTTGGCTGCTCACAGGCGGAAAGACCACTCAACGGACCTGTTCAAATTCCCGAAGCCAGCTCTTTCTTCGATTTCGACGATCGCCTGAAGCGGCTGAGCGACCTCGGCGATCAGTTGGAGGCCTTCGGGCGCGCCGTCGACTTCGAGATCTTCCGCCCCGATCTCGCTGCCGCCCTGAACTACTCGACGGGCGAGCGCGGTGGCCGCCCCCCCTTCGACCCGGTGCTGATGTTCAAGGTGCTGGTCATCCAGACCACCAACAACCTGTCGGACGAGCGCACCGAATTCCTGATCAACGACCGGCTGTCGTTCATGCGTTTCCTCGGGCTCGGCCTCGACGACCGCGTGCCCGACGCCCGGACGATTTGGCTGTTTCGGGAGAAGCTCACCAGGGCGGACGCGATCAAGGGCCTGTTCGCCCGTTTCGAGACAGCACTGCGGGCTTCCGGCTACATCGCCATGTCGGGCCAGATCGTCGACGCCAGCCTGGTCGTGGCGCCGAAGCAACGCAACACCGACGAAGAACGTCGGACCATCAAGGAGGGTCGCGTTCCCGAGGATTGGAAGAACCGGCCGGCGAAACTCCGGCACAAAGACCGCGACGCTCGGTGGACGGTGAAGTTCACCAAGGCGAAGGAGCGGCCGGACGGGACCAAGCCGCCGGTCGACATCGCCATTCCCTCCTTCGGCTACCAGAACCACGTCGCCATCGACGTCGGTCACGGCTTCATCCGGACATGGAAGGTCACGGACGCGGCCGCCTACGAGGGCGCGGTGCTGCGCGACGGTCTGCTCGACACGACCAACACGGCGCGGACGGTGTGGGCCGACACCGCCTATCGCTCCGCCGTCAACGAGGCCTTCATGGAGGACAACGGCTTCGTCAGCAGGGTTCATCGCAAGAAGCCGAAGGGAAGGCCGATGCCGGAGCGCACTCGGCGGGCGAACAACGCCAAATCCAAGATCCGCAGCCGGGTCGAGCACGTCTTCGCCGATCAGAAGACGAGGATCGGCCTCGTCGTCCGGACCATCGGCATCGCCCGAGCGACGACCAGGATCGGGCTGGTGAACCTCGTCTACAACATCCGCCGCTTGCTCTTCATTCAGCGAAGGGAGGCCGCTTGAGGGGAGGCATAGCCAGCCATCGGCCGGCCAGCCGACATCCTCGCCGACCACGACCGGCCTGTCGTCGCTTCGGTCCGCCGCTGCGGTGCCGAAATCAGCCTATCCGCAAGCCCCCAGACCTGTTGATAGAACCGTCCAGCTGCAACGTTGCGGTGTAGCCACTGCCTTCTACAGAGAGAAGTGTATTCCGCATGGAATCACACGTATAGGCGACTGTGTTTCCATTGATGTTTTGTATGCCCCAGCCGGTATTCCGATCGCAGTTCATTGCGGCATCCCCGCCAGACCCCTCCTCTAAGGGGGCATAGGTAGGGCTTATGATGTTGAGTGTCTCTGTTCCGTGCTTCACGTACCGGGCGGTGAGTGTGCGCATAACCGCCGGCGTAGGCTGGCCTGGGCTAGGCCGATAGGTAGGTCCTGAAGGTTCTGCCTGAGGAGGCGAATGAGTGGGCGCTTGAGCCGGGATTATTGGCTGAACTGGTGCGGTTGGGGCTGGCACTTGAATCGCTGTGAAGCTCGGTGTCATCGGGGCGGCGACAGGCGCCCCTGGAGCGCAGACGGGAGTGGTTGATTGCCCTGGCCCATTATTAATAAGGACGACGACACTTGGTCCCTGCGGCGTCGTCGGTTCGGCTGCAGCGCTCCGATCGCGTGGAGTTGGTACAAGTTTTACGAATGGGACGATGAGCGTTACAACACCAGAGGTCAATCCGACAATAGCAGCGGAATAGCCGATCCTCTGCAGCGTCGTAATGTATTCCTGCGCGGGAAATATCCAAAATACGACAGCAACCAAGAGCAATACGCTAAGAAGCCCTTCCGAGTAAGTTAACGATACAGGGAGCAAATCTACCGAAGCTTGTGTTGGCATGGGCAACACCTTCTGGCACAAGAACACGACTTAAATATTAGCATAGATTAACAAAAAATCAACAAAAATTGAACGCTCGGATAAAGGTCAGTGGCCTTTTCCATGGCTACGAATATCCAGCGCTCGCGAATGATGCCGGTCATCACCGAATGCGAGCGGACTGCTTCGTCATCCGTGCGAAAGATTGGCAAGACTCGCTGCGTCAGCCTATAGTGCCGACGGGCAGTACGCGCTGCTCCGGGGTGTGGAAACCCTGAACAAGACGGCTGGCGCCGGCCGTTATGGCGCCGAGATCCTCTGACCGAAAGGCCGGGGGCCTGTGACGTATGTCCAGGTGCCTCGGTGCTAAAGGTCTCAGGAGTCGGCTTGTTCGACTTTCCACCCCCCGGCTAGGGATCAGGGATCGTGTTGGCGGGGGCGCACCGCGAACCAACTTCGAGCCCCGACACAATGCAGAGATTCGGGAACCTGCCGACGGCGAGCGCTGATGTTGGTTGGCGGGAGCGGATCGAGCGGCTGAGCGCAGCCGATCTCGAACGGGCTACGTGCGACGCTCTAGACGAAAACCGTCGTCAGATCGCCGACGATCAGGCCATCTACGAAGCGTGGCGCCATGCCGAGCGTGTCCTTTCGGAGGCTGAGGTAAAGGCACGGGATCTGCGGGATGAGTATCAGCGGCGCCAAGCCGCGGCGAAGATTGCACAAGAGCAGCTCGCGTTCCTGATCGATCGGCTCGGCTTCATCCCCGGTTCTACGGACGGCTTGATGAACCCGAAGAAGAGGATTCCAAGTGGTAGATCGCACGGCGGTCGTCGCCGACCGGCCGCGCGTTCAACTGCGCTCTGAGGACCCGGGTCGACCGGTCCGCGTCGCGGGTCTCACGATGTCCAATCGGGCGCCGATCGATCGCTGGGCTCGTTCGACACTTCCGCGGCCAATGTTTCGAGTGCGAGGACGAGCAGATGTGAAGTCCGAGGATATCGCCCCCGCGTCGTGGCTTCGACGGCGGAAATCTCGTCGGCGATCCAATCGGCGAGGCTCCCTCGCGGAAAGGCGTCGGCCTTTCTCGTCGTCTGACGGCCGCTCATGCGGCCGCCTCCCGGCGTTCCGTCGTCCGGCGATGTCCGACGAGGGCGAGACGGCGACGCGTCGCCGCCGATCGGAGGCACTCTTCGAAGAGTTCGATCTCGGTACGACAACGTGCCCTCGCCTCTTCGGTCGAGCGCAACAACCGCCGGGTGGCGGCGAGGGCGGCCGCCGGCTTGCGCGCCAGTCGGCTCGCACGCTCGCGTGCGATTGCCAGCAACTCGCCTCTCGCGACATGCTCGCCGACGAGACCGATCGACATGGCCTCGGCGGCGTCGATCTCCCCTCCCCCGCAGAAGATGTCGAAGGCACGGAGATAGCCGAACCTCCTCACCGCCAGGAGCGTCGAGGCGGCTTCCGGCACGAGCCCGAGTTCCACGAACGGCGCCGAGAACCGCGCCGCATCGGTCGCGAGAACCGCATCGAAATGCAGCAGCATCGTCATGCCGAGACCGGTGCAAGGACCGTCGACCGCGGCGATCAAGATCTTGTCGCATCCGATCAGCGCTTCAAAGAAGCGTGTGACCGTCGCCGAAAGCCCGGCCAGGTCGTCGATCGCAGCGAGCTCGGCCGGATCAGCTCCGGACGAGAAGACGTCGGCGGCGCTGCGAACGACGAGAACGCGGAGCGCCTCGTCGCCATTGGCGCGTTCGAGCCGATCGGCGAGGCAATCGAGATCGTCGATCGCCAGCACTCCTGTCGCCGGCAGGATGATTTCGGCGATCGTGGTGCTCGGGCGAGCGAAGGACAGTTTCGTCATCGTGGGTCTCCAGCCTACCGGTTCCATCTCCTGTTCAGACGGCCAGGGCCTGCGGCGTCGCCTCGCCGAGCCGGCCCCAGAGTTCCAAGACGGGTGCGTGAGCCCCACGGAACGCGCGGATGGCGTCGATGGTGCGCTGGCCGAAGCCGACCTGGGTCGCGACGATCTGCTGGTTGCCGATCTTTCGCTGGAAGCCGAGCGGGCGGGCGAGAAACTGGAGTTGCATGGCGCGTAGGACCCACATCGGCTCGAACTCGATGATGACGTTGTCGATGCCGGAACTCATGCCCCATTCGACGAAACCGGCGATCAGTTCGGAGCCGGCCGTCGACACACCGCGCCGCCCGTCACGATGTTCGGGCGCGACGCAGTATCGGGTGAGCTCCCATATGCGATCGGAGCACGGCGGCGTGCCCTCGCAGAGTTCGGGAAAGACGGAGGAGAGCAGGTTCGGACGCGTCGTCGGCAGCATCCGCTGATAGCCGACGACGGCACCATCGCGAACGCAGAAGTGATGGACCGCATGTTCGTCGTCGAACTGGTCGAATTCGCGGCCGTCGGCGCGGCGCAGGTCCTCCCATCCCATTTCTTCGACGAACACCTGGTGGCGTAGCCGCGACGACTGCTCGAAGAGGTGGGGGAACTCGGCCTGATCGGCTCCGGAAACTGCGATGATCATGGTGACCTCCTGTGTCGAGAGGCCGGGACCATCGTTCAATGCAGCGGGGGCGCCAATTGCGGGATCCGGGTATTGATTTCGTCAGCGGACGATGCCGGCGCGGATCGCTTCGGCGACGGCGTGAGCACGATTGGCGGCGCCGAGCTTGCGTTTCGCGTTGGCGAGATGGCGCGCCGCGGTGTGCTCGGAAATCGCCATGATCATGGAAATCTCCCAGTCGGTCTTGCCGATGGCAGCCCAGCGGATGGCCTCGGTCTCACGAGGTGAGAGAAGGGGCCGGGCCGGCGACGTCGGCCGGCTCAGACGAAACGCCCGACCGATGGCATAGATGGACACGAGCGCGAGCATGCTGCGATCGTCCGGGGAGAGTTCGATGTGATGGCCGCCGAAGGAGACGGAAGCGATTTTCCCTTCGAGCGTGACGAGCGGCACGGCCATTCCACCGGCCAGCCCGAATTCTCGGGCCTCTCCGTTCATCGTCGCCGCTTCTCGCCGAAGCGTCGGCGCGATCGGTGCCTCGTCCCACATGAACGGATTGCGGTCCTTGCGGATTCTCTCGATGACGGGGTCGATGTGGACATAGTCGCGTTGGACATAGCGATCGATCCAACCGTCGGGCCACCCATCGAGCAGGATGTGGCGTTGTTGGTCGGAGGGCGGTGTGCCGGATCCCGGCATCGTGCCGGCGATCACGCCGGTGAGGCCGAAGCGGCTGCTCAACCCGAGCAAGCGACGGCAGACCTCATCCGCTGTCGGGGCGTCGTCGATGGACGCGATGAACGCCAGGGTCTCGTCGTAGTCGGCCACGCGACGGGTCTTCCGGTTCTGAACGGCGCCGACCGATCGTGACGATCGAGGCTTCGGCACGAACGGTGATGCGTCGCGGTCGTGCCCGAGGGGAGCCGGCGGCGACCCTCGGACCGGCTACGACCTCGAGCCGAATCGCGAACTCGATTCGGTAGGCTCAACCTACGGCAGCAGGATGGCGGACCTCCCAGAAATGGAAGCTCGGCAGTGCTCGAATTCATCGAGGATCGTCGGAACCGGTGCGGTGTCATCCGGCGTGAAAACGGTTCTCGGCGACGACGGCGCGCATCTCCGGTCGCCTGAACCAGAACGCCCGACCACATCGGATCGGTGGCTCAGCCAGAACGAAGACGATCTGCTCGTCGCCGCGAAGCCGCATGACCTCGTCGGGATTGATCAGGTTGCGCCGCTGGACCGAGACGCTGGCCGAGCTCGTGGCGCCTCGCGCGTTCGCGCCGACCGTGCGCGACGTCGCCTCGACGGTCATCGTGCCGCAACGGTCGGAGACGTATTTCGCGGTCTCGTTGGAGTTGATCGCCGAGAACGAAATCCACGACGCCGAGTCCATCCAGGCGACGCGGCCGTCTTCGGACCAGATCGCGTCCATCTGCCCGAGCGACTGGTAGATCATGACGAGGGTCGCCCGGTACTTGCGACCGGCATCGCGCACGAGCGTCAGCACCTGCATGTTCTGCAGGCGGGCGGCCTCGTCGACGAGGAACAGAACGCGCTTCGAGAGCGGCACGGCCGCCTCGTCGCCGCTGGCGAGACGAACGCTGTCGTGATGATGCACGCTGTTGAGCAGCGCGCCGAGCACGACGCGACCGAGGCCGGGGTGCTCCTGTACGGTGGCGAGCGGCAGGTTGATGAAGACGTCGACGTGTTTCGTCGCGAGATCGGTGGTCTTCCAGCCGGTCGCGGTGCTCACCATGTCGGCGAAGCGTGGGAAGGCGAGCCAGTTCGTCATGTCGCCGGCATTGGAATAGATGCCGGAGAATGTGGCGCCGTGCATGCCGCGAAACGGTCCGAGCTGGCGATGCACGTAGCTGTCGACCGCCCACTCCTTCAGGATCGCCTCCAGCGTCGTCGTCTGGAAGTGATCGTGGCTCTCCGACATCAGGATGCGCAGGCGCCGGAGGGTGCGGTCGGTTTCCGATTTCGACAGGGTCAGATGGGCGAGGAGACCGCGGATCAGCGCTTCGGCCATCTGGGCGAAGAACGGATCGCGGCTTTCGGTCTTCGAGCCGGCGAACCAACTCGCGACCGTCGCAATATCCTCTTCGGCGGTCTTGGTGCCGGTGCCGATCCAGTCGAGCAGATCGACCGACCCGGCCGGATCGTTCGGATCGATCGTGAAGATGTGGCGCGGCTCGTCGCGCAAGGTGGCCCGCGCGTCGCGCACCATGGGCAGCACTTCGATCGACGGATCGAAAACGACCGCGTTGCCCGGCCAACGCAGCAACGTCGGAACGACATTGGCCGTGGTCTTGCCGCCGCCCGATCCGGAAATCACCAGACCGTGGCCGCTGCCGATGCCGCGTTCGAGATCGAAGGCGAGGAGTGGTGCCGCCCCTCCCCGTCCCCAGGTGTCTGAGCGGCGAGGGTCGAAGCTCATCGCAAGATCGGGTTCGAGATCGACCCGAAAGCGCTCCCCGACGACGATCGATCCGGCGGCCGGCAATGCGGCCGCGGCCTGTTCCATCGTCGCCCACCGCGCGTCGCCGTAGACCGACGAGGCGGCGCGATGCCGTTCGACCGGATCGTGCGTCCGTCCCGCCGATCCGGCAGCCACTCGGACGAGGAGAGCCCAGCCGATCAGCCAGAGCATGCAGCCGGCGACGATCGCGCGATCGGTGATCGGGAGATCGAAGCCGGGGACGGCGTAGAGCCGCACGATCGTCGGACCGTAAGCCCACAGGGCGAGTGAGACGATCGCGACTGCCGAAGCGGTCCCGGTGAAGGCGGCGATGCGCGGCACGCGAATGCCGATCGTCGTGACGAAGAACCAGAGAGACAGGAAGGCGGCGATGCCGAGCCGCGTGCTGCGATCCAAGAGGGCAGCGAGCCGAGGATCGCCGTCACGAAACGCATCCGC
Organism: uncultured Alphaproteobacteria bacterium; assembly: GCA_937892955.1. GTDB lineage: Bacteria > Pseudomonadota > Alphaproteobacteria > Rhizobiales > Ancalomicrobiaceae > CALBKH01. The sequence continues at coordinate 29,604 of CALBKH010000107.1, forward strand.
GGCCCAGGGGCCGAGTGTCACCAGAACCGCGACGACGAGGAAGGCGACGGCGACGCGCCAGATCGTGGCGACGAGCTCGTCGATCTCAGGCATCGACCGATGCCACGGTGTCGGTCATCTCGTCGCCGGCCATCGCCCCGCCGGCGACGAACGCGGCGAAGAGCGGACGATCGGCATCGCGGACGAGGAAGCCGGGCAGTTCACGCCGCAACCAGGTCGAGACGAGTTTGACGGTCTCGTCGTCGGCCCGGTTCTCGAGGCGATGCAGGAGGAAGGCACCGAGCAGGACCTTGCGCCGTGTGTCCTCGGTGCGGGACTGCTTCGTCAGTCGCGCCTTGAGCGTCGCCTTCTTGGCTTCGAGTTCGGCCAATCGCTGCTCGATGCTCTTGCGCGCCATTGGTTCTTTCCTTTCCGGTCGAATATGCCGAGGCTACACCTCGGTGCCATGGACACGGTTCATCCGTGGAAATGGCATATGGAAAGAAGAACAGCATTGCAATCGAGACAGTCGTACGGAAACCTATGCAACGAAGACACACCGTTACGACCGAACGAAGTGAGGAAGGACACAAGGGCGCACTTACGTGTTGCCGGCAACACGGATCGTGGATAGCTCTATTCTGGAAATGGAGACTGTCTTTGGCGATTTTTCACGCCTCGATGAAGCCGATCTCTCGGGGCTCCGGGCGGAGCGCCGTGGCCGCCGCCGCCTATCGTACGGCGACGCGCCTCGTCAACGAGCGGGACGGTGTCGTTCACGACTACACGGGCAAGCGCGGTGTCTCCCACGTCGAGATCGTGCTGCCGAAGGGAACAGAGGCAGCCTGGGCGCGCGACCGGTCGCTCCTGTGGAACGAGGCCGAGCGAAAGGAGACGCGCAGGGATGCGCGGGTCGCCCGTGAGGTGGAGGTGTCGCTGCCGCACGAGCTGTCGGCCGATGCGCGCAAAGAGCTCGCGCAGGAGTTCGCGCAGCACATCGCCGATCGGCATGGCGTCGCCGTCGACGTGGCGATCCATGTTCCCCATGACGAGATGGACGAGCGCAACCACCACGCCCACCTGCTGATGACGACGCGGGTCGTCTCGGCGGAAGGGCTCGGCGCGAAGACCGATCTCGAGCGACAGAACAAATGGCTGCTGTCGCAGGGGCGCGCGACGACGCAGATGCAGGTGAAGGAGCTACGGCAGAGCTGGGAGACCCTGGCGAACGCGAAGCTCGCGGCCGCCGGCCTCGACGTGCGGATCGACCATCGCTCGCACGAAACGCTGGGGCTCGGGATAGAGCCGACACGGCATGTCGGTGTCCACGCGACCCAGCTTGCCAGGGTCGGTCGGGAGGTTTCGCGGGCGCGGCTCGACGCGGAGGCGTTTCGGCGCAACGCCGAGCTGATCCGGCGGAAGCCGGACGAGGTTCTCGCGCTTCTCACCAACGAGAAGAGCGTGTTCGATCGGCGCGACGTCGCCCGCGTCCTTCACCGTTACGTCGACGACGTACAGGTGTTCCAGAACGCCTTGGCTGCCGTGATGGCGTCGCCGCTCTTGGTCGAACTGCAGGCAGAGAGAAAGACCGAGGAGGTCAAGATCGAGCCGGCGCGGTATTCGACGCGTGAGATGGTCGACCTCGAAGGGCGGCTCGCCGATGCGGCCGAGCGGCTGTCGGCGGACGCATCGCATCGCGTCGCCACGCGGCGAGTGGCACGGGCGATCGAGCATCAGGACCACGCGATCCGCAAGGCGGTCGCGTCGGATTGCTCCGGCAAGGTCACGCGCGGCGAGATGACGATCGCTGAGCGCGACCGTCGTGTCGCGCGGGCCGGATTGTCGGCCGAGCAACGACAGGCGATCGAGCACGTCACCGGGCCACGGCGCATCGCGGCGGTCGTCGGGTTCGCCGGTGCCGGCAAGTCGACCATGCTCGCGGCGGCGCACGAAGCATGGGAGGCGGAAGGCCGTCGTGTCTTCGGCGCTGCGCTCGCCGGCAAGGCCGCCGAAGGGCTCGAGGAATCCGCCGGCATCCGCAGCCGGACGCTGGCCTCCTGGGAGCGGCGTTGGGCGCAGGAGATCGATCTTCTGGAGAAGGGTGACGTTCTCGTCGTCGACGAGGCCGGCATGATCGGTTCGCGCCAGCTCGCCGGCTTCGTCGAAGAGGTCGAACGGCGCGGTGCGAAGCTGGTGCTGGTCGGTGATCACGAGCAGCTTCAGGCGATCGCCGCCGGCGCGCCGTTCCGCGCCATCGCCGAGCAGGTCGGGCACATCGAGCTTCAGGAGATTCGCAGACAGCGGGAAGACTGGCAGAGGGAGGCGTCGGTCGCCTTCGCCACCCATCGCACGGCGGAGGGTCTTCGTGCCTATGCAGAACGAGGTGCGGTGCGGTTCGACGACACGCGCGAGAGCGCCCGGAGCACGCTCGTCGCCGACTATCTCGCCGATCGAGAGGTCCATCCTGACGCGAGCCGTGTGGCGATGGCGCATCGCCGTGTCGACGCCCGGGCGATCAACGACGAGATCCGCGCCGCGCTCCAAGAACGTGGAGAACTCGCCCGCGGGATCGAAGCGGGAGAGCGGGCCTTCGAGACGAACGATGGTCTCCGTGCCTTCGCGCCGTCCGATCGCGTCGTCTTCCTCGAAAACGACGCCGATCTCGGGGTGAAGAACGGCATGCTCGGCAGCGTCGCCGAGGTCCATCCCGATCGGTTGGTCGTCGCCCTCGACGGTCGCGGGGACGATACCGTCGTCGTGCCGATCGAGACCTATCGAGCCATCGATCACGGCTACGCCACCACGGTCCACAAGCTGCAGGGGGCGACGGTCGACCGGGCCTTCGTCCTGGCCTCCGATACGATGGACCGGCATCTGACCTATGTGGCGATGACCAGGCATCGATCCGACGTGCGGCTCTACGCCGGCGCGGAGGAGTTCGCCGATCGGCGAGCCGGCGTTCTCGTCGCACACGGACGGGCGCCTTACGAGAACAATCCGGCGAACCGTGACAGCTGGTTCGTGACGCTGGAGAACGCGAGGGGCGAGCGACACACGACTTGGGGCGTCGACCTCGGCCGAGCGATCGAAGCCGCGAAACCCAACATCGGCGAACGCATCCGGCTCGAACATCTCGGCAAGGTGCCGGTCGCGCTGCCCAATGGGGCGATGGTCGAACGCAACGGCTGGAAGGTTCACCGCGCCGAGGAGCTTTTGCTCGACCGTCTTGTCGATCGGCTGTCGCGGTCCGGCGCCAAGGAGAACACGCTCGACTACGGTCGGGACTTCGCCGATCGGCGCGGGATCGCCGCGCGTCTCGGGATCGTCAGCGAGATCGTCGTCTCCAAGGGGGTTCCGAAGGCATTGGACGAAGCAGCCCCGGTCGGGGAACTCGTGCCGGCGGCGCCGGCGAAGGAGGCAACCATGGACGACATGTTCGGCAGGTTCGATCGGGCCGAAGTCCCCTTAGCCTGGACGGCGGCGATCGATCGTGTGCGAAGCCACGTCGCTCGGGATCTGGTGCTCGCCTATCGCGATCCGCAGGCGCTGCAGGCGAGGATCGACGATCTCGTCGCGCGCCGGCGCTTCGATGATGTTCAGCCGGAACTCGACAGGACTGCGGCGGCGCCGGAACTCGCAGGCGGGCTGAAGGGTGCCGCCGGCTGGTTCGGCAAGATCGACGAACCACGAAAGGCCGCACAGCTCGCCGTGTCGCGGCTCGCGAAGATCGGTGCGCTGTTCGTCGAGGTGCGCAACTTCATCGAGAGCGAATACCGCGAGCAGGTCCGAGGCGCCAACGTACGGGGTGCGCGCGTCGTGCCCATGCCATCTCCAGAGCTTCGGGTGGCACTCGCCGAGAAGAAGCCGATGGAGGGCAAGCTCGCCGACGAGATCACGACAATCCGGGCCGCGGTCGAGCGTCGGTTCACGCCGGAGGAACGGCGCGAACTGTGGTCGGGCGACATCGAGCGGATCCGACGCGTGGTGCCGGAAAGCACCGACCTTGACGCCCTCCGCGATCTAGCCGGACCGATCGAGGTGCAGGGGCGTGAGGTCGAGAGCCGGCGGGTGATCGAACGCTTCCTCGAGGAGGAAAAGGCGGAGGAGTCCGGGTTGTCGATGTGAGCGAGGGCGTCGAGGGAGGAAGGCCGCCGTATTCTTGTTCCAGCAAGGTCTTCGGTCTATATTATGCGGAAGAAATCGGCTCGTGGCCGAGCAGAGCATGCGGAGAGCGTGACGACGATGTCCCCGGTGGCTTCCATGGTGCTGACGACCGTGACCGCGCCTTATGGCGTGAAGGTGTCGGCGCGTGAACTCGCCGACAGGCTTCAGGATCCGGCGAGCGCTGCGGTCTTCGACGCACCGACTTTTGCTTTCTTTTCCGAGGTGAGCCCCAGGCTCCAGGCCGCATTCATCGAAGAAATGGGTGTGAGCAAGGCCGATGCGGCCGTAGTTGCGGCCCTCTTCTCCGACGCGGCCGGTTATGAGCTGCCTCTGGCTGTTCGCTCGTGAACACGCCGAACCCCAGTCGATGGGGTGAACTGTTCGACCAAGCGATGCTGATCATCGATCAGGCCAATGGCGAGGGCGATATTGTCGGCGCGTGGACTTTCGGCGGCGGTACGGCTCTGATGCTGCAGATCGGGCACCGACAGAGCCACGACATAGATCTCTTCGTCGACGACCCGCAGATTCTGCCCTACCTGAACCCCAACACTCAGGGTTATCGGATGGATGTGGCGCCGTCGTCCTATGACAGCGACGGGACGCGATCTCTCAAGCTGTCCTTCGATGGGATCGGAGAAATCGACTTTATTTGCACCGGCTCCCTATCGGAGAACCCGACGGTCGAGACGGAGGTGCGCGGACGGATGGTGCGGGTCGAGACCCCGCTGGAGATCATCACGAAGAAGCTCGTCTATCGCGGTTCTCACCTGCAACCACGCGACATGTTCGATATTGCCGCCGTCCTCTTGCGGCGAGGTTCAGATGAACTCGAAGCGGGTTTGCGGGCGCACGTTGACGCGTGTCGTGTCGCTCTTTCGGCCGCCGAGCGCTTCTCGTCGTCATCAGCGACGAGCATCATGAGCAAGCTGATGATCCAGAGCGGTTTCGAAGAACTGCCGGACACGGCTCAGAATGTCGTCATCACCTTTCTTCGGCGCGTCGTCGCCGGCTGAACGCTGGGTCGATGGGAGCAAAGCTCACGAACTTCTGCCAGAATTCTCTATCAAGCGGCCCCGTCTTTCCCTTGAGCCCGCCCAGCTGATCCGCCCGAGCGTCTCGTAGAGCGTCGATCGGGCGATTTCGGGCGGTGGCAGATTCTCGACTTGCTGACGCCCTCGCTGAAGAGACCGAATATTTTCAGTGTCACAGGGTCATCGAAGCGTTGGTTGACGCAGCAATTGCAGTGCCACCAACGACGCCGAAAGGACACAGGCCGCTCCGACCAGGAAGGTGGACCCGAGCCCGACGCCACCAGCGACGATGCCCAGCACCGGACCCGTCATCCCCAGCGCAAGGTCGAGACAGGCGGTATAGGCGCCCATGGTGATGCCTCGACTTTCGGGAGGGGTGCGCCGCACCGCCTCGACGCCGAGCCCCGGGAATACGAGCGCATAACCGAGGCCGGTCAATGCGGCCCCGATCGCGGCCGGAACGATGGAGGACGCCAGCCCCATGAGCGCGAGACCAGCCGCTTCCAGCACGACGCAAACGAGTGCGACCCTGGCTCCGCCGAGCTTGTCGGGAAGGTGACCGACCAGCAGGCGCGCGAGGATGAGCGCGACCGCATAGGCGGTGAATGCCAGCCAAACCGGCATCCAACCACGCTCGGCAAACAGAAGCGAAGCGAAGGACAGGATGACGCCGAAGCCGACGCTGGCGAGCGCGGCCCCGAGGCCGGGCAACCAGATCGTCTTCAGAACTGCCGCCATGCCGTGAGGTTCCCGGCGATCCGGCTTCTGTTGATCGCGCAACGGCGCCACGAGCAACAACGTCGCGAGCGATGCGAGCATGGTGACTGCCGCGACGCCTGTGAAGCCGGTGCGATCGTAGATCGCCACACCGATTGGTGCGCTGGCCGCGAAAGCGGCGAACATCGCCGTGCCCATCCATGCGATGACTTGGCCGGCGTTGGTGGCACCGACGCGGGCAAGCCCCCAGACCGTTGCTCCGGTGATGACGAAGCTCTCGGCGCCGCCGAGTACGGCTCGGCCAACCAGGAGGACGATGACCGAGGTGGTCGAGTTCGCGGCGAACTGGAGCGACGCGAGGTAGATCAATCCAGCGGCCGCTGCTGCTGCCAAACCGATCGAGACTGCGGTTTTCGCCCCACGGACGTCACAGGTCCGGCCGGACCAGACGCGCGAGAATAGAGAAGCAGCGAACTGGCTGCCCGTGACGAGGCCGACGATGGCGGGGCCGAAGCCGAGGGTGTGGTGGACGTGAAGCGGCAGCACCGGAAGGCCGAGCCCGATCGCGAGGAACGCGATCAGGACGACGGCGAAGATCGGCGTCAGTTCGGCGACGACGGTCTTTTGCGGCGTTGCGGCGTCCGAGGCTCGGGGCATGTCAGGGCACGCTCCGAATTCGGTCCGACGTGAAGAGGTAGTCCTGCGAGGCCTGCGACACGTGACAGGAACGGCAGCGATCGAGGTTTTCGCTGGTCTTGACCGTGCGATCCGGATTGAACCACTGGAACTCCCAATCACCGGTACGGAGTCCCGGTGGATGTAGGGTGCTCCAACCGATGCGCTTTTCGAGAACGACGTAACGGAAGAGGACGTCGGAGCGATAGTCTTCCATCGTGATGACGGTGCCGCTCGGCAGCGGTTTGCCCGCCTTCAACGCATCGACGGCCTCCCGACTGGTAAACAGTTCTTCACGAGTGTCGCCGCGATTGATCGTCGCGTAATGCACGCCCTTCGCGTAGCCCGACGGGAACCGTACCGGAGTGTCTTCCGCATGAACCGCGACGACGCAAGCGAAGGCGAGGCCCGCAGCGATCGCTGCGCGCAATGAAAGGGACCTGTTCATGGGGATCCTCGGTGACCTAGAGATCGGCGAGCGTGTAGCCCGGCTTCTTGTAGAGCTGTTCCGGCTTTCCGGTGATGTCGGGTTTGAAGACCTTCTCGGCCCAGTCTCTGGGCGTGACCTCTTCCATGGCGACCGACACCGAGGCCTCGCCGTAGTTCAGGATCGACATGACGGCTTCGGCGATCGCATCGGCGAGCTTCTGTTTTTGCTGCTCCGATCTGCCGGGCCAGAGTTTGATGACGACGTGCGGCATCGCCGCTTCCTCACGGTCTCAGCAGGGCTTTGATCGCCCGGCGCTCGTCCATGGCGCGGTAGGCCTCGGCCACCTGCTCCAGCGGCAGTTCCAGATCGAACACTTTTCCCGGGTGGATCTTGCCGGTCCATACGAGGTCGATCAGATCGGGAAGGAAGCGGCGGACCGGCGCCGGACCGCCGTGCAGATGAATATGAGCGAAGAACAACGCCGCGCCGTCGAGGCTCACCCCGTGCGGCACACCGACGAAACTCATGTGACCGCCCTTGCGAGTGCAACCGATGGCTTGCGTGAACGACCCCTGCGTGCCGACGCATTCCAGAACGCAGTCGGCGCCGACGCCGTCGGTCAGCTCCATCACCCGGGCGATGCCGGCCTCTCCGCGCTCGGCGACGATGTCGGTGGCGCCGAACTCGCGAGCCAGCGTCTGCCGCGTGGGGTGCCCGCTCATTGCGATGATCCGTTCCGCCCCCTTCAGCTTCGCCGACAATACGGCGAGCAGGCCGACGGCGCCGTCGCCGACCACCACCACCGTCTTGGCCGGCGCCACTTCCGCCGCCTCCGCGGCAAACCAGCCCGTGCCCATCACATCGGAGAGCGTCAGGAGATCGGGGATCATCGAAGCCGGCGGCATCTCGGGCGTCGCCACCAGCGTACCGTCGGCGAGCGGCACGCGCAGCATGCCGGCCTGGGCATTGCCGACCAGCTCGCGATGAACGCAAGAGGATTGATAGCCCGCCAGGCAGTTCGGGCAGGTGCCGTCGGAGGCGAAGAACGAGCCGATGACGAACTGACCCGGCTTCACCGTCGTCACTGCACTGCCGACCTCGACGACCTCGCCGCAGTACTCGTGGCCCATCCGCGTCGGCTGGGCGAGGGGCTGGATGCCGCGATAGGGCCAGAGGTCGGAGCCGCAGACACAGGTGGCCGCGATGCGGATGACGGCATCGGTCGGCTTTTCGATGGAGGGTACGGCAACCGCCTCGAAGCGGATGTCACGAGCCCCGTGGAGCATGGTGGCTTTCATCGGATTCACTCCTCTGCTCGATCGTTCATTTCGCCGCTTCTTCGAAGGCCTTGCGTGCGATCGGCAAGGCCGTGTTGGCGACCGGCCAACCGCCGTAGAAGGCGAGATGCGTGATGGTCTCGACGATCTCGTCCTTGGTCACGCCGTTTTCGAGCGCACGCTTCAAATGGAACGGCAATTCGTTGTGCCGGTAGAGCGCGATGAGCGCGGTGACCGTGACGAGGCTCCGATCTCGCGGGCTCAAGTTCGGTCGCTCCCAGAGGTCGCCGAACAGCACCTTGTCGGTGTAGTCGGCCAACGCCGGGGCGATGTCACCAAAGTTCTTGCGCGCGTTCGACGGTGCAGTTGCCATCGCGTCGTCCCCTGCTGTGAGAGCGCCGACCGCCAGTGCGGCGGATCCAGCGACGAAGAAACGGCGATCCATGAGTACCTCTTCGTTTCAACGTTGGTACTGTTCGTCGGATACCTTTTCGAGCCAATCGACCGCCTTGCCGTCGAGCTGCTCCTGAATCGCGATGTGTGTCATGGCAGTCGTCGGCGCAGCGCCGTGCCAATGCCGCTCGCCGGGTTCGAACCGGACGACGTCGCCCGGATGGATTTCGTCGATCGGTCCGCCGTCGCGCTGCACCCAGCCGCAACCGGACGTAACGATGAGCGTCTGGCCGAGCGGGTGGGTATGCCAAGCGGTGCGAGCACCCGGTTCGAAAGTGACGGCCCCGCCCGTCGCCCGGGCCGGGTCCGCGGGACCGAACAAGGGGTCGATACGAACCGTGCCGCTGAACCAGTCTTCGGGACCTTTGACGGACGGCGTGGCGCCGGAACGCGTGATGTTCATGGATACCTTCTCCCGTGGCGATCTCGACTGAGCCGCCGGACGTGAATTTCGAAGAAGGTTGTAGCCCCGTCCGTGTCATCCGATTAGATGCTATAATCGAATTGTGCTCATAGGCAGGGCCAATGAATGCCACACGAAACCCTCGACGATCTGGTTGCCTTTCTTGCCGTGGCTCGGGAACGGAGTTTCACACGCGCCGCCGCCAAGCTCGGCGTGGCACAACCGACCCTCAGCCAGACCATCCGCAATTTCGAGGAACGGCTGGGCGTTCGCCTGTTGATACGAACGACGCGCAATGTCTCACCGACGGAAGCGGGTGAACGTCTTCTCGCGATGGCGGGGCCTCGTGTCGAGGAGATCCGAGCGGAACTCGCGTCACTGCGCGAACTTCGGGAGAAACCCGCTGGGACCTTTCGTATTTCGGCGATCGATTTCACGGTCGACTATTTTCTCTGGCCGAAGCTCGAACCGTTCCTGAAGACATATCCCGACATCAAGATCGAGATCACGATCGATTACGGCATGACCGATATTGCCGCCTCCGGCTACGATGCCGGCATCCGTCTGGGCGGCGTCGTGGCGAAGGACATGATTGCGGTACCGATCAGTCCGGCGGCGCGGTTCGCCGTCGTCGGTGCACCGGAGTATTTTGCGGCGAACGCCTCTCCAGCTGTTCCGCAGGACCTGACCGATCACCGCTGCATCAACCTCCGGCTACCGACCTACGGCAACACATACGCCTGGGAATTCGAGAAGGGCGGGCAAGAGCTGCGTGTCCGTGTCGACGGCCAGCTCACCTTCAACGGGATCTTCCAGGTGATGACTGCCGCACTCGCCGGCTTTGGGCTCGCCTTCGTTCCCGAGGCCATGGCGGCTCCACACCTGAGCACAGGCCGCCTGCTTCGTGTTCTCGAAGACTGGTGCCCTCACTGGGAAGGATACCACCTATACTATCCGACCCGCCGGCAGTCCTCATCCGCCTTTGCGCTTCTGATTGAAGCACTTCGATATCGCGAGCCGGTCGCGTGAACAGGTCGTTCTCTGCTGAAGTAGTGGAGGGTGAGAAGCGAGCGTGATCGATGAACTACCTGAATGCGATCAGAGCTCTCGGTCGAGCGGCTGTCTATGCTTCGATTGCGCCCAGCCTATCCGCCCGAGGGTCTCGTAGAGCGTCGATCGAGCGATCCCGAAGCTGCGGCAGACTTCCGTCTTGCCGACACCCTTGTCGAGGGCATCGAGCACGGCCTCCATCGTGCGCGGATCGATGGCATTGGGGCGCCCTCCCCTTCGGTCTTTCCGTCCGATCGCAGCGACGGCGGTGAGGATGCGTTCGCGGCTGATGGTGCGCTCGCATCGCGATAGCGCGCCGACCACGTCGAACAACGCGTCGCCGTGTGCAGCACCGGCGTCGATCTTCTCGACCAGGGAGCGGAACCCGACCTCTCGCCGCCGCAGATCTTCGATCGTCCGGAGGAGATCCGGCATCGAGCGGCCGAGCCGGTCCAGCCGCCAGACGACGAGGCTGTCTCCCGGCTCGAGGACCGCGAGGCATTTCTCGAGCGCGACGCGGCCGTCGGATGGCGGGGACGAGGGCTCCTCGAACACGTGCTTCGGATCGACTCCGGCCGCCATCAACGCGTCGCGTTGGAGGACCGTCGTCTCGCGACCGTCGTCGAACGACGCGCGGATGTAGCCGACGAGCATGTTCGTCAAACTCCAAGGATCTCTGCAGGGAGGTAGCGATCTTTCTTCCGGAGGGAGGGCCGGCGCGCCGGCCCCACCCGTGGACTCAGGAGCCGGTCATGTAGTTGGTGATCACGCCGATGATGACGCCGATGATGGTGACGCCGGCGCCGATGACGATGCCGGCGATCGAGCGGCCGACGTGCTCGCGCGATCCATCGGGGTTCTGGGAGGCGTGGTAGAGCTTCACGCCGGAGATCCCGGCGAGCCCGATGCCGGCAAGCCCGAAGGCGCCCATGATGAAGAGGCCGATGTTGGAGAAGGAGCTCGTGAGCGAGGTGGTGTTGAGCGAGCTCGACGAAGCCTTGGTGCGGGCCTGGTTCAGGACGTCGAGGGGAGCGGAAGGGTCGACGGCGCCGGCCGGAAGGATGGAGAGGAGATAGATCGTCGCCATCGGGACGAGGTCGCGGATGCGCATGAGGGTTCCTTTCGAGGGCTGGTCGAGGGATCGGGAGGAGAGGGTCAGGTGCGGATCTCGCCGCGCATGATCTGAGCGATGATCTCATCGGCGAGCATCGCGGCGATCCGGTCGTCGGCGTCGTGGTGGCGGCCGGCAACCTTCTTCCAGGTGTCGTGGGCGGTGCCATCGGGAAAGCGGGTGGCGAGGACGCGGAGTGCCTCGTTGACGTCCATCCGGCGGTAGAGCTCGTCACGCACCTGCCGATCCTCCGCGCGGGTGGTGAGGGCCCAGAGCATGCGCGGTCCGAGCGAGTTGTTGAGGACGACCCAGCGCTCCTCGTCGCGCAGCTTGAAACGGGCGAGGAAGTTGGCGCCGCGTGACCCTCGGGGGCCGTGAACCTGCCGCTCGAGCGCTCGCTTCACCGCATCGGAGAAGCCGAAGGTTTTCCTAGCGGCCTCGCGCAGCTCGTTGCTGTCGGCGTTGAGGATCATCACCGTCGAGGCCATGTCGGCGAGGACTTCGAAGTCGGCGAGCAGCTGCGAGGCGAGGATCACCTCGAGCCCCCATTTGCGGCCCTCGCGCACGTCGGAGAGCACCTGTTTGGCGATGGTCGCGACGCCACCGGTCAGATGGTACTCGTCCATGCAGAGGCGCTTCGGCGTCTCGGCGATCTCGGCGTAGCGGTTCTCCCAGAAGGCGACGTATTTGGCGCGGACATCGGGTTCGGTCGGCAGATCCATCGAGCCGATCTCCTCGGCATGGCCGGAGATCTTCGACAGGAAGGCGTGACGGCTGATCATGAACATCAGCGCGTTGTTGCGCTCGGCGTCGGGCGCCTTGTGGCGCAGCGCGACGTCGTTGAGATCGATGGCGATGACGCGCGCCTCGCCGAGATCGAGGCGGGTCGGCCGGGCGAAGACGGGGAAGCGTTCGATGGCGGATTCGAGCGCGCGCTGCGCCGACTTCACGAGGGTTTCGCCGAAGTCCTCGGTCATGATCCGCTCGCCGAGGACGCGGGCGAGATCCTCGAGGATCGGCTCGGCGTAACGTTGGGCCCGCATCGCCGGCAGGATGCGGCCGAGCGCGACGAACTCGTCGACGATCCGCCACCAGCGGGTGCGCTCGCCGACGACGATGGCGGCGTCTCGGATGGCGCGATCGACCTCGGCGTCGATGCCGGGCTGGTAGATCGCCGGCGAGGATCCGAACTCGAGATCGGACTTCAGCTGAAAGAGCCGGGTGACGAGGCGAGAGATCAGCTGCTCCGACCCGTCCTGTTTCAGATCGAGGAGCGTGGCGAGGAAGTTCTCGACGAACACCCGCTCGCGCGGCAACGGCCGCCGCCGGCCGAGCCCGAGGCCGAGCGGATTGATCGCGTGGGCATGGTCGTTGAGGAGGCGAACGTAATAGGCCTCGTGGCGACGCTCCGGCGGCAGGGCGTTGCGGATGAGTTCGATGAGGCCGGAGGAGGAGACGCCGACGTCGATCACGCCGAGGAAGGGGAGGACGCGGCTCGGCTGGAAGGCAGCGAACTCGACGTTGAGGCGGTTCATCAGAACCGACTTGCCGGAACCCGGTGTGGCGAAGATCAGCGTCAGCCAGAAGAGCTGCTCCGGGCTCAGCGCTTCGTAGGGCATCATCCGCCCGTCGGGGTTGAGGAGCATGGTCTGCCCCTGCCGGAAGATCTCCGCGGTGCGGTGGAACGGGAACATGACGGCGAGATCGCCGAGGGGCGCGAGCGAGGCCGGGGCGACGCTCGCCCGGTAGTTCATGCCGGCGATCGTCTCGCACAGGGCGCGCAGAGGATTGTGCGGCGCGTCGGCGATCAGCGCGTCGCCCCAGGTCATCAACGCATTCTTCAAGGTGGAGCGGCGCTGATCGAGCCGTCCCGGCTCCTCGCCGGGCTCCACCCAGGTGCAGGCGGTGAGGCGGCATTTGACGATCGCTTCGCTGTCGCGACCGATGATCTCCTCGAGGGTGCGCAGGGATTCGAAGAGGTTGCGGTTCGAGGGGCTCGCCCAGGCGATGAGACCGGCCGCGACCTTGCGCAGCTTCATCGCCATGCCGCCGTCGTTCGGTGCCTCGATGTGGAGGCAGACACGGAACGGCAGGTCGGCGGATCGCGACGAGCGCTGGAGAAGGGCTTCGAGCAGTCGGTCGAAAGCGAGGATCGTCGCCGGGAACATGCGCATGACGGCGAGCGCGTAGCGGCGGCCGCCGACGGCGATCGTGCGCAGGTCCGAAGACGCTTCGGCGTTGGCAGTCATGATCTGGCGAGCGACCGTCGGGGCGAAGAAGGCGCCGACGTCGTCGTCGATCCGCTCCTTCGCCGCCGGATGGGCGCGGGTGCCCGGGCCGAAGGGTCGCCAGACCGTCGGGGTCTCGTGGAAGAGGATCGCCCGACGGACCTCGTTGAGATCGCGTCGGGATCCGTCGTCTTCGGGACCGAGGACGCGGACCTGAAGACGCGCATCGGTCAACGCTTCGACCACCCTCTTCACGAAGGCGGCGTGGGGGCCTTCGAGGGCATCGAGCTTCAGGAACGGGTTCTGGGCTTCACTCGCCGGCGGCAACGATCGCCAGAGCGTGCGGGTCTCTCTGATCTCCTCGGCGAGTTCCTCGGAGATCGCGGCGTCCGGTCGGGTCCATACCGCGACGAGGATGCGTTCACGCCGGGCACGGCGTTCGAGGACGACGCGCCCCTCTTCGACGATCGCCTCGAGCGAGAGCCCCTTCTGTTCGGCCGACCGGAGTTGGGCGGTGGCGAGGGTCTCGATGTCGGCGTGGGTGTTGAGCGAGCTCTCGAAGGAGATCGAGAGATTGTGCCCGGGCCGCTTCAGGATCTGCGCGAGCGAGCCGGCGATGCGCAGGATCGCGGCTTCCTCGAACTCCTCGTCGGAGACGATGGTGCGGGTGCCGTCGACCTCGATCAGGGTGCAGCAGGAGCCGTCGTGGGCATAGACGACGGGTTCGAGCCGGTCGGGGTGGAAGCCGGCGAGATCGCAGAAGCGGTCGGCGGTGTGCATGCTCACTCCACGATCTGGAGGCTGATCCAGCCGGCGACGATCGCGACGATGGTCATGGTCGCGCCGACGAGAAGGCCGACGAGGTGGCCGAGGACCGGCCGGCCTTCGTCGATCGCCCGATAGAGGGCGATGCCGGCATGTCCCGCGAGCGCGATGCCGACGACGCCGAGCCCGCCGGCGACGACCGCGGCCGCGCCTTCGCCGTAGCCGATGATCCCGTCGAGGACCGACTGGATCGTGCTCATTGGACGGTGACGGGTTCGAGGAAGAGGACGCCGATCATCGTCCGGCCGTCCGCCGACATCGTGTTCTTGCGGCTGAAGTTCTGGCTCGCCGCCGCCGTCAGCGCCTGGCCGAGCGGCAGGGTCGCGCCCATCGCCGCCTGACCCCAGTTGACCGAGTTGCCGGAGGTGGTGGTCGACGACGCGGTCGAGGTGGTGGTCGAGTTCTGCGCCACCAGCATCTGCCCGACCTGCCCGACACCCTGGACGAGGCCGCCGAAGGCGAGGCTGCCATAGCGTTCGAGATAGTGGTGGTCGACGTCGGTGGCGATGCCGGTGCGCCCCGTCCCGGAAGTGATGGCGACCGCCTTCAACTTCAGCGTTCGGCCGTCCTGCAGCACTGCCTGATCGAACTCGATCGCGCCCTGTTCGCTGGTGTAGGTGATCTTGCCCATCATGCGGACGTCGTGGAGCGGCCCGGGCCGACCGTATTCGTCGATGTCCTGAATGGTGGCGAAGATCGGCGCCGCCGGATCGTCCGAATTGAAGCCTCGATCGAGGGTCGCGGTGGCGACGTCGCCGGCGCGGGCGACCATGCGGACACGCACCGGCTGAACCGCGGCCGTCGGCTTCGGCCGTTCGCCCTTCTGGTAGGTACGCACGGTGAACTGTCCGGTCGGCGGCGTCAGTAGCGCCTGGATCTGGCTGTTGATCGCGGCGACCTGCGACTGGTCGGCCTTCGGTTCGGGTTGGACCGGCACCTGGACGTAGACGATCTGCGGCTGAGGCGGGGGCGCGGGCGCCGGGGCGGGAGCGACCGGACGTTCCGGCATCTCGCCGAGCTCGGCATTCGACGACCGCGAGATCACCGGTTTCGAAACATAGGACTGGCCCTTGTCGGCTGCGGCCCGAGCCTGCTCACCGTTGACGGCGGCGCGCCGGTCGGCCTCCTTGGGCCCGACCGCCTTCATCGGCTCGTTCTGCGGATTGGGGGGTGTCCCCCTCAGCTCGGAAGCGGAGGTGCCGCCGAGATCGGTGCTTTTCTTCGGGATGAGCAAAATGCCGGCGGTCCCGACCGAGAGGGTGCCGACGAGGCCGCCGATGACGAGATATTTGTTCATGGAACGTCCTCGGATCAGTAGGCGAGCGTCAGGGCGACTTCGGTCCCGTCCTCGCGGGCGACGAGAACGCGCGCGGTCGGGGTGAGGCGCCAGACGTGGACGTCGTCGCGATCGGCGGTCGCCTCGTGGACCGGGTTGATCAGCGTGATGCGACCGCGCAGGTAGAGCCGATCCCGGAAGAGCCAGGCCTGCACATCGCCGTCGCCGGCGACGCGAATGCGGTAGGCCCCGGCAGGCGGCGTTCCGGCTGCGAAGGCGATCAGGGAACCGTCGATGCCGGCGGGCGATTTCGGGACACCGGCCAGGGGCATCTTCGGGATGGTCGCGGTCGTCGTCGGCGCCGGGAGGCCTGAGACGCCGGAGGCTGCGAGCGGCGAGGCGCCGGACTTGGTGATGCGCACGGTGACGGGCACGTCGACGATCGGCTCGCGGGCGCCCGAGCGCACCATCAGCACGATCGGCCAAGGGTAGCCTTCGAGCTGGATCGAGACGTTGCCCCAAGTGTCGACGCGACAGGGCATCAGGTTGACGGTCGAGGGGCGGTCGGTGAGGCCACCCGCTCCGCCGCCGCTACCGTTGCCGCCGCCGCATCCGGCCCCGTCCTGAGCAAACATCCGCGGATCGTAGGCGACCGAGGCGACCGGCCAGGGCCGGTTCGCCGCGTCGGTGAAGGTGACCGGCGTCACGACGCCGAAGGCGAGGTTCAACTGATCGGGTGCGGCGGTCGCGGCGGCCGGCGTGATGGTGAGGACGCGGGCGCGGGGTTGCGGCGGCGTGCCGGTGCCGAGCCGCGCGGCCCCGTCGGCGGCGACGACCCGGTCGCGGATGACGCCGATGTCGCCCGGCGAGAGGATCTGGGCCCCGGACTGGCGCACCATGCGGTCGCGCAGTTCGGCGAGTTCGCCGGCGGTCAACTCGCGCACCGGTGGCCGCCCGTTCTGCGCGACCGGCGGTGCGACGACGGGCTGTGGAGCGACGATCGGCGGCGGCACCACGGCGGTCGGAGGCGCCTCCGGCGTCGCGGTCTGGGCGACGGCGGCGGTCGAGGCCCAAGCGAAGGCAATCACGGACGCGGATACGCGAAGGATGGTCACGGGGAGATCCCCTGGGTCACGAGGAGCTGGGTGGAGACGAGACCGTCGATGGCGATGCCGTTGGGATTGATCGGGCTCGGGTCGACGCGGACGATCGTCATCGTCAGGAGACGGTTCTCGCGCTTGGTCTCGGCGTTGGTCTTGTAGAAGACCTGGAGGGGGACCTCGATCTTCCAGTAGTAGCGACCGCGGATCCGGCCTTCCTCGGCGATGTTGACCGCGTCGGAGGTGACGGCCGAGACGGTCTGGTAGTTCTGGACCACCTTCTCGATGATGCCGGACGCGAAGAGCGCCTGCTTGTACTGTTCGCGGCCGCGCGCGGTGAAATACTGCGTCAACTGATTGTCGATCAATTTGCGCCAGTTGGCATAGTCGTAGGAGTTGAGGCCGACGGCGGCCGAGGCGGCGAGATCCTTGAGACGGGCCTGCGATACCGACGGTTCGGTGAGGGGGATCGCTTCGCAGACCGCCGCGCCGTCGCTGGTCCAGAGGAACGCCTTGATCGGCATGCGCCAGAAGGCGTTGTAGATCAGCGTGACGTTGGAGAAGAGCGACAGCGCCAGGAACAGGCTCAGGAAGGCGATCCAGATCCACAGCCGATTGGCCATGGCGACGGCCGAGGCCGTCTCCGCGGCGATCTGATCGGGGGTCTTCACGGGCGCTCCTCCCGAAGGACCGTTGCTTCACAACCGAAGAGGCCGCCGTCGACGACGAAGGGCTTCACGTCGGCGCGGGCGAGCGCCAGCGGAACGAGCAGGGCACTGGCGCCGATCGAGGCGGCGAGGATGCCGGAGAGGACGGAGGCGCGGTGCATCAGTCTGGCGATTTCTTCGCTGCGCACGCTCGGCGGCACCATGAGATGCGGCGACGGCGCGCCGAACCGCCCGAGGGAAACGGTCTTCGCCATCATGCGCCCTCGATGATCGAGCGGATCCGAGCGTCGTCGCCCTTCTCGTAGCCGACCATGATGACGACGCGCCCGTCCGGACGCGGCACGAAGAGAGTGGGAACACCCGGCTTCAGGCCGCGGCCGGCGGCGGCGAAGACGGCGGAAAAGGCTTCGAGGTTCTCGGTGAGCTTGGCGCCGAGCTCCGCCGGTGCGGCGGGACCGACCACGGCCTTCTTCGTTTCGAAGACTCGGGCCAGCGCGTCGACGCGGTCGTCGGCGGCGAGCACCGAAAGAGCGAGCGGCGTGCCTTCGCCGGGATTGCCGAGTGCCAGCACCGGCACCCAGCGCACGGCCAGCTTGCCGTGCAGCTCGGTGAAAGCCTGATGGCAGTAGGGGCAGCGCGGGTCGAAGAAGACGGTGATCGTCTTGCGAGCCTCGGTGCCGACCGGCGCATCGAGAGCGCCTTCGAGTTGGGCGAGGGAGTCGAGTACCTGGCCGCCGATCGCCGGATTGTCGATGGCGGCGGTATTGACCCCCGGAGTCGCGTTGATCGTGGTCGGTGCCCCCGGTGTCGCCTTCGCCGTCGCCTGCCGAGCCTGCAGGCGCACGACCTCCTGCCGCAGTCGTTCTTCTTCGGAGGCCGGCTGCACGATCGGCGTCCGGTTGGCCGTGAGCTGCGCCACCTGCGCACCGAGAGCTTCGACCTGCGACGACAATCTGTTTATCTCTGATTCGGACGGCCGACGCGGATCGACGGCAACCGAACCGACTGGGACGGGCGTTCGTCCGCCGAGTACGAACCCGGTCGTCGCGGTGATGCCGAGGAGAACCGCGGCCGAGGCCCAGACGACGTGCTTGTTCAGAATGTCCGACATTTCTCGTGATCGCCTCGGTTCGAATCAAAGCAAGGCCGGACCATATCGACGTTTGTTTTGATCGAAAAGCCCTATACCGAACGAATATGCTTCGCTATGGTTCGTCATGTATCGGCAAAAAGTAAATTGAATACGAACAGAAAGCGGGTACACGTGCGTGATGAACTTCGATCTTGGCTCGGTGATGACAGATTATGTAATCCGGAAAGTGTCCGGAAACCCGATGTGTTCTTCCATGAGCGCGAACCTTCGCATGGATTGCGTCAGATTCGTGCGCGGGGTCGTAGCGGCGATTTCTCTGTCTTCGGTTGTCACCTGCCTCGGAGTGTCTCCGTCGCCGGCTCAGGAATCTGGCGTGAACGGCAATACAACTTATTTATCTTTTATGGTGTCGCCCGATCGCTCCGTCGTGGCGACGGCTTCGGCCGGCGCCGGGAACTCGCCGTTCCGCTATGTCGACGGACAGAAGGCGCCGGACGCCGGTTACGCGCGGCCGGGCGATGCGGCGCGTGAGGAGCTCGAACTCGCCGTCGAGCAGCTGCGCCGGCGTCAGACGGAACTCGAGGACCGGATCGAAGCGCTCGAGCGGCGCCTCGGAGCGAGCGCACCGGCCGGGAGCGACCGATGACGGTTCCCGACCTCGGCAATTTCCTGATCTCGCTGACCGAGGTGTTCCCCCGGATCGTCCAGCTCGTCTTCGTCGGGCTCGGCGTGTTCGGCCTATGGGCGACGGGGAGCGGTCTCTACGCGCTCTACAACATCGTCTCCGGCGAGTTCAAATTCGCCAACCGCTCAGTCTCCTACGAGGGTGCCTTCGCCCGGATCGCGCTCGGCGGCGCGCTGATCGTCGCGCCGGTGCTGCTGTGGATCTCGGCCGACACCTTCGTCGCCGGCGGATCGACCACACAGGGCCTCTTCGGCTACGGCGGATCGTCGTCGAACTACTGCCTGGAGATCTACTACGCGGTCTCCACCTTCTTCATGGCGCTCGGCGCCGTCGCCTGGGGCTTCGCCGCGGTTCAGCTCTACGACGCGGCCGGCGGTGCGCAGGGCCGCACCGGGTCGGCCGTCCTCTATGTGATCGGCGGCACCCTCGCCTTCTTCGTCAACGACGTCGCCCAGCTCGTCTCCAACACGACCGGCATGAACGTCACCCTCTCCAACGTCTGCACGATCATGGGAGGGAGCTGATGTCAGTCGCCTCTCGTCTCGGCGCGCAGCCAAGCACCGATCGGCGGCCGCGCCTCGAAGAGACGCCGGTGCTCGACCTGCCAGGCGCGATAGCGCGCGGTCGCCGCGAAGGCGAGGAGCAGCAGCGCCAGCGTCGTGCCGCCGACGAGGGTCGGCAGACCGCCGGCTGCGACCGCCCATATGGCCGACCCAACGGCGACCCCGTCGGCGGCGAGGAAGGCGATCAGCGCTTCGCGGCGGCTCGCCGCCGCGACACGGGCGATCGTCTCGTCGTCGGCCACGATCGTCTGCCGCAACACCTCGAGCGGGAAGGACGAACCGCAGGCCTCGCAGATGCGCGCCCCGAGATCGGTCGTCGAAGGCACGAGCGTGCCCCCGTCACAGTCCGGACAAGGCGCCCGGCGCGGGCCGAGCACGTCGGCGACCGCCGCCCGAAACGTCCGGGTCTCCGCGCCACCGACGCGAGGGAGAAGCTTTCCAAACAGAGTCATAACCGGTGATACCTCGATGTTTAAGTTACAAAACACTTAGAATTGAGAAGTTGTCGTGTCAATCGAAGGAAAAGAAAGAATGAATGTATCGTTGCGGGTCGTCTCCGTGTTGCTTTTACTGTCTGTTGTTTCCGGCTGCGCGACTTCTAAAAGTTCCGTATCGACGAACGAATTCGTTCGATCGGAACTCAAGAAGCACGAAAACTGAGGGTATTCGTATGAGATCGCTTCACCCGGCCGTCCTCGCCGTCGCGCTGCTCGGGACGTCCTCGCTGACGGCCACCGCCCAGGTCGCCTACAACCCGAACGCCTATCTTCTGAACCAGGGCGCCTATCTCGGTCCCGGCTATGCCGGCGCGCAGATCAATCCGACGATCGCACCGCTCGTCGCCGCCGAGCAGGCGCAGCTCCTCCAGCTTCAGCAGGCCCAGCTCGCCCAGCAACAGGCGCTGGCCGCCCAACAGGCCGGAACGGCTCAGGCACAGGCGGCCGGTACGGCGGGCCAGTCCGGGACGACCCCGACCGTCGTCGTCACCGATCCGCGCAATCCCGATCTCTCGCGCTATTCGCCGACCTCCTACGGCGACAAGGCCCGGCTCGATCTCGTCACCAAGGCGGCGCACGGCGCCGGCATTCGGGCCGGGTTTGCGGAAGAGATGGAGCGGATCGCCGCTTCGCTGCGTGACGGCGAGCTCGTCGCCGACCTCGATCGCCGCTACGATTTTACGTCCGAAGTCACCGACGGGATCGTGCCGCCGGTCGTCGCCGAGATCCACGACGTCGCCGAGGTCGCCTCCGACCGCCGGCTGATCCTGACGCTCGGGAGTTTCGAGATCGTCCGACCGGCGCGTCTCGCGACCCGACCGCCGACTTGGCGCGACTATCTCCTCGTCGACGCCTATTCGGCGCCGGCGCCGACCGCGGTCGGTCCGCGCAACGGCGCGGAGCAGTCCGCCTGGGACGAGGCCTTCGGCTCGGCCAAGGAGATCGGTATCCGCGAGGCCCGGGCGACCTTCACCGAGAACCTCGATCGGCTCGATCGTGACCTCGCCGGCATGCGCCGGTACCACGAGCTCGCCGCCCGTGGCGCGTTGAGCCTGCCGATCGTGACCACCGGCAGGACCAAGCTGAGGATCTCGAAGAACGGCCGGCGCGCCGACGTCGATGAGCGAGTCGTCGAGTTGAAGGTGACCCCGAGCTTCAAGGCGGCCTCGCCCGCCGCGTTCCGGTGAGGATCGACCGATGCCCGCCTGGACCGGCCCTCTCGACGTCTCGGACATCGTCGACCGCCCGATCGTCGGCCGCGATGACGTGACCCGTCTCTTGGTGCGCGCCGTCGCGCTCGAAGCCTCGGAGGTGATCTTCCAGACCGGGCGTCCGGTGTTGGCGCAGATCCACGGACGATTGCTCGCGCTCACCCGGCAATGGCTGCAGCCGGCGACGATCTCGCGCATCAGCGTCGATCTCACCGGCACGGACAGCATGATGTCGAAGCTCTATTCCGGGCGCGATGCCGATCGGGCGGTGCCGATCGAGGATCGCTCGGCGGTCGATGCGACCGGCGAGCCGCTGCGCCATCGCTTCCGCGTCAACCTGACGCCCAATCACTACGAGGGTGACATCGGCGTCCAACTGGTCTGCCGGCACATTCCGTTCATGCCGCCGACGGTCACCGAGATCGGCATAGAGCCGGGGATCGTCGCCGAGAGCACCCCGGCGCAAGGCGCGGTCGTCATCGCCGGGGAGACCGGATCGGGCAAGACCACCACCTTCGCCGCCCTGATCCGCCGCGTCCTCGAGGAGCCGACGCCGATCGTCGGCAACGTGCTGACCTTCGAGGCGCCGATCGAGTTCGTCTTCGAGGGGATCTCGAGCGCGACCTGCACGATCTCCCAGCACGAGATCGGCGTCCACCTCGGCTCCTTCGCCGACGGTGTGCGCGGCGCCATGCGCCGCAAGCCGGCGTTGATCGTCGTCGGCGAGGTCCGCGACAGGGAGACGATCGCGGCGATGGTCGAGGCCTCGAACACCGGCCATCCGATCTACACGACGACGCATGCCAACGACGTCGCCTCGATCATTCGCCGTCTGACGCTGAAGTTTCCCGCCGAAATGCAGTTCCAGGCCTTCCACGACGTGTTGAGCACGGTGCGCCTGCTGATCAGTCAGGTGCTGGTCCCTCGCGTCGGCGGTGGCCGGACCTGTCTCAGGGAATGGCAGGTGGTGACCGACCCGGTGCGCCGGGAGATCTCGGAGGCCGGCCCCGAGCATGCCACCGTCGTCACCCGCGACATCGTAGATCGCGACGTCGACGGTCGGTCGATGCGCTCCACCGTTCATCTCGCCCATGCCGCCGGCACCATCGATGCCGAGACCGCGCGCCGTGTCCTCTATCGCTATGGCTACCGCAATGACCCTCTCGCGGCGTGAACTCCTCACGGGGCTCCTCCCGTTCGTCGGCCTCGGCTCCTCGTCGAGCGCCGTCGCCGCGGCGATGCCGGCGCCGGCGGAAATGCCCTCCCGGCTCTGGCTGGTCCGTGAACACGACGGCACCGAGATCGTGACGGCGTTCCGCAATGGCGCCGGCTACGATCACGGTGCCATCCTCGAACTCTCCTGGCTCTGGCGGGACAACGAGGACGGTCGCGCCATCTGGATCGAGCCGCGCCTCTTCGACGCGCTCGCCGCCATTCAGACCGGGATCGGCCGCGCCAACGGCGCGCTTCTCCCTCTCGTGCTGACCAGCGGCTGTCGGTCGCCCGCCCACAATGGCGCAACGGAGGGCGCGGCGCGTCAGTCGACGCACATCGACGGGCTCGCCGGCGACATCCGGGTTTCCGGCGTCGAGCCGAAGATCGTCGCGCTGGCGGCCGCCATGTATGGCGCCGGCGGCGTCGGCCTCTATCCGAACCACGTCCACGTCGACGTCTGGCGTCGCCGCTTCTGGGTCGACCCGAAGATCGACGTCGGCGCCGCCTTGCCGGCGGCCCCCCGCCCCTCCTCCGGAAAAGGAAATCCGTCGTGACCGATCTTCAGTGGCGCTGGACCGCCCAACCCCTCCGTATCGCCGGGCTCCACGCGAGCGTTCTCGCCTTCGGCCCGCTTCTCGTGGTCACCGGCCTCTCGCGCTGGGCCTTCGTCGCACTCGCGCTCTACGTCGCCTTCCTCTGGTGGTGTCGGCGTGCCGGACGGACGCCGCTCGCGATGATCGCCAGCCTCGACACCCGCTGGGTCCGCCGTGGCCGCTGGCCCGCCTTCTGAGAGATGATGCCGATGCCTGTCCCCTCCCCTGCCCTCGCGCGGATCGCCGCCGTCGTCGCCGTGCTCGCCGCGCCGCTCCCCGCGTCGGCCGCCTCGACCTGCTCGGTCAAGGCGGCGGCCGACGCCGCCGTGCAGCGGCAGATCACCCTGATCGACGCCGCCAAGGTCAACCCGTCCGACTTCTTCGACGGGGCGAACTCCTGCATCGCCACAAACCTCCTGCAGCAGTTCGACCTCTCGAACCTCATTCCCGACCTGTCCGGGTTTCTGACCTCGGCGGCGCAGAACCTCATCACCCAGGCTCTGAACACGGCCAAGCAGCAGGTCTGCTCGATCCTCAACAGCCAGCTCCAGAACGTGATCAACCAGATCAACTCGAAACTCTATGCCTTCCGCTCGACGCTGAGCGCCGACCTCTCGAAGCTCCTGAACGGCAGCACCAGCACCATCATGCTGCCGAACGTCACCGGGATCGGCACCTACACCTTCAACGCCTCGTCCTCTTCGCTCGGGTCGGTTCTCGGCGTCGGCAGTAGCTCGACCACGACGACGACCACGACGGACACCTCGTCCGGGTCATCGGCGACGAGCTCCGGCACGACGTCGAACTACTCGACGATCTTCAACAACAACTGAGGTGCCAATGTCCCGCTCGTCGATCCTTCTCGCCGCCGCCCTGTTCGTCATGGCCGGTGATGCTTTCGCCGCTGGTCCCCTGCCGATCACCGGCACGTTCGTTCTCGCGCCCGATCCCCGGTCTCCGGCGCGACCGTTCTCCTGCGCGATCGCCACCAGGGTCGAGATCTCCGCCGACCGGATCGTCGAGCGCTGGCACGCCGCCGACTTCGGCCCCGACGCCTACATGCCCGAGGGCACCAACACCTGCCGCGTCACCGCATGGAAGAAGAAGGGCGATCGGATCGAGGGTCGCCATACGTGTTCCTGGACGGGCACGACGCCGTCACCGGCCGAGATGGGCGACGGCGACGATGCCGGCGGCGCCTCGACCTTCGTCATCCGCGTCCTTTCCGCCGACCGCATCGAATACGACGCGGCCGCGATCTTCGGGCGTTGTCCATGAAGAGCGTCTTGCCGATCAGGCTCCGCGCCATCGCCGGAGCACTTCTTCTCTTTCCGGTCGCATCATCGGCGAACGCCGGCACCTGCCTGTCGGTCGACCTGATGAACGCCTCGGGCTGGGTCGTGACCTCGCCCTACGGTGTCGATCGCACCGGACATTCCGGCGCCTCGGCCGGTTATCACCAGGGCCTCGACATGGTGAACGGCGAGGGTGCCGGCACGCCGATCTATTCCGGCTCCGGCGGCACCGTCCGTTATCGCACCTTCACCGGCGGCGCCGACGCCTCGGGTCTCGTCGCCGAGGTCACCGCGCCCTCGGGCGACACGATGTTCCGCTATCTCCACATGCGCAATCACGCGACGAACGGCGAGACGCGCGAGATCGCTGCCGGAACGCAGGTCGGCACGATGGGCTGTGCCGGCATGAAGTCCTGCAGTCCACACCTGCACCTCTATGCGATGCTGCGCGGCTCGGAACTGGCGGCGAGCGGCTACGCCGGCCGAACGTGGCACGACTTTGCCGGCAAACATGCGGCCCCCATGACCTCGGAGGCGATCCGCTCGGCGGCGCCGCGTGATTGGTACTACGTCAATCCCGAGACGTTCCTGTCGCGCCGCATTCCGATCGTCCACACCTACCCCGACATGCCGGGTGGCGTGCACACCACCACCCTCCCCCAATCCTGCACCGCCGATTCCTCCTCCGCCGTCGCCGTCAATCCGCAGAGCGCCGGCGAGACGCGTTCGCGGGAGAGCGCGGTCGCCGGTGATGCCACGATCGCCGGGACCGAGGACTACGCCTTCAAGTCGGCCGAGCAACCGATCCGCTCGCTCTGGATCAGCCTCGCCAAACAGTCGGCGACGTCTCTCGTCGCCGGCACCCTCGATCACCAATCGGCGCTGGATGCTTCGCTCGCCGAACTGGTCCTCGTCACCGCCCTCCCCTCTTCGGCCTCCGCCCCATGAAACGTGCCTCCCTTCTCCTCGCCGGAATGCTCGTCTGTCCGTCGTTGCCGGCGATCGCCCAGACCTCGCCGATCACCGCCGTCTGGTACGCCTCGCTCGTCCGGCTGCTGTCGGGATTGAGGGTCGATGCGTCGCAGGCGACGACCACGGCCGATCAGACGGCGACGGCCGTGAAATCGAGTGCGAGCGCCGCGGCTTCGACCGTCGCGGCGACCCGTCAGGGGCTCCTCGTCGCCAAGGCCCGGCACGACTATTCCTATGAGACTGGCACCGGCTATGCCGCCTGCACGGTGTCGCTCGGGCTGACCGATGAGCGGGATGCCGGCGCCTCCGCCGCCACGGTGATGGCGGCCTTCGGGACCGCCGACCGGTCCTGGCTGCAATCGGGTGGCGACGGCGCCGCCCGTCTCAGGGCCTCGCTCGATCTCAGGAAGACCCTCTATTGCTCCGAGGCGGAGCGGACGGCCGGTGTCTGTACGGGCACCGGCGGCTATGGCGCCGGCGATGCCGACGCGAGCCTCTGGCTCTATTCGCGCAACTACGGCGCCGAGGAGATCACGACCGCCGGCGACTTCCTCGACGTGGTCGCGCCGCTGCCGACCATCGAACCCGCGGCGTCGACCGCCGTCGACCAGACCCGGCTCGTCGAGAACCGCCGTGGTGGCGCCCTTCTGAGCGGTGCCCGCGCTGCCCTGATGACGGTGATCGCCGCCGGCACCGCCGGTGACGAGAGGGAGACCCACTGATGCTTCGCCGCGTTTCCGCCGTCGCCTTCGTGACCCTACTCGCTGGTACGACTTCCACCCTCGCTCAGTCCTGCGCCGGTGTCGAAGCCCGCGTCAACGTCCGCACCGGGCAATTGCAGGCCGCGGTCGAAGGCGTCATCGACACGACCGAGAGCGCGCTGATCGCCCAGGAACTCCTGCAACGCAACCAGCTCCTCTCTGCCTTCAAGGTGATCACCGCCCAGTCGGCGACGGCGAGCGATCAGGTCACGACCGCCCACAAACAGGCGGCGAGTGCCACCGCTTCGACCGCCGTCACCCAGGCGAACAATCTCGCCGTCGCCGCGGCGTCCCACCGCTACCAGTCGGTCGGCTACGATCCCTGCGGTTCGAATGCCAAGGCGGTGACCCTCTATCAGGCGATCGCCGCGGCGCCTGCCGCCCGCAAGACGATTGCGGCGAGCGTCGTCTCGCAGCCCGGAAAATACGGCGATCCCGCGTCCTGGACGGCTGCCGTTCGTTCGGGAACCGTCACCGATGGGACGTCGCTCTTCACGGGCGACACGGCGGCCGCCGCCGCCTTCATCAATGCCGTCGTCGGTCCCCCGGAGAAGCAGGACCCTACCCGACCGAGCGGAACCGCGAGAGGCGACGCCGATCGTCTCGGCAAGGCCGAGCGCGACGCGATGAAGTCGGTCGGCACGGTCGTGCTCTCCGACATCGCCGCCGACAACGCCACCGGTGGACCCGTCGAGCAGGCGAAGGCGCTCGGCAAACATTGGGTCGGCGACGACGGAGGCGAGACCTGGGCCGCCTCGATCGCCGGCGATCACCAGCGCGGCATCCTCCAGGACGCCGTCCGGATGGAAGCCGCCAACCTCTCGCTCCTCGCCCTGCAGGTGAAGAAAGGGGCCCGGACCGAGACGGCTGCGGCGACCCTTCTTCTCGCAATGATCAACGCCAAGGTCGGTGCTCGCCTGCCCTCGCCTGAAGCCGGAGGCCCGAAGTGACGAACTCTCCCCCGATGCCCCGTCTTCTGCAGGTGGGAGCTTTCGCCTTCGCGATCATCGCCGTGCCGTTGCCGGCGCATGCCTGGTGGTGTGGCGTCAACGACGCCATCTGGCGCGCCGGTCATCAGGCCGCCGAGACCGCGCTCGAGGCGCGCGTCACCCTGATGGGGACGGATCTGTCGGCTCAGCGCGCCATTACCCTCGAGATGCTGCTCTCGGCCGCCAAGGTGAACACCGCCCAGGGCGCGACCAACGGCGGCCGCGAGGCGACCATGGTGAAGTCGTCGCAGGAGGCGCTCGCCACCACTCTCGGCGAGCAGACGCGCCGCGAGGCGATCGTCGATGCTCGGGAGCAATATTCCTTCGAGACCGGCCAGGGCGTGAACACCTGTTCGTCGGTCAATCTCACGGCGACGGTCACCCAGTCGCTCTCCACCATCGGCGAGACCGGCCGCAAGCTCTATACCGACGTCGACGTCTCGCCCGGCAAGGCGACCTCGGTCGCTTCGGCGACGGCGACGAGGTTGGCGACGACTTCCCTCACCGATGCCGAGCCGCTGTTCGATCCCTCCGCCTCCGACGACGCCCGCAAGGCCGTCATCCAGCATCTCGCGGGCCTTCCCCTCCCCCTTCCGGACGCCTCGATGCCGCAGGCCTCGGCCGACCTCATGCTGATGCGCGCGCGTCGCGTCGAGGCCCTGCGCTCCCCTGCCCTCGTCTCGCTCAATGCCGTCCGGGCGATGTCGTCGTCCGCCGCCCACGAGACCGGCACCACCGATGTCGGCGCCTTCGTCGCCCTCGACCAGCTCATCGCGCAATATGGCGGCGGCGACGGCTTCGAGGCCTGGTCGGCGGGTTTGGCCGGTCAATCCGAACACGGTCTTCTCGTCGAACTGGCTCGGCTCCGTTCGATCTCCCTGACGTTGCGGCAGACGCAGACCGAGCAGCAGGCTCGCCTCGCCGCCCTCTTCGCGACCATGGTCGCCGTTCAGGCCGGAGGCGATCTCTGATGGACCGTCTCCGCCGTCTCGGCATCCTTTTCGTCCTCGCCGCCCTCCCCTCCCCCGCAGCGGCTCAGACGACCTCGAAACAGATCTTTACCCCGACCACCGACGATCTGGCGCTCGCCAATCTGAAGAAGCTGCTCGGCTGCACCGTCGATGCGCTCTGGAACTCGACGACCTGCAGTGAGACGCGGCCGCTGACGACGGCGCTGGCGTATTTCAACGTCGCTTGCCTGATCGTCGCGACGCTGGTCGCCTGCTACCTGCTCTATTCGATGGTCGCCGACACCGCCAACGACGGCCAGATCTTCGGCCGGTCGATCGAGACCCGCTACACGCTTCTCCGCGTCGGGCTCGGTGCCATCCTCGCCCTCCCCGTCTCGAGCGGCCTCTCGGTCGTCCAACTCCTCGTCATCCAGGTGGCGCTCTGGGGATCGGGTGGTGGCGACACGCTCTGGGCCAAGGTCGCTCCGACCATGCTCGCCGGTATGTATGGTTCGTCCGCTTCCGCCGCCCCCACCGGGACCTACGGCACCGACTATGCGCTGCGCGGCAAGATCGCCAAGGCTCTGCGCGCCCGCACCCTCGGCTACGTCTGCGCCAAACTGATGGACGACTACGCCAATCGTCTCTCCGGGGTGACCGGCACGGTCTCGGCGACCGGCCCGACGACGACCACCGGCGATTCCGTCTTCGCCACCGACACCATGACCGTCTACGGCTTCTCGTCCACGTCCTATTGGGGCATCGCCGAGCCCTGCGGCGTCGTTCAGTACCGCAACCTCGACATCGCCACGGTCGATGCCGATTCCTCCGGCGTGTCGGATCGGCTGATCGCCGCCGTGTCGCAGGCCGAGAACGCCGCCGTTCAGAATGCCATGTCGACGATCGATTCCACGGCTGCGGCCAACGCCGAGCGCATCGTCAATTCCGCGCGCGACGGCACCGCCATCCGCGAGAGCGTCAAGACGGCGGTCGAAAGCGCCACGGCGACCGTCTCGTCGGCGCTCGCCTCGGCTCTCCAGAGCAATGCCGCCGAGGTGCAGGCGGCCGAACGGGAATATCTCTCCAACGCCACCGACAACGGTTGGCTCGGCGCCATCCTCTGGCAACGGTCGATGGTCGCGACCTACGCCAAGCTCTCGACCATGACGGAGGCGGTCAACTTCGAGTACCGCGACCCGCCCGATCCCTCGACCAGCATCTCCTTCTTCAGTCGCTGGGGATCGGCCTACCAGGCCCTCGTCGACAAGATGCAGGACGTCTACCCCTACGCCCGCAGCTTCGACGCCTATTACGACAGCTTCGCGCAAGCCGCGCCGGTGCCGGTCGCCTCCGACGCGGCCGCCGCCGATCAGTCCTCGTCCTGGTCGGTCGCCGGCTGGGTCGCCTCCGCCTATCAGACGATCCTGCGGCAGCTCGCGACTGCGGAATCGAGCACATGGAAGGACCCGGTCGTCGAGATCCAGGCGACGGGCCATGTCTTCGCCAAGACGGCCGCCGGGTTCGGTCTCGCCAGTGCCGCGGGCAAGCTCGTCGAAACCGTGACGGGCGGTGTCGGCAGCGTCGTCGCCGGCGGCCTCTCCGCCCTCTCCTGGGCAGCCATGTGGTGCTTCATCGTTCCCGGCTTCCTGCTGTCGGGGGTCGGCCCCTTCCTGTTCGTGATCCAGTTTCTGTTCGCCGTGCTCAACTGGTTCCTGGTCATCGCCGAGGCCATGGTCGCCGTCCCCCTCTGGCTTCTCGACAAGTTCGCGCCGACGCGCTCGCCGGGTCTCTTCGCCGGGAACATGACCGGCTACATGTTCCTGCTCGGCATCCTGATCCGGCCGTTCCTGATCGTGATCGGCCTCCTCGTCTCGCTGCTCGTGCTCCGCGTCGGGCTCGACATCGCCAACCTGTTCTTCCGCGGGGCGCTGGCGGCGCTCTCGCCAGACGGCCCCGGCACCATCATCGTCGGGCTCGGCGGTCTCGTCGTCTACTCGGGGCTCCTCTTCACGCTCCTCACCTTCAGTTCGGCCTTCATCGGCCAGGTGCCGGAACTCGTCATGAGTTGGGTCGACACGCATCTCGTCCACCGACGTGACGGCGCGGCTCACGTCGCGTCCGGGTTCGGTGGTTGGCTGCCGACGCGGACGGCAGCCGTGACGGGCGCGACTGGGAGAGCAATCGAGGGGGCCGGATCCGAGATGTCGAAGCGGCGGCAGTTGCTGTCGCGGCAGAGAGGTGAGCGGCCTCCGCGGCAGGGAGGCAAACCATGACCGTCGGCGATCGCTCAGTCGTCCTGCTCGTCGGCGAGGCCTTCCACCAGTCGGAGGATCAGCGCTCGCTTGGCCGAGCTGGCGATGCGGTTGAAGGCTCGGTTGAGCTCCCACCCTTCACGGGTCTCGAGGAAGCGCCGAAGGGCTGCCTCCTCGTCATCGATTGCCGGGTCGAGGATGACGTATGCCTCCTCGTCGACGTCTGCGCAGAGCCATGCGATCGGGATCTCCAGCGCCCGGGCGAGGTTGATCAGTTTGCGCGCCGAGACCCGTGTTGTCGCGCGCTCGTAAAACGAGATGGCCCGCTCGGTATCGCCCGTGAGCGCCGCAAGGCCCCTCTGCGTGAGCCGGCGTGCTTGGCGATGGTGCCGGAGGCGGGCCGCGACGGCGCGGTCGGCGTCTGTGATGCGGTGCGGGGTGTCGGGCATGGGGCCGGGGGCTCGCGGCGGCGATGGTTCGAGACGAAGGTATCTGTGGGTGAAAGAGCGCTCTGGGCAAGGGATAGCAGTTTTGGTGGGCAATTGGGTGGGTGCGACAGTTCGACGGACCGTTCGGTTCGTGCGGAAGGCAATCCACATCTGGTGTTGTACGCGCGGGCCGTTAAGATTTTGTTTACCCTAATTTTCTTGCCAGAGGTCAAGAATCGGCATCTAAGTGCGATTAGATCTGCCGTTGGCGGTCGAAATCGCATTTTGACAAACTTGTTGAACCTGGGCGTGGTGGGAAACATGGCAATCGACGCCGTCGATCGGCTCATCATCGAACAAGCGGAAGAGCTGTCCGAACGGCTCAAACGACATCGCGTCGAGATGTTTCCCCCGACGGCTCAGAAGGGCCTACGGGAGTTCCAACTCGGCGAAGCCGCCAAGTTTCTCGGCGTGACCAGCGGCTACCTTCGTAATCTCTCGCTCGAAGGCAAGGGACCTCAGCCGCAGGTCACTCCCTCCGGGCGCCGTTCCTACACGGCGGCGCAGATCGAAGAAATGCGCCGGTTTCTCGAACAGAACGCACGGACTGGGACGCGCTACGTGCCTCATCGGCGGGCTGGAGAGCATCTTCAGATCATTGCCGTCGTCAATTTCAAAGGTGGGTCGGGAAAGACGACGACAGCGGCGCACCTTTCTCAGCATTTGGCGCTGACTGGTCACCGTGTCCTGGCAGTCGATCTCGATCCGCAGGCTTCGCTGTCGGCGATCCATGGTGTCCAACCCGAGTTCGACGTCGGTGAAAACGAAACGCTCTTCGGTGCCATTCGATACGACGACGAGCGGCGGCCTCTGCAGGAGATCATTCGGAAGACGAATTTCCCGAACCTGGATCTCGTGCCTGGAAATCTCGAGCTGATGGAGTTCGAGCACGATACGCCCAGGGTGCTCGCGCAAGGGCGGTCCGAAGAATATGGCCGGATTTTTTTCGCCCGACTGGATGATGCGTTGGTGTCGGTGGCCGATCAGTACGATGTGGTCGTCATCGATTGTCCGCCGCAGCTCGGGTTCCTGACGATGAGCGCGATTTGCGGGGCAACCGCGGTCCTCATCACGGTGCATCCGCAGATGCTCGACGTGATGTCGATGTGCCAGTTTCTGCAGATGATGGGGGAGGTGCTGAGCACTCTGAAAGAGGCCGGCGGGAACATGAATCTCGATTGGCTCCGTTACTTGATCACTCGCTATGACCCTCAGGATGGGCCTCAAACTCAGATGGTCGCCTTCATGCGATCTCTGTTCAAAAACCTCGTCCTGACCAATCCGATGGTCCGCAGCGTAGCGATCTCCGACGCCGCGATGACGAACCAGACACTCTACGAGGTCGATCGGAGCTCCTTCACCCGTAGCACCTACGATCGAGCGATGGAGGCGATGGAGGCGGTCAACGGCGAGATCGTCGATCTCATTCATGCGGCTTGGGGGCGAGGATGAGCGATCGGGCACGGTTTACCGCAGTAAACTCCGTGACGCGAAGGGTCTCATCCAGACGGGTGGGGCCGAGAGTTTACCGCGGTAAACTCTCGATGTGGACGTGGGAGGGGTGAGCCTTGGCACGCAAGAATATCTTGGCGGGGGTCATGGGCGACGCGAAGAAGGCGCTTTTGACCGACGAAGCGAGCGGTGTCGAGTCCCCCTCGCCTGCCGAAGGACACCTCCGCCACAAGGGAGCGCTCGGAGCCGTCACGCGAACGATCGATGCGTTGGCAGCAAAGGCCGCCGCCGCCAGCGAGATTGAGAAGAGGCTCGTCGAAGGGGAAGTGATCGTCGAACTCGATCCTTCGATCGTCGAGGCATCGTTCATTTCCGATCGCGTCCGTCAGGACGACGATGAGTTCTACGCCTTGTTGGAAGCAATCCGCACGCGTGGGCAAGACTCTCCGATTCTCGTCAGGCCTCACCCCGAGAAGGCGGGGATGTATCAAATCGCCTTTGGACACCGCCGCCTTCGCGTAGCCGCTCAGCTCGGACGCCCGGTGCGCGCGGTCGTCAAGGTGCTGAGTGATCGCGATCATGTCGTCGCCCAAGGACAGGAAAATGCGGCTCGGGCCGATCTGTCCTTCATCGAACGAGCGTTGTTTGCGCGGAGCATGGAGGTGCGAGGCTTCGATAGAGAAACGATCATGGCGGCACTCAATGCCGACAAGACGACCGTTTCGAAGATGTTGTCCCTCAGTGCGCGAATTCCCCCGACCGTCCTCGATACATTGAGAAACGCGCACGGTGTCGGCCGAGATCGGTGGCACGAGTTGGCCGCGCGGATGGATGATCTCTCGTTTCGGTCGGCGGCCGAGCAGTTGGTCAACGAAGACCGGTACGTGTCCGCGGATGGGGACGGGCGGTTTCAGCTGCTGGAGAAGTCGGCGGCTCCGGTCGCGACCAAAGCCGCGTCGACGGCGCCGGTTGTTCGCAACTGGCATCCGAATGGAGGTCCCAAAGCGAAAATTCGCACAGATTCGAGAGGATTCTCGTTGACGCTCCGGGCCGACAACGCCCGAGCCTTCGGCGATTTTCTCGAGCAGAATCTCGAACGCCTGTATCAGGAGTTCGAGAGCGCAAGCCACCTCAATTCCAACGGAGATTAACAGGCAAAAGAAAAAGGCCACCGAAACGTCGCCGTCGCGGAAGCCTCTCTCAAAGTCCTAGCAAGCTTGAGAATCGCACCTCCGCGAATCACCGTCAAGCGTTTTTCGCGCCGTTTCGGCGAGCAGGTTTTCTTTGCCCGAACGAAGGCAAAGACCCATGCAGCCCTATCAGTCCCGCACGCCATTCGGCGGGCGATCGCTGACGCTTGCCCATGTGGCAGCGCAGTCCAAGGCGGAGGCGCGAGCCCCCGAGAAGGTCGTCCACAAGTGGGAGGTCTTCCGTTCGATCTGTACCGCCAAAGCCAGGCTCGGGGTCTCCGAGCGGGCGCTGGCGGTGCTCGACGCGCTGCTGAGCTTCCACCCCGAGACGACGCTGTCGGGCGACAAACTCGTGGTGTGGCCGTCGAACCGGCAGTTGGCGCTCCGGGCCCACGGCATGGCGCCGGCGACCCTGCGCCGTCACATCGCCGGCCTGGTCGACGCCGGTCTCGTCGTGCGCCGCGACAGCCCCAACGGCAAGCGCTACGCCCGCAAAGGGGAGGGGGGCGAGATCGATCAGGCCTTCGGCTTCGATCTGACGCCGCTCGTCGCCCGAGCCGAAGAGATCGAGAGCCTCGCCGAGGACGTTCGCGCCGCCGATCGGGCGCTGCGGCTGGCGCGCGAGCGCATCACCATCTGCCGCCGCGACATCGCCAAGATGATCGCCACCGGTCTCGAGGAGGGTGTCGCGACGCGCCGAGAGGGCAGAGGGCCGGCCGACTGGAGCGAGGTCCACGCTCATTTCCGCTCGATCGTCGAGGGCATTCCGCGCAATGCCGGGCTCACCGAGCTCGAAGGGATCGCCGAGGATCTGTCGACGCTCGCCGACGATGTGTTCATGCTGTTGGAAATGCATGGAAAAGACGAAAATCCGAGCGCCGATGAGTCTCAAATTGAGCGCCACATACAGAATTCAAACCCACACCCCTCTACTGAACTTGAACCTCGCTTCCAAGAAGTGAGGGCGGCGAGGGCAGAGATCAAACCGCTTGCGCTCAGACCCGTGGAGGGCGCCTTCCCCTTGGGGATGGTGCTCCAGGCCTGTCCCGACATCGTCGACTATGCCCGAGACGGCATTTCCAACTGGCGTGACTTCCTTGCGACGGCGGCCGTGGTGCGGCCGATGTTGGGAATTTCGCCGAGCGCCTGGGAGGAGGCGAGGGGGATCCTCGGCGAGGTTCAGGCGGCGGTCGTCGTCGCGGCGATCCTGCAACGCCACGCGATGATCGCGTCGGCCGGCGGCTATCTGCGCAGTCTGACGCGCAAAGCGGAAGAGGGCGGCTTCAGCCTCGGCCCGATGCTGATGGCACTGATCGGCAGCAGGAAGCGCGAAAAGGCGAGGGCGTGAGGGCCGGGTGAGCTCCGATGGGAGGTTTCGATCGTCGGCCCGCCAGAGAATTCACGGTTCATCCGGTCAGGGAACTCGTGGTGTGGTTTGCTTGTTGCGGTTCTTCGCGTGGGATGCCTTGCCGATCTCGCGTCGCCGGACGAGTTTGGTCAGGCGAACGGTGATCTCCGGGTGATCGACCTCTTCGGGATCGAAGGGGCGGCCGTACCAGCGAGACAGCTCGGCATGGCGCTCGTGGGTCGGATCCCCCATGGCGGAGAGGAACTCTTCGAAACCGGGAAACCCGCCTACATCTTCCGGCGGTCCTCGTCGAGCGCCACCGACGAGACGGGGGTAACTCGTTCCTTCGACGAACGGCAGAACCTCCTCGATCTTGAGGTGAAACCGCCAATCGTCCCCGAAGTCGTAGGTGTAGGTGAACTCGATCACTCCTCGGTCGATCAAGGCTCCGATCCTGATGTTCTTGGCGTCCCGTGTGTCGTCACCCCACTCTCGGTCGGGGATGCCGTAGCGGCGGTCGCCGATCTCGAACAGGAAGAGATGACGATTGTCGAAGGGGACGACGGCCTGGATCGCGTCGTGCAGGCCACGCAGGCTGACGGTCGAGGGAACCTCGATCGTTCGCCAGATCTGCGGCGTGACGTCGAGAAGCACGATCCGAATGCGAGCGATGTCATCGGCACGGGACACTGGCGTTCTCCATCGTCGTGGCGACGGCCGTTCACAGACCAGGATAGAGCTTGGGAAACCAGCGCTCCACCACGTCGATGGGAAATCCGAGCCGGACGGCCGCTCGGGGGCCGTCGGAGACCAAGAGGCCGCGAGCCAGAAGCTGCGTCAGAACGGTGCGGGACTGGCGTTCCTCGTAGCCGGTGATCAAGACGGCGCGCCCTCTGGGGAACTCGCCCATGACGACGGCTTCGCGGAGCAACGACCAGGAGCCTCGGTGAAGGGTCTTGGCGCGGATTTCCTCCTCGCACCAGATTTCCATCCGTCGCAGGAGACCGTCGAGATCCAGCAGGCCTTCCATGAAGGCGACCTGGTCGAGACTGGTCTCCAGGAAGAAGGCGCAGAATGCCTCGAGGCCCGCGAGGGTCAGATTGCCTCGTCCGTCGAGATCCCCTCGGCGGGGTTCGTCGGCTCCCATGAGCTTGGCCTTGTAGCGATCGACCTGTCGCGCCAGCCCGCGGGAAATCGACCAGAGCTCGGATCCGACGCCGAGTTCTCGGAAGTGCGCATGAGACAGAAGCCGGGTGACACGTCCATTGCCATCCAGGAACGGATGAACCCAGAGCAGCCGGTGATGCGAAGCGGCGACCGCGGTGATCCGTTGGATCTTCGACAGGCGGCCCGGGGCATAGGCATCGACGAGCCTTGCCAGAAAGGGTGCGATCTCGTCACCGCCGGGAGGGATGTGCCGGCCGACCTGAACATGGACGCGCCGAAACTCTCCCGGTACGACGGGTACGCGTTCACCGGTGTCGGGATTGTCCACCCACAGGAGATCATCGGGAAGCCGGTTGCAGAACTCCCGATGAACCCAGAGGATGAAGTCCGTCGATAGGGGAGGGGAGGGAGCTTCTCCTCGGTCGATGAGCCGCTGCACCTCGATGTGGGCGATCGCCTCGCGTTGCAGATCCCGCCGACCGGGCTCGGCCGAATAGTCACCACTCAGCGCCCGGTCGATGTCGACGGGATGGGTGTTGTGTCCTTCGATCAGGTTCGAATAGTAGCAGTTCATCGAGCGGACGAGGTCGCCGATGCTGGTGCGCAGGACCGGGTGGAGCCGACCGGCGAGACCGCTGGATTTGCCGACGAGTTCGGTCGCGAGGTCGGCCAGCACATGCCTGGCATCCTCGGGAACGAGGGGTTCGAAGAGATAGGTCGAAATCATTTTCTGCCGCTTTCGTTGCCGGAAAATCATCTTTGAAAAATGAAGCTTATGTCAACTACGAGCGCGACAATTGCCGGTATGTTTGCCGATCTGATCGAGCGAGGAAGAGGTGGTCTGGCGAACTGGGCTTGGGTCCAAAGGCGTGGAACGAAGGTGGTTCCACGCGAGATTCCGACTTCACCCCTTCCTTGCCGGGCCAGTTCCACCCGCAACGTCGAAACCGGCGAATTCGATCTAGATCCGCTACCGACGACATGGGCGAGGAGGGCGGCGGCGGGGCCTGGCCGCGCGATCTCCCGGCGGATCACCGGATGGTGGCGGTTGCCCACCCGTGACCCCGATCATCGGTTCTCGAGATCATACCATTTCCATTCATGACCGTGCTCTGTTAGCTCGGACGCTCGATCGTCGGCTCCGGCGGTCGCCACGTTTCACCAACACCCGAGGAAGCGATGTCGGCGGACGGAATTGAGGAGCGCCCCGGCGGCAGCGCCGACGTGGCGCGATTGGCGATCGCTCAGGCACTCGCCGGGGCCAATGCCGCCGTGTTCTATGCGACGGGCTCGATCGTCGGCGACGTCCTGGCGCCGAGCAAGGCGCTCTCCACCCTGCCGATCTCGGTTTTCGTCGTCGGCATGGCGGTCTGCACGCTACCGGCGGGCGCGATCGCCCGCCACCACGGCCGCCGCGCCGCCTTCCTCGTCGGAACCGGAGCGGGTGTGCTCGCCGGGCTCTTCGCCATGCTGGCGGTGCTCGAGGGCGCCTTCTGGCTCTATTGCCTGTCGGCCTTCCTCGGCGGCGGCTACGGCGCGGTCGTGCTGTCGTTCCGCTTCGCCGCCGCCGATTGCGCGCCACCGGCACGACGGGCCCGCGCCATGTCGTTGGTGATGGCCGGCGGGGTCTTCGCCGGGGTGATCGGGCCGCAGCTCGTCACCCACACGATGGACCTGTGGCCGCCCTATCTCTTCGCCGCCACCCATCTCGCCCAGGCGGGCGTCGCGGCGCTCTCGGCGCTGGTGCTCGCCGGTGTCCATATCCCGATGCCGAGCCGCGAGGAGATCGCCGGCGGCCGGCCACTCGGCGAGATCGCGCGTCAGCCGCGCTTCGTCATCGCCGTCGTCTGCGGCGTCGTCTCCTACATGGTCATGAACTTCCTGATGACCGCCGCGCCCCTGGCGATGCGGCTGTGCGGCCTGCCGCAGGAGACGGCCAATCTGGGTCTGCAATGGCACATCATCGCCATGTACGCGCCGGGCTTCGTCACCGGACGGCTGATCGGCCGCTTCGGCACGGTGCCGATCGTCGCCGTCGGCCTCGTCCTGATCGGGCTTGCGGCCGGCGCCGGGCTGATGGGCATCGAGGTCATGCATTTCTGGGGGATGCTGATCCTGCTCGGCATCGGTTGGAACTTCGGCTTCGTCGGCGCCTCGGCGCTGGTGCTCGAATGCCACCGCCCGGAGGAGCGGACGCGGGTCCAGTCGCTCAACGACTTTCTGGTCTTCGGCACCATGACCGTCGGCTCGCTGTCGTCGGGCACCCTGCTCGCGACCTCGGGCTGGACCATGGTGCTGATCACCTCCTTCGTGCCGCTGGCGCTCGCCGCCGTGGCGCTCGTCGTCCTGGGGCGGGCGCCTCGGGCGCAGGTGGGGTGACGGTCGGCGCCGAGGTGTCGAGCCGCGCGACGGGCACTTCGAGACGACGACCGCCCGCCCGAGGGTCGCTCGGGCGGGCGGCGAGGTACGGCAGCGCGGATCAGGCCGTCGCCAGCGCAGCCATCGGCACCGGGGCGGGGGCGCCGACGTCCGCGACCGGGCCACGGCCGGTCTTGGCCGCCGCGTCGAGGCCGAGCTGGAGGTCCTCGGTCGATAGGCCGAGGATCTCGGCCGGGGCGGCGCCGGTGTTGCGGCTACCCATGCGCACCAGCGCCCACAGGAAGCCGGCGAGCATCAGCACCCAGACGCCGAGCATCGCCTGCTGCGCCGCCACGTTGTCCGGGAAGGCCCACTGGTAGATCTTGTAGGTTTCGACCCAGCGGTTCTGCTCGAGGAAGGTCATGTGCCCCTTGTAGGCGAGCGTGAAGGGCAGATAGCCGACGGCAAAGCCGATCATGCCGACCCAGGTGTTGAGATAGCCGAGGCCGACGCGCATGTAGGAGCGGATCTCGCAGCCGATCAGCAGCACCGCTCCGAGGCCGATCAACAGGCCGCCGAAGACGTTGCCGAGGGTGAGCTGTTCCTTGAGGCCGCCCTCGAAGCCGGGCTTGGCGATGCCGGCGACCCACATCAGCCAGACGAAGCCGGCGACCAGAACCCACGAGGCGGTGACGCCGATGATCGGCAGATAGCCGCGCATCAGGGTGCGGGTGATGCGCGGCACGCCCATCGCCGCGAACTTGCCGTCGTTCCTGCGCATGGCGCCGGCGACTTCGAGGCTGACCAGGGCGCATTCGGTGCCGAAGCCGCTCTTCGACAGGCCGAAGCCCGCCACCACGCCGGCGATCAGCGTGATCACCGCATAGGCGAGGCCGACGTTGGCGAGCGACTTGCCGACCGAGGCGAGATTGCCCTTCTTGTCGAGGTGCTGCATCCACTCCGGATCGACCAGACCGCCCCACAGCGAGAAGCCGACGAAGGCGAGCACGAAGGTGAGGCTCAACCAGAAGATCGGCCGGCGGGTCGGACGATAGGCCGGATCGTAGCAGACGGTCTCGCCGGCGTCGCCGCGATTGGCCTCGCAATAGGAGCGCGTCTCCTGATGCTTGAAGTACTTGGCGAGCTCGAGCTTCTCCATGACGGGGAAGCCGAGCGCGCCGCCGATCGCCATGAAGAGCACGGTCACGAAGGAGTGGATGCTCATCAGGGGCATGCCGCCGAGGAGGTGGTTGAGGGTGCAACCACCGGCGAGCCGCGTGCCGTAGGAGAACAGCATGCCGCCGAAGAAGGCGACCCACAACACCCGCGCGGAGTACTTGACCCAGACCCGGCTCTCCTTCTCGAGCAGCGCGACGATCAGCCCGCCGAGGATCATGCCGAGGATCTGCCAGCCGACACCGGGCGCGAAGGCGCCGCCGGCGACCGGCTGACCGGCCGCGTTGGACAGGCCGTAGAGCTGGAAGTCGGGCAGGGCGAAGAGGTGATAGACGCCCACCTCCATCGATCGGAACATCGCGCCGAGATCGGTCGTCACCGTGATCGGCGTCAGCGTGCCGAGCTGGCCCGGCTTGGCGGAGTGGATCCACAGCGCCACCATGTAGACGATCTGCGCCACGCCGAAGGCGACGCCGGCCCAGAAGAAGGACCATTGCCGCGTCAACAAGTTTCTCATGTCACGTCCCCTGCTCGTCATTCGCGACGACACCCGCGGCGTCGTCCGTCGCAGGCAGAGGGGCAAGGCGCGTACCAGCGCGAAAAGTCCTTCGAAATCAGAGGGTGGCCGGGTGTGCCACGGGCCCGATCGGCCGCCTTCTGGCCGCTCCCGAGAGGGGCGTCGGCCAATTTCTGGCCGCCTCATACTGGGCTCACGATCTTCGGACCAGTCCGAGCATCGTGAGCATCACGGCCTGACCGGCCGACGCCGGTTCGGGGCTGCCTTCGCTGTCGAAGTTTCGAAAAGGTCGCAACTTCGACAGTTCGGTATCAGGGCTCGTCGGCGCTCGTCTCGGCGAGCTTGGCGCGCAGCGTCATGCGACTGATGTCGAGCACCTCGGCGGCGCGCGTCTTGTTGCCGCCGGCCCAGGCGACCACGGCGCGGGCATGCGCCGCTTCCGCCTCGGCGAGGCTCACCGGGGTGCCGTCGTCGCGGGTCAGCACCGTGTAGGAGGTGGTCGGCTCGACCGCGCCGGAGATCTCCGGCGGCAGCTGGCGCCGGCCGATCACCCCGTCGTCGGCGAGGATGGCGGCGCGCTCCATGACGTTGCGCAGTTCGCGGACGTTGCCGGGCCAGGCGTAGCGCTCGAGCAGGGCGTGGGTCTCGGCCCCGAGCGTCAGCCGATCGACATCCATCGCCGCCGCCACCCGCGACAGGAAGTGGCGGGCGAGCGGCAGGATGTCGGCGCGCCGCGCCCGGAGCGGCGGCACGTCGATCGCCGCGACGTTGAGCCGGTAATAGAGATCCTCGCGGAAGCGGCCGTCGCGCACCATCCGCGCGAGATCGCGATGGGTGGCGGCGACGAAGCGGACGTCGCTCGTCAGTTCCTTCTGCCCGCCGACCCGGCGGAAGGCGCCGGTCTCCAGCACCCGCAGCAGCTTGGGCTGCAACGCCGGCGAGAGGTCGCCGATCTCGTCGAGGAAGAGGACGCCGCCGTCGGCCAGTTCGATGAGGCCGCGCTTGGTCTGGCGGGCGTCGGTGAAGGCGCCGCGCTCGTGGCCGAAGAGCTCGGACTCGAGCAGGCCCTCCGGCAGCGCCGCGCAGTTGAGCGTCACCCACGGCCCCGAGGCCCGGTTCGACAGATCGTGGATCGACCGGGCGACGTACTCCTTGCCGGAGCCGGATTCGCCGCGGATCAGCACCGGCACGCGGCCGGCCGCCGCCACCCGACGGGTCATGTCGAGAAGCCCGGTGAAGGCCTCGCTGACGCCGACGACGTCGGCGGGCCGCGGCGCCGGTGCCTGGGCGCGGCGCCACGCCACCTCGTGCCGGAGCCGGCGCGTCTCGAGGGCGCGGCGCACCAATTCGGCGAGATCGTCGAGATCGAACGGCTTGGACAGCCAGTCGTAGGCGCCCGCCTGCAGGGCCGCGACGGCGGTGCGCACCTCCGGATAGGCGGTAGCTGGCCTTGCCCACCAGCGCCAACGCCTCGGCCGCAGTCGCGGCGGTGGCGACGGCATGGCCGCGATCGGTGAGGAACTCGCCGACGGTGAGGCGCAGCGTGGTGTCGTCCTCGACGATCAGGATCGGTTCGCTCATGCGGGGAAACCTGCGGCGGGCTCGGCCGAGGCGATCGGCCAGAAGAGGGTGAAGGTGGTGCCGACGCCTTCCTCGCTCGCCACCGCGATGCGGGCGCCGTGCTCGTCGACGATCTTGCGGACGATGGCGAGCCCCAGGCCGGAGCCGTCGGCGCGGGTGGTGAAGAAGGGCTCGAAGATGTGCGGCAGCACGTCGGGCGCGATGCCGCGACCGGTGTCGGCGACGTCGATACGGACGCGAGGTCCGTCGTCGGCGCCGGCGGTGATGGTCAGGCGCCCGCCCTCGGGCATGGCGCGCACCGCGTTGATCACCAGATTGAGCAGCAGTTGCTTCAACTGGTTGGGGTCGGCGTGGAGCCGCGGCAGGGTCTCGACCCCGTCGACGGCGATCGCCACGCCGTGGCTGCGCGCCTCCTTGGCGGTCCAGAACAGCACGTCCTCGAGCACGTCGGCGAGGGCGCAGGGTTCCGGCCGGCAGGTCGGCGGCGCGGCGAAGCCGTCGAAGGTGCGCAGGAAGCGGGCGAGCCGGTCGACCTCCGCCTCGAGGCGGGCGAGCACGACGCGGGCCGGCGGGGTGATGTCGCGGCGATGCTGCAAGGCCTGGGCGACCGCCTTCATGCCGGCGAGCGGGTTGCCGATCTCGTGGGCGAGGCCCATCGACAATTCGCCCAGCGTCGTCAGCTTGTCCATCTGGAACATCTGGTGGTCGAGTTCGCGCCGCTCGGCCTCGAGCCGACGTTCCTCGCCGACGTCGCGTAGCACCACGATGTAGCCGCCGTCGCCGTCGAGGGCGCGCACCGCCAGCGCGAACTGGCCGGCGCCCATGGTCATCGAGCGCCGCAACTCGCCGGTCTCGCCGGCCGCCCGCGCCGTCTCCGGCCAGCCGTGGCACCAGCGGACGATCGCCTCGCCGACCGGGTCGCCGTCGATGCCGAGGAGCTTCAGCGCCGCCGGGTTGGCGAGCGTCACCCGCCCGGCCTCGTCGATCGCCAGGATGCCGTCGGCGCTGTTCTCGATCACCGCGGCGAGGAAGGCGCGATCGTGATCGAGATCGCGGGTGCGGGCGCGGACGTCGTCCTCGAGCCGGTCGCGCTGGGCGGCGAGCGAGGCGACCATCGCCTGCAACTGCTCGGCCATGCGGTTGAACTGGGCGCCGAGCGCGGCGATCTCGTCGCGCCCGCCGATCTCGACCCGCCGAGTGAGATCGCCGCCGGCCAGCGCCTGCGCCTGTCGAGTCAGCCGGTCGAGCGGCCCGAGCAGATGGCGCGACAGGGCATAGCCGCCGGCGGCGGTGACGAGCAGCGCCGCGACCAGCACGGCATAGAGGCCGTGGAGATCGGCGACGGCGAAGAACAGGTCGCGCTCGGGCACGTCCATGGCGATCAGCCACTGGCCGTCACGGCCGGGCCCCGAGCCGCCGCCGCGCGGCGTCGCCACCGTGGCATGGGTGACGAGGCGGCCGGCGACCGAGCGGGTGCCCGACGCGCTCGCCAGGATGCTGGCGACGGTCGCCCGGTCCCAGCGCTCCGCCAGCCGATCGATCGGCAA
This sequence comes from uncultured Alphaproteobacteria bacterium, assembly GCA_937892955.1. GTDB lineage: Bacteria > Pseudomonadota > Alphaproteobacteria > Rhizobiales > Ancalomicrobiaceae > CALBKH01. The sequence goes on from CALBKH010000107.1 coordinate 72,894, forward strand.
CATGTGGAAGGCGCTGCGCTCCTCGTCGGCACCGGCGGGCGCATCGCTCGAGCGGGCGAGGTAGGAGCCGGCGCGGTCGATCAGATAGGCGGTTCCGGCGCGCGCCGCCGCCATCTCCTGGAGCTGTTCGAGCAGCACCGCGGCATGGAGATTGGCGACCAGCAACCCGGCGACGCCGCCGTCGCGATCGGCGATCGGGGTGGCGAGGCGCACCACCGGATGTTCGGGCTGTTCGACCTTGCCGTATTCGATGTTGAGATCCATCGGCGAGACGTAGATCTCGCCAGGTGCGTATTTCAGCGCGTCGTGGAAGTAGTAGCGCTCGGATTTGTCCTGTAACTGATCGTGCGGTATGGAGAAGACGCTGTCACCGCGGCGCTTCACCCGCATCATCTCGCGCCCATCGAGGCCGATGAAGCGGATGTAGTAGAAGTGCGGGTAGTAGCGGGCGAGGACGGTGTAGTCCTTCTCCAATTGCAGGACGGCCTGCTCGATCTCGCCGGCGTCGCCGCGGCGGCGCGCCTCGACCAATTCGCCGAGCGAGCGCGAGGCGCCGAGATTGAGGAGCTCGGAGGCGAACTGATCGAAGAAGCGACCGACGCCGGAGGTGCGCACCGCCACCTCCTGCTCGAGATTGCGCAGCGTCTCCTGTTTCAGCGCCGACTGCGATCGCGTGATGCCGATGAGACCGGCGATCCCGGTGGGGATCACCGCCACCAGGAGGAAGACGACGTAGATGCGCCGCGACAGGCCGGCGAAGCGCGGCCGAACCGGAGCGGGAGCGTCCGAGGCGGGAGACGTCATGCCTCATGCTAGGCCGGTCGGCGCCCCCTCCGCAACCGATCCGGGCGCATTGCCAATCACGGGTCGGCGCGCCGACGCGCGACATCGGCGGCATGCGAGAAGATCAGCAGGCTGCGGCCGGCGCGGTGGCGCTCGACGGCGTCCATGACGGCGCGCGCCGTCGCCGCGTCGAGGCCCTCGGTCGGCTCGTCGAGGACGAGGACGCGGGCCTCGGCGCGCAAGAGCAGGCGGGCGAGCGCCAGCCGGCGGATCTCGCCGCCGGAGAGTTTCGCCCCGCCGGGGCCGACGAAGGTGGAAAGACCGGCCGGCATCGCCGCGATCGTCGCCGCGAGCCCGGCGTCGGCGAGGGCGGCGGCGAGGTCGGCATCGCTCGCGCCGGGCGCGACCGCCCTGAGGTTCTCGGCGATCGAGGCGGCAAAGAGATGCGGGCGCTGCGGCATCACCGCGACGACGCGGCGCAGATCCGCGAGGGCGAGATCGGCGAGGGCGACGCCGCCGAGGCGGATCTCGCCTTCGTCGGGATCGCGCGCCCGCACCAGGAGGTCGGCGAGCGTCGACTTGCCCCAACCGCTCGGCCGCGAGATCACCTCGACCGCGCCCTGCGGCAGGTGGAGATCGACCCCGGCCAGCACCGGCGCCGATCGCCCGGGGCGGCGGACGACAAGCGCCCGGGCGTCGAGATCGAAGCGTTCGGGCAAGGGTCGCGGCCTCGGCGGATCGGCGACCGGCGGCGGACGGTCGGCGAGCGCGAAGAGCCGGCGCAGGGCGGCGAGCATGCCGGGCAGCGCGGCGGCGGCGACCGCCACCGGCGTCGTCGCCTCGAAGGCGGCGGCGACGACCAGCAGCAGGGCGGTGAGATCGGGCCCGGCGAGATCGCCACGCCCGAGCGCCACCGCCGCCAGCACGACGAAGAGCCCGAGGGCGGCGTCGCGGGCGAGGCCCTGGCCGACCCGCCCGAGCGTGTCGGCGCGCGCCACCCGGCGTTCGTCGGCGAGACGGGCGTCGAGCCGCGCGACGAGGTCGGCGGCGCGGCGGCGTTCGTCGCCGGTGAGGAGCAGGGTGGCGAGCCCGTCGAGATGGTCGGAGACGCCGCGCCGGAGGACGGTCGCGGCCGCGGTCTCGCGGCGGCCGGCATCGGCGGCGGCGCGGGCGGCGAGGAAGGGCAGGGCGAGGCCGCCGAGGCCGAGGAGGGCCGCGACCGCGATCCCCGGCGCCGCCCCGGCCCACAGCGCCACCGCGACCACCACCCCGACGGCGACGATCGCGGCGACGCCGAGCGGCACGACGAGGCGCAGGAAGACGAGTTCGAGCCGGTCGACGTCGAGCTTCAGCCGGCCGGCGACCTCGGCCGAGCGCAGCTCGTCGAGCCCGGCCGGGGCGATCGCCGCGAGGCGGCGGAAGAGTTCGGTGCGGGTGAGGGCGAGGAGGCGGAAGGTCGCCTCGTGGCCGAGCACCCGGTCGGCCCAGCGCCCGCCGGTGCGCAGGATGGCGGAGAAGCGGATGATCGCCGAGGGGGTGAAGTAGTTCATCGTGGCGTGGGCGAGCCCGGCCGCCGCCATGGCGGTGACGAACCAGCCGGCGGTCGCCATCAGCGCCAGATCGGCGAGGGTGGTGATCAACGACACGGCGAAGGCGAGGGCGAGCCAGGGCGCCGCACCGCGCCACAGGCGGACGAGGCGGAGGAGATCACCCATCGTGCGCCTCCTCTCCCGTCATGGCGTCGGCGCGAAGCCGCGGCAGGATCTCCGCCGGTGGCCCGCTCGCCACGACGCGGCCGCCCTCGAGCACCACGACCCGGTCGACGGTCGCGAGCGTGTCGAGCCGGTGGGCGATGGTGAGGGCGGTGCGGCCGCGCGCCAGATCGGCGATCGCCGCGACGAGCCGTCGCTCGGTCTCGGCGTCGAGATGGGCGGTCGGTTCGTCGAAGAGGACGAGCGGGCCGGGCGCATAGGCGGCGCGCGCCAGGGCGAGGCGCTGCGCCTCGCCGCCGGAGACGTCGCGGCCACGCTCGCCGAGGGCCGTCTCGGCGCCGGCCGGCAGGCGCTCGACGAAGTCGGCCCCGGCGACGGCCAGCGCCCGGGCGACGTCCCGGGCGCGATCGCCGGAAGGCGGCGGGCGGCCCATCGCGACGGCGTCGGCGATGCTGCCCTCGAAGAAGGCCGGGGTCTGCGGCAGATGGACGAGGCCCGCGCGCCAGGTGCGCCGGTCGATCGCCGCGAGCGGCCGGCCGTCGACGAGAATGCGGCCGGCGGTCGGCTCGAGGAAGCCGGCGAGGAGGGCGAAGACGGTGCTCTTGCCCGCCCCTGAGCGCCCGACCAGGGCGACATGCTCGCCGGCGGCGACGTCGAGATCGAAGCCCTCGAGCGCGACGCGGCCGTCGGAATGGACGACGCGGACGCCCTCGAAGCGCAGCGCCAGCGGGCCGGACGGCGCCGGCTCGCTGCCGTCGGCGGCGCGGTCGCCGGCATCGGCGAGGAGATCGGCGATGGCGTCGAGGGCGGCGTGGGCCTCGATCCGGGCGTGGCGGCGCACGCCGATATCGCGCAGCGGCGCGAAGAACTCCGGGGCGAGCATCAGCACCAGGAAGCCGGTGGCGAAGTCGAGGCTGCCCCACATCAGGCGGAAGCCGACGGCGATCGCCACCCCGGCGATGGCGCCGGTGGCGACGAATTCCAGCACCAGCGCCGAGAGGAAGGCGAGGCGCAGCACCGCCATGGTCTCGCGGCCATAGGCGGTGGCGCTCGCCGCGACCGCCGCGATCGCCCGGTCGGCGGTGCCGGCGAGGCGGGTCTCGGGTAGGCCGCGGATCTGGTCGAGGAGATGGCCGCCGAGGCGGGCGAGGCTCGCCCAGGCGCGGCCGCTCGCCTCCTCGGCGCCGCGCCCGGCGAGGACGGCGAGCCAGACCAGCAGCGGCAGGGCGATGAAGAGCAGCACGGCGGCGAGCCGATCGGCGAGCGCCACGACGGCGAGCACGGCGAGCGGCACCACGACGGCGCGGGTCGCCGCCGGTTGCCACGACCGCCACAGCGGCGCGACGCCGTCGACCGCCTCGGTGAGCGTGGCGACGACCGTGCCGGGGTAGCGGTCGGCGAGGCGGACCGGGCCGAGGTCGCGGAGGCGGTCGAGGAGCCGCGCCAGGAGGTGGCGCCGCACCCGGGCGGCGGCCTCGAAGCCGAGGTGGTCGAAGGTCCAGGTCGCGCCGGCGCGGAGGCAGGCGAGGCCGGCGAGGAGACCCAGCGGCGCGGCGAGGTCGCCGACGGTGGCGCCGTGGAAGATGACGGCGTCGACGAGATGGGCGATCGCCGCGGCGAAGGCGACCGTGGCGAGGCCGGCGACGGCGGCGGCGACGCTCACCCCCGCCGCGCGCCACCCGACGACCGGGGCGAGCGAGACGAGGAGCGCCGCTCGCGCGGACGGGATCGTCGGGGCGGGTGCGGTCAAGGCGGTGTCTCGGAAGCGAGGAGACCGGAGCGGATCACGGGGCGCACGATCCGCTCCGGCGCAGGAGCCTCGGCCGCCCTTGCCGGCGGCCGAGGCGCGAACGCGTGTCAGTCGGTCGAGCCGTCGCGGTCGAGCCCATCCTGGAACTCGTACCACATCACGTTGATGACCCCGATCGCCGCGGCAGCGGTGACCCCGAGGATCCAGGCGAAGTACCACATGAGCCGTTCTCCTCGGTCAGTAGGCCGAATGGGCGCGGGTTTCGATCTCGGCGGCGGTCACCCGCCCCCACATCTGGGCGTAGCACCACACGGTGTAGCCGAGCACGATCGGCAGGAAGACCACCACGGCCCAGAACATCACCGTCAGGGTGAGGTGGCTGGAGGCGGCGTCCCACACCGTCAGGCTCGAGCGCGGATCGAGGCTCGACGGCATGACGAAGGGGAACATCGAGATCCCCGCCGTGCCGATGATGCCGACCATGCCGAGGGCGCTGGTGACGAAGGCGAGGCCGGGGCGGGCGGCACGGGCGAGGAGCGCCGTGGCGAGCGGACCGACGAGCCCGAGGGCGGGCACGAGGACGGCGATCGGCAGTCGCGCGTAGACGTCGAGCCAGGCGCCGGGGGCGCGGACCACCTCCTTGGCGAGCGGATTGGGCAGCGCCCCGTGCGACGGCTCGGCGACGATGCGATAGCCGTCGATGCCGAGCCACAGCCACACCCCGGCGAGCGCGAAGGCGAGGGTGACGATGGGCGCCGCCACCACGACGAAGCTCCGCGCCCGCGCCGCCACCGCGCCGGAGGCTCGCAGTTGCAGCCAGGTGCCGCCGTGGACGGTGAGCATCGCCAGACTGATGACGCCGGCGAGCAGCGCGAAGGGGTTGAGCAACGGCAGCAGCGCGGTCAAGAGCGAGCCCTGGTAGTGGGCCCGCAACAGCTCGTCGAGCCGGAACGGCACCCCCTGGAGCAGATTGCCGAAGGCGACGCCGAAGATCAGCGCCGGGATGGTGCCGCCGGCGAACAGACCCCAGTCCCAGGCGCTGCGCCACCTCGGGTCGGCGATCTTCGAGCGGTAGTCGAAGCCGACCGGGCGGAAGAACAGGGCGAAGAGCACCAGCAGCATCGCCATGTAGAAGCCCGAGAAGGCGGCGGCATAGACCGCCGGCCAAGCGGCGAAGATGGCGCCGCCGGCGGTGATGAACCACACCTGGTTGCCGTCCCAGTGCGGGCCGACGGTGTTGATGGCGATGCGCCGTTCGACGTCGGTCTTGCCGACGAAGGGGAGCAGGGTGCCCACCCCCATGTCCATGCCGTCGGTGATGGCGAAGCCGATCAGCAGCGCGCCGACGAGCACCCACCAGACGAGTTTCAGGGTTTCGTAGTCGAGCATGGCTCTCTCCTCGGGGTCATTCAGCCGGGGCGGCGAGGGCGCCGCGCTCGAAGTGGTAGCGGCCGGTGCCGAGCGAGCTCGGGCCGAGGCGGGCGAACTTCACCATCAGGTACACCTCGATGACCAACAGCAGCGTGTAGAAGGTCAGGAAGCCGACCAACGAGAAGATCAGATCGCCGACGGTCAGGCTCGAGGTGGCCAGGAAGGTCGGCAGCACCTCGCCGATCGCCCAGGGCTGGCGGCCGAACTCGGCGACGAACCAACCGAGTTCGCAGGCGAGCCACGGCGCCGGCAGCATCGCCACGGCGAGGCGCAGGAACCAACGGTTCTGCTCCAGCCGCTTGGTGGCGTTGAGCCAGAAGCCGGCGGCGAAGGTGAAGAGCATCAGGAAGCCGAGCGCCACCATGATGCGGAACGACCAGAACAGCGGCCACACCGTCGGGATGGTCGAGGCCGCCGCCGCCTTGATCTCGGCCTCGCCGGCCTTGGTCGGATCCTCGACGAACTGCTTGAGCAGCAGGCCGAAGCCGATGTCGCGGGCATGGGCGTCGAAAGTGGCGCGGGTCTCGGGCGACTTGTCGCCGGCGCGGATCTTCTGCAGGGCGCCGTAGGCGATCTGGCCGGAGCGGATCCGCGCCTCGTGGTTCTTCTCGAGGTCGTCGAGGCCGACGACGGGTTTGTCGAGCGAGCGGGTGGCGATGAGGCCGAGCGCCCAGGGGAGCTTGATCGCCGACGTCGTCTCGCGCGCCTCCTGATCGGGCAGGCCGAAGAGTGTGAAGGAGGCGGGCGCGATTTCCGTCTTCCACTCCGCCTCGATGGCGGCGAGCTTGACCTTCTGGACGTCGCCGAGCTCGTAGCCGCTCTCGTCGCCGAGCACGATCACCGACAGCGAGGCGGCGAGGCCGAAGCCGACGGCGACCGCGAAGGAGCGTCGGGCGAAGGCGAGGTCGCGGCCTTTCAGGATGTACCAGGACGAGATCGCCATGACGAAGACCGAGGCGGTGACGTAGCCGGCGGCGACGGTGTGGACGAACTTCACCTGGGCGACCGGATTGAGGAAGACCTCGGCGAAGGAGGTCATCTCCATGCGCATGGTCTCCGGCGAGAACACCGAGCCGATCGGGTTCTGCATCCAGCCGTTGGCGACCAGGATCCACAGCGCCGACAGATTGGAGCCGAGCGCGGTGAAGAAGGTCACGGCGAGGTGCTTGCGCTTCGACAGCTTGTCCCAGCCGAGGAAGAACAGGCCGATGAAGGTGCTCTCCAGGAAGAAGGCCATCAGGCCCTCGATGGCGAGCGGCGCGCCGAACACGTCACCGACGTAATGGGAGTAATAGGACCAGTTGGTGCCGAACTCGAACTCCATGGTGAGGCCGGTGGTGACACCGAGGGCGAAGTTGATGCCGAACAACTTGCCCCAGAACTTGGTCATGTCCTTGTAGATCTCCTTGCCCGTCATGACGTAGACGGTCTCCATGATGACCAGGAGCCAGGAGATGCCGAGGGTGAGCGGCACGAAGAGGAAATGGTAGAGCGCCGTCGCGGCGAACTGCCAGCGCGACAGTTCCACGAATGTCGGATCGATCATGACGGTCGACGTCCTTTGTCGGGAGCGGGGCCGACCGAAGCCGACTGAACGACAACGGCACCCCTCAAACATCGATAACGAATACAAGAATAAACATATATTATCGATAAAGGAATTGAAACCTTGGTCGAAACGCCCCGGCGCGGGACCGCCCATGCGCCGCGCCAATCCGGTCAAATAATTGTTTTAAAAGAGAAAAATACCAGAGACGGTACTCGCTCGCCGCCCGCCGAGACCGAACGCCGCACCTCGCCCGCCGAGACGACGGCGGCCGGCGAGGGTGTCGCCGGCCGCCGGTCGCTCCAGGATCGCGCCGCCTCAGCGGAAGGCGCGCAGGTAGTAGCCTTCGAAGAAGCGCTTCAGCCAATGGAAGACCTTCATCTTCGGGCCGACGAAGTTGAAGCGCGGATTGCGGAACACCAGCATGCCGGCGTCGAGCGTGTCGACGATGCAGATCAGCTCCGGGCGGAAGTCGGTCACGGGTTCGCGGCCGGCGAGGACGGCGGCGAGATTGGCGGAGGCCGCCGCGGCCTGGAGGTCGGCCTGATGGGCCTGCTTCGGCATCCAGTCGGGTCCGGGGAAGGAGCCGGAATCGCCGACCACCCAGGTGTTCGGCCGGCCCTCGACCCGGCATTTGGTGTCGGCGACGATCATGCCGCCGGGCGACAACGGCAGATCGGAGTTCCCCAGGAACGCCGGACCGGTCAGCCCGGGCATGAACAGGATCAGATCGGCGTCGATCTCGCCGCCCTCGGTGACGACCTTCTTCTCCTCGATCCGCACCATCTTGTGGCCGAGGTGGGTGAGGATGTCGCGCTTCTTCATCTCGGCGAGGAGGCCGTCGACCGCCTTCGGCCCCAGGCGGGCGCCGGGGCGCTCGGCGGGATTGAAGAAGACCAACGAGAACTTCTCGCGCCGGCCCTGCTGCCTGAGCAGGGTGTCGATGATGAACAGGAATTCGAACATCGGCCCGCCGCGCATGGCGCCCTGCTCGGCCGGGTTGGTGGCGAAGCCGATGGCGATGGTGCCGCCGTCGAGGGCGTCGAGGCGGCGCTCGATCTCCTCGCCGACGGCGATGCCCTCGCAAGGGATCAGGGCGTGCTCGATCCCCGGCAGCTTGCGGATGAAGCGGCCGCCGGTGGCGACGATCAGGTGATCGTTGCGGAACTCGCCGGCATCGGTCGACACGAGCCGACCGCCCTCGGCGATCCCGGTGACCGAGGCCTGGACGAAGTCGACGCGCGTTTCGGCGAAGAAGTGATCGAGCGGGATCTTCAGATCCGCTCCCTTGCGCAAATGGGTCGGGATCCAGATCGTGCTCGGCAGATAGTGCAGCTCGCGACGCGGCGAGATCATGGTGATCTTCGCCGTCACGCCCTTGCGGCGCAGCTGGCGGGCGGCGGTGAGGGCGGCGAAGCCCGACCCCAGAATGGCGATGGTGGTCACGCGACCCCTCCTCTGAAACGTTGACCGGCGGTCCATCGTCTGAACGCGGGCAGGTGACGATCGCGGGACGCCTCCATCAGCCGCATGAAGAGCGCGACGAGATCGGGCCGCTCGGCGACCGCCGGCAGCAGGCGGTCGACGTAGAGACCGACGTTGTCGATCTCCGCCTCGACCGCGATGTCGCAGGCGCAGGCGACCGAAGCCGGAACCTCGGCGCGGATCTCCGGTGAGCCGAGATGGCGGTTTTCCGGCACGGCGCGGCCGTCGGTCCGCAACACGGCGGCGAGCGCCGCGGCGTGTCGCCCCTCCGCCTCGACGATGTGGGCGAAGGGCATGGCGTCGGGGAAGCGGTCGAGCACCGCCGCATAGAAGGCGAGGGCGCGATATTCGTCGTCGAGCGCCTCGACCACGGCGACGTGCTCGGCGTTGGTCAAGGGGCGCGACGCGCCGATCGTCGGCAGGGCGCAGGTTCCGTGACCCTGGCCACGCCCCCGGCCGTGCCGACTCGGGCCGCGCCCGCAGCCGTGACCGTCTGTGACGGAGTTCGATGTGACGTACATGGTGATCCTCCAGGAACCGATGGCCTCGGGGTGGGGTGGTGCCGCGAAATCATCACTCGCCGCGTTCGAACGCCGACGAGACCCGATCGAGCGAGGCTTCGCCGGCGGTTCCGACCGAACCGGCTTGCGGCCATCGAATGACGGCTTCAGAATAGCCCTATAAGTTTTATGTGCAATATATGTTTGGGTGAGCCGATGCGTATGAATGCCGCAACCAACGGCGCCTTCCGCATTCTGATGATCTGCCGCACCAATCGCCTGGTGGCGATGCAGGAGATGGTCGAACGCCTGGGCCTGGCCGAGGCGCTGGTGCTGAAGTCGTGCTTCACCCTGATGCAGGCCGGGTTTCTCGAAGGCAAGCGCGGTCGCGGCGGCGGCTATCGGCTGGCGCGCGATCCGGCGACGATCCGTCTGACCGAGGTGGTCGACGCCTTCGAGCCCGAAGAAAACCTCTTTCCCTGTCGACTGAGGACCGATCGGGAATGCCGGATCGTCGGTCTGTGCAAGCTGCGACGGGCCTGCGAACGCGCCTACGGCGTCTTCCGCGCCGAACTCGATCGCCTGACGGTCGCCGATCTCGCGCTCGACGATTCGCCGCCGACCGCCACGCTCAGCGCCGCGCCTCCGCCTCGCGACAGCCGCTCGGCGGCGTCGGCCTGAGGTCGAGGACGTCGAGCAGATCGTCTCCGTTGTCGGAGATGTCGGCGAGCGTCATCTCGTCGAGCACCGACAGGAAGGCTTCGGTCGACTTGATGAGCGCCGGCCGCAGGCGACAGCGCGCGGTCAGCGGGCAGGCGCCCGCGTCGTCGTCGAAACACTCGGCGATGGCGAAGCCGTCCTCGGTGCGGCGGATGACCTCGCCGAGCGAGATCGTCGCGGCCGGCCGAACCAGACGAAAGCCGCCGCCGTTGCCGCGCACCGTCTCCAGAAAGCCCCACAGCCCCAACTGGTGCACGCATTTGACGAGGTGCGCCTTGGAAATCGAGAAGGCGTCGGCGACGTCCTGAATGGTGGTCAGCGCCGGGTGGCGCGCCGCGGCGATCATGAGGATGCGGAGCGTGAAGTTAGAATAGCTGGTCAGCCGCATCGCGCGATTCGTTCCGAAGTCCTTCGCCGGCGATCACCCGGGATCGAACCATGGGCGAGGACGAATAGGTCATATCAGCATCGGTGATTTCGCGGAAGGCATGCGACAGAAAGTGCACGAGAGCCCGACCCCGAACTGGGTGAGGAATCGCGCGGTTCGTTAGACCGGCGATGCCCACCTTCGTCAGGGATTCGAACCGGTGACTACCGACCCAAAGCGGGGACTTGGCTAGCGCAGGTGGACGCACGTTCGCATTTTGCTACCGACCTTGAGACCAACTCCGCAAAGAGGCGACCTCATTGGGCGGGACGCACTGTAGCCTGCCGGACGTAGCGCGGTAGGCTGGGGCATTCCGCCGCGACCTCTAATCCAATCAGGGCAACGACCGCGTCCAGAAATTCAGGTGGCACACGCATCCGTCCCTTGCATAAGGCATTGATCATCGCTTCGGCATGTGCGGCCCCGCCGAGGGCCGTAGCCCCCAAAAGCAACTGCGCAGTGCATCCTTGGGCCACATTCGGAAAATGTTGCCGGCACATGCGCCGCGCCTTCCTCTCGTCGAGGACGGCTATCCCGCCGCGCTGAACGGCAATGGCGATCGTTGCGGCTTCGCCGTCATCGAGCGTATCACCATAGGTACTGTCGATTAGCGACTCGTAGATTGACAGCGCAGTGCCTTCTAGCGTCATGCGCTCTACAAGCCCGGCTACAACCAATTCATCGAGTTTTTCGCCATCGTTGTGGCCGAACCGTGAGCCTATAGCGAGTTCGTAATAAGCATTGTCCGGCACGATAATACGAGGCTGGGTCAGCGCAATAATACGTCGCGCGTAACCGCTCGCATTGAGGCCGATCACTACACTTGCATCGACTATCAACGCTTGATTCGGATCAGCGGGAAATGCGGACAAGCTCATCAGCTTCGCTCTCCTCACGCTCCGCGCCGTCTAGTACCTCCCTTATGCCGTATAGATCGAGCTGGAGCATCCGCGCGAGCTGCCCCTCGCTGTAGAGCCCCTTCTTCCACGCTTCGCGCGCGAGAAGGGCGAGGCGCGGAGGCACTAGACCCCTAGACAGGCCCCTATATGACGGGCGTTCTGGCAGCTGGCCGAGCACCTGAGCCACATCCTTGTCGCTGATGCCGCCATTCGAGACGAACCAATCCCAGGTTCCCCGCCGTGCAAGGTCCAACTCTTCGAGGCGTCGAACTATCGCCTCGCGCGACACCCCTGATGCATGGGCAAGAAGAATGACGTGACGGCGGGTCAAGTGCGACTGTCCTGCCGTAATTTCAGCGAAGCGTTGTCTAACCTCGCGCCCGGGCGTTAGAAAGCAGCGCTGGAAAATGTTCGCGTAACGCTCTTCGCGCGATACAAAAAGCTCGTCTTCGGTCAACACCTCTGGCTGTCGCCGCGTCGATATGAAATGCGCCAATTCATGCGCGCCGCTTTGGGTTACGCGTTCGTGCGGATGGCTGGCGTTGAGCAAAATGCACGCACCCGTCCGCTCGTCATAGGCGAACAGGCCTGAGATCTTGCTGGGTAGTTGCCGGACATAAACGCGTACCCCCAGTTGGAGGTCGAGGATGGATATGATGTCCGTGACGGGGCCGGGACCAAGACCGATCCAGTCGCGCAGTTCCTGTGCGTGCTGTTCTGCCTGGGTATAGAGTTCGCCGGGGAGGATCGGACGCTCCGGAGGATAGCGGCGCTCGCGCGCGATGCCGAGTGCGTCTTCCAGTTCGACTTCCGCCCGCACAAGGTCATTCAGAAGTCGGGTGGCCTGTTCGACTTCGGCATCCTCGCTTTCCCGCAACTTGCGAAAGCGTGGTGCCATGTCGAGATGGACAGCCTCCCGACGCAAGATAGAGTTGGCTGACGTCCCGTAAGCGGCCGCAAGCTGCTGTAATTCGTTCATCTGGATGCGCCGCTTGCCTTGCTCGATCGCTACGATCGTCGTGCGGGCCGCTCCAATCAGGTTGGCGGCTGCGGCCTGCGTGATCTTGCGGCCTTCACGCGCAAAACGTAGCCGCTCACCAATCTCCGCGTCCGACAGTCGCTCGCATGGTCCCATCATGCTCATGCCCGCGTCCATTGCCTCAGGAAGGAACGCGCTCCCTTATCCTGCAAAAAGTCATTCCACTCAGCGGCATGCCGTTCGATCACGCTCATCAACTCCCTCTCCACGTCGGCAACCGGCATAGCCAGCGCCGGACCGACGAGCAAGGCATGGCGACGCAGCGCAGACCGCTGAGTTGGCAGAACAAGATCGGCCATGTGGTCGAGATGCTGCGTGCCAGCTATCGCGTATTCCCGCAGAGCGCGCCGGCCACGCATGGTGAAACCGGGCTGCACCGAATCCTCTAACGTCGCAGCGCACAGATCACCGCAGACATACTCGCTGTCATCGTCCGTCAGACCGGCCGCATGGATACTCATCCGACGGAGCATGCACGCGGCGCAGACGCCGCACTGCATCAAATGGCCATTAAGCGAGCAATGCCGGGCGCTTTGCCAACACGAGCGCGTCTCGCGCCAGTCGTCGCATCCCGGTAGCGCGGCATAGGCCTTCAGTGTTTCGCCCTTCGTGAACCAGATGCGTGGAAAGACGAAGCGAACCGGCCGTTTCAGCAGCTCGGCGAGGAACCGCTCCATGCGCTTCGTAAAAAGGGGATGACTGCGAAAATCAGGATAAGCTTGTACTGAAGAAACGACCAGAGCTGGTCCGAATATACCTTGACCGCTTTCAGGTAGAACTATCTCCGAGGCCTCGGCGAGATAGGCGGCTATCCCGCTGATGAGCGCGAACTTGAACCCACGGCTGCGGGCACTAGTTTCTCCAGCAGCCTTCACATTGTAGGGCACAGTCGCGAATGGCAGAGGGGCGCCACGCGACGGGCGCCCACCGGCCTTGGGACCGACCCTTACGCGCACGAGCTTGCGACCCGACTGAGCGACCAACCCAGCAACGGCACGCGAATCCATGCCGTCACTGTAGGCCATAACGGAGTCAGTCTTGATGTTGAAGTGAAAACAGTCCTGCGGCGGACAGGGCGTCTCGCCCGCCCTCTGTATGAATTCGAAGTCCCAGTCGTCACCAGTCAGAAAGCTGACTGCGTCCTTTAGGGCGCTATATACGGCGGAATCCAGCCACCGCTTGGGCTCCAGCACCGGAATGCGGACCGTAAACGCCCGGCCCCAGCCCAACTTAGGGCGAGCGAAGGTCCGATCGGCGTATTCCACAGACGCCGCCACAACCATCGCATCATAGATAACCGGTTCCCACAGAGCAAAAGCATAAGACTCAAGTGCGGTCGTCGAAAACTCAAAGTGCTTCGCCATGTCGAAGGACGAGCGGCCACGTCGCGCTTGTCCCGAATAAATAGCGTCTATCGCACGTACCGGCACTCTAGCTTCATAAGCGGTTACGCTCATAGCGGCGGCCCCTCATCAAGCCCGGTATGGCGGGGAACTTCGACAGAGCGGCTGGACGGCAGTCGGCCATGGGCAAGCAGTTCGCGAGCGATGGCATGGCAGTCGAGTTTGGCAGAAACTTCGTCGAGCCGAGCGCGTACCGTACGGCTCGTTCTGGCGTCAGTTTCGCGTTGATAGTGTTCGTCGATGCCTCTATTCGTGGAGTGCCTGATCTCTCCGATCGCGGCGGCGACCGCCGCCTCGGTGCCGGCCTCCCCGCCGATGCCTGCAGCTTCGACGGCGCAGTCGATCAGAGTATTGGTCGCGGCAGACCGCGGCGAGCGTGCCCTAAGCGCCTCCAACTGATCGATGCGCATTTCCTCGAACAGCATGTCGCCGTTCAAGATCTCCCGGACAGCGGCAATCGGGGCTCCGAGAATGTCCTTCTTCAAGGCGTGCGCCATAGCTTCGCAGACCTCGTCGATAGAATGGGCAAGATTCGCCGTCCGCCAGGCGGTCAGCTTCCAGTGCGGGCGCATAGGCAGGCTGCGGTGAGGACCATCACTCATGGCGACCTCCAATGTCAGAATGAATCACATAAAAATGCGACAATGTCAATTCAACCCAGCGCAGCGGAGAGGAACAGTCACATCGTGGCCGGCCCACTGTTCAACTGCATTGGTTATGGCGTTCCCCCAGAATGGCTGAAGATATCCAGCTCAAGTGGGTCTGCTCTCTGAACAAATAAGACCTCCTCAGAGTGTTCGTTGACATCCAAGAACGAAGGAAAAAGCGTCAGTATTGAGCAGGGAATGTGCAAGATGATACACAAAGCAACCCAGATTATTTATTATTCTACTAAATCAGTAGGAAATTATACATATCGGCGCTTCAAAGCGAAGGTCTAAACCGACTGTTTGGAAGACGGAGCAGACAGAAAGATCTATTGCCTGTACCCGCGACAATCGGCACACTCATTCCTTGCTGCATCGCTCTGGTGTCAACCTAGTCGATATGGTCGACTTCATTATCGCCGCCCGCCGTCGCAACCAGCCCATCTAGAACGAGGATAGCGTGTGACTCTGATCGTCCAGCCTACCGCTATGTTGCCGCAATGCCTGGGGTCGGTTTGGATGGTAGCCGACGCCGATGCTCTCGCCGAAGTCTGCGCGCAAATCCTTATAGGTCGCGCACTCCACGCCGCGCGGATCCTTGCAGGGGTCCACCCGGCCGGCACACCTCCGATCGTGAGTGCGGCATTGAAGGAAAAGCTTCGGCTGGAACTTCACCCCCAAACCGATCCAAAGATCTGGCATCGTGACGGCCTGCTGTTCGAGATCATCAGCTGGGTAGCTGCTCGCCTAACCTCGACCGTCAACGACGCCATTTCAGATCCACATCTGAAAGCAACGAATCAGGGCACTGACTGCGTGAGGGTGACGATTGATCCGGTAGCCCGCGCTATAACGCGCGCGACCGTCTATGAATATAAGTGTACAACCAACTGGCGACAGCTATTCTCTCAGGATGTACTCGCAGCCTTTCAAGAGTACGTATCGGGTGCGCGCGACAATCAGCTCGCTCAGACGGCGACCACGCTTCTGATTGGTCTTGGCTTCACCCCAGAAGAACGTGCCGCCGCTTATGACGAGCTGATCCGGGCACGGCCGCTTGCCTTTCAGGCTTCACTGACGGTAGCCCCAAGTGGATTCTCTGCTGCCCAGCGACTTGCGCTCTTCGCGGGCTATGACGCGATCGATGGTGATGTCGCGATACGGGGTGGCAATACCATGCCGCTTGACGACGTGCGCGGTTGGTTCGCGGCCTTCTCAGCCCAGGTTTGGGCAAAGATCGAGGTCTTAGATGTTCGACGCTGAAACCGCCGCGCTGATCCGATCAGCTCCGCCGTTGAAGGACGTTGATCCGCAACTCCTTCCCCAAGAGCTCACCGGCATTTACGCAGAGCTCGCCGGACTGCGCCTCCGCGCTGCCCGGCTTGCTGATGCGCCCGATTATCTTGCACAGATCGAACGCTTGACGCGCATTGCTGCGGTCTACGAAGCTCAGGTCGACGATACGCTCGATGGAATGGCTCGCCGAGCCGCAGCCTTTGTCGCCGGTACCGCTTATCAGATCCTCGGCCGGGTCATGCCCACACCGACCGATCGCACGGCATTCATGAGTGCTGCGGCGATCCATCCGAGAATCGCAGCACCGCTGCTGTTTCTCATCGCCGAACAAAGCCCGGACGCCCGCGAAGCGGCGCGCGGCCTCGCCGGCGGTCGCCTAGAAGACGTTCATCGAGGGGCCCTGCTCGAGAGTATCCAGGATTTGGCTCAAGAGCGGTTCACGGCAATCCTTGAGCGTGCGGAACGCTTGGCACGTCTGCAACCTTCGCCCGGCGATGACCTTACCGAACAAGCGATACAGGGCCTTTATGGTCTCTGCTGGGCCGGTCTCATCCATTTAGTCGCCCGCCTTCTTGCCCAAGTTCCGCCGGTTCTTGCCTATCCTTTATTGGACACGCCGCAGGCGTTGTTCGATCGCGTCACACAGTTGGCCGTTGCCAATATAGCAGTGCCCGGCCCAGGTGCTCACCTCGTCTCGGCATACGCTGGTCCGCGGCATCTTGCGCGATTACTGCGCCACGTGGCGGATGGCCTGGAAGGCGCTGGAATTGCCAACCTCCCGGTGCCGACAGGCGCGGTCGAGCCTGCTTGGCGGCGTTGGCTTCGCCATCGCGCGCAGGCCAAGCCAACGCTTTGGCCCAATCATCGCGAGGCCGTTGCGACCGGATTTCTCGACGCTGGCACTTCGGGCGTGTTGGTCCTCCCTACGGGTGCTGGTAAAACCACCCTCTCCGAGTTGAAGATCGCTGCTACACTCAGCGTGGGTAGGAAGGTGATTTTTCTAGTACCTACCTTGGCTCTGGTCGATCAGCTCCGCGACGATCTCTTGGAGAGCTTCCCAAAGAGCCTCGCCGACTACGAGATTTCCACCGATGGCGATCTCGTTGCCTTCATCTCGGGACCTGAACTCGGCGCCATCGAGGTGATGACGCCTGAGCGCCTGCTCGCGGTGTTCAGCTTTGCCGATGCCGATGTTGCTGACCTTGGTTTGATCGTCTTCGATGAATGTCACCTCCTTAGTCCGGCAGGCGGCGGGGCGCGCAGCGTCGATGCGATGCTGTGCCTCCTTCACGCACTTCAACGCGCCCCGGACGCCGACTATCTGTTGCTATCCGCTATGCTACAGAACGCGGCCGACGTAGCCGAGTGGATCGGTCAGCTTACCGGTCGCCCGTGCATCAGCTTCCTCGACCCGTGGAAGCCAAGCCGCCAAGCCCGTGGCGTCGTCACCTATGCAGATAATCAGCTCAGCTGGGCAAATCAGGTCGTTCGTGCCGCAAATTTCGCCGAGCGCAATGGTCAGCCCAGCGACCGGCCGCCGCTTGATCTGGTCCCTTTTGCTCTGTTCGGCCTTCACAATACCTGGGCGCGCAACGCGCCTGCGGATCGCCGAATTGTACGTCTTTCCGACGGCAGCGTGCGCTTGAACTATGGCGTCGGTGGAGCGACCCCCAACTCCAACGAAGTCGGCGGGTCCTTTGCCGCGAGCGCAGCGCGTGCAGGGTTGAAAACGATCGTGTTCGTCAACCAGGCGGATCATGCGCCAAGCACCGCGCGCAGGATCCGGGCAGGCCTCCCGCCTGTCGGCGCGCTCACCGAATTTGAAAACGACCTCTGGACCGACATCATCGCCGAACTCGGCGGGCCTCAGCATTCGCTGTTGGATCCGACCGCGCCCGCGCTTCCGCACAATGGCGACATGATCGCAATCGAGCGGCGCATGGCTGAATCGCTGTTTCGCCGACGGGACGGGGCAAGCATTATCGTTGCCACGCCTACGCTCGCCCAGGGGATGAACCTGCCAGCTGAGGTCGCCATCTTAGCCGGGACCATGCGCCATGACGAGGATGGCCGCGAACCGCTCAAGAGCCATGAGATCCTCAATGCTGCCGGCCGCGCCGGTCGCGCGGGTCATCTCGCCAACGGTACCGTCCTGCTTATACCCGAGCCGCCGGTCGCCTTTGCCGCGAACGGCATTCCGGCCGGCGCTGCGTTCGACATGCTCGCAAAGGTGCTGCCCGCCAACGACCAATGCGTTACGATCGACGATCCGCTGACCGCCTTGCTCGACCGCATCCAGCTCGGCGACGTTGACGGCCCAGATGTTCATTACTTCTTGAGCCGCTTACGGGCTGGAGAGGGCGAAGAGCAGGATACCAATCGCCCAATTCAGATGATGAGCCGCTCTTTCGCGGCCTTCCAGGCGCGCAAGGAGGGCAATGAGGCGGCGTTTGATGCCAAGATTGCGTTGCTGAAGGCAGCGCTGGAAGCCGATGCCCTGGCGGCCGAAGTGGTGACGGTAAAGGTCGCCGCTTTCAGTGGCATGCAGATCGAGCCACTGGCCGCGCTGACCGCGCGCATCGCTGCAGAAATCGACGGACTCCCGACCTCGGTCATCGAGTGGTGCGATTGGCTGATCGACTTTGTGATTGCCGATCGGCAAAACTACGCGCTGTTGTTCGGCAGCGACGTAGAAACCGTCAAGGCAGTGACGCGCGGTAGGAAAACCGGAGGCGATAGCACCGACGCGGAGATGGCATTGCTCAAGCCAGCTCTACGCGCTTGGTTGAGTGGTGCTCCGTTTGCTACAATCGAAGCGGCGCTCGGGGTCTTGCCTGCTAGGATCGGAACCTGCAAGAGGTCGAGAGACTTCGTTCTGAAGCTCATGAACCGCCGCTTTTACATGATCGCTAGCGCACTCACTGTCCTTGTACAACATGCCCTAGAGGAGGCCGGAAAGGTATCCGCAAATCCCGCCGTTTTGGAAATCTTGCCGATCGCCATCCGCAAAGGCCTCGATTCACCGGAAAAAGTTGCCTTCGCTCATCGTACTTCGCTGATCCGCTCGCGTGTCGTCATTCATCGTTCCTATGCTGATCAGTTTCCCGGTCGGCAGGCCCAAATGGGCGCCGATTTTCAGACGGTTCTCCGTTCGATCGATGCCCACCTTGCATTTGGCAGGTTGCAGCAGCTGTTTCCTCCTGGAGGTGCAGGATGATGCTGTTCTACGCATCGATCTACATTCGTTTATAGGTCTTGATAAACAAGGTAATAATTATCAACGAAAGTACTCGTGCTGACCGTCGTCGTTCCGTAATCGTCAGCGCAGTCTGTATGACTGCGTGTTATGCAGCTTTGGCAATCGTCAACTCGACGTGCATGCCGGCGGCTGCGAGCATGTTGACGAGCGTGTCGAGGGCGAAGCGATCGATTTTGCCCCGTACGAGATCGGAGACCCGCGGCTGTGTCACGCCGAACAACTTCGCGGCTTCCGACTGACTGAGGCCGCTCTCGTCCAGATGACGGCGCAGTTCCATCATCAGAGCCGAGCGCAACTTCATGTTTTCGGCTTCCTGGGGCGTATCGGCGATCGCATCCCAGACGCTTTCGAAACGCTTGCCGGTCATCGGTCGATCTCCTTCGAGAGTTCTCGATATCGCGCGGTGGCGAGAGCGATGTCGGTACGAGACGTCTTCTGGGTCTTCTTCTGGAAGCAGTGGAGGACCCAGACGGCATCGGCGAACTTGGCGACGTAGACGACCCGCCAAGCGCCGGACGCATCGCGGATCCTGATTTCTCGGACGCCCGGTCCGATCGACGTCATCGGCTTCCAGTCGTCCGGATCGAGCCCGTGTTGGACGCGGTCGAGCTGATGGCCGGCTTCTCGTCGGGCTTCGAGCGGAAACTCGCGCAGATCGTCGAGGGAGGATCCGAGGAACTCGACGGGCTTCGGGTCTTTGCTCATGGCATCTTATACAAAAATTTGTATGACCTGGCAAGGCCGTTCTCACCCGACCGCCCAGGCGCGGAACCGTCCGCGTCCGGTGATCTCGCGCAGGCCCAGCTCGGCCACCATGCCTGCGGCGGCGCGCGGCGTCACGCCGAGGGCGTCGGCGATGGTTTCGGTGGTGACCAGCGGTGCGGCGATCACCAACTCGACCAGTTGCGGCAGACGCGAACTCGTGCGGCGCCGGCCGACGCGGCGCAGCAGGGCGTCGCGGGCGGTCAGGCGCCGGTCGTGATCCTTGAGCCCGCGAGTGGCGCCGAGCGCCAGACCGTCGAGCACCGCCTGCAGGCGGACGAGCGGATCGTGACTGCGTCGGCGTTCCGGCGGCACGGCCCGCAGTCCCGACGACACGTCGACCAGATGCGATCGCACCTTGCCGCGGGCACGAAGCAGGTCGGCGGCGAGCAGCCGGCCGAGACCGTCTTCTTCGGGGAGGGGATCGTAGAACTCCCAGGCGACGAGGGCGCGGGCGGCGGTGAGGGTCGGCGGCCAGTCGCGGGTCGCCTCGATCTCGGCGACCCACCGAGCGAGGCGCGCGTTGCGATCGGGGCGCGCCGGCCGAACCAATCCCGTCGGCTCGTCGGAGGAGGGGAGGGTGGCGCGAGCGAGCAGTCGGTCGGTGCGGGCGAGGAGGGCGTCGACCTCGCCCAGGGTCGTGGCCCACGCGTCGTCGCCCTCGCTCTCAGCCCCGTCGGCGAGGGGAGGGGGCTCCGCCTCGGCCGACTTCGGTGCGCCGCGGCCGACGAGAGCGAGCAGACCGGCGACGTCGAGAGTTGCCCCGGGAGGGAGGGTGGCCAGGCGACGGGCGCGGCGCAGGTGGGCGTGTGCCCGGGTCAGTTCGGGCGAGGGGGCGCGAGCGTCGAGGCCGGCGTCGTGGAGAACCAGATCCTCGAGCTGGACGAGCACGCCGTCGAGGAGGAGGCTCGACACGGCTTCGGCGAAACGATTCCGCGCGCACCAGCCGTCGCGGATCGGGCTCCGCGCGATGCGTTCGTCGAGACGGGCGAGCGCGTCTTCGGCAATGGCTACCGATGTCGCTTTTAACTTCCGATTTCAAACGCCGAAACGTCATACGTCCGTTGGGCTTGGGCGGTAGAAGGGGCACGAATTTTCGCCAACGATTTCACTGGCGGCGCGATTTGCCCGATCGATTGCAAACCCGAACGACCCCTTCTGCGGCTTCGCCGCCGTCGGAGGAGGCGTGGCTCACCGCGCGCCGCGTCGCGCGCGAACTCGACCGGATCCTCGATGCGGCGGGTTCGCATCGTGCGGCGGTCGAACGGGCCGCGGCCGAGCTGGGCCTCTCGACCCGACAGATCTACAATCTGTTGGCGCGCTATCGCGTCGACCGGCGGGTGTCGTCGTTGTTGCCGCGCCGGAGCGGTGCGCGGAAGAAGCAACTCGACCCGGACGTCGAGGTCATCATCGCGACGACCCTGCGGACGCAGTGGCTGACGCTGGAGGCGCCGCCTCTCGCGCCCGTCGTGGCCGAGATCCGCGCCCGCTGCGAGGAAGCGGGCTTGGCCGCGCCGTCCTATCTCGCCGTCGCCCGCCGGATTCCGGTGCTGTTCGGTCCGGAAGAAATCGCCCAGAAGCGGTCGGCCGACCCGAAACATCTGCTGCGGCTCAAACCGAGACCGGGATACATCCGTGCGGCGAAGCCGCTCGAGGTCTGTCAGATCGATCACACGCCGACCGACATCCATTTCGTCGAGGTGGTGGAGGGCGAAGGCGTCTTCGCCGGCCGGGCGTATCTGACCCTCGTCGCCGACGTGGCGACGCGCTGCATCCTGGGCTTCTGCCTGACCCTCGAGAAGCCGTCGGCGCTGTCGGTCGCGCTGTGCCTCGCCCAGGCGATGTGCCCGAAGGAGGCCTGGTTGGCGGCGCGCGGCATCGACCAACCCTGGCCGATGTTCGGGCGCCCGCGACAGCTCGTGACCGACTCGGCGAAGGAGTTCAAGGGGCATGCGTTCCAGCGCGGTTGCGAGGACTACGGCATCCGGGTTCGTTTCCGCGATCGTGGTCGCGTCCATCACGGCGGGGTGGTCGAGCGGCTGCTCGGTAAGCTCAACGGCGTTCTTGCGATGCATCCGGGATCGGCGGGCCGATCTGTGGCGGACCGCGACGGCTATCCGGCGCAGCAGCGCGCACGCCTGAGCTTCGCCGACCTCGAGCGCTGCGTCGCACTGGCCGCGATCGATCACAATCTGCAGCAGAACGAGAAGACGCTGCGGGTGCCGGCGACGGAATGGGCGGGCAGCAGCCTCGATCTGCCGTGTTTCGAGGACGATCCGGCGCGGGTCCTGCTCGCCTTCCTGCCCGGGGTGGAACGACGCCTGTCGCCGCAGGGCGTCGGCATGTTTGCGCTGGACTACTATTCGCCGTGGCTGGGTCGCCTGGTGCCTCTGCGGGACCGGTTGGGCCGGCTCGAGGTGCGATACGACCCCCGCGACATCAGCCGCATCTATGTCCGGGATCCGGAGACGCGGGAGTTTCGCCCCGTCGCCCGGCGTGATGGCCGGCTCGCGCCGATGACGCTGTGGGAACACCGCGACGAACGAGCGCGTCGCCGTGCCGCCAACGCGCGATCGGAGACGGAGAAGGTGGCGTTGCAGCGTCGGATCGCCGAGATCGTCGGTGGATCGAAGCCGGCGAAGGCCGTGCTGCGCGACGCCGTGCGCCGGACCCACGCGGCGGAGGCCGGCAAACCCCACGAGGCCCTGCGCCCGTCGGAGCCCGACGCCCCGGCCGCGTCCCCGGTCCGTGAGAGGCGCCGGCTGCCGGTCGAGGATTGGTGAGATGGCCGACCATCTGCTCGATCACGTTCGCCCCTGGCTCGACCGTAGCCCGGAGGACCGGATCGCCTACATCCGGGCTCCGCGTTGGATCGGACATCACGGTGCCGGGCGGGCGCTCGAACGGCTGAACGAATTGCTCCTGCGACCGCCGGCGCTGCGCACCCGCGGTCTGATGCTGGTGGGGCCCTACGCCAACGGCAAGACGATGATCGCCGAGCGGTTCGCCGTGGCGCATTTGAGATCCGCCGAGGCACAGCGGGTGTGGGTGGTCCAGACGCGCGAGGGCGCCGGGCTCGCCCATTTCTACGCCGGCATCCTCGGCGCATTGCACGCGCCGACGGGAAGCGGCCGGGACGTCGGCCGCAAGGCCGAGCAGGTCGATCGGCTGCTCGACGGCCTCAAACCCAGAGTCCTGATCTTCGACGAGTTCCACAACGCGCTGCGCGGCCGCTCGCGCGACGTGGAAGCGGTCCTGGGGTTCCTACGCCGGATCGGCCGCGAGTTCGACATATCGCCGGTTCTGATCGGCGAGGTCGCGGTCTACGACTTCATCAACGCGACCGACGAAATGGCGAGCCGGTTCGAACTCATCGCGGTGCCGCGCTGGCGCTACGATGAGGAGTACCTCACGCTCCTCGACAGTCTCGAAGGCGCCCTGCCGTTGGCGCGCCGGTCCGATCTCGCCGAGGAAGGCACGGCGCGTGAGATCTTCCGGCTTTCGGAGGGCCTGATCGGTGAAATCGTGACGATCGTCACGGCGGCGGCGGTCGCGGCGGTGCGATCCGGCGCCGAGCGGATCACCCGGACCTCGATCGACGCGCTGGACTACGTCCCGGTGTCGCGACGCCGCACGGCGCCCCAACGGGACGGTCTTCTGTGAGCGGCGCGGCCGGCTTCGCCATCGAGGTCCGCGAACGATACCGGGATGTCGTCGCGGATCGGTGGCCGGTCGTCGCCGACCCCGAGCCCGACGAATTGCCGTCGAGCTGGCTTCATCGTCTGGCGATCGCCAACGGCATCGCGCCACGGGCTTTCGCCGACGTGCTCGGGCTGGGCGACGGGATGTGGTCGCCCCGTCTCGACGGGCATCTCCCCGACGCGCTCGCGGCGCGGCTCGGTGCTCGCACGGGTGTGGCGCGTGGGACGATCTCGGCGCTGGCGACGACGGACGGCGCGCCGGCGTCGCTCCTGTTGCCTTTGCGCGCGGCCGCCCGCCGAAACAGGTCGACCTGGATCCAGTATTGCACCTCGTGTTTTGCCGAGGATAGGGCACCGTATTTTCGGCGGTCGTGGCGGTTGGCGTCGCGGATCTCCTGTTTCAGGCATGGTTGCGGCCTGCGTGATCGCTGCCCCGCCTGCCGCGGCGCCTTGGCTCCCTTCGCTCAGACGGATCTGATCCCACAACATGTCTGCGCGCACTGCGGCTTCGATCTGCGCGACGCCGCGAGGGTGCCGGTGGCGGTGGCGGCGCGGCGATTGGAACGTTCGATCGACGACGTCTGGAAGGTGAGGGCACCCGAGGAGTCGTCGCGGACCGAGGTGCTGGTCGCACGCCTCCTCCACCTGCCCGTCGTCGCCGGCGGCGGCTCCAGCCGGCTGCTCACCAATCTGTCGGCATCGGCGCGCATCCGTTGCTTCGAGCGACTGGCGCAGAGAGCTGGTGAGGAGCCGATCGCTCGGTTCGTGGATTTTCGCGGCGAGGGTCGGAGACCGTCGCCGAGCTCGCAGGCGCATCCACGTGGCGCCGAGCTCGTGGATCTGGTGGCGGCCTATGCTCGAGTCGCCGCCGGCGGGTCGCGTTTGAAGGAGGGTCACGGTGATCGCGATGCGGTCACAGGACGCTCCACGCCCGAAACCTTCCGCGGCCCGTCGTCTCACGCAGGTCGAGCTCCGCCACCAGATTGAGTGCGGCGCGGGGCGTGACGGCGAGCGCCTCGGCGATCATGCCGGCCGAGACCAGCGGCCTCGAGATCACCAAGTCGACCAGCTCCGGCAGCCGGGACGTGGAGCGGCGACCGGCGAGCTTGCGCATCAGCAGCGTGCGGGCGGTGAGCCAGCGGTTGTGCTGCTTCATCCCCTCCTCTGCGGCGGCGGTGATGGCGTCGAGCTCGGCGACGAGACGCACAGACGCGTCGCGATGCCGGCGCCGTTCGCGCGGCACCGCCTTGGCGCCCTCGGCGAGGCAGGGCAGATGGGCGCGCGCTTTGCCGCGCTCCCGCAGGAGGGCGGCGGCGAGCAGGCGGCCGAGGCCGGGCGCGCGTTGCAACGGCTCGATCGCCCCCCATGCCGTGTGGGCGATCGCAGCGGCGAGGGTCGGCGGCAGATCGCGGGTTCGATCGACGACCCTGCGCCACTCGGCCAGACGCGCCTCTTCGTCCCAGTCGAGGTCGTAGACGAGCGAGTCACGATCTCGGCGCGGCGGCGGCGGGCGCGACGCCTCACCGGCGAGGGCGCGGTTCGAGCGGGCGATCGCCGCATCGACCGCGGCGAAGGCGTCGGCCAGGGTCCGGTCGCCGCCGCTCGCGTCGACCCCCTCGGCATCCGGCGCGTCCTCATCGCCCTCGTCCTCGAAGGCGAGGCCCGTTTCATGCCCGGCCTCTCGGGGAAGCCCCTCGTCTCCGGCGTTCCGTCCGCGTAAAATCGCGAGCCCGGTGTCCGACAGTGCCCAACCGGGATCGGCGCCGGCGATGCGGCGGCGCTCCCTCAGCACGGCGTGCGCCCGGGTGAGTTCGTGGGTGGGGGCGCGCGCATCGAGACGGGCGTCGTGCAGCACCAGGTCTTCGAGGGCGACGAGCTCGCCGTCGAGCCAGAGCGCGGCGGCGGCGTCGCCGAAATGGGTCCTGGCGATCCAGCCGTCGCGGATCGGGCTGGTTCGCAATCGCTCGTCGAGCCGTGCCAGCGCGTCTTCGGCGCTTGCCAGCGGCCGCGCCAGCAGAGCCCAAGGGAGCGGATCGGGAAGGCCGGGGCGCGGAGAGGTCATCGGGAGGCCTGCGAGGGGAGGGGAGGATGGTTTGTGACGGCTGCCGCGAACTTTTCGAGTTCCCAGACAGAAATCCCTGTCTGGATAGAGGGATGGCGGCGGCCGACTGAAATCGAAGAGCGAAAATCGCGTGCTGGTTTTTCTCTAAGCGTTGCAAATTGAAATCGTTGAGTGAAAGCGACAGCGACGGCGCAAGACGGGCCCAGGGGAAGGCATCGAGGCGGGTGGGGAGCGATCGCATCATGTTGACCAACATGGTGAACGATCAGTTAACGGAAGTGAAGGAGGACTTTACTTCCGGCACTCGGGCATGCGTCGGCGGGTGTGTCTAGCCATCGATAAGTACCTCCTATCGATTCCAGATCCGCTTTCCGCTACGTCACTCAGCGGCGAGTTTGCCGTCGGTGAAGCTCTCTATGCCGGCCATCGCTTCGAACTCACTCAGGTATTCCGGGTGGTGTTGGGTGAGCCAGCGCACGACCCGTGAATTGGCGAGAAGCTTTTTCACATAGCCGATCGCCAAGATCAGCTGAAGGTTGTCCGCTCCATAACTTTCCTCGACAGATTTTACTTGCATCTGGAGATTGAATAGCTCTCGTTCCATGCGCGCGAGCTGGTCGGAGGTGATCGATGCACCATCGTCCTTCTTCTTCCGCAGTGTCACGCGCAGTTTGTCGGGCGTTGCGGCCAGAAGTACGCGCGCAAAGACGGCAGTGAAGTTGTTCTGTCCGACCATGATCTCTGCTGCCTCGATCTGCCGGATCGGCGCCATCTGTCGGAGCAGAGAGAACACGCCAATGGGGCAGGGACTGTCCTTCAGGATGTCGATGGCATCCCGGCATATCCCGTTCAACATGCGAACCCGGCTCTGAATCGATTTCGGATCGAGCCCGAGCGCTTCGGCGATCTGCGCCTCTGGAACACCCCGTTCGATCGCCCGCAGGATCATGCCGTGCTCCTGAACGGCGGACAGGCGATTGACCCGCTTGTTGTAGGTGTAGGTCTCGTCGTCGGTCGAGACGATGCACTCGACCTCGCTCACGCCGATGTCCTTCAGGGCTTCGATCCGAAGGTGGCCGTCGAGCAGGAAATAGCGATCGGGATGTTTGGGGTCTCGGGCGACGACGGGAGCTTCGACCAAGCCGACCGCTTTGATGGAACTGAGAATCTGCGTGTACTTGGAGCTTTCCTTCAGACCTGGGCGGAAGGTCTTCAGTGGGACCAGCTGGGCTATGGCAACGGTGATGCTTACCGCCTCGAACGAGAGCCTGATCGGTCGCTCGCTGCCGTTGTCGTCATGATCTCTCATTGCACGGCCTCCCCTGCAATTCGCGCGCTCAGAATGCGAGGTAGAGATTCGAGCCCCTCGGCGCGCAACAATGTTCGGTAACCTTCGTCGTTCAGAAGATCCTTCAGTGCTTCGATCATGAAGAGCAGCCGACTCTGGACAAAATTGGACTTCACCACGAGGAGGCGCTGCTTGTCGCTCTCGCGTTGGTATATCCGCATGAGCTCGGCCGATGTCAGGTGTTTCGGGGTGTTTTTGCGGCCGAGCCCTCCGTCGAAGATCGCCTTCTGATGACGCATGCGCTGATCGATCAATTTACGAACTGCCGTGAGTTTCTTGCCCTTGAGCTTTCCTGCCGCGTAAGCCTCCATGAGGATCTGTTGCGCTTCGCTCGTCTCAGCCCGTGCAATTTCGATGGCGAAGGAGATGGGGATCAGGCCGCTTTCGACGGCGGCGACCAATCGCTCCTCGCCGCGTTCGAGCAACGTGACGATCATGTTGACCCAACTCGCCGTACAGCCGATCTTCTCGGCAATCCCGCCATCGCTGTAGCCGCGGGAATGTAGGGCGCCGATTTCCTGCATGATGTCGATGGGTCGATGCTGCCGGCGGGCGATGTTTTCGACGAGGCTCATGACCAAGCCTTCGGCTTCCGTCGCCTCCACGATGACGGCCGGAATCTCGATTGCTCCGAGCATCCGAAACGCCTCCAGCCTGCCCTCACCGCAGACGAGGTCGTAGCCGGCGTCCTCCTTGCTGCCACGTCGGATGACCGTGACGGGACGCTTCAGTCCGATGGCGCCGATGTTGTCGACGATCTCCCGGTGCTGCTTCTTGTTGCGCGACCGTGGATTCAGCACATGGATCCGCGCGATCGGAATCATCTCGATCACCTGAGGACGCGATTTCGAGGTCATGCCACCTCCGTGAGCCGGGTCGGCGTCGCCAGATCGTAGAGAATGTCGAGGGAATCGAAGCGGTAGCCGTCGAGGCCGAGGCCGTTGTCCTCGGCGAGATTCAGCTGGAGCGCTGCCACATCGATCCTGGGCAACAGATAGAAATCGACCGGATGGCGGTTTTGCGCGTCGAGGCGGACGGCCACGGTGATGTCCGGGCGGCGGCCGGTATCCAGTCGCAAGCGCCACCGGAGTGTCCCGGAAGGCAACTGTCGGCACCGACCGATCACCACCGAAGCCGAGAATTCGCCGTTCACGGTGATCATGTCGGTTTCGACGTTCTGGGCGACGACCGCGCCGACCGATGTGAGCCCATTCACGATGTCGGCGACGATCGTCGGATGGAGACGCCGCAGTGCGCGATTGATCTCGATGTAGCGGTAGTCGCGACGTGGACTGTAGCCGACGAGCCCATAAGCGCGCAGAAGGCTCCCAAACCGGGAGCGGTAGGAGCTGCTGGAGGGTAGCCCCTCCGCCTCATCGATGACGATCCCCGACAACGTGCCGCACGCTTCGAAGAGCCCCCGTAGTCCAGCGAGCATCTCTTCGTCGGACAGTCTGAATGAACGAGCCTGAATGATGGACTGCGCGGCGTCGTAGAGATTCCGGTCGATGATGCCGGGAAAGGCGCCGTCGGCGCGGATCCACGCCGACGGTTCGTTACGGATCCGCTTTTGCTTCAGCTTGAAGGACATCCGGTTCCAGACGTTGTTTCCGATGTACTTCTCGTTGATCAGAACCTGATGAACAGTTCCCCGCGTCCATGGCCGGCCCAGGTCTGTGGGGATCGCTTGGGCATTCAGCTCGTCGGCGATCTGGCGTTCCGTTTTCCCCGTCGCAACAAAGGTCCGGTAGATCTGCGCGATGACGGCAATTTCGGGCTCCGGGCCAGGGCGAAGCACCACACGATCGGTGTGGATGCTCTTCTGTTCGCCCCTGTTCAGCTCTCCCTTGATGGATCCGGCCTGATCGATCAACACGCGCCGAAGTCCGAACCCTGCGGGGCCGCCCTGCCGGTATCCGTGCTCGATCAGTCGGCGTTGACCGGCGAACACCTTGGTGGAGAGCTCGCGGCTGTACTCGCCGGCCATGGCTCTCTTCAGGCCCTTCATGACCGTCGACATCGGACTGCCGTCGTTCGGGAACTGTTCGGCGCAATAGAGGATGGCAATCCCGGCTCGGCGGCAGATGTACTCGTAGTAGGCGCTCTCGTCCGCGTCTTGGAACCGCCCCCAACGGCTTACGTCGTAGACGAGGACGGTCTCGAAGTCGGCGCGCCCCGTGACGATGTCATCGAGAAGAAGCTTGAGCCCGTTGCGACCCTCGATGCGAAGGCCGCTTTTACCTTCATCTGCGTAAGTTTTCACGATGTCGATGGCATGCGCCGCAGCGTATCGACGAATGGCGTCGGCCTGATTTTCGGTCGAGTACTGCTGGTGTTCGGTGGACATCCGCACGTACTCGGCTGCGCGGATGCGCTTCGCTCGTTCGGTATTTCCCTCCGTTGGTCGACCCCATTCCGCCACGACAGTCGTCTCCGCCGGCTCCGGCTCGCGCGAGATCCGTCGTGCTCGGGGCAAGAAGCCCTGGCCCGGACTCCGCCGTCTGCGCTGCGAAACAAGTCTAGACGTTCGGGGGCCGGAACATGTTTCCGAAAAAGGGCAATGACTTTCCGAGCCGATCATCCGCCGATCGATCACCTGTCGCATTCGCGCGGGCGATTTCCAATGCCCTTCGAGCTGAGCTCGGGGACACACATCGGGCGATCAAGATCATCATGCTCTGGACCGGCGCCAGCGAGAAAACGGCCAAGAACTGGCTGGAGGGAAGAGCCGGACCGCGTGGGCACTATCTCATTCGCCTCATTCGAGAATCGAGCA
Organism: uncultured Alphaproteobacteria bacterium; assembly: GCA_937892955.1. GTDB lineage: Bacteria > Pseudomonadota > Alphaproteobacteria > Rhizobiales > Ancalomicrobiaceae > CALBKH01. The sequence goes on from CALBKH010000107.1 coordinate 102,440, forward strand.
CTGTTCTGGATCTGGTCGTTGCGGCTGCGCGAGCACCGGCCTCTGGCGAAGTGGGCGACGCCGAAGGTGGAAAGCAACCCCGTGAGGTCATGAAGTCCACGTGGTCTCAGCAAGGTGCGCACCTCGCTTCCGTTAGGTCATCCAACTACCTTCACCAGGCGAATTCCTCGCCTTGTGTCCCTGCAAATGTCCCCAGGACTGTCCCCATAAATGTCCCCATGGCGATTTCTAGCTTGCCAGATCTGAACAACAGACAGAGATGGTTTCTCGCGGAAATGACGAACAAGACGCGAGTACGGCATACCGACATAGCGTCGTGTTGGAGCGTTTCCACCAAGACCGCCAAGCGCGATATCGCCGTCCTTCGGTCTAGAGATTTGATCGCATTCGTGGGGTCGAAGAAGACAGGCAGATATGTTCTACGCTTGCTGCTCGAGGTTGATGGAGCATGATGGCGCTCTCGGGGAGGGTCGACCAACTCGGAAACCGGCACGGCTTCTGCGCCCAAGTCCGCTCGGATCGCCTGTCGCCGTCCACGCGCTACGCACCGCGAGAACTGGCCGGGACATCGAAGAGCTCTCGACAAGGTGTGCTGTCTCCGCATCATGGCGATGCGTCGATGGGAGGGTGGAGTTCGGATGAGGGGACGAGCGATGACCGACCAACACGAGACCTGGGCTCGACCGTTGTCCAAGGAGGACAAGGCGAGGCTCGCCGCACGATGCGAAGACTTCATCGCAGGGGTTCTGGTGCCGCGCTTCCTGCCCCAAATCCGGCCGACGGCATTCAACTATCCCATTGCGTTGACCGGGCGGTGGCGTGGCAGCCGCTACAGTTTCATTCAGCGATACCGTTCGGGCTTTTCGGAGAACGCCGGCGAGGAGTTCGATATCGGCTTCGCTCGCCTCGACCACGCGACCGGTGAGCGCTTCGATCTGATGTGGCATCGCCACACCGGGCAGTGGCTGTGCCTCCATCCGAGGCTCACCTTGGACGAAGCGTTGCGGGCCATCGAAACCGAGGAGCTGGTCCAGCCGCGATGAGGCCAGGTCGCGAGATCGATGCGATCCGTCACTTGACTGGTAAAGGGGTGCGATCACGCTGTCCTGATTGAACGGGGAGAGATGCATCTCGATCCGCAAACAGACCGGATGATGTCATTGTCGAGTGTCGATTATCACTATAAGGTCGCGGTGCTTGGATTTGAATGGATCGATCGGCGATGCATCCAGGATCAGCAATTCGGCAGGAATGTTTGGAAAAGCACGGGTTGAGCGTGACAGAAGCCGCTCGAGTACTCGGCGTAGATAGGCAGACCCTCAGCAACTTGCTGAATTCACGGTCAGGGATTTCACCGGAGATGGCCGTGCGGCTGGAGAAGGCGTTCGGCACTTCGGCCCGCGAATGGCTGCTCCGGCAGCTCGACTACGAGCTGGCCGTGGTCATGCGCCGGGCCAACGAGATCAACGTCGAACCTTTCCACGCGCGGGCTGCGGAAGGTGGAGAGAACGAATGAACGCGGTCGAAATCGAGGAAGCCATCTCGGCGCTGGCGGAGCGGCCTTTCGATCCTCAAGAGTTCCCTTATGCGTTTCTCGAAGCCTTCGGGAACAAGGAAACGACGCTGAAGCGCTTGCGCAAGGGCGAGTCCAACAAGTCCGACTTTGACGGCCCTTGGGGCGGCGTTCTTCAGACGAACAACATCCATATTGCCGTGTGCAAGCCGGGCGATGTTACACGCACCCTCGCCGCGCTGAAGGCGAGCCCGGCCACGGCGCGGGCGAAGGCGCGTTTCGTGCTGGCGACGGATGGCGACCTGTTCGAAGCCGAAGACCTCACGACCGACGATGCGCCGGTCTCCTGCACCTTCGCGGATTTCCCGAACCACTTCGGCTTCTTCCTGCCATTGGCCGGCATCACCACGGTCAAGCAGGTCCGCGAAAGCTCGTTCGACATCCGGGCGACCAGCCGCCTGAACCGACTCTATGTCGAACTGCTGAAAGACAACCCCGGATGGGGCACGGCCCAGCGTCGGCATGACATGAACCACTTCATGGCGCGGCTGATTTTCTGCTTCTTTGCCGAAGATACCGAAATTTTCGACGGCGAGGCTGCATTCACCTCGGCGATCGAGACGATGAGCGCCAAGGATTCGTCGAACACCCACGAGGTGATCAGCGAACTGTTCCGCGTCATGAACACCAAGGCGGAAGCGCATGCCGCCGCCGGGGTTCCGCGCTGGGCGAGCCGCTTCCCCTATGTGAATGGCGGTCTGTTTTCCGGCAGCACAGATGTCCCGCGCTTCAGCCGCATCGCTCGGTCTTACCTGCTGCATATAGGGCGCCTCGACTGGAAGAAGATCAACCCGGATATTTTCGGGTCGATGATCCAGGCGGTGGCGGATGATGATGAGCGCGGTGCGCTCGGCATGCACTACACCAGCGTGCCCAACATCCTGAAGGTGCTGAACCCACTCTTCCTCGACGATCTGCGCGAGAAGCTGGAAGAGGCTGGCGACAACGGGCGCATGTTGCTCAACTTGCGCAAGCGCCTGTCGAAGATCCGCGTGTTCGATCCGGCTTGCGGTTCGGGCAATTTCCTCGTCATCGCCTACAAGGAGATGCGGGCCATCGAGGCGGAGATCAACAAGCGTCGCGGCGAGGCCGACCGGCGCACGGACATCCCGCTGACGAATTTTCGCGGCATTGAACTGCGCGACTTCCCGGCCGAGATCGCCCGCCTGGCGCTCATCATCGCTGAATATCAATGTGACGTGCTCTATCGCGGCCAGAAGGAGGCGCTGCGCGACTTCCTGCCGCTTGACGCGCAGAACTGGATCACCTGCGGTAACGCTCTGCGCCTCGACTGGCTCAGCATCTGCCCACCGACCGGAACGGGTGTGAAACTGCACGGTGATGATCTGTTCAACACCCCGCTCGATCAGGCGAAGATTGATTTCGAAAACGAAGGAGGCGAGACGTACATTTGTGGCAATCCGCCATACGTCGGAAGCTCGAAGCAGTCAAAAGAGCAAAAGCTTGACATACAAAGGCTTTTCGAGCCATTTAATGTTAAATATAAAAATCTGGATTATATCTCGGGATGGTTTTGGCTATCTGGCAAATTCTGCCGAATGATGACTGGCGCTGCCGCATTCGTTACTACGAACTCGATCTGCCAAGGAGAGCAGGTATACCTGCTTTGGCCGAAATTGCTGTCGAGCGGGCTGGAAATATTCTTCGCCCAGTCTGCTTTCAAGTGGAGTAATCTCGCAAAGAATAATGCGGGCGTGACCTGCGTTGTCGTTGGCATTCGAGAGGTTAGTGGAGGGCGGAAATTCATTTTTTCCGACAACTCGAAAAGAGATGTCGCACGTATAAATCCATATTTGCTCGATTTTTCAGACGTTTTTATTCCGCGACACGGCGAGTCAATCTCAAATTTCCCCCGGATGCTCAAAGGCAACCAACCTACAGATGGCGGGAATTTGATATTATCAGCAAGCGAAAGACGCGATATTTTGCAAGAAAATCCCAATGCAGCAGGCTTTATTCGTAAATTGTATGGCTCGAAAGAGCTGATAGACGGCATTGACCGCTACTGCCTATGGATTGAAGACGACGAAAAAGATCAAGCTGCATCTATAAGCTCAATTGCGAAACGCATTGATGCAGTGCGCGAAGCGCGCCTTCAGAGCCCAGCAGAGTCGACACGTAAGCGCGCATTTGATTCACATCGATTTATTCAAATCCAAGATTATGGAAAAGCCGCTGTTGTTGTCCCGGAGGTTTCATCGGAGAAGCGTGACTACATTCCTTGTGGAATTATAGATGAATACAGCATCGCAACGAATAAACTATTCACAATTTACGGAGCAGACCTATTCGTCTTCGCGATATGTTCGTCAAGAATGCACAGAGTATGGGCAGAAACGGTCTGCGGCAAACTTGAGGAAAGGATAAGCTATTCGAACGTCCTCGGATACAACACATTTGTGGTGCCACCTCTGACCGAAAAAAACAGAGCCGACCTCATGCGATGTGGTCAGGATATTCTCCTCGCCCGAGAGTCCCACTTTCCTTTGGCAATCTCCGATCTCTATGAAGTAAAAGACGGCGTTTCGAAGATGCCTGATGATCTCCGCGCGGCCCATGAACGCAACGATGAGGTGCTGGAGCGCATCTATATCGGCCGTCGGTTCAAGAACGACACCGAGCGGCTGGAAAAACTGTTCGAGCTTTACACCAAGATGAGCGCCGGAGCTGGCCCCGGCAAGAAGCGAAAAGTGGGTGCGGCATGAACGCAGCGATCATCGGGCTTCTTGGCGTCATTCTTGGCAGCTTATTGACCAGCTTCAAGGATTTGGTGGCGCACTTCTTCAACCGGAGAGGCAATGGCCGATACGCGGCTGTTCGGCTTATCGCCGTCCTTGATGAATTTGCGCAAGGGTGTGTCTCTGTCGTCTCCGACGATGGAACATGCGAGGGTCGCCCAGCCGGAAGGACCGAACAAGGCGAGGAATATTATGACCCGCAGGCTGCTACGCCGGAGGCACCGACCTTCCCAGACGACATAGATTGGCGAAGTATCAGCTTCGTACTGATGTACCGCATCTTGTCCTTGCCAAACAACGCACGCGAAACTGACCGATATATATCTGCGTCGGCTGAACACTCGTTTCCGCCCGATTACGATGAAATGTTTTCAGCTAGGCAGGAAGGTTATGCGCACCTTGGCCTAGAATCAGTGAATCTGGTAAAAGACCTACGGCGCGAATTTCGATTGCCCGATACCCCCAAGAAGTTCTGGGACTGGGGCTGGGATATAGAGAAATTCTTCCAAGACAAATTAGCTGAATTTCAAAAACGCCGTCAGGCAAGTGGCAAGAATGGGGGGCTTGAACTATGACGGGCGAAAAGAAAGTCCCTTCTGTTTCGGTGCGATACGGCACGAACGGCAGCTCGACCAAGGCCAACGAGTTCGGCATGCGGCCGATGCAGGAGCGCGCCTTCGAGAAACGGGGCGAGCAATATCTGCTGATCAAGTCGCCGCCGGCCTCGGGCAAAAGCCGCGCGCTGATGTTCATCGCGCTCGACAAGCTGGCCAATCAGGGCGTGAAGCAGGCCATCATCGTCGTGCCGGAAAAGTCCATCGGCTCCAGCTTTCATGACGAGCCGCTGAGCAAGCACGGTTTCTGGGCCGACTGGCACGTCGAACCGAAGTGGAACCTGTGCGATGCGCCGGGCAACGACAATGGTGGCAAGGTCAATACGCTCGGCGCCTTCCTCGAAAGCGGCGACAAGGTGCTGGTATGCACTCATGCTACCTTCCGCTTCGCCGTGGACAAGTTCGGGATCGAGGCCTTCGATGACCGGCTGATCGCGGTGGACGAATTCCACCATGTCTCGGCAAATCCCGACAACAAGCTCGGGCTGCATCTGGGCGAGTTTATCGCGCGCGACCGAGTTCATGTCATCGCGATGACCGGCTCCTATTTCAGGGGCGACGCCGAGGCCGTGCTCGCGCCGCAGGACGAAGGCAAGTTCGAGAGCGTCACCTACACCTATTACGAGCAGCTCAACGGCTATCAGTATCTGAAGCAGCTCGACATCGGCTATTTCTTCTACTCGGACTCCTATGCCGACGACATCTTGAAGGTGCTGAATCCGGCCGAGAAGACGATCATCCACATCCCGAACGTCAATTCGCGCGAGAGCACGAAAGACAAGATCAAGGAAGTCGAGCACATCATCGAGGAGCTGGGCGCGTGGCAGGGAACCGATCCCGCCACAGGCTTCCAGTTGGTGAAAACGGCCGAAGGCAGGACTCTGCGCATCGCCGATCTGGTCGATGACGATCCCGCCAGGCGCGACCGCGTGTCCGCCGCGCTGAAAGACGCAGATCAGAAGAACAATCGCGATCATGTCGACATCATCATCGCTCTTGGTATGGCGAAAGAAGGCTTCGACTGGATCTGGTGCGAGCACGCGCTCACCGTCGGCTATCGCTCCAGCCTGACCGAGATCGTGCAGATCATCGGCCGCGCCACCCGTGATGCGCCGGGCAAGACGCGCGCCCGCTTCTCGAACCTGATCGCCGAACCCGCTGCGGCCGACGACATCGTGACCGAGGCCGTCAACGACACGTTGAAGGCCATCGCCGCCAGCCTGCTGATGGAGCAAGTGCTGGCGCCACGCTTCGAGTTCAAGCCGAAGAATTCGCAGAGCGGCCCGACGCCGGGGTTCGATTACGGCGAGAACGGCTACGATCCGAACAAGTGCAATGTCGGCTTCAACGAGGAGTCCGGCAAATTCCAGATCGAGATCAAGGGGCTGGCCGCGCCGAAGAGCGAGGAAGCGACCCGCATCTGCCAGGAAGACCTCAACGAAGTGATTGCGGCCTTCGTGCAGGACAAGACGACGATCGAGCGCGGCCTGTTCGACGAGGAGTTGGTGCCCGAGGAACTGACCCAGGTGCGCATGGGCAAGATCGTCAAGGATAAGTTCCCGCATCTCGACGCCGAGGATCAGGAAGCCGTCCGCCAACATGCGGTCGCAGCGCTCAATTTGACCCAGAAAGCGAAGGAAGTCGCGGCCGGAAATTCGCTCGGCGAGGAAAAGGGCAACACTGCCTTCGTCGATGGTGTGCGCAAGTTCGCGATGGATGTGAAGGAGTTGGACATCGACCTGATCGACCGGGTCAATCCGTTCGGCGAGGCCTACGCCATCCTCGCCAAGACGATGAGCGAGGAAAGTCTGAAGCAGGTGGCCGCTGCCATCGCCGCCAAGCGCACCAGCCTGACCCCCGAAGAGGCTAAGGTGATCGCCAAGCGCGCCGTCGAGTTCAAGCGTGAGCGCGGGCGGCTGCCCTCGATCAGTTCGGCCGACGCCTGGGAAAAGCACCTTGCCGAAGGCGCCGCCGCATTTGTCCGCTTCAAGGATGAGGGCCGCTATGAGTGACTTCGACCTTGAAGAGCTGCGCGACGAACTGGCTGATTTCGCTCAGCCGGAAAAGAAGAGTGGCCGCTCGCCGCGCGAGGAACGCATCATCGCGGGCTTCGAGGAAATCCAGCGTTTCATCGAAAAGAACGGCCATCCGCCCCAGCACGGCGAAAACGGCGACATCTTCGAGCGGCTTTATGCCGTTCGGCTCGATCGGCTGCGGGCGCTCGAAGAATGCAGGGCGCTCCTCACACCGTTTGATACCCAAGGGCTTCTGACCGGCGCGCCCAATGTCGATGTCGTTGCCGCAGATTCGATGGATGACGATGCCCTCATGGCCGAACTGGAAGGCGCGGCAGGTTCGTCAGACATTACGACGCTGCGCCATGTGCGGACCAGCGCCGAGAAGCGCGAAGCCGAGGAAATCGCCAGCAGGGAGAAATGCCCGGATTTCGAGAGGTTCAAACCCCTATTTCAGCAGGTGCAGGCAGATCTGGAAAGCGGCGTGCGCACGACACGGCGGTTCGTCAAGGCTGCGGGTTTCCTGAAAGCCGACATTCAGGTTGGTCAGTTTTTCATCCTTGGCGGCCAGACCGCATACGTCGCCGAGGTTGGCGAACCGATAAAGGCGCCGAACGGCGAAACCGACGCGCGGCTCCGGGTGATCTATTCCAATGGCACCGAGAGTGATCTGTTGCTGCGTTCGCTTCAGCGCGCCCTTTACAAGGATGAGGCTGGCCGGCGGATCACGGAACCGAGTGCTGGCCCATTGTTTGAAGATCAGACCGGCGACGGAGATGAGGCCAGCGGGACGATCTATGTGTTGCGAAGCAAATCCGACAATCCGGTCGTGACCGCCAACCGGGAAATCCTGCACAAGATTGGTGTGACGGGCGGCAGCGTCGAGCGGCGCATCGCCAACGCCAAGATGGACCCAACCTACCTGATGGCCGATGTCGAGATCGTTGCCACCTATGAATTATACAACATCAACCGCGCCAAGCTGGAAACGCTCATTCACAAGGTCTTTGGCGCAGCCCGTCTCGATGTTGAAATCAAGGATCGCTTTGGTCAACCGATCGTGCCGAAGGAATGGTTCCTGGTTCCCCTATTCGTCATTGATGAGGCGGTCAGGCGAATTAGAGACGGCACGATCACGGGTCACGCTTATGACCCCAAAACAGCGCGGCTGGAGCGTCTCGCGTGCTGATTTGTTGATGGCGCGCGGCTCGCGTGAAGTGGTTGGCGGAACCGGTGCAGTGGGGTGCTGTCATTGGTGCGATTTGAGTATGCCCAAAGAGCACTAGCGCAAGATTGGTTCGAATAGGTCACATTGACCATTCAAAGCGAACCGATAGGATGAGACCATCCTAAGCGAACTGGGCGGCAACCGAAAATGCACGCGCGGGCCTACCTCAGAGCTTCCACCGACCAACAGGACGCTCTCCGCGCCAAGCAGCAGGTCTTCGACTTCGCCACGGAACGCGATATCCCGGTCGTCGGGCTCTATGTCGAGAACGAGAGCGGCGCCAAACTCGCTCGTCCGGAGCTGTTCCGACTTCTCGCCGATAGCCGCCCCGGCGACATTCTCTTGATCGAGCAGGTCGACCGTCTGTCGCGTCTGACTTCGGCCGACTGGCAACGGCTTCGATCGGAACTGGACGCCCGGCAGATCCGTGTGGTCGCTCTCGACCTGCCGACATCCTGGATGCAGACCTCCTCTGCCGACGAGTTCACGGCACGCATGTTCGCGGCGGTCAACGCGATGATGCTCGACGTTCTCGCAGCCGTCGCGCGAAAGGACTACGAGGACCGGCGCTGTCGCCAAGCGCAGGGGCAGGCTCGAGCCAAGGCGGAGGGCAAGTACACTGGGCGGGTCGAGAACGTGGCCCGAAATGCTGGCATCGCCACCATGCTTCAGGCCGGCGCATCGTGGTCGACCATCCAAGCAGCGACAGGCTGCAGCCGCTCGACGATCGCCAAGATCGCAAAGCGGAAACTGGCAGCGAAGTAGACTAGGTGAAGATTGGAGTGGGATGCTCTTCGTCAGGGACCGGTGGCGTCCCGTAGCTGACGACAGAAGCTGACGCTCCGGCGGCCACGACCTCGTCGTTCGCCGTGTCATCGAAGGCATTGACGGCAACGTTGAGTTCACTGCACCGTTGACCTAGATCACCGCCGCCGTCGTCGGCGTGATCCTGAACCTCGCTCTGTACTTTGGGGAGCAGGTGCGCGTAGACCGTCGACTTCGAGCGTATCGAAGGTATTAATGTGCTGCTACACTTACTTCTAGGTGTCCTTTCAGAGCACAATCACCGGTGCGAAACCTCCGCCGATCGTGCGGAAATTCGTCGTCTGGCCCTGATAGATCCGTGCGGCAGCAAGGAGGACGTCACCACCGTGGGTGTAGAGGCGGATGTCGGCCTTGCGATCCATCGCCACCGTGTCGACGAGAACGTTGCGATGGCTCGGCTGAACCGAGCGCTGCGCGACGTGTCGGCCTTCGGAGACGATGTGCTCCCAGACGGTCGTGGTGATCTTGTCCCCGCGATAGACCGCCTTGCCGGCATGACCACCGAAGGGCTTGAAGAAGTAGGATTTCCGATCAGCCCAGAGAGCTTCGGCATCGGCTGCGGTCAACCGGACGGTCGAAGGCACCGCGCCGAGGGCGGCGAGATCTTCGGCGGCGAGCCCGATTTGGGCCATCGCCACCGGATCCGACAGGAGAACGAGGTTGCGCTTGTCGGCGAAGAGGGCATGAGCGCGCGGCGCTGGGGTGACGACGACGTCTCCCGCCAGATACGCCGCGCGCAGAGACCGATGTTCCGGTCGTCCCAGATCGAAATCGACGAGACGATTGTAGACGAGATCGATCGGGCGACCGTCCACCGTCAGTTTGCCCTCGTGGTGGAGGAGGTCGCGCGGATCGACGATCCGACTCTCGATCCCGTGGTGCTCGAAAAGCGCCCGAGCGAGCTTGAACTCGGCGTGAAGTGGTTGCTCGAGCGGGGTGTCGTCGACGATGGCGATCGAGCGCAAGGTGGCGGTTGGTCTCTGGCGCCGCCATTCGCGCTCGAACATCGCCATGACGGCGGCTTCGAACTCCGGCAGTGACGGGCGGGCGATCGCCGGCTCCACCTCCGGACAACATGGTGATTGCGAGGTCGCCACCAGGGCACACAAGAAGGCGCCGCCGGCATTGGTGTTGATCTCGATGAGGCGCGGCCCCTCCGGGGTCAGATGAAAGTCATAACCGGTGAAGACCCCGATCGGGCCGAAATCGTGCCGGGCGATCTCTGGAGCCCACGAGAGCACGCGGGTGCGGTAACTCCCTGAACCGACGGCGTGTTCGACGGCCGCGACGACTGCGACCATGGCATCGTAGTCGGATCGGTCGACGAAGACGGGAACGGTCGAGAACAGGTTGGGCGAGACTTCATTCGCCGAACCATCGCCGCTACGGCTAGCGAATTCGTCCGCGAGCCGAGCCTTGTCGATCTCGATGCAGAAGCAGTCTTCGTTGAGGCGATCGACCAGGGAGCGTCGATCGTGCGATCGAGGAACGTCGGACGTGCTCATGTCTTTCAGCCTCCACACGGATCGACGATCGTGTCGATGTTTGCCTCAGGTCGGCGTCCGTTCATACCAGCCCTTCGAACGGTTCACGATCCAGACGACGGAAAGCATCACCGGCACCTCGATCAGGACGCCGACGACCGTCGCCAGCGCCGCGCCCGACTGGAAGCCGAAGAGCGAGATAGCGGCGGCGACCGCCAGTTCGAAGAAGTTCGAGGCGCCGATCAGCGCCGACGGCCCGGCAACACAGTGCTCCTCGCCGGTCAGGCGATTGAGTAGATAGGCGAAGTCGGCGTTGAAGTAGACCTCGACGATCCGCAACCCCGCCCTCACTGCTGCGTCGATCAGCGCAACAATCGAAGCGCGTTGATCGTGACCAGCACGGTGGCGCCGGTGTCGGCGAGGATCGCCGGCCACAGACCGGTAAGGCCGGCCACCGTCGTGACGAGGAAGACCGCCTTCAACCCCAGAGCGATGGTGATGTTCTGGCGGATCACCGCCATGGTCCGTCGCGACAGAGCGATCAGGCGAGCCACGTCGCCGACCCGGCCGTGGAGAACGGCGGCGTCGGCCGTCTCCAGCGCGACGTCGGTGCCCCCGCCCATGGCGATGCCGACGTCGGCGGCGGCGAGTGCCGGAGCGTCGTTGATGCCGTCGCCGACCTTGGCGACGACCTCGCCGCGCGCCTGGAGGTCGCGTACGATCGCGAGCTTGTCGGCCGGCAGGAGTTCGGCCCGCACCTCGAGCCCGAGGTCGTCGGCGATCGCGGCGGCGGTGCGGCGATCGTCGCCGGTCAGCATCATCGGCGTCACGCCGAGTGCCCGCAGCGCCACGAGACCGGATCGTGCGTCGGGACGCGGTTCGTCGCGCATGGCGATCGCCCCGAGGATCTCGTCCCCGGCGGTCAGAAACGAAACGGTCTTGCCTTCCGCGACCAGACGCTCGACCAGCGCACGCTGATCGGTTGTCGGCGAGAACCGCTCCGTGACGGCGCCGACCGATCCGAAGAATATCTCTTCACCGCCGATGCGGCCGGCTACACCCTGCCCGGGGACCGCCTTGGCGGCGGCGAAGGGCGGGATCGGCACGCCGTCGGCCGCGGCCCGCGCCAGGACGGCGGTAGCGAGTGGATGGCTCGACCCCTCTTCCAGCGAGGCGGCGAGCGACAACACCTGCGTCTCCGGCCGACCGAAGGAGACGATGTCGGTGACGACCGGTTTGCCGGTGGTCAGGGTGCCGGTCTTGTCGAGCGCCGCCACGGTGACCGAGCCGAGCCGCTCGAGCACCGCGCCGCCCTTCATCAGCAGGCCACGCCGCGCACCCGACGAAAGGGCGGAGGCGATTGCCGCCGGCGTCGAGATCACCAGGGCGCAGGGACAGCCGATCAACAACAGGGCAAGGCCCTTGTAGATCCATTCGTGCCACGGGGCACCCACGAGGAGCGGGGGGACCAGCATCACCACGGCGGCGACCGCGACCACGCCCGGCGTGTAGCGGCGGGCGAAGCGATCGACGAAGCGTTCGGTCGGCGCCTTGCTCTCCTGCGCCTCCTCGACCTGACGGACGACGCGGGCAATGGTGTTGTCGTCGGCCGTCGCGGTGACGCGCACCCGCAACACGCCCTCGGTGTTGACGGTGCCGGCGAAGACCCCGTCGCCCGGACGTTTGTGGACCGGAATGCTCTCACCGGTCACCGGAGCCTCGTCGACCGCCCCTTCGCCGGCGATGATCTCGCCGTCGGCGGCGATGCGGTCGCCGGGGCGGACGAGTAGGATCGCCCCGAGGCTCAGGCGATCGGCGGCGATCTCCGCCGTGCCGCCGCCGTCGCGTTCGACCAGTGCCGTCTTCGGCAGCAGCGTCGTCAGGCTTTCGATGCCGGCACGGGCCCGTCCGGCCGCGACCCCTTCGAGCAGTTCGCCGACGAGGAAGAGAAAGACGACCGTCGCCGCCTCCTCGCCCGCGCCGATCACCAGGGCTCCGATGGCGGCGACGGTCATCAGGGTCTCGATGGAGAAGGGCGTGCCGGCGAGCGCCGCGGCAATCGCTCGCCGAGCGATCGGGACGAGGCCGACCGTCATGGCCACGGCGAAGGCCCAGCCCGACCAGGAGGGCGCGATCGATCCGGTGGCAAAGGCGATGGCCAAGGCAAGGCCGCTGGCGATCGTCAGACGAGCTTTCGGCATTCCCGCCCAACGACCGATCATCGAGTCTCGAAGGCGAGACGGTCCGCTCGTGGGATCGCGCGTGGCGTCGGCACGATCGTGGTCGCTCCGATCCTGGGCCTCGTCGCCGTCGATCGATCGACCGTCCAGAGGCTCCGCTTCGAACGGACCGATGGTGTACCCGAGCCCGACCACTCGCCGCTCCAGAGCCCGCAGGTCCGCTTCCGGAGCATGGGTCACCGCCAACAGGCGGGACGTCACCGAGACCGCGACGTCTTCGACGCCCGGGAGACGCCGCAGCGCCGTATCGATCTTCGCGGCGCAGGACGCGCAATCCATGCCGCCGACGCGGTAGCGGGTGTGGGAAGACGTGACGAGGGTCATGGCGGCGGTCCTTGCTTCGACGTCGCCGACGCTACATCCTCCAGCGACTAGAGGAGCAAGTGCAAATGTCTAAGGACGTGTCGATCGGGACCGCCGCACGGGCGAGCGGGGTCAAGGTGCCGACCATCCGGTACTACGAGCAGATCGGCCTGTTGCCTGCGCCGGCACGCAGCGATGCCCGTCGGCGGTTGTTCGGCCCCGGCGACCTGCGGCGGTTGTCCTTCATCCGCCACGCCCGCGAATTGGGGTTCGACATGGAGGCGATCGCCACTCTGCTGGTGCTTCAGGACGACCCGCACGGCTCCTGCGCCACCGCCGACGCGATCGCGCGGGCTCGTCTCGCCGAAGTGGAGCGCCGCATCACGGCCCTCGAAGCTCTGCGGGGCGAACTCCAGCGCATGGTGGACGAATGTGCCAACGGCCGGGTCGCCGAATGTCGTGTCATCGAAACGCTCGCCGATACCAACCACACGCACGGTAGGTTCGACTGACCTATCCACATCGGGGGAGTCCTTCGGTGGATGAGGAGCATCATGGTGGTGACCCGCGATCGCTCACGACATGAAGGGGTCTGGCCAAATTGACCAACTCGCCTCGAAGGGGTTAGTCTCGAATTCATCAGATGGGGATGGAGTCCCCCGATACCCGCCCGTCGTGGGCTGATGACTCCTGCTTGGATGGGCCTGCGAGGGCCCGTCGAGGTGGGAGCGTATGTTGCGAGACCCGCCGTCGGCGGGTTTTTTCTTGCCCGAAACAAAGATCGGGCATGACATGGACGAAACCATCGAAGGACGTCGATCGGTCTTGCGGCGCCTGCCCCGGGGGATCTGGGCGCTGGGGTTCGTGTCTCTCTTGATGGACGTCTCCTCGGAGATGATCCACGCCCTGCTTCCCGTCTACCTCGTCACCGTGCTGGGCACGTCGATGGTGACGGTCGGGTTCATCGAGGGGATCGCCGAGGCGACGGCGGCCATCACCAAGATCTTCTCCGGTGCGCTCTCCGACCGACTGGGCAAGCGGAAGGCTCTGGCCGCGTTCGGCTACGGGCTCGCGGCCTTCACCAAACCGGTGTTCCCACTGGCGCCGACGGTCGGTTGGCTGATCGGTGCCCGCTTCGTCGACCGGGTGGGCAAGGGGATCAGGGGGGCACCGCGCGACGCGCTCGTCGCCGACCTTTCGTCTCCTGATACGAGAGGAGCCGCATTCGGCCTGCGGCAATCGCTCGACACGGTCGGCGCCTTCGTCGGCCCGTTGTTGGCGATCGTCTTGATGTGGGCTACGGCGAACAGCTTCCACGCCGTCTTCTGGTGGTCCGTCGTGCCCGGCTTTATGGCGCTCGGCCTCATTCTTTTCGCCGTCCACGAACCGGAGCGACCGGAGACACTGCGCCGCGTGCGGAATCCGCTCGCCGTCGTCGAACTGCGGCGTCTCGGGCGTGCCTATTGGATGGTGGTCGCGGTCTCGGCCGTCTTCACACTCGCCCGCTTCAGTGAGGCCTTTCTGGTCCTACGAGCGCAGAACGTCGGCGTTCCGATCGCGCTCGTTCCGGCCGTCATGGTGGTGATGAACATCGTCTATGCGGCTGCTGCGACCCCGGCCGGTATGGTTTCGGATCGCCTCGGTCGCTCGGGGATCCTGTTCTTCGGCTTCGGCATGCTGATCGTTGCCGACGTCGTTCTCGCGCTCGTGCCGTCACTTCCAGGCCTCGCCATGGGTGTCGCGGCGTGGGGCCTCCATATGGGGCTCACGCAAGGGCTTCTGACGACGCTGGTCGCCGACACCGTACCGCCGGAACTACGCGGCACGGCCTTCGGCGCGTTCAACTTCGTATCAGGTCTCGCGATGCTCGCCGCGAGCATCATCGCGGGTGCCTTGTGGGACGGAGTCGGGCCGGCCGGCACCTTCCTGGCGGGAGCGGCGTTCGCGGCCGTCGCGATGGTCGGGCTTCTCGTCGTCCGAGCGAACCAGAGAGGGAAGGCTGCATGAAGCTGCTCCGAGATCTCTGGACGCTCTTTTTCGTGGATCGAGGTTTTGCAGCGTCGCTGCTGGCGGTGTTCGGCCTCGCGGGCGTCCTCCAATTCGTGTTCCTGGCCAGCCTGCCAACGGTTCTCGCCGTAGTCGGCCTCGGCTGCATGACTGCTCTGGTGGGTGTCGAGCTTTCGAAAGACAAGGATGATTGATGACATGCTCTCCTATCTGATCGTGTTCTTGGGGGCCGGGATCGGCGGCTCGCTCCGCCACGGAACCAATCTCGCGACCGCGAAGTGGTTCGGTGTCGACTTCCCTTACGGAACCTTGACCGTCAACGTGGTCGGATCGCTGGTGATGGGCCTGCTGGCTGGGTATTTCGCGTTCAAGGGCACCGTGTCACAGCCTTGGCGCCTGTTCCTCGCGACCGGCATTCTCGGCGGTTTCACGACCTTCTCGTCGTTTTCGTTGGACATGGTGGCGCTGTGGGAACGCAACGAGATCGCGCTTCTCGCCATCTACGCAGTCGTGTCGCTCGTCGCTTCCGTGGCGGGGCTCATGATCGGTCTTCATGCCGTTCGCGGGGTGTTGTCGTGAAACGTCTGCTCGGGACCTTTTGGGGCCGCTCGATCGCCGTCACTGTTGGGAGTGTTCTGCTCATCGCTGCCGTGTGTGGCGCTTGGGTCGGATGGATCCAAGCCTTCGGCAATGTTTCCGTCGAATTCGGCGGAGATTTGGTACGCAGCGCACAACTCGATCCGGCGACGATGGCGAAGGTCCTCGAACAGTATCGGATCCGCACCGTCATCAATCTCAGGGGTGCGAATCCCGGCGACGATTGGTTCGATGGCGAGGTATTGGCCGCCGAGAAGGTTGGGGCGAGCCATGTGAGCTTGGCATTGTCCGCCACCCGAGAGCCGGACGATCAACTCCTCACTACGTTGACCGACATCCTGAAGTCGGCGAAGCGCCCCATCCTGATCCACTGCAACTGGGGATCGGATCGCACAGGCTTGGCGGCCGCGCTCTACGGGCTCGCCGTGAAGAAGGTCGGTGTCGACGAAGCGGCCGGGCAACTTTCCTTCCGCTACGGCCATTTTCCCTGGCTGACGAGTGAAACCGGGGCGATGGACCGGGCCTTTTGGCGGGCCGCCGGTGCAGGCGACGCGCGATGAACAGCAAATCGATCGGGAGGAGGACAAGATCATGACGCACATCACGGAGCCTAGGGTCGTCGATGGTCTGCGCATTCTGGTGCTCCTGCCCGAGCCGGAAACCGTGGCGGCAGCGCTGGACTGCGCAATCGCGGCCTCTCGCGGGCGCGACGCTCGCGTCGAAGCCGTCCAGATCGGCTTTGACCCGGAAAAGGGGATCGTCTCCGCCGAAGAACTCGACATCCAGCAGATCCGCGCGGCCTTCGAGGGAAGCGCCGCCGATCGCCGTGCGCGAGTGACAGGCGAGTTCGATGCTTGGAAGTCCAGGACGCCGGCTGGGAAGGTGGTCGACCTGCGTGCCGACGTCGGCGTCGTCGAAGGCTATGTAGAGATGGAGGCCCGATCGGTCGATATGATCGTGATCGGCCGTCCATCCAACCTCGACGCGCGCGATGCTCTGCATGCGGCACTGTTTCGAACCGAGCGTCTGGTTCTCGTCGTGCCGGTGACGGCGGCAGGTGTCGCGAGCTTGGGACGGCGGATCGTCGTTGGTTGGAAGCCGACGGATCAGGCTAGGCGTGCCGTGGAGACGGCTACCCCGTGGTTGAAAGCGGCGAACGAGGTGACCGTCGTCTCTGTCGACAAGCCGGGTACGCCCCCTTACGAGCCGAGCGCACGTGGCCTGTTCGGTCGGCTCGGGATCGACGCACGCTTCGTCACGCTGTGCCGTGAGGGGCGTAGCGTCGGCGAGCAATTGCTCGTCGAGGCGCACAGGCTCGACGGCGACTGCCTGTTGATCGGCGCTTACCACCACGGTCCACTCTGGGAAGCGGTGCTCGGCGGCGTGACGCGCGATGTCCTCGCCCAACTTGATCTTCCCGTCTTCATGCGCCGGTGAACGGCGACGAAAACTCTCGGGTGTCCCGGGTCCTCGAATTCGAAAAGGAGAACACCATGTCGACCATCACTTCGGTCTCGGCTCACGAAATCCTCGATTCGCGCGGCAATCCGACGGTTCGCGTCTTCGTCGGGCTCGACGACGGAACGCGAGTCTCGGCGTCGGTGCCTTCCGGTGCGTCGACCGGTGAGCACGAGGCGGTCGAGCTGCGCGACAGCGACAAGGCGCGGTACGGCGGCAAGGGGGTATTGAAGGCCGTCGCCAACGTCGCCGACGTGATCGCCCCGGCGCTCGTCGGCCGCGACCCGATGGCCCAGGCCGTGATCGACGAGCTGATGCTCGATCTCGACGGCACGTCCAACAAGGCGAAGCTCGGTGCGAATGCCATTCTCGGCGTATCGATGGCCGTGGCCCGAGCCGCCGCGACGAGCGCGAAGCTGCCCCTCTACGCCTATCTCGGCGGCGTGGGGGCGACGCGTCTGCCGGTGCCGATGATGAACATCCTCAACGGTGGGAAACACGCCGACAACAGCGTCGACTTCCAGGAGTTCATGGTGATGCCGGTCGGTCGGCCGACGTTCGCCGAGGCACTGCGCTGTGGGGCCGAGACCTTTCATGCGCTGGCGAAAATCCTGGCGAAGAAGGGTTACTCGACCGCCGTCGGCGACGAAGGTGGCTTCGCGCCCAATCTGAAGAGCAACGAGGAGGCGTGCGAGCTGATCGTCGAGGCGATCACCGCGGCGGGCTATGAGCCGGGCCGGGACGCCGTCATTGCGCTCGATCCGGCAGCGAGTTCGTTCTTCTCGAACGGCGGCTACGATCTTTCGAAGTCCGGTTCCGGCCGTAAGTCGAGCGCCGAGATGATCGCGCTCTATGAGAAGTGGATCGACACCTACCCGATTGCCTCGATCGAGGACGGCCTCGACGAGAACGACTGGGACGGCTTCGCCGCCCAGACGGCGGCGCAGGGCGACCGCATCCAGATCGTCGGTGACGACATCTTCGTCACCAACCCGGCCTTCGTCGCCCGCGGCATCGAGAAGAAGGCGGCCAATGCGGTTCTGATCAAGCTCAACCAGATCGGCACGGTGACCGAGACGGTTCGCACCATCGCGCTCTGCCGCAAAGCCGGCTGGGCCTACGTCATCTCGCATCGCTCCGGCGAGACCGAGGACACGTTCATGGCCGACTTCGCGGTGGCGATGGGCGGGGGTCAGATCAAGACCGGTTCGGCGTGCCGCAGCGAGCGCATCGCCAAATACAACCGACTGCTGGAGATCGAGAGCGAACTCGGCAAAACGGCGGAGTTCGGTTCGCCGTTTGCCTGATGGAAACGCCCCCGTCGACGAAGTATTTCGGCTGCGGGGGCCTTCTCGGTCCGGAGTGCGAAGTAGCCGTCACGTCTCGGCGACGACCCGCCCCATGTCGGTGATGTCGTAGCCGCCGATACTGCGGAACTCGTTCTGGAACTTCGTCGAGCGCAGGATTTCGAGCATGGTGCGGATCTCGGGGCGGTCGAGATGCTCGGTCTTGACGACGAGGTCGTAGCGCTCCCGTTTCATCGGCACGAAGTCGAGATTGTCGACCTGTCGGGCGATCTTCTCCGTTCCCACCGCCACATCGGCCTCGGCGCGCCCGACCGCGCTGGCCACGGCGAGATGAGACTGGTTCTCGTCACTCCAGCCGGCGATCCGACTGCCCCACAGCCCCAGGAGCTTGAGGTTCTCGTCGAGCAGGACGCGTGAGCCGGCACCCTTCTCGCGGTTGATCATACAGATGTCGTCGCGACCGAAATCGGCCCAAGAGGTGATGCCCTTCGGGTTGCCCTTGGCGACGTAGAGCCCCTGTGTCCGGTAGGTGATGTTGACGATTGTGCAGCGGACGCCCGGCAGCAGAGCCCGGACGTGGGGCGTGTTGTAGTCGTCGCTCGTGCTGTCCCACAGGTGCGCCGTCGCGACGGCGACCTTGTCGTGATAGAGCGAGACGAGGCTGTCGTAGCTGCCGATATAGGCCCTCAGCGCCATGACGCCGTGGTGGCGCATGAAGTTCGACAGGATGTCGAGCACCAGATCCTGGCCGCAGATGACGAAGCCGGCGTTCTTCCGGTGCTCCGCCGACAAGTCGAAATAGCGCGTCTCGTCGAGCGCGGTGGGCTTCGGTAGGGCCGGTGGGAGCGGCGCCGTCTTCGACGCCTCGATGCAGGCGAGCACGTCGGCCTCGGTGAAGCGGATCTTTCGGCCGACCTTGTAGTGGCCGATGCCACCGTTCTTGATCAGCGTGTAGACGCCGCTCCGACTGATGTTCAGTCGCTCGGCGACATCCTCGACCGTCAGGGCATCGCTGGGGGGCATGGCGGGTTCGTCTCTTTTCATTTTCATTCATATTCGTTCGCGCAGATTGCCGAAAATTGCATCGTTCGTCCATCTCGTTCGTCTTTACAGCGCGAAGAGACACGGCTTCCCTGCTCAAAAGAAGAGGGAAGTGCGCGAAATATCTCATTCCATGCACTTTCATATTCTTTCATGCATGGCGCCGAGACGGCGCTGGAGACCTCGAGGAAACGAGATGAGCGAAGCGCCGACCGTAGCCGTATCGAATACCGAAGGAGGTCCCTCGGACGTCGCGCCCGTGGCGATGCGGTCGGCCGCGCCGGCCTTCGCCGGTGGCGCACTCATCGGCTCGCTCGGCGGGCTGATCGGGCTCGGCGGGGCGGAGTTCCGCCTGCCGCTGCTGATCGGGCCCTATCGCTTCCGGGCGCTCGAGGCGGTGATCCTCAACAAGGCGATGAGCCTGATCGTCGTCGCCTCGGCGCTGCCGTTCCGCGCCGTTGCCGTACCCTTCGCGACCGTCGCCGATCATTGGCCGGTCATCGTCAACCTGCTCGCCGGGAGCCTCGCCGGTGCCTGGCTCGGTGCGGGGTGGGCGACGAAGCTCGGATCGAAGGCGCTCTACCGCATCATCGCCGTGTTGTTGGTCCTGATCGCCGGGGCGTTGCTGTTCGGGCACGAGACGGGCGGGGCGCACGCCGCCCTGACCGGCTCGTGGCAGATGATCGCCGGCGTCCTGGCGGGGTTCGGCATCGGCGTCGTCGCGGCGCTGATGGGGGTGGCCGGCGGGGAGCTGTTGATCCCGACGCTGGTTCTTCTCTTCGGTGTCGACATCAAGCTCGCGGGCTCCCTGTCGCTCGCCGTCAGCCTGCCGACGATGGTCGTCGGCTTCGCTCGCTACAGCCGCGACAGCGCCTTCGCCACGCTCGCCCGCAACAAGCGCTTCGTCATCGTCATGGCGATCGGCTCGATCGTCGGCAGTTTCATCGGTGGGCGTCTGCTCGGCCTCGTGTCTTCGTCCGTGCTGCTGCCGGTCCTGGCGCTGATCCTCGTCCTCTCCTCGGTGAAGGTCTGGCGGCACGGGTGAGGTTCCTACTTCCCCCAACCGCCCAACGATCTTCACACCACTTTGCTGGAGGCTCCATGTTTCAAGAACGACGTTCGGTTGTTGCCCTTTACGGCATGCTGGTGGGGGCCATGCTCCTCGGTATACCTCAGAGCACTCGTGCGGCCGAGATCCAGGTCGCCGTCGCTGCCAACTTCACTGCGCCGATGCAGAAGATCGCCGCCGAGTTCGAGGCGGAGACCGGCCACAAGGCCGTCCTCGCCTTCGGAACCGTCGGCAAGTTCTACTCGCAGATGAAGGCCGGTGCGCCGTTCGAGGTGCTCGTCTCCTCCGATCGCGAGACACCGGACGCGTTGGTGCGAGACGGTCTCGCGATCGGCGAGACACGCTTCACCTATGCCATCGGCAAGCTCACCCTGTGGAGCGCCACGCCCGGCGTCGTCGACGACAAGGGCGAGGTTCTTCGGACCGGCTCCTATCGGCACCTCGCGCTCGCCAACCCCAAGCTCGCGGTCTACGGCGCCGCAGGACAGGTCGTGATGAAGAAGCTCGGGGTCTGGGAAGCGATCGAACCGAAGCTCGTGACCGCCGAGAACATCTCCCAGGCCTACCAGTTCGTCGCCAGCGGCAATGCCGAACTCGGCTTCGTGGCCTTCTCCCAGATCGTCGGGCCGGACGGCAAGGTCGCCAATGGGTCGACATGGATGGTCCCGGCCGACCTCTACCCGCAGCTCGCCCAAGACGTGATCCTGCTCGCTCCCGGCAAGGACAGCGCGGCGGCCAAGGACCTCGTCGACCATCTCCGGTCGGACAAGGCCCGCGCGATCATCCGTTCCTATGGCTACGACCTCCCCAACTGAAAGGTGCGACCCATGTCGTTCATCAAGTCCCTCGCCGCCGGTCTGGTGGCCGCGTTCGTGTCGCTGGCACCGGCTCAGGCCACCGAGAAGGTCACCATCGCGGCGGCGGCCGACCTCAAGTTCGCCATGGACGAGATCGCCGCCACCTTCCGCAAGGCCCACCCCGGTGACGACGTCGATGTGATCTACGGCTCGTCCGGCAAGTTCCACACCCAGATCCAGCAGGGCGCTCCGTTCGACATCTTCTTCTCCGCCGACGTCGGGTTCGCACGCGAGTTGAAGGCCGCCGGTCAGGCGATCACCGAGCCGAAGCTCTATGCCATCGGCCGCATCGTGCTGTGGAGCGCCGCCCGCGACGCCAGCAAGCTGACGCTCGCCGATCTGACCGATCCGTCGATCAAGAAGATCGCCATCGCCAATCCGCAGCACGCCCCTTACGGCAAGCGCGCCGAGGAAGCCCTGCGCGCCGTCGGGCTGTGGGACACCCTCCAGGACAAACTGGTCTTCGGCGAGAACATCGCGCAGACGGCCCAGTACGTCCAGAGCGGCGCGGCCGACATCGGCATCATCGCCCTGTCGCTCGCCGTCAATGAGGAACTGACGAGCAAGGGGGGATACGCCCTCATTCCAGCCGAGAAGCACTCGCCGTTGGAGCAGGCTTATGTCGTGACCAAGCACGGCGAGGGCAATGCGTTGGCTTCCACCTTCGCCGCTTACATGGCGACACCCGACGCCCGTCACATCATGACGCGTTACGGCTTCGTGCTCCCCGGCGAAATCGCGTCGAAGTGAGGGTGCGATGCCAAACGCCGAAGACCTCCAGGCCGTTCTGCTCACCCTCAGGCTGGCCGCGACCGTCACCGTGCTGCTGCTGCTGATCGGCACGCCGATCGCATGGTGGTTGGCGCGAACGAGGTCCTGGCTCAAAGGGCCGGTGGGAGCCTTGGTCTCGCTCCCGCTGGTCCTGCCGCCGACGGTGATCGGCTTCTACATGCTGCTCGCCATGGGGCCATGGGGGCCGATCGGCAGACTGTTCAACACCCTGGGGTGGGGGACCTTGCCGTTCACCTTCACCGGCATCGTCGTGGCCTCGGTCTTCTACTCCATGCCCTTCGTGGTCCAACCCATCCAGAACGCCTTCGAGGCCATGGGGGACCGACCCATGGAGGTGGCCGCCACCTTGGGTGCACCCCCTCTCGCGGCATTCTTCACGGTGGCGGTTCCTCTCGCGCGCTCGGGCTTCGTCACCGCCGCCATTCTGGGGTTCGCTCACACCATCGGCGAGTTCGGCGTCGTGCTGATGATCGGCGGCAACATTCCCGGCAAGACACGGTTGATCTCGGTGCAGATCTACGATCACGTCGAGGCCATGGAATACGGGCGGGCGCACTGGCTGGCGGCAGGCATGCTGATCTTCAGCTTTCTCGTCCTGCTCGCCCTCTATTCCCGCCGCAAGGATCGCATCGATGTCTGACGCCGAAATCAGGGCGCGGTTCGAGCTGGACTACACGCCTTTCGCTCTGAGCGTCGACCTCGGGCTGCCTCTGTCAGGCGTCACGGCGCTCTTCGGGCATTCCGGCTCCGGCAAGACCACCGTTCTTCGGTGTGTCGCCGGCTTGGTGCGGGCACCCGGAGGGTTCTTGAGCGTCGGCGATGATGTCTGGCAGGACGAGAGCCGAGGCCTCTTCGTGCCGAGCCATCGTCGTCCGATCGGGGTGGTGTTCCAGGAGGCGAGCCTCTTTCCCCATCTCTCGGTGATGGGCAATCTTCGCTACGGCATGACGCGGGCGGGGCTCACGGCCGAGCAGGCGGGCTTCGACGACGTTCTCGGTCTGCTCGGGATCGCCCATCTCCTGGAGCGGAGCACGACGCGTCTGTCCGGTGGCGAACGGCAGCGCGTGGCGATCGCCCGCGCGTTGCTGCGTCGACCACGCCTTCTCCTGATGGACGAACCACTGGCGGCGCTCGACTTGAAGCGGAAGTCGGAGATACTGCCCTATCTCGAGCGGCTTCACGAGACGTCGGAGATCCCGATCCTCTACGTCAGCCATTCGCCCGACGAGGTCGCCCGGCTCGCCGACCATCTGGTGGTCATGGAGGAAGGGCGGGTCGTCGCCGAGGGGCCACTGTCCCAGACCATGGGACGCATCGATCTGGCCTCGCGTTTCGACGACGACGCCTCGGTCGTCCTTTCGGCGACCATCGGCGCGCACGACGATGATCTGACACGTCTCGACATCGACGGCGGAGCGATCTTCGTCGGGCGGAGATCAGACGACGTCGGACGACGCCTGCGGTGCCGGGTTCACGCCCGCGACGTGAGCCTCAGCTTGAGCCTGCATACCGACATGAGCATAATGAACATCCTGCCGGCGATGGTGACGGCGATCGGGGATGCACCGACATCGGGCCATGTGCTCGTGGAGACGAGCCTTTCGGGCGGAGAGCGCTTGGTTGCCCGGGTTACACGCCGATCGAGCGAATACCTCGGTCTACGGCTCGGTATGCCGTTGTTCGTGCAGATCAAGGCCGTGGCACTGCTGGGCTGAACACTCGACAACAACGCCGATTGCTTCGAATTGGAGGTGATCGCAGGAATCGTCACCAAATGTCGCAATGGGCATCTTGCGGCCACCGACCAACCGCCGTCGTGAATGGAAATTGCCCGGTCCTCCGGGAGAGCCGGTCCGACCCCCGCTCTGATCGACGGCATCCCGTCACACCCCGACCTTCCACGATCAACCCGCTTCGGGGTCGGCTACGCGAGCGTGCCGCCGCTTCCGGCTGCGCCTGCGCGGTGATCGCGGCCGGGGCGTGACCCCGGGGGAGCCATCGAGCGGGGATCGGCCCCGCTCCGCGATGGAGCCCTTCCCCATGTCCCACGACCTCTCGCTCGCTCGGTCTCATGCTCTCGATCTCGCCCGCACCCTGATGGTCCCGGTCGTTCTCTTCCTGTCCGGAGACGAATACGGCGTGCTGCCGGCCGACGAGATCGACGACGAAGACGACGTCGAGGTGATCCACGAGTTCGATCCGTGGCGGGCTCAATGAGCCCGCATTTTCCTCCGAGTGCCGCGAGCGCGTGCGTGGCCGCAAGGGAGGCTTCGCCGCGGACGATGGGGTGGACGCGCCGGCGAGCCGGCGCATCCCATTGATGTTTTCTTGCCGTCCGCGCCCTTGCCGGCCTTCCCGCGTTGCGGCCGTTGGATCGGGACCGGGGAGTCTCCCGGGAAGATTGGTCCGACAAGAGAGGAGGCCTGGCGCCGCGCGCCGGCAGAAAGCCAATGGAGAAGCACCAAATTGAAGACCTGCGAGGGCGGGTGACCTGCGCCGCCGTGCTGGAGGCGGCAGGCTGCGCGCTCGATCCGCGCGAGAGCACGCGACGAGCGCTCAAGTATCGTCGCGCCGCCGAGATCGTCATCGTGACCCACGAGGGGAGGGGATGGTTCGATCCGCTCTCCGATGCGAAGGGCGATGTCTTCGCTCTCGTCGCCCATCTCCATGGAGAGAGTTTCCCCGAGGCGCTCGATCGGGTCGCCGGCCTCGTCGGCGTGACGACGAACGCGCCGGCGTGGCGTCGCCCGCGGAGAGACGTCGCGACCGATGTCTCGATCGCCGAACGCTGGAGGGGGCGACGCGCACCTCGGGCCGGTTCGACGACCTGGCGCTATCTCCGCGACGAGCGGGGGCTTTCGGAGCTCGTCCTCCGCGCGGCGATCCGGCAGGATCTGCTGCGCGAGGGGCCGAAGGGAAGCATGTGGGCGGCCTATTCCGACGACGACGGTGCTCTCGTCGGCTGGGAAGAGCGTGGCTCCCGGTGGCGAGGCTTCTCGACCGGCGGGGAGAAAGTGCTGTTCCGGTTCGGGTCGGCTGGAGCGTCACGGATCTGCGTCACCGAGGCGGCGATCGACGCGATGAGCCTCGCCGATCTGGAAGGGGCGAGACCGGACAGCCTCTATGTCGCGACCGGCGGCGGTTGGTCTCCGGCGACCGAGGTCGCGTTGCGCCGGCTCGCCTCTCGGCCGGAGACGTTGCTCGTCGCCGCGACCGACGCCGACGCTCAGGGCGAGATCTATGCCGAGCGGCTTCGGACGATGGCCGAAGAGACCGGTTGCCGTCGACTGCGCCTGTCACCGGTGCAGCGGGACTGGAACCTGATGTTGCAGGAGACGAAGGGAACGGTGGGAGGAAAGGGCGGAGGAAGCCCTGCCGCCTGACCGTCGACCGCCTCGAGGGTGAAGCTTCGCCCGGCTCCGCCGGCCCTCGACCCGGCCGGCCGGCGAGGCGGCGTCGGGGGAGGGGTCAGGAAGGATCGGAGAGGAGGGCGTCCCGAGGGGATGGCCGTGCTGCGGTCCATGAGTCGGAGAACCGCCATGATCCCGTCTTCCCCCATTCGCAAGGTGTTCGAGGGTGTCGTCGATCGACGCCAGATGTACCGTCTGTTCGACCGCCACGTCGGGCACCCGTTCCGATCGTCCGATGCCGGTGGTCTTCATGCCGGCGAGTGGTTCGAGATCGCCGAGGCCGACTACGATCACATGCTCGACCTCCTGCCGCCGCTGTGGATGCGCGGCGGCATGTTCGCGCTCGCCGAATATCTGACCGGCTCCGTCACCAGCATCTTCTTCGCGCTCAGGGTCCGGGGTCGGGTGCGCTGGTTCCACGGTTATTGCGATCTCGCCGACCGTGGTTCGCCGGAGCGGATGCGCCGAGCGATCCTCGAGCGCGAGGCCCTTCCCGGTCGCGGGATGACCCGCGCGGAGTGCCTCGAACACATCTGGAGCGAGGCCCATGACGCCTACCGCGGCCATGCCGGCGCCGATTGGCCGGTCGAGGCGAGGGGCCGACGCTTCGTCGTGGTCTATGGGCCGGGGCTCGGCGCTCGAACGAGACTGCTCGAGGAACTGACGATCCAAGAGATCGCGGCCAAGTTGCCGGGCCGACTGCTCGCCGTCACCGACGCCGCGGCGGCGTGAACTCAGACGGCCGGACGACCATCACCCACGGCCGATCCGCCGAGGGGCCGACGGCAACGATCGTGCGCGGTCGCCGCCGCTCATCTCGATCCGGAACCGTCGGCCGAGACCGGTAAGCCCATCCTTCAGACCCCATCCGAGGCACCGCCTCTGCCGATCCGTTCGGGCGGAGCGGTGCCGCGCGCCTTCACATGAGGAGCAAGCTCTCATGAGTTCCATCGATCCCTTCACCCTCGATCTCTTCGGGACGACCGGTCTTTCCTCTGGTCTGGGCTTCGGCCTCGGCGCCTTGTCGCCGCCGCCCGACGACGATCCCGACGATCCGCCGCCATCGACGCCGGCCCCCGCCTCGACGGGGGCCGTCTTCGTTCGGCCGGTCGCTTCCGAGAGGGATCTCGGGGAGAACTTCCATCTCGAAGAGACCCGCGGGCTCGCCGCCGGTTGGAAGGCGAGGGCATGCGACAACATCGAGGCCATTCGACTGGCGGCCGCGATCGAACGCGAGAACCGTCCGGCGACGGCTGAGGAACAGGAGCGCCTCATCCGCTTCATCGGCTTCGGTGCATCGGAGCTCGCGAACGGTGTCTTCCGCCGCCCCGGAGAGACGGCATTCCGTACCGGTTGGGAAGAGATCGGCGCCGACCTCGAGGACGCGGTCGGGGAGGGGGAGCATACCTCGCTCGCCCGCTGCACTCAGTATGCTCACTTCACGCCCGAGGTGATCGTCCGCGCGATCTGGGCCGGTCTCGAACGCCTCGGTTGGCGCGGTGGCCACGTGTTGGAGCCCGGGATCGGCTCCGGGCTCTTCCCGGCGCTGATGCCCGAAGCCTTTCGATCCGTCTCGCACGTCACCGGGGTCGAGCTCGACCCGGTGACGGCGCGGATCGCCCGGCTGTTGCAGCCGTGGGCGCGGATCCTCGCGGGGGATTTCGCGCGAACCGAGCTGGCGGCGAACTTCGATCTGGCGATCGGCAATCCGCCCTTCTCCGATCGCACGGTTCGCTCCGACCGTGCCTATCGCTCGCTCGGTCTGCGTCTCCACGACTACTTCATCGCCCGGTCGATCGATCTCCTGAAACCCGGCGGCCTCGCTGCCTTCGTCACGAGTTCCGGCACGCTCGACAAGGCCGACGGCACGGCGCGCGAACACATCGCGAAGTCGGCCGATCTCGTCGCCGCCATCCGTCTGCCCGAGGGCAGCTTCCGCGCCGATGCCGGCACCGACGTGGTGGTGGACATCCTCTTCTTCCGTAAGCGCAAGGCGGGCGAGCCGCGAGGCGATACGACCTGGCTCGATCTCGCCGAGGAGCGCCCGGCCGGCGACGAGGACGGCGCGATCCGCGTCAACGCCTGGTTCGCTCGCCACCCGGAGCAGGTGCTCGGCACCCACGCGCTGACCTCCGGTCCGTTCGGTGAGACCTACACCTGCCTCGCCGGCGACGAGGCTCTCGAGACCGCCCTCGGCCGTGCCGTCTCGGGTCTGCCGGAAGCGATCTACGACGGCGAACCTGAGCCGGTCGATGCCGAAGACGACGAGGCGCCGGCCGTCACTCCCATCGATGCCGGATCCCATGTTCGCGAGGGCAGCTATCTGATGGACCGGCGCCGAGGTCTCATGCAGATCGTCGCCGGCGTGCCGGTGCCGGTCACGGTCCGCAAGGGTAGGGGCGGCGAGGGGGCTTCCGAGACGCACATCCGGATCATCGGCAAGCTGATCCCGATCCGCGATGCCGTGCGCGAGATCCTCGCGTGCCAGGAGGCCGACCGGCCGTGGCAGCCGGCGCAGGTACGGCTGCGGATCGCCTGGGGCGCCTTCGTTCGAACCTTCGGCCCGATCAACCACACCACGGTCTCGGTCACCGAGGATGTCGAGACCGGCGAGGCGCGCGAGAGCCATCGTCAGCCGAACCTCGCGCCGTTCCGGGACGATCCCGACTGTTGGTTGGTCGCCTCGATCGAGGACTACGATCTCGATACCGACACGGCGAAGCCGGGGCCGATCTTTTCGGCTCGCGTGATCGCGCCGCCCGCCCCACCGGTGATCACGTCCGCCGCCGACGCGCTCGCCGTGGTGCTGAACGAGCGCGGTCGCGTCGATCTCGACCACATCGCCGAACTGCTCCACCGGGACGTCGACGACGTGCTGGTCGAACTCGGCGAGGCGATCTTCCGCGATCCCGTCGATGGCGCTTGGCAGACGGCGGATGCCTATCTCTCCGGTCCCGTGCGCAAGAAGCTCGAGGTGGCGACGGCCGCGGCCGCGCTCGATCCCGTCTTCGAGAGGAACGTCCGAGCCCTCGAAGCCGTGCAGCCGGCAGATCTCCGCCCTTCCGAGATCACCGCTCGCCTCGGCGCGCCGTGGATCCCGGCTTCCGACATCGTCACCTTCGTGCAGGAGACGATGGGCGCCGCCATCCGCATCCACCACATGCCGGAACTCGCCTCGTGGACCGTCGAGGCGCGTCAGCTCGGTTGGTTGGCTACCGGCACCTCGGAATGGGGCACCGAGCGCCGCCATGCCGGCGAACTGCTGGCCGATGCGCTGAACTCTCGCGTGCCGCAGATCTTCGACACGGTGGAGGAGGACGGCAGGGAGCGCCGCATCCTCAATGTCGTCGATACCGAAGCGGCGAAGGAGAAGCTCGCCAAGATCAAGATCGCGTTCCAGACCTGGGTCTGGACCGATCCCGACCGCACCGATCGGCTGGCGCGGATCTACAACGACCGCTTCAACGACCTCGCGCCGCGCCGCTTCGACGGATCGCACCTGAAACTGCCGGGAGCCTCTGGTGCCTTCACGCTCTATTCCCACCAGAAGCGTGGCATCTGGCGGATCGTCGCCGCCGGTTCGACCTACCTCGCCCATGCCGTCGGCGCCGGCAAGACCATGACGATGGCCGCCGCCGTCATGGAGCAGCGTCGTCTCGGCCTGATCGCCAAGGCGATGCTGGTCGTCCCCGGCCATTGCCTGGCGCAGGCGGCGCGCGAGTTCCTGGCGCTCTATCCGAGCGCCCGCATCCTCGTCGCCGACGAGACCAATTTCGTGAAGGAGAAACGGCAGCGGTTCCTCGCCCGGGCGGCGACGGCGACCTGGGATGCGATCCTGATCACGCATTCCGCCTTCCGCTTCATCGGCGTGCCCTCGGCGTTCGAGCAGCAGATGATCCGAGACGAGCTCGAACTCTACGAGGACCTCGTCACAAAGGTCGACGGCGAGGATCGCGTCTCGCGCAAGCGCCTCGAACGGCTGAAGGAGGGGTTGAAGGAACGGCTCGAGGCGCTCGCGACCCGCAAGGACGACCTCCTCACGATCTCGGAGATCGGTGTCGACCAGATCATCGTCGACGAGGCGCAAGAGTTCCGCAAACTCTCCTTCGCCACCAACATGTCGACACTGAAGGGCGTTGATCCGAACGGGTCGCAGCGCGCCTGGGATCTCTGGGTGAAGTCGCGCTTCATCGAGACCAAGAACCCGGGCCGGGCGTTGATCCTCGCTTCGGGCACGCCGATCACCAACACCCTCGGCGAGATGTTCTCGGTGCAGCGGCTGATGGACCATCAGGCGTTGATGGCACGCGGTCTCCACGAGTTCGACGCCTGGGCCTCGACCTTCGGCGACACCACCACGGAACTCGAACTCCAGCCCTCCGGCAGGTACAAGCCGGTGAGCCGCTTCGCGAGCTTCGTCAACGTGCCCGAACTGATCGCGATGTTCCGCAGCTTCGCCGACGTCGTGCTGCCGGAAGACCTGCGCCGGTACGTGAAGGTGCCGGCGATCGCGACGGGCAAGCGGCAGATCCTGACCGCCAAGCCGACGGCGGCTTTCAAGCGTTACCAGACCGTGCTCGATGTTCGGATCAAGGCGATCGAAGAGCGCGACCGTCCGGCGGAGCCCGGCGACGACATCCTGCTCTCGGTCATCACCGATGGTCGGCACGCGGCGATCGATCTGCGCCTCGTCGATCCCGACAACGACGACGAGCCGGAGAACAAGCTCAACCTCCTCGTCGCCAACGCCTTCCGCATCTGGCGGGAGACGGGGGAGAATGCCTACGTCCGCCCCGACGGCAAACCCTACGAGCTCGCCGGCGCCGCGCAGATGATCTTCTCCGACCTCGGCACGATCAATGTCGAGAAGACCCGTGGCTTCTCGGCCTACCGCTGGATCCGTGATGAACTCGTTCGTCTCGGCGTGCCGGCCGCCGAGATCGCCTTCATGCAGGACCACAAGAAGTCGGAGGCGAAGCAGCGCCTGTTCGGCGACGTGCGCGCCGGCAAGGTCCGTTTCCTGATCGGCAGTTCGGAGACGATGGGGACCGGGGTCAACGCCCAGCTCCGGCTGAAGGCGCTGCATCATCTCGACGTGCCTTGGCTCCCCTCCGAGATCGAGCAGCGCGAGGGGCGGATCGTCCGGCAGGGCAATCAGCACGACGACATCGACATCTACGCTTACGCGACCGAGGGATCACTCGACGCCACCATGTGGCAGAACAACGAGCGCAAGGCCCGCTTCATCGGCGCAGCACTCTCGGGCGATACCTCGATCCGTCGGCTCGAGGACCTCGGCGAAGGGCAGGCCAATCAGTTTGCCATGGCCAAGGCGATTGCCTCCGGCGACCAGCGCCTGATGCAGAAGGCCGGGCTCGAGGCGGACATCGCCCGGCTGGAGCGTCTGCGCGCCGCCCACGACGACGACCTCTTCTCCGTCCGTCGTCAGATCCGCGATGCCGAGCGCGACGTCGAGCACGCGACCCGCCGCATCAAAGACATCGGCGAGGACATTGCTCGTCTGGTGCCGACTGCCGGTGATGCGTTCGCCATGATGGTGACGGGAGAGGCCTTCACCGAGCGCAAGGCCGCCGGCCGCGCGCTGATGAAGGAGATCCTCACCCTCGTCCAGCTTCGGCAGGAGGGCGACACCGTCATCGCCTCGATCGGCGGCTTCGATGTGGAGTTCCGTGGCGAGCGGTTCGGTGGGGATGGTTTCCGCACCACGATCATGTTGCTCAGGACCGGCGCCGATCACGAGATCGAACTGCCGCTGACCGTCACGCCGCTCGGCGCCATCGCCCGGCTCGAGCATGCGATTTCTGGCTTCGAGGAGGAGCGGGAGCGGCAGCGTCGCCGGAGTGACGAAGCGAGGGGCCGTCTCGCCTCCTACCGGTCACGCCAGGACGGCACGTTCGCCTTCGCCGAGGATCTCGCCGACAAGCGGCGGCAGCTCGCCGACATAGAGAGGGCGTTGGCAGCGGAGGTGCATCAGTAGCGCGTCGAAGATGTAAGTATTGGTTGACTCGCCCTTACCGAACTTGCTGCTCAAGAAGTGGCAAATACAGCAACCTAAAATAATCCTCCGCTAGTCTGCGCGCAGTTTCGGGAAGAAGCTTCTTGATCGTCCCTGTAAATGCCGATCCAAAGAAAAGCGGCTTGCCTGGGGCGCCCTTCGCGCGCGCTTGGAACAGATTGAACATGACACCGACCAGGTCGCGGCCACGATCATTGTGAAGGTAAGTCTCTTCGCTTGGATCTACTGTTATGCAGTCCCACTCGAGTTCAGCGTATGTGCGAGCCATCCTCACCATCATCATCGGTCGTCCAAGGCGCTTGCAATGTTGATAATGGCTGTCATTCGCGAGTCTATCGCCACGCTTGAACGACGCATAAATGGGATGCGGCACCGCACTTGCGGAGAATGCGGCATCGAAATGCCCAAGCGCTATGTCCGGATAGCCCAGCTGGGCAAGGCGCTGAACGAAGAGCGTATCGTGACCAAGTGCCAGCTCAGCGTGCCGTCTGCCATCCATTTGGATTTTGGCAACGATGCTGGCGTGCTGGCGAGCGCCTAATCCGGCCGCGATCGCTTCGGTCAAATGGCCGGAGCGCACAGCGGGTAATGCAGCGTGCAGTGTGGCTTTTCCTGCGCGCCAATTTTCATCGGACAAAATGATCGGAAACACGGCAAACCGTCCCTGCTGGAAAGCCGCTTATCGCCGATTACAAAGCGGCCACAAGGCCAGTCGCATAGTGAGGTCTGAAACTTTGCTCCTCTTTGACCCGGCGACAGGTCTGGCCGGAGGCGCCAAAACAACCCCTTATCACAAAAGAAGAGTGATGCAAATGGTTGCCCTGCGGTCCTACGTCCGGTGCTTGAGCTTGAATGCTTCAAAGCTCGAATAGAGCGCATGACCTTTCGCCGCATTGCTCCTGCCGAGGCGTGTCTTCGCGATGCGCTGCTGGAGATAAGCGCAGAGGCCCGAGAAGCGGTCACGGCTGACTAGTTCCCATTGCGATCCGAACTCCCGTTTGATGGTCGCGTAGATGACCGCAGGCTTGAACTGACCGGTCCGGGAGGTATCGCTTCTCGCGAACTCGATATAGCGATCTATGAGATGCTTCACATATCGCCGCGCATCGCCATCGGCGCCGATCGATCCGGGTGGCGGATTGATCTTGGTCGTGCCCCGCGTGGACTTGACGACCAGAGTTCCCGCCTGAATGGCCCCCGGGCTGTTGATCGCGATATTGCCTTGGTTGTCGTTGATGACCACATCGCGCAGCTTCCCCAGCAGTCCGCCTGCGAAAATCCTGTCCGAAGGGCGCTCGGTCCCGTCGAGGTTCGCTATGGCCTGTGCTTTCATCTCCTGCAACACCTCGACGGTGTAGGCTGCAGGCTGGGCGTCGATGACGCGGTGATGCGTAGGGCAAAGCAGCAATAGATTGTCATAGCCTTGCCGCTGCGCTTCGCTCTGGTTGGGATCATGGCGCGGCCCGCGCGCATTGCGGGCCCTGATGTGACAGATCTCGCCGATGATCTCCCCGCTCTCGAGGACGAGCGGCGTTTCGCACCCCGGAAAGGCGCATCGACGTCCTGACTCGATGAAGAGCCGCTTGATCGTCGGGAGGGTCGGCTCAGCCATGGTATCCTCCGGCCCATGGCAGAGACGATGCGGTCGAGCTCGACGGTCTCGGGCGCATGGATCGGAGCGAGCTGCCGCAGCTTCCAGGTGAAATAGTTGGTTGAGCAACAGATACCCGCAACGCCGATCCTCACTGTTTCCCCTGTCCGTGCGACGGGATCATTTCGACTTCTTCCTTCAACTGCCGCAGCGCCGCGTCGGTGACGGCCATGTCGTCGCCGACGTGAATGCCGTCGTCCCCCTCTTCCGGGTAATATCCGGCCAATTCGACGGTCCGGCTGTGTCCCCCGTAGGAGACGACGAAGGGTCGCGTACCTCGGCGGAGGAGTTGGCCGGTTTCCGGAAAAACGATGGTCTTCGGCGCCGGTTCGTACGGCGGTGGCATCGGCGTCACATCACTTCGCTGGAGTGTCGATTTTTTCGGCCAACCACGTCTTGATGAGCGACTGATACGGCACGTCACGCTTGTTGGCAGCGATCTTGATCCGCTCCAGAAGCGCATTCGGCAATCTCAACGAGATCGAAGTCGAAGACGGCTTCAGGTTCGGAAGACGCACACGTGCAGCCTTGCTCCAGTCGATGTGGTCGACGGAATCGTGGCTTTCCCAATAGGCCCTTTCTTCCGCTTCGGAGCGGAACTCGGGCGCAGGCTCATGTTTCCTGGCCATAGACGACCCTCTCTCGTCGGCTCATGTCTCGCGCCGAGACCACGCGGATCTTGCTCTCGTCATCCCGGAGCGTGAACGTGACGTGCAGCAATCTGCCGTCGTCGGTCTGCCCCAGGGCATGAATGCGCTGCTCGGCAGCACTATGGGCGAGATCGGGAACCATCAGCAGAGGGTCGTTGAAGAACACCTGCTCGGCTTCGGACTGACCGACGTCGTGCTTGTCCGCGTTCTTGCGGGCGTTGCCAGCGTCCCAATCAAAGCCCGTGATCCGTTCCCAATCGATCATGCCGTATATTCCCATGATATACACGAAATTCAAGAGGGGAAGAAGGGAGGGAGAAGGGAACCCTCCTCGCAGATCGGCCGGTTCGGCGCCGCTGGCGCTCAACCGCCGCGATCGCGTTCCCGGCCCGTCGTTCGTCGCAGGGCGCTTCACGCCCCGCTCGGCCCGCCGGGCAGGGCCGCTCCGCCGCAGTTGCCCCGCTCCGTCCGCTCTGCGGGGTCGAGGGGGTCTTCGGATGAGAAGACGAGGAAGGGTTCGCGGACCGCGAGCCCGGCAACCCGATGAAGGAGCTTCCCCCCATGCAGATCGTCAAAGTCGATCCCCGCGCGCTCGTCGAGAACCCCGACCGGATGCGCCGAACCCGGTCGAGCCCGCAGGCCGACGCGTTGTTGCTCGCGACCATCAAGGCCGTCGGCATCATCCAGCCGCCGATCGTCTCGCCGCAGCGGGACGGTGGCAACGGCTGGGTCATCGACGCCGGGCATCGCCGCGTCGCCCAGGCGATCGCTGCCGGCCTCGAGGAGATCGAGGTCCTCGTCGACGAAGCGGCGAACGACGATCCGGTGTCTCGGGGCGCGATGCGCTCGATGGTCGAGAACATCGCACGCGAGGCCCTGAACCCGGTCGACCAGTGGAGGGCGATCGAACGTCTGGTCATGCTGCGCTGGACGGAAGAGGCGATCGCCGCGGCGCTGGCGCTGCCGATCCGCCAGATCCGCAAGCTGCGCCTGCTCGCTGGCGTGCTGCCGGCCATGCTCGATCAGATGGCGAAGGGTGACATGCCCGAGGAACGCCAGCTCCGTGTCATCGCGGCCGCTCCCGTCGAGGAACAGGCCGAGGTCTGGAAAAAGCACAGGCCGAAGAAGGGCGACACGACGAGCTGGTGGAGTGTCGCCCAGGCGCTCGAGAAGCGCCGGATGTTCGCGCGCGATGCGAAGTTCGAGGAGGATCTCGCGCGCGCCTACGGCATCGCCTGGAGCGAGGATCTGTTCGCGCCGGCGGGCGAGGACAGCCGCTACACCACGGACGTCGAGGCCTTTCTCGGTGCTCAGCACGAGTGGATGTCGAACCATCTGCCGAAGCGCGGTCTGATCGTCGAGGCGACCAACTGGGGCGAGCCGAAGCTGCCGGCGAAGGCGCAACGCATCTACGGCAAGCCCGGCAAGGGCGACTGCACCGCGATCTATCTCGATCAGAAGGGCGCGGTGCAGACCGCCGTCTATCGGATGCCCGAAGTGAAGAAGCCGGCGTTGAAGGGGAGGGGGGACACAGGGTCGAGTTCCGAGACCGACGAGATCGACGACGTCGGTGTCGACGCGTTGCCGAAGTCCCGTCCGGACGTCACCCGCAAGGGGATCGAGATGATCGGCGATCTCCGCACCGACGCGCTGCACGAGGCACTCGCCCACGCGCCGATCGAGGACGACACGCTGACCGCGCTGCTGGTGCTCGCCTTCGCCGGTCAGAACGTCTCGGTCGCCTCCGGCGCAGATGGTCACGCCTATGGCTTCGGGCGGATGGCACGACACGCCGTGCGGCTGATCGGGCCGGACGGCAGGCTCGACTACGATCGCGAGACGCTGCAACAGGTCGCCCGCGCGGTGCTCGTCGATGTGCTGTCGACCCGCGAGGACCGGACCCAGAGCGGCATGGTCGCGCGGGTCGCCGGCGTGGCGATCGGCGCCGACGCCCATCTCCCCAACATGGGCACCGAGGACTTTCTCTCGTGCCTGTCGCGCCAAGCGCTCGAAGCCGCCTGCGCCGAAACCTCGGTGCAGCCGAAACCGCGGGTCAAGGACACCCGGGCCGCGCTGGTCGAGCATTTCAAGGAGGGACGCTTCGTTCATTCCGCCGCGCTGTTCCGACCCGACCCGGCGAAGCTCGTCGAATATCTGAAGACGAACGACGTCCCCGATGGCGAGGGCGAGCCCGACGTCCTCGATCCGGCGCCGCTCGACGAAATGGCCGACATCCCTGAGCGGTCCCCGACCGAGACCGAAGACGACGGCTGGCGTGCCGCCGCCGAATAGGCCGGGGCCTCGGTCGTCTTTCTCTTCTTTCCGAACGATCTCTCCGCCGCCGGTCGCCCCGGCGGCGGTTTCGTTTCCACGTCCTCTCGGCTCAGGAGCGCACCATGACCGCGCAACGCATCTTCGATCTCGCCCCCATCGGTTCCATCGTCGCCTGGTCGGACGGTACTCCGCGTCCGCCCGAGCGCCACACGAGGAAGTTCGACGCCTGGCGGAGCAACAACGCGCGAGGGCGACTGATCGCCAAGCAGGCGGAGCGCAGGCTCGGCACCGTGGCGATCCCGGCCGGCTTCACGTTGCACGAGACCGATCTCGCCAGCGGTGGCGTCATCGTCATGAAGGTGCTCAGGACATTCTCGGTCGCGAGCAACCTCCGCTTCGAGGTGGTGGAGCGCCCGCCCGGCGGCTCCATCCGGATCTTCGATCGCCCCGGCGACGGCCGCGAACTCGTCCATCTCGCGGCAGACCGCCGCGAGGCCGAGGCGTGGCTCTCTCGGCACGGCTATCCGCACGCCGTACTCGAGGAAGTGTCGGATCTCATCGTGGTCGAAGGCGAGGGGAGGGCGGCATGAACGACCAGTTACCTGTCACGACGGCCGTCGCCGAGGTCGACGAAGGGCAAGTCGTCGAGTTCGGCGTCAGCATGGACGGTTTCCCGGTGGCGCGGGTCGGCGACAACGCCTTCGCCATGCTGCCCGGAAGGGGCGGCACTCACTTCCTGGCGACCGGCTGGCGCATCACGCGGCCGCTCGCAGAGTGGCGGCGTTCCGACTTCTACGGTCATTCGGGCCGGCTCGCGGGCGAGGCCGAGTTCCGCGCGAAGGTGCTGGAGAACGCCGAGCACCAGCGCGAGAAGCGTCGGCTCGGCCGGGTCCAGATGCGTTCCTCGGCGAACACGCCGTGGGGAGCGGCGCAGGGTGCCACGGCCTACGCCGAGGGGATCGTCGAATATGCGACGGCGAGCCATGGTGGCTTCCATCTCTCGCCCGAGCGCAACGCCGCGGTCCACCCGACACTGCGGTCCGAGGGTGGTTGGTACGAGGAGGACTGCGGCTGGGCGGCGGTCGCGATCACCTTTCCCGACCTCTTCACCGCCTTCGAACGGCGCTGCGCCGAGACGACGCTGAAGGACTGGTTTCCCGATGCCTGGGAGGCGATTTTCGATGCAGTTCTCGGCCCGGGAGACTCCTATGAGAAGGACCGCCGCGCCTTCGCCGCCGCACATGCGGCCGACTGGGTGGTGATCTCCGCAATCCGCGCGTCTCACCGCGCCGCCATGGTCGAGGTCGTCGCCACTCTCGGAGGCCGTCGCGATCCGCGTGCCGAGGAGCGGCGGTTCCTCGTGCCCTCAATCGAATATGAGGCCGAGCGACCGTTCGGCTTCGTCGTCGATCCAGCCCGTCACGCCATCTGTAACGGGGGATGTGACGCCGCCTGTGACGGGGTCGCGAGCTTCGTCGGCCGTTCCACCGAGGGGAGGGGACCATGACCTCCCTCGAACGGTTGCTGCTTCTCGCCCGGATGGAGGCCGCCTGTCGCGAGACCCGTCGGCATCTCGGACTGATCGAGCGTCAGATCGCCCGCCGGGCGGAAAGCCGGACGATCACCGATCGGCGAAAGGCCCGCTGCCACGGACGTGGTCGTTCGACCTGGACGCAGGTCGACGAGCGGTTGTTTCGGGAGCATGCCGATCACCTCGCCTTCGAGCGACGCGGTGAGATCGAGGCGCTGTCGCGCAAGCTCGCACGGCAGGAGCAGGCGATCACCGATCTCCGACGGATCGACCGGTGACCGGTCGCAGCATCGGCGGGATGCGTCGTGAGCGCCGGAGCGTGTGGAGGCTCTCGGTCCTGTGCTCCTTACTCGATCGCTCGAAGGTGGGTCTCGTCCTGCCGGTCGGTCCCTCGGGTTTGCGTGCGGTCTGAACCGGCGGCCGTCCGCTTCAAGGCCGCTGGCGCGCCGCGTGGCGGCCGCTCCCCGCTTCCTCGGCAAGAGCCGGCCCGCGTCCTGTGTCGGGGCGTTGCGCCCCACGCGTCCGCAGACCGGCTCCGCTCGTCGGGCGGGGAGCGGACCCTGAAGCGTTCGGCTGGCGCCGGCTCTCTTCGACCGCACCCGAGGGACGGCCGGCAGGGGCCGGTCCGATCCCGAGGGCGAACCCGAGAAAGGATCACCATCATGGCCAAGACCACCACCGTTTCCCGTGCCCCCGCCCGCATCGTGCCGCTGCGCAAGGGCACCACCCTCGAAATGGTTCGTCTCGCCTGTCCCGACGCCGCCCAGGCGGCGCGCATCTCCGAGAGCTTCGGTCTGCCCGTTCTCGACGGCGACGGCATCCGCGAGGCCCATCTCCGCCTCGTCATCGAGACGGCGGATGCACTCGGCGACGGCCTCGGCGAGCGGGCGATGCAGATCCACCTGCAGCGCATCGTCGGCGCTTTCGTCGGCTCCGCTCATGGCGCCGGACAGTTCTACAGCCGGGCGGTTTCCGAGGCGCGCGACGCGACCGCGAAGGCCTCCTGCGACGCCCGTGACGAGGACGTCGATGGACCCGTCGGTTTCGACGGGCCGGCCCAGCGCAAGCGCGAGTTCGCCGCCGACATGGGGCTTCAGGCTCATGCCCTGCGCATGGCCGCCGAGGGCGCCGTCGCCGCCTACGAGCAGGTGGTCGGCGAGACCTGGAAGCCCTTCGAGCGCCAAGTCGACCAACCCGGTCAGAGCCTCGATCGCAAGGCGGCCGCACAGCAGATGGCGGCCTTCGGCTGAGCCCTTCGGGCGGGGCCGCGGCCCCGCCCTTTCTCATGACCTGTCAGGGCCGGCTCCGGATCGGAGCCGACCTTTTCTCATGGGGGGAAGGGCAGAGGAATGGACGGAAGCCGACGCGATCCCGTCTCGGCCGCGGTCATGCCGGGGCTGGGGATCGCCGCAACGGCTGCGCCGTCCTCCTCTTCGTTCCGGTCCTTCGGATGCGGCGCCCCTTCGATCCCCGGCGGAGGGACCGCGTGACGGGGTCGCGATCGGCGCGACCGCCGCAACGGAGGGTCGGAGAATGACCAGGAAGACCGAAGGATCGCGCGTCGACATCTACACCCGCATCACGGAGAAGATCGTCGCCGAACTCGAGAAGGGCGTCCGGCCGTGGATGCGGCCCTGGAGCGCCGGGAATGCGGCCGGCCGGGTGACGCGGCCTCTGCGCCACAATGGCGAGCCCTATTCGGGCATGAACGTGCTGCTGCTCTGGTCGGAGGCGACGGCGCGTGGCTACGGCTCGCCGTTCTGGATGACCTTCAAACAGGCGATCCAGCTCGGAGCCGCCGTCCGCAAGGGCGAGACCGGTACGATGGTGGTCTTCGCCAGCCGTTTCACCAAGACCGAGAGAGATGCGGGCGGCGGCGAGGTCGAGCGCGACATCCCGTTTCTGAAGGCCTATACGGCCTTCAATGTCGCGCAGATCGACGGGCTGCCTGATCGTTACCATGCCCCTCCCGAACCCATCGTCGACCCGGTCGAG
Organism: uncultured Alphaproteobacteria bacterium; assembly: GCA_937892955.1. Lineage (GTDB taxonomy): Bacteria > Pseudomonadota > Alphaproteobacteria > Rhizobiales > Ancalomicrobiaceae > CALBKH01. The sequence goes on from CALBKH010000107.1 coordinate 142,157, forward strand.
CGGATCGAACGAGCCGATCGCTTCTTCGCCGAGACCGGCGCGGTGATCCGGCACGGCGGCGATCGAGCCTTCTATTCACCGTCGACCGACCACATCCAGATGCCGCCCTTCGCTGCGTTTCGAGACGCCGCGTCTCACGCGGCGACCCTGAGCCATGAGCTGACCCATTGGACGGCGGCTCCTCATCGTGTCGCTCGCGACCTGTCCCGTTACGGCAAGGATCGAAGCGAAAGGGCGAGGGAAGAACTGATCGCCGAGCTCGGGTCGTGCTTCCTCTGCGCCGACCTCGGGATCGCGCCGGAGCTGGAACCGCGGCCCGATCACGCATCTTATCTCGACTCGTGGCTGCGCGTTCTCGCCGACGACCGGCGAGCGATCTTCTCGGCTGCCGCGCACGCACAGCGCGCCGTGACCTATCTGCATGGTCTCCAGCCGCAGGCAAGGACCGGCGACACGCGAGAGGCGGCGTGACGCTCCGAGTTCCGATCTGGTCGAAGGAGGGCGGTCAGCTCTCCTCCGGCAGAAACCAGTCCTGTCCGGTCCCCACGTCCTGACGAGCGGAGAGGAGGTGTCCGGTCGCTGGAAGCGTCGGGTGTCCGAGAACGGTGGGGCGATGGGCGAGGCCAGGATCGGCTCCTTCCCGTTCGGCAACCGGCCGACCCACCTGCGGGCTCGATGGGGCATGTCCGACCGGGGTCGGCTCCGCCTCGATCGTCCTCCCGCAACGGTCCGACGCGACTTTCTTCCCCTGCGAACAGGTTCGCATTCCTCGCGGAACAACAAAGCCGCGTTCCACCGTCCTCCACGTCGTTTCGGCCTCTTCGAGGTGCGGTCCGATCGTCCCCGGTCCTGGTGACAGCCATCGAGGCCGCGGTGGGCGCGGCTCGAACCAGACGAAAGGATCATCATCGTGGCGACCATCGGCTCCTTCACCTCGACCGGCAACGGCTTCAGCGGCTCGATCCGCACCCTCGCTCTCAACGTCAAGGCCCAGTTCCGTCGCATCGACAGCCCGTCCGACAAGGGACCGCACTTCCGCATCTTCGCCCAGGGCGGCGTCGAACTCGGTGCCGCCTGGCAGCGCGTCGCCGAGGGCTCCGGCCGGGACTACCTCTCGGTCAAGCTCGACGACCCGAGCTTCCCGGCTCCGATCTACGCCACGCTGGCGGAGGTCGACGGCGAGGAGGGCCTGCAGCTGATCTGGTCCCGGCCGAACCGGGACTGAGGCTCCCACCTCCGGCCCCGCCCACCGGCGGGGTCGGCTCTCTTCGATCGGAAGGAGTGAACCAGCGGGTGGCGGCGCTCCTCCTCGAAGCTTCCGAAACCCGAGGGTCTGCGCGGGCCGTCCCAGTCTGCCATGGCGAGCCGGACGCCTCGAGGACGGGCGGTCCCCCCGGTTTTCAGTCGCCACCCTGCGGGCGGCGCCAGAAAATCGGCTCCCCCACCCACCGGCTCTGCCGGTCACTTCCGCGATCCTCGACCCATCCGTCTCGCCATGTCCGTCGGCGTCGTCCTTCACCAACGTCGAGGAGACGACGATGACGATTTCCATCCATGAACACGTCGAAGAGCTGCGCGCCGAATTGCGCGGCTGCCAGGACCGGACCGAGCGCCAACAGATCGCCGCGGAACTGGCGGTGGCCGTCGCCGAGCGCGACCGGCGCCGAAAGACGCCGCCCCAATGAGGGCGGCGACCGCTACAACTCTCCCGGCTGCAGGGCAACCGAGCGGCCGGGATCGTCATAGTGTGACCGAGAGCGAGGCCCGTCACCGAATTTCGGCAGCGCCGATAGGCATGCCGTCTTCAGTTCGGTTTGAACGGGAGGACGTTCGCAGGCCGTAGTGGGGTGTCTCCGGCTTGCGCCCGCGCTTCGACACGCGCCATGTCGAGAAGGTAGGCGAGCATCGGCAGCCCACTGCTTTCGGCGATGCCGATCAGCTCGGTCAGTGCGACACTGATCTCTCGCGCCGCCGACTCGGACTTCTCGGCCATGATCCCGCTCTCCCCGTTCGGTCGTCTCACCATGCCACACTTCACCCGCGTTCGAACCCCGTTCCATCGCTTCCTTCTGCTGGCCGTGGTGGCGGCCGTCGCGTCGGCACCCGTGATGGCAGCCGAGCCGATCGAGATCCACCACTCTCCGGTCGAGAACCTCGAGCGCCTCGATGTCGCTCTGATCGACGAAGCCGAGACCTCTCTCGACGTCGCGGCCTACATCCTGACCGATCGTCCGGTGATCGATGCGTTGATCCTGGCGAAGGAGCGGGGTGTCACCCTGCGGATCCTGCTCGATCCCTCTCAGAAATCGGACTTCGCGCGGCTCGCACCACTCGAGGAGGAGATCCGATTGAAGAAGAAGGGGCCGATCATGCACCTCAAGGCCTACGTGGTCGATGGCGAGCGGCTCCGCACCGGTTCGGCGAACCTGACGGCGTCCGGACTGAAACAGCAGGACAACGATCGTCTGGTGATCTCGGTGCCGTCGGTGGTCGCGGCCTTTCGCGATTATTTCGAGCGGATGTGGACGAAGGCCGTCCCGATCGCTCGGGCGCGATCAGGTGACGCCGCGCCGTGAACCGATCACCGACGATGCCCTGCCTCGGGCCGAGAAAAACCGCCGGTGCGGAGGCACCGGCGGTGAAAGTGGTATCAGGGAGGAAACGCCCGAGAAGGGCCATCGCTCGAAAGCGATACGACCAAGGTAGTAAGGATGAACCCTCACGGCAAGGTGCTGCGATGCAGCATCTTCACATGTCCGCCGTGCATTCGCCGACGGCTTCGTGAGCGCGTTCAGGGAAGTGCCGCCCGGGTCGCGTCGCGATAGCCGCGTCGGCGCTTCGTGCGTTCGAGGCGGGTGAAGGCCACGGCGGTTTCGTCCGGGTGGTCGGAGGTTTCGACCAGCGCCTGACCGGCGGTCCCGATGCGGCCCCATGTGCGGACGAGCGAGGCACCACCGAAGAGGGTCGGCTGCACGGAGATCTCATAGAAGCGCCGCATGTTCCGGTCGAGGTCGATGCGGTGCAGGTGGATCGGGTCGGGCACGAGCGTCGTCATGAAGAGAGTCTCGCGCGGCTGCGGCCACGCGTCTAATGACTTCGGTGAATCGGTTCGGGCTCAACGATTCACGCCTTCGATGGATCGAGTCGGCCGAGTTCTCCTCAAGACGAGACCCAGCCGTCGCTGTGCCGTCTGTCGCATCGTCCCTCTTCCACCACTCGAACCGGTTCTCGCCGACGACTTCTCCTTTCATGTCGTCGTCTGGGATGTCGTAGCGCGATCCGAGCGTAGTGATGGATCGACAGTGGCGGAGACGATCGGCGCGTCGATCTCCGGTGCTCATGCGCATCGTCAGCCGAGATGGATCCGGTCGGTCGCTCGTTCGTCGCCGGCTTCGGCTACCTGGCTCCGCCACGCGCCGGGCGGAAGCCCGTGATGACGCCGGAACGCCGCGGCGAAGGCGTAGGGTGAGCCGTAACCGATGGCGTCGGCGATCTCGGCGAGGCTCATCGCGCCGTCGCGCAGGTGGTCTCGAGCCAACGTCATCCGCCACTCGGTCAGATACTGCATCGGCGTCTCTCCGAGCGCCTCGCCAAAGGCGCGCGCGAAGGCGGCGCGCGAGAGCCCGCCGATCTTCGCGAGTTCCGGCACCGACCACGGATGCGCTGCATCCTCGTGGATCGCCTGCAGCGCCGCCTTCAGCCGCCGATCGGCCGACGCCCGATACCATCGCGGCGCTGAGGTACTGTCGCGAAAGCTGGAGCGGACCGCGAGCACCAGCAGGACGTCGAGAAGTCGGTCCAGTACTGTGTTCTGACCTGGCTCGGGGACTGCCAACTCACGCGACAGGAGACCTATCACCTCGCGCATCGGGTCGCCGATCTCCGGCGTGAGCGAGATCACCGGCGGCAGGGTCGCGAGCAGCCCCTGGCCGATGTCGCCGGAAAACCGGTAGGCGCCGCACAGGAACACCGTCGCCTGGGCATCGTCCGAGACGGCATCGTTTGCGTGCGCCGCCCGGAACGCCTCGGGCTCGAGGCAGAGGGCGCCGGGTTCGTGCCCGATGAAGTGATCGCGGCCGCCCCGCACCAATGCGAAACGGCCCGGTGACAGCGGGATCGGCGCCTCCGTCGGATCGTCGAACCACAGCCAGCACTGCCCGCGCGCGACGGCATGGACGGCGAGTTGGATCTCACCGCCGAGCCGCAGCCCCCACGGCGGCCGCGCGACGGTGCGAGCGAAGACGGCGCCGGAGGCGCGGGCGCGGGTGAGGTGGTCGGCGAGCAGGTCCATGATTGGAGAGACTGCGCTGAGCGATCGATGCCGTCAACTGTACGAGCGTTTTGCATAGCGATTTGAGCGCATCGAACATTGAGACGCGCGTCCTTCGTCCGCATCATCTGTCCACGATCCGATGACGGAGGACGACCGATGATCACTTCTCACAAGACGACCCTGGTGCTCGGCGGAACCGGGCGAACCGGAAAATTGGTGGCCCGCGGCCTTTCCGAGCGCGGCTTTGCGGTGCGCACGGCCGCCCGGCATGGCGCCGACGTGACCTTCGACTGGGACGACCCGGCGACCCATCGCCCCGTGCTCGCCGGCGTCGACCGGCTCTATCTGGTGACTCCGGTAGCGCGGACCCGCTTCGCCGGCGCCGTCGCCGACTTCCTCGACCTCGCAATCGGCGCCGGGGTGCGCCACGTGACCTTCCTCAGCACGTACGGCAGCGACCGGGCGCCGCCCGAGGTCGACATCCTCGCGGTCGAGCGCGATCTCGCGCGCCGGGGCGCGATCAGCCATTCCATTCTGCGCCCGGCGTGGGTGATGCAGAACTTTGCCGACGAGCATCTCCCGATCGTCGATGGTGCGATCATCGTGCCGACCGCTGGTGGGGCCGAGGCCTTCGTCGACGCCGGCGACATCGCCGCCGTGGCGGTCGAGACGCTCGCCCGGCCGGAGGTCCACGCGGGCGCGATCCATGCGCCGACCGGTCCGCGCGCGCTCACGGTCGCCGAAGTGGCGGCTATTCTCTCGGAAGAGGCCGGCCGGCCGATCCGGCACGTCGACGTCGATCGCGACGCCTGGGTCGACGGCGCGGTGGCGGCCGGGTTCGTGCCCGCCGACTATGCGGTCATGCTGCGGTGGCTGACCGGCACGATCATCGCCGGCGACGGCTCTCGCCCGAACGGCGACGTCGAAAAGGTCACCGGCCGGCCGGCGACGGATTTTCGTGAGTTTGTTCGGCGCAACCTCGCCGCGTGGACGGTAAAGGCGGTCGAATGAGGCGAGGCCGAAGATCGAGAACGCATCACGGCCGAAGGCCTAAGGTCACCGGAGACATCACAATGTCGAGCGAGCGCTATGCCGCCTACGAAGGTGCGGAGCCCTATTTTGCCCTGATCCGTGGCTCCTTGGGCGACCTGGTCGAGGGTGAGCACTTCTTCGACGTCGTCGCCGAAGACATCTCCTACGAGGTCCGCTACGAACTCGGCTGGCCGCGCGTGATCCGGGGGCTGGCCGCGCTCATGGCGGCCTTCGCCGGCTATGTCGAAGCCATCCGGATCCGCTCGGCGGACGGACCGATCGTCACCAGAGCCGACGGCGGCCGGGTCGTGGTCATCGAATACGACGTCCACGGCACGATCCTGGCGAGCGGGGCGCCCTACGACAATCGGTTCTGCTCGATCATTGAGATCGAAGGTGGCAAAATCGCCCGCTGGCGCGACTATATGGACTCGCACGCCGCCTGGGTGGCGCTCGGCGGGTGATCGCTCGATGACGAGCGTATGGCGTTTCACAAATGGGGCGGTCGACGGACGCGGTCGGATCTGGTGCCGATCGCCTGTCCGGGTGCCGATTTCGGCTTCGGTCTGATAGAAGGTGGGTTATCCGCGAGGATTAAGAGATTAATGACATATTCCGGCGAAAAATGATAGTAATGAAGCTAGAAAACTATGTGCATATTAGAATGCAAAGCGATATTATTCCATAATATAGACTATGCGAATAAACTTTGTAGGCGCAAAGTTAGAATGTCCCAGTCTTGTGATCCACCCCCATCGAACTGGTCCATCCCGATGTATGTCTACGGACAGCGAGGAAGGACCATCCGATGCCGAGAAAGCGTCATCAACCGGAAGAGATCATCGCGAAGCTGCGTCAGGTCGACGTTCTGATCGGCCAAGGGAGCCCCGTCGTGGACGCGGTTCGGGCGATCGGCGTCACCACGCTCACCTACTATCGCTGGCGGCGTGAGTTCGGCGGCCTGAAGTCTGATCAGGTCCGCAAACTCAAGGACCTGGAGGCGGAGAACGTGCGGCTGCGGAAAGCCGTCGCCGATCTGACCCTCGACAAGCTCATCTTGGCCGAGGCTGCAAAGGGAAACTTCTGAGCCCCGCGCGTCGCCGTGCCTGCATCGATCATGTTCGATCGACGATGAAGGTGTCCGAGAGGCGGGTCTGCCGCGTGCTCGGACAGCACCGTTCGACCCAGCGCCAAGTCCCACGCGGACGAGACGACGAAGATAGGCTGACCGCCGACGTCGTCGAACTCGCTCGCCGATACGGGCGCTATGGCTACCGGAAGATCGCCGAACTTCTCCGTTCGACGGCCGGATGGGTGGTCAACGACAAGCGGGTCGAACGGATCTGGCGCCGCGAGGGGCTGAAGGTCCCGTCGAAGCAACCGAAGCGGGGCCGGCTCTGGCTCGCCGACGGATCGTGCATCCGCCTGCGAGCAGAGCGGCCGAACCACGTCTGGTCCTACGACTTCGTCGAAGACCGAACCCACGAGGGGCGAAAGTACCGCATGCTGAACGTCGTGGACGAGTTCACCCACGAGTGCCTGGCGATCCGCATCGCCCGACGGCTGAAGGCGGTCGATGTCGTCGATGTGCTGTCGGACCTGTTCATCCTTCGCGGCGTCCCGGAGCACGTTCGCTCGGACAACGGGCCGGAGTTCATCGCCAAGATCGTCAGAGACTGGATCACCGCGGTCGGAGCCAAGACGGCCTACATCACCCCCGGCAGCCCCTGGGAGAACGGCTTCGTCGAGAGTTTCAACGCACGGCTCCGGGACGAACTGCTCGACGGGGAGATCTTCTACTCCCTGGCCGAGGCGAAGATCGTCGTCGAGAGCTGGCGACGCCACTACAACACCGAACGACCCCACGGCTCGCTCGGCTACAAACCGCCTGCGCCCGAGGTCTTCATTCCAACGGCGCCAGGGAGGACGCCTACGCAACCCCGACCAGCTTCGACGCCCGCCCTGGCGCCGAGGCCGACCCTGAACTAACAATCAAACTGGACCACTCGGTGGGGGCTGATCAATTGGTTAACAATTTGTTAAATCGACGTCATCGGTGCTCATTTCCCAGAAAATGAAGAACCATTCCGTCGACGAGACCTTCTTCGATGCCTGGACGAAGATCGAGGCTGTGATGCCAATATCTGGGTCGGTCGTGCCGAACCGGCGCTGAACATCACCTCGCCGGTTTCGCCTCCCCAGGGGGCTCCCATCCGAGACGTGCCAGTTCCTCGCGGAGGTAATCGTTTTCGGCCTGGACGCGACGGATCTCGTCGGCCGCCCTCGTCCTCAGTGCGGCGGAGGCTTCCCGATCGGCATTGATCTGGTCGGCGGTTTCGGCGGCGCAGCGCGCGCGGTAGGCGTCCATCTCACGGTGCATCTCCGCCTCGCGCCGCACCCATTCCGCCTGCCGTTCGGCCTCGGCCTTCCGCTCGGCCTCCTGGGCCCGCCGGCGTGCCATCACTTCGGCCCGGGTCAGCCGCAGCCGCCGAGGTCCGATACGGTCGAGACCACAGGGGGCGCCGACCGCGGCGTAGTAGGCGTCCTGCAGGTCGACCGCGGCGCCACGAAAGGCCTGGCGATACTCTGCGCGACTACCGCCGGCCCGGCGCTTCTCCGCCTGCACCCGATGCGGCTCCGAGATCGTCTCGACCGTGAGGACCCCAGTCGGATCGAGGGGCGGAACGGCGAAGAGGTGGAGATGCGGGTAGGGCTCGTCGACATGTTCGACGACACCGAGGAGGGCGTCGCCCCAGAGCTGACGGAAAAAGCCGATGGTCAGTGACCGCCACGCCTCATACCGTGCGCGGCTTTCGGGTGAGCCGAAGGTCACATCGGTCGGCTCCGGCCACGATGCGACGGCGGTCATCAGGACCAGGCTCGCGACCGAGACCGCGCGTCCGAGACGGTCGTGTCCTGCGGCGACGCGATCCCGCAGCACCGCCTCGATCTCGGTCGGTGACCGACCGAAGCGGATGATCGGCGGCTGGGGCGCGTCGAGGTGGCGACAGGCGCTCGGCACGCGCGCCGCCTCGGCGAGGATGCCAGAAGCACTGAATTTTCCTCGCTTCCGTGATAGTGAATAGCCATCGATGTGGAGAAATTGCGTCGTCATGATCAGCTCCTTCTCCGTGATCGTGGAGCTGATTCAAGCAAGGAACAAACACGCCTAGTCGGTTTATATTAGGCAGTTTATATTAGGCAGACGAAATCGAGAGCTGCCGCTTTGGATACCACAGCTCATCAGCTGTGGGGTGCCGCGATCGAAACGGGTCGGAGACCCGAATAGATGAATGCGGGATGGCCGAACTTCAGAGGCGATGGGCGCCGAATTCTCCGAGATGGGCACCGAAGTTCGATTTTTTATAGACAACTAATTGATATGAAATGGGAATTCGCAAAGAAAAGTTATTTTGACGTCATTCCGACGTCGGTTCGACGTCAGTCTGACCTGTTGTTGGGATCCATCGGGCGGGCGGCTCGACGCCGCCCGCTGGGCGTGGCGAGAAGACCGTTGCCCACATCAGAGTGCGCTCGTGACCAGTAAGGCGATCCAATGTTGACAACGATGAAAGTCATCCTGGCAACATTACGCCTTCGCGACGCTTCAATGCGACGTAGTCGATTGCTGTGACCCTGGGTCTAAATCGAATCTGATCACCCGATCTTCGCCGAGGCGAAGCTGCCGGGGCTCGCCGGGAAGACGACGGTCGTGTCGCCGTTGAGGATCACCCGCCGGTGGATGTGCGCATGGATGGCGCGGGCGAGAACCACGCTCTCGACGTCGCGTCCGAGCGCGACATAGTCGTCGACGCTCTGGGCATGGGTGACCCGCGCCGTGTCCTGCTCGATAATCGGCCCCTCGTCGAGATCGGCGGTGACGTAGTGCGACGTCGCGCCGATGAGTTTGACGCCCCGCTCGAACGCCTGCTTGTAGGGGTTGGCGCCCTTGAAGCTCGGCAGGAAGGAGTGGTGGATGTTGATGATCCGCCCCGACATCTTCCGGCACATCTCGTCGGACAGCACCTGCATGTAGCGGGCGAGGACGATCAGCTCGGCGCCGGTCTCGGCGATGATGCGCATCTGCTGCGCCTCCGCCTCGGCTTTGTTCTCCTTCGTCACCTTGATGTAGTGGAACGGGATGTCGTGGTTGACCACGAGCTTCTGGTAGTCGAGGTGGTTGGAGATGACCGCGACGATGTCGATCGGCAGCGCCCCGATCCGCCAGCGATAGAGCAGATCGTTGAGGCAGTGGCCGAAGCGCGACACCATGATGATGACCTTCATCCGCGTCGCTTCGTCGTGGAAGTCGCTGTCCATCTCGAAGCGCTCGGCGATGTCGGCGAAGCGTTGTTCGATCTCGCTCAGCGATCGACCCTCCTCGCTGACGAAGCTCATGCGCATGAAGAACCGGCCGGTCTCCTGCGCATCGAACTGGGCGCAATCGGTGATGTTGCAGCCCATCCGCGCCAGATACGAGGCGACCGCCGCGACGATGTCGCGCTTCGACGGACAGGTGACGGTCAGGACATGGCGGCTCATCGTTTCCTCCGACCCCTCGAGGGGTTCTCGTCTGTCGATCGTCGTCGTCGGCCGACGTCGTCGCGTCGCCCTCCGGCGCGATCGGCCTCGCTCATCGCCCGCGTGTGATGGTGACCGAGACGCTGTCGAGCAGCACCGCCACCGCCGCGTTCGGCCTGTCGACCGTGACGGTGACCTCGGCGACACGGGCGAAGCCGTCGAGCACCGCCGTCGCGATCGCCTCCGCCAGCGCCTCGACGATGCCGAAGCGCCGACCGAGGGCGATCTCCTGGACCAACTCGGCGATCTCGGCGTAGGACACCGACGCGCCGAGGTCGTCCGAACGGCCCGCCTCGGTGAGGTCGAGCCCCATCGACACGGAGATGTAGAAGCGCTCCCCGAGCCGATGCTCGTCGTCGCACTGCCCCTGATGGGCGAACACGCCGATGCGCGCGAGGGCGATCCGGTCGCGGACCGCGGGCGTTGGGAGGCTCGACAACCGTCTCTCCGTCGAGGTTCGAAGCCCGCCCCCGTCGCACGACGGCACGCGCCTTCATCGGGCCCGGTCGGCACCGTCATCGGGCGCGAAGCGCTCGGTCGCGCGTCGCCCCGGCGCTCGGTCGCTCAGGCGTAGATCGGGAAGTCGCGCAGCAGCGCCGCGACCCGTGCCTTCACCGCCTGCTCGGTCGCCGCGTTGCCCTCCTCGCCGTGCGCCGACAGCCCGTTCAACGTCTCGACGATCATCTCGCCGACGGCGCGGAACTCCGCCGTGCCGAAGCCGCGCGACGTCGCCGCCGGTGAGCCGAGCCGAATGCCCGAGGTGATCGTCGGCTTCTCCGGATCGAACGGGATGCCGTTCTTGTTGCAGGTGATGTGAGCCCGCCCGAGCGACGCCTCGGCCGCCTTGCCGGTCAGCTTCTTCGGGCGCAGGTCGACCAGCATCAGATGATTGTCGGTGCCGCCCGAAGCGATGGCGAAACCGGCGTCGACGAGCGTCCCGGCGAGCTGGCGTGCGTTCTCCACCACCGCGTGGGCATAGGCGCGGAACGACGGCTGCAACGCCTCGTGGAACGCCACCGCCTTGGCGGCGATCACGTGCATCAACGGCCCGCCCTGCAGGCCGGGGAAGATCGCCGAATTGATCTTCTTGGCGATGTCCTCGTCGTCGGTGAGCACCATGCCGCCGCGCGGACCGCGCAGGGTCTTGTGGGTGGTCGTAGTGACGACATGGGCGTGCGGGAAGGGCGAGGGATGGGCGCCACCGGCGACGAGCCCGGCGAAATGCGCAATGTCGACCATGAAATAGGCGCCGACCGCGTCGCAGATCTCACGGAAGCGGGCGAAATCCCAATGGCGCGAATAGCCCGAGCCGCCGGCGATGATCAGCCGCGGCCGATGCTCCTCGGCGAGGCGGGCGACCGCCTCCATGTCGATGCGGTGATCGTCCGGCCGCACCCCGTAACTCACCACGTTGAACCACTTGCCGCTCATGTTCGGCTTGGCGCCGTGGGTGAGATGCCCGCCGGCGGCGAGGTCGAGGCCCATGAAGGTGTCGCCCGGCTTCAACAGGCCGAGGAAGACGGCCTGGTTGGCCTGCGAGCCCGAATTCGCCTGGACGTTGGCGAAGCGGCAGCCGAACAGCCGGCAGGCGCGATCGATCGCCAGTTGCTCGGCGAGGTCGACGTACTGGCACCCGCCGTAGTAGCGCCGGCCCGGATAGCCCTCGGCGTATTTGTTGGTCAGCACCGAGCCCTGCGCCTCCAGGACGGCCTGCGACACGAGGTTCTCCGAAGCGATCAGCTCGATCTCGTCGCGCTGGCGACCGGTCTCGAGTTCGAGGACCCGCGTCAGCTCCGGATCGACATCCGCGAGCGCAGTCGTGAAGAATCCGGTGTTCCTGTTGGCGACCGACATCGGGTCTTTCCCCCTCAGCATTCCACGAAGGCGACGGCGAGGCCGCCCTGTGAGGTTTCTTTGTATTTGTGATGCATGTCCGCGCCGGTCTGGCGCATGGCGACGATGACCTGATCGAGGCTGACCCGGTGCGTCCCGTCACCCTTGAGCGCCATCGACGCGGCATTGACCGCCTTGACCGCGCCGAAGGCGTTGCGCTCGATGCAGGGGATCTGCACCAGCCCGCCGATCGGGTCGCAGGTCAGGCCGAGATGGTGTTCCATGGCGATCTCGGCGGCGTTCTCGACCTGAGCGTCGCTGCCGCCGAGCGCGGCGCACAGCCCCGCCGCCGCCATCGACGAGGCGACGCCGACCTCGCCCTGACAGCCGACCTCGGCGCCCGAGATCGAGGCGTTCATCTTGAACAGGGCGCCGATCGCCGTCGCCGTCAGCAGGAAGCGCTCGATGCCCACCTCGTCCGCCCCCGGCCAGCAGTCGCGGTAGTAGCGCAGCACCGCCGGCAGCACCCCCGCCGCACCGTTGGTCGGCGCCGTGACGATGCGGCCGCCGGAGGCGTTCTCCTCGTTCACCGCCAGCGCGAAGACCGAGATCACGTCCATGATCTGATGCGCCGCGAAGTCGTTCTCCGACTGCTGCTTGGTCAGCTTGCGGAAGATCGACGCGGCCCGCCGCCGGACGTGGAGCCCGCCGGGAAGCTCGCCCTCGGCCGCCAGACCGCGATCGACGCAGGCGAGCATCACCTCGGCGATCGACCGGACATACGCCGCCACCTCCCCCGCCGGCCGCAGAGCCTCCTCGTCGGCGCGCACGACGTCGGCGATCGAACCGCCCGAGGCACTCGCCATCGCCAGCAGATCGGCGGCGCTGCAATAGGGATAGGGCACCGGCCCCGCCTGGGTTTCGACCGGCGGTTCGTTGTGACCCTCGAGCACGACGAAGCCGCCGCCGACCGAACACCAGCGCTGGATCATCAGCGACGCGCCCGCCGCGTCGAACGCCTCGAAGGCGAGCGTGTTGGGATGGAAGGCGGGGACCGTCTCGATGTCCGAGACGATGTCGGTCTCCGCCACGAAGCCGATCGACCGCCGGCCGCCGAGCGCCAGCGTCGACGACTCCTCGACCGCCCGGACGATGCCGCCGGCCGCGTCCGGGTCGATGGTCGCCGGCCGCTCACCGCAGAGCCCCAGGATCACCGCATCGCGCGTCCCGTGTCCCTTGCCGGTCCAGGCGAGCGACCCGTAGAGCGTCGTCACCACACGGGCGACGCGCTCCGTGAGCCCCCCCGCCTCGAGCGCCTCCACGAAGGCACCGGCGGCCTTCATCGGCCCGACCGTGTGGGAGGAGGAGGGTCCGATACCGATCTTGAAGAGGTCGAAGATACTGATCATGCCCGCTCCTCGTGGCGACGTCAGGGATCGCTGCTCCCGGCATGGGCGTCCGAGAGATGACCGACCAGATAGGGCGCGAACGAGCGCCAGACCTCGACGTGGAAGCGATCGTCCGCCTGCCGCCACAACACGATCTCGGCCTTGAGGAAGATCGTCCGGGTCGCCATCCCGATCGGGAAGGCGGCCGGCCGCAGATCGAGTGGACAGCCCGCCGCGAGGCAGAGCGCCGCCGACCTGCCCTCCACCACCAGACCGATCTGGCGATGGGAGACGTCGACCAGCGAATGGGCCCCGGCGGGCAGCTTCGCCGCCAACTCTCCGCGGATCGCCTCGGCGTCCTCGCCGGGCGCCAGCAGCAGGATCTCGTCGGGCCCCAGGCGGAGCGCCGCGCGCGAGCCGCTTTCGCTCGCCCGCAGCATCCCCGGCGCCGCCGGACCGAAGGCGGCGACCCCGGCGGGATCGCCGCGCAGGACGAAGCGCGCGGCATCGGGCGCTCGCGTCACGGCGAAGGTCTCGCCCTTGGGCAGAGACACGGCATGGAGCGGCCCGCGACGGGCGGCCACGGCAACCGATCGATCAGACATCGAGCCTCTCTCCCTTGGGATCGACGAACACCGGATCGACGATCGTCACCGCGATCGCCCCGCCCGGCATCGGCACATACAGTCGCTCACCCGAGCGGTCACGGCCGCCGGCGACCATCGCCAGCGCGATCGAGCGGCCGAGCGCCGGGCTCGCGTAGGACGAGGTGACGTGGCCGAGGGCACGGGTGCCCGCCGCCGGCGCCGCCGTCGCTGTGATCTGCGCGCCCTCTTCGAGGACGATCGCCGGGTCCTCGGTGAGGAGGCCGACGAGCTGCTTGCGGCCGTCGACGATCATGTCGGGGCGCACCAGCGAGCGCTTGCCGACGAAGTCCTTCTTGGCCTTGCCGACGGCCCAGTTGAGTCCGAGGTCGGCCGGGGTGACGGTGCCGTCGGTCTCCTGACCGACGATGATGTAGCCCTTCTCGGCGCGCATCACGTGCATCGCCTCGGTGCCGTAGGCGACGGCGTCGACCTTGCGGCCCTCCGCCCACACCGCCTCCCACACCGCCCGGCCGTGATCGGCCGGAACGTTGATCTCGAAGCCGAGTTCGCCGGTGAAGCTGACGCGCATCACCCGGGCGGGGACACCGCAGACGGTGCCCTCGCGGATCGACATGTGCGGCATCGCCTCCTTGGAGATGTCGAAGCCGGCGACGAGCGGAGCGACGATCTCCCGCGCCTTCGGCCCCTGCACCGCGATCACCGCCCATTGTTCGGTGGTCGAGGTCAGCCAGACCCGCAGGTCGGGGAACTCGGTCTGGAGGTAGTCCTCCATGTGGTGCAGCACCCGCGGCGCGCCGCCGGTCGTGGTGGTGACGTGGAAGCGATCGTCGGCCATGCGGGCGATGACGCCGTCGTCCATGACGAAGCCGGCCTCGTTCAGCATCAGGCCGTAGCGGCAACGCCCCGGCTCGAGCTTCGCCCACGGGTTGGTGTAGAGCTTCTCCATGAACACCGCCGCGTCCGGCCCGACCACCTCGATCTTGCCTAGCGTCGATGCGTCGAAGATGCCGGCGGTCGCCCGCGTCTGACGGCATTCCCTGAGGACCGCGCGATGCATGTCCTCGCCCGGCTTCGGGAAATACCAGGCGCGCTTCCACAACCCGACGTCTTCGAAGGCGGCGCCGTTCTCTTCGGCCCACGAATGGATCGGCGTCTGTCGCACCGGATCGAAGAGGTCGCCCCGGTTGGCACCGGCGAAGGCGCCGAAGGTCACCGGCGTGTAGGGCTGACGGAAGGTGGTCAGCCCGACCTGCGGGATGCTGCGACCGAGCTTGCCCGCGGCGATCGCCAGGGCGTTCAGATTCGAGGTCTTGCCCTGATCGGTCGCCATACCGGTGGTGGTGTAGCGCTTGACGTGTTCGATCGAGCGCATGCCCTCCTGCACCGCGAGTTCGATGTCGTCGGCCTTGACGTCGTTCTGGAAGTCGACGAAGGCCTTGCCCTTGGCGCCGGGGCGCCGCGGCAGACGGCCGAGGACGCCGCCCTCGGTCCCGGCCTCGCCGGTGATCGCAAAGCTCGGCCGCGCCGTCTCGATGCCCGCGGCCTCGGCCCCGGCTCGATCGCCTTCGCTCAACGCCGCTTCGAGGGTGAAGGAGCCCCGGCAGGCGCCGGCCGACCGCTCGTCCTGCACCGAGGCGCCGGGCAGGAACATCTGCCGGTCCTCGTGCCACACCACCTTGCCGCGCGACTGCGAATAGAGATGGACGCTCGGCGTCCAGCCGCCGCTCATCAGCAGGCAGTCGCAGGCGATCCAGTCCGTCCCGCCGACGACGTCGCCGCCGACCTGGGCGATACCGACGCCGCTCACCCGGCGCCGCCCCTTGGTGCCGGTCACGGTCGCCGAAGAGATCACCCGGATCCCCGCCGCCTCCGCTTCCTGCATCCGAGCCCGCAGCGGCATGGAACGGACGTCGGCGATCGCGGCGACGGTGACGCCCGCCGCCGCCAGATCGAGCGCGACGCGATAGGCGCTGTCGTGCGCGGTGACGACGACCACGCGCGACCCGACCTTCACCCCGAACCGGTTGAGGTAGATGCGCCCGGCTTCCGCCAGCATCACACCCGGCCGGTCGTTGCCGGGGAACACGATCGGCCGCTCGATGGCGCCGGTGGCGATCACCACCCGCTTCGCCCGAACCTGCCACAGGCGCTCCCGCGCTCCCCGCGGCAGCTCGGCCAGATGGTCGGCGACCCGCTCGGAGAGGGCGACGAAGTTCTGGGCGTACCAGCCGAAGGCCTGTGTCCGCGCCATGACGCGGACGTTGGCGGCGGCCTTCAACTCGGCGAGCCCCTCCTCCGCCCAGACCCGCGCCGGTCGGCCGTCGATCGTCGCCGTCGTCTCGTGCAGCAGACTGCCACCCGGCTCCGACTGCTCGTCACAGAGAATGACGTCCTTGCCCGACCGGGCGGCGGCGAGCGCGGCGGCGAGGCCGGCCGGGCCGGCACCGCACACCAGCACGTCGCAGTGCGCGTAGAACTGGGCGTAGCGATCGGGATCGGGATCCGTCGGGCGCGCGCCGAGGCCGGCGGCGTAGCGCACGATCGGCTCGAACACCCGGGTCCACAGCGCCGTACCGGCGAACTTCGGACCCATGAAGGTCTTGTAGTAGAAGCCGGCCGAATAGAACTTCCCGGCGACGTCGTTGATCACGCCGACGTCGAAGGCGAGCGACGGCCAGCGGTTCTGGCTGGTGGCGACGAGCCCGTCGTAGAGCTCGATCTGCGTCGCCCGCAGATTGGGCGTCATCCGCCCCCGCCCGCGTTCGACCGCGACCAGCGCGTTGGGCTCCTCCGCCCCGGCGGTCAGCATCCCGCGCGGACGGTGGTACTTGTAGGAACGGCCGATCAGATGAACGCCGTTGGCCAACAGCGCCGAGGCCAGGGTGTCGCCTTCGCGACCCTGATAGGTGACGCCGTCGAAGACGAAGCGCACGGCTCGGCCGGTGGCGCCCGAGAGACGAAAATGCTCGCTCATGCCGCACCTCTGTCGATTTCGGGCCGCGCCTCACCCGCCTTGTAGGTCGTCACGATCCTGTCGCTGACGGTGTCGCGGAGGCAGTTGAAGAACCGGCCGCAGCCGGAGATGTGGCGCCAGCGCTCGGCGTGCAGGCCGCGCGGATTGGACCGGAAGTAGAGATGCTCCGCCCAGGTCTCGTCGCTCGTCGCCATCGGATCGGCCGGGCGGGCGATGTGGGCCTCGCCGCCGTAGCGGAACTCCAGTTCCGGGCGGTCCATCTCGCAATAGGGGCAATGAATCAGCAGCATGATCGGCTCCTCAATGCGCGACGGCCGCCGCCGCCGCCTCGTCGATCAGACGGCCGGTGCGGAAACGGTCCATGGTGAAGGGCGCCGCGATGGCATTGGGTTCGCCGCGCGCCACCAGATCGGCGAAGACGTGGCCCGAGCCCGGCGTCGCTTTGAAGCCGCCGGTGCCCCAGCCGCAGTTGACGAAGAGGCCCGGCACCGGCGTCGTGCCGATGATCGGCGAGCGATCGGGTGTCACGTCGACGATGCCGCCCCAACTGCGCAGCATCCGCAGACGGCGCACCGCCGGGAACAGTTCACAGATCGCGTCGAGCGTGTGGGTTGCGATGTGGAGCCCGCCGGTCTGGGAATAGGAGGTGTAGGCGTCGGTGCCAGCACCGATCACCATCTCGCCCTTGTCGGATTGCGACATGTAGGCGTGCACGGTGTTCGACATGACCACACAGGGCATCATCGGCTTGACCGGTTCGGAGACCAGCGCCTGCAGGGGGTAGCTCTCGAGCGGCATGCGGACGCCGGCCATCGCCATGACGACGGAGGTGTTGCCGGCCACCACCACGCCGATCCGTCGGGTCGCGATGAAGCCCTTCGAGGTCTCGACGCCGGAGACGGCGCCGGAGGCGTCGCGGCGGATGCCGGTGACCTCGCAGTTCTGGATGATGTCGACACCGAGCCGATCGGCGCCGCGGGCGTAGCCCCAGGCGACGGCATCGTGGCGAGCGGTGCCGCCACGCCGCTGCAGCGAGGCGCCGATGACTGGGTAACGGATGTTCTTCTCGATGTTGAGAAGCGGGCAGAAGTCCTTGGCCTGTTCCGCCGTCAGCCACTCGTTGTCGATACCGGCGAGGCGGTTGGCGTGCACGTGCCGCTTGAACACCTGGACGTCGTGGATGTTGTGCGCCAGCATCATCACGCCGCGCGGCGAATACATGACGTTGTAGTTGAGTTCGTGGGCGAGGCCGGCCCACAGCTTCATCGCGTGTTCGTAGATCCCTTCGGATTCCTCCCAGAGGTAGTTGGAGCGCACGATGGTGGTGTTGCGACCGGTGTTGCCACCGCCGAGCCACCCCTTCTCCAGCACGGCGATGTTTCGCATCCCGTGCTCCTTGGCCATATAGTAGGCGGTGGCCAGACCATGCCCACCGGCGCCGACGATGATCGCGTCATAGGCGGATTTCGGCTCCGGCGAACGCCATTGTTCCGGCCAACCCTGGTTGCCTCCGAGGCCCTGCGTGAAGACGGAAAGCGCGGAAAACTTCATGTCGGCGGTTCTCCATTTGCCGATGGAGAATGCGACATCACCCGGCCGTCGCCGAGAACGGACCCGTCAGGTCGTCGGTATTTTTCCGCTCTCCGACGAAGGCCGAAACAGGCGACGATCGACCGGTCCATCGGTGTCGGCGGCGGCGTTCGTCTGGCGTAGCGCTGCCGGATTCACGCCGAACCGCCGGCGGAAGGCGCGGGCGAAATGGGCGCCGTCGGAGAAGCCGGCGAGCGCCGCGGCCTCGCCGATGCTGCGGCGGCTGTTGGCGACGAGCCAGTAGCCGTAGTCGAGCCGCATGCCGCGGTAGATCTCCGACGGGCTGGCTCCGAGTTCACGCCGGAACAGCCGGTCGAGCTGGCGCTCGCTCACGCCCAGTTGCTCGGCCAGCGTCGCGATGGCGAGCGGTTCGGCCATCGCCTGTTCCATCGCCAGCACCGCCCGCCGGACCCGCGCATCGGCGGCGGCCGGCGCGACGTGCGGCGTCGGCTGGGCGGAATCGGCGGCGCGCTGTTCGTCGAGCAGCAGCACGTGCAGGCTCTTCTTCGCCGCCTGTACCCCGACGTGCTTCTCCACCAGCGCCGCCGCGAGATCGACGACGCCCGCCCCACCCGAACAGGTGATCCGGTCGCCGTCGATGACATAGAGCCGGTCGGCGATCGGCGCGACGCCGAACTCGTCGATGAAGTCGTGGCGATGGTACCAGGAGACGCAGGTCTTCCGCCCCTCGAGCAGACCGAGCCGCGCCAGAACGAAGGAGCCGGTGCAGACGCCGATCAGCGGCGTGCGCAGCGCCGCGGCGCGGCGCAGATAGGCCGCGATCTCCGCGTCGATCTGCTCGCCGCGATGCAGGAGCCCGCCGACGACGACGATGTAGTGGAACTGCTTCGGGTCGACGAGACCGGCGCCCGGCACCACGGCTACCCCGGAACTCGACACGATCGGCCGCCCGGTCGCCGACATGATCGTCCAACTGCACAGGATCTGGCGCGACCGGTCGCCCTCGTCGGCGGCCAGCCGCAGGGTGTCGATGAAGTTGGCGAACGCCGTCAGCGTGAAGTGACGCGCCAGGACGAAGCCGACGCGGAGACGCGCCGTGGGAGCATCCGGTTTGACGGGCGAGCGAGTGGTCATGGCGCGCACAGTGCGCCGATGCCCCTCGCCGCGCAATCACCGCGCCGTGCCGCCGACCACCCCGAACCCGTCCCGCCCGCGACCGTCTCGGACCCGTCGCGCGACCGCCGCCGAGGCGTCGCGCGGCGCGCCGAAGATCCGGAGAAGCCTCTGAGATCGTACGGTTTCCGCCAGAATTCGCCCGACCCGACGCGGTCGCGACCCCAGGTGACGAGAGGTGACGAAGTCGCCGATACCGGCCGCTCGGATAGTGCCCGCAAATGGCGATATAACCACTTCTTATTTCACCTCGACAACCACTCGATCTAACTAGGAGATCACACTCGGAAAGAACTGTCTCTGTCCATCTGGGGAAATCGATCAAATGATTCACGCCCAAATGCCAAACGAACTTCTTCGTCTCCAGAAGATGCACAATGGCGAGAAGGTGGTCGGCACGTTTTCGGCCGCCGAGATGTCTCGCAGACAGGAAGGACTGCGCAGAATTCTTGAGGACATGAAACTCGATGCGGCGGTGCTGACGTCGTATCACAACATCAACTATTACTCCGACTTCCTCTTCTGCTACTTCGGGCGGCGTTACGCCTTCATCGTCACCGACACCCGGGCCGTGTCGGTCTCCGCCGGCATCGACGCCGGCCAGCCCTGGCGCCGCACCTTCGGCGACAACATCACCTATACCGACTGGCGCCGCGACAACTACTTCTACGCGCTCCAGCAGGAACTCGCCGGCGCTCGCCGCATCGGCATCGAGTTCGACCACGTCAACCTCGAGTTCCGCAAGCTGCTCGACGAGGCCTTCCCCGGTGTCGAGTTCGTCGACATCGGCCAGGCCACCATGTGGATGCGCACCATCAAGTCGGCCGAGGAGATCGCCCTCATCAAGGAGGGCGCCCGCACCGCCGACCTCGGCGGCGAGGCCGTCCGCGCCGCGATCGCCGAGGGTGTGCCGGAATACGAGGTGGCGCTCGCCGGCACCGGCGCCATGGTCCGCCACATCGGCGCGACCTTCCCGCACGTCGAACTGATGGACACCTGGGTGTGGTTCCAGTCGGGCATCAACACCGATGGCGCCCACAATCCGGTGACGACCCGCCGTCTGGTGAAGGGCGACATCCTCTCGCTCAACTGCTTCCCGATGATCTCGGGCTACTACACCGCGCTCGAGCGCACCCTCTTCCTCGACCACGCATCCGACGCGCATCTGCGCATCTGGGAGATCAACTGCGAGGTCCACCGGCGCGGTCTCGAGCTGTTGAAGCCCGGCGCGCGCTGCGGCGACGTCGCCTCCGAGCTCAACGAGATCTACCGGTCGCACGGTCTTCTCGGCTTCCGCTCCTTCGGCTACGGCCACTCCTTCGGCGTGCTCAGCCACTACTACGGCCGCGAAGCCGGCGTCGAGCTGCGTGAGGACATCAACACCGTCCTCCAGCCAGGCATGGTCGTGTCGATGGAACCGATGCTGTCGCTCCCGGAGGGCATGCCCGGCGCCGGCGGCTATCGCGAGCACGACATCCTCGTCCTGACCGAGAGCGGCGCCGAGAACATCACCGGGTTCCCCTTCGGCCCCGAGCACAACATCGTGCCGGCCTGACCGCCCGACCCGCACGCGCGGGGCGCGCCGCTCCCCCGAGCGATCACCGCCCGATCGCCGGATCGGTCTCCGCCGTGTCCCGATCGCCACGCCCCCGCGTGGCGGTCGGGATCGGCGTTTCCGGACCGACGGCCATGGTGAGCCGCCCGGTCGCACTTGCCGCCACCGGAGCCGGCATGCTTTGTTCGACCGGTGCGCCGCAGAACACGAGGCCTGCCCATGCGTTCGATCCCGACGGATCTCCTCCGGGCCTTCGTCACCATCATCGACCTGCGCGGCTTCACGCGCGCCGGTGAGCGGCTCGGCCGCACCCAGCCGGCGATCAGCCTCCAGATGAAGCGCCTGCGCGACCTCCTCGGCGTCCAGCTCTTCGCCGAGGACAGCGGCGGCTCGCAGCTGACCGAGGAGGGCGAGTTGGTCGCCGGTTACGCCCGCCAGATCCTCACCCTCAACGACGAGATGATGCTGCGCCTCCAGGCCCGCGACAGCCGCGGCAAGCTGCGTCTCGGCATCCCCAACGACTACGCCGACCATTTCCTGCCCAAGCTCATCGCCGGCCTGCCGCGCGATCTTTCCGGCATCGCCTTCGACGTGGTCTGCGACGTCTCGCACGAACTGCTCAAGGGGCTCCGCGAGGGCCGCTTCGACATCGTCGTCGCCATGACCCCCGACGGGCCGGCGGAAGGGGCCTTCATGACCTGGCGCGAGCCGCTCGCCTGGGTCGGCGGGCCGTCGGCCGCTGGACAGCCGACGCCGGGCGAGCCCCTGCGTATCGTCTGCTACCCTGAAGGCTGCCTCTATCGCCGCAACATGCTGACCGCCCTCCAGCGCGAGGGCCGCACCTTCGAGATCGTCTATTCGAGCCCGTCGCTCGCCGGCATCGACGCCGCGGTGCGGACCGGCTTCGGCGTCACCGTGCTGGCGCGGCGCATCGTTCCCGACAAGCTCAAGGTCTACGGCGCCAAGGCCGGCCTGCCCCGGCTGGCCGACGCGGTGGTCGGCATCTACATCAATCCGCGCGCCCGCTCGACCGTGGCGCAGAGCTTCGCCGCGCGCTTCGCCGACATGTTCGTCGAGGGAGTCCGCGCCACCGGCGCGTGAGGGCGGCGTCGTCCGGGGTCGAGACGCGGGGAGAGTTTCACTCCCCGCCCCGATCACGACCCGCGCCGGCCGCGTCCACCGAGCCACGAGGCGACCACGAACAGCACGATCGACAGGGCGAGCAGGATGGACGCCGCCGCCATGATCGTCGGATTGATCTGGTCGCGGATGCCGGCGAACATCTGCACCGGTAGGGTCCGCTGTTCGGCGCCGGTCAGGAACAGCGCCACCACCACCTCGTCGAAGGAGGTGGCGAAGGCGAAGATCGCCCCCGACACCACGCCCGGCAGGATCGACGGCAGCGTGATCCGGAAGAACACCGCGATCGGCGGCGCCCCGAGGCTCAGTCCGGCGCGGGTCAGGTTGGTGTCGTAGGTCGACAGCGTCGCCGTCACGGTGATGACCACGAACGGCGTGGCGAGCGCGGTGTGGGCGAGCACCAGCCCGAGCCGAGTGTCGGTGAGCCCGAGCCGGCCGAAGAATAGGTAGCCGCCGACCGCGACGATGACGACCGGGATGATCATCGGCGAGATCAGCAGGGCCATCACCGGCCGCCGCCACGGGAAGTCAGGCCGCGCCAGACCGAGGGCCGCCGTGGTGCCGAGCACCGTGGCGAAGATCGTCGTCAGCACCGCGGTGATTGACGAATTGACGACGCCCGAGATCCAGCGCTCGTTGCCGAAGAAGTCCCGGTACCAGCGCAGCGAATATTTCGGAACCGGGAAGGTGAAGAACGGATCGTCCGAGAACGACAGCGGCACCACCACGAACAGCGGAGCGATCAGGAAGATCAGCACCGCCACCGCGAAGCTCACCACCGCCAGACGGACGGCGCGTTCGGAACGGGTCGCATAGGACGGAAGCCACATGACCGTCACCCCAACCGGATCTTGTCGGCGCCGACGAGGCGCAGGAACAGCCAATAGATGCCGAGCGTCACCGTCAGCAACACCACGCCCAGTGCCGAGGCGAGGCCCCAGTTGAGGTCGCGGTTGATGTAGGTGGAGATGAAGTTCGACACCATCTGATCGCCGGGGCCGCCGACGAGGGCCGGCGTGATGTAGTAGCCGAGCGACAGGATGAAGGTCATCAGGCAGCCGGCGACCACACCCGGCAGGGTCTGCGGCGCCCAGATGCGCCAGAACGCTGACAAGGGTGGCGCCCCGAGCGAGCGCGCCGCCCGCAGTTGCGTCGGCGGGATCGCCCGCATCACGCTGTAGATCGGCAGGATGGTGAAGGGCAGCTGGATGTGGGTCATCGCCGTCACCGTGCCGATCCGGGTGAAGATCAGCTGCAGCTTGGACGTCGTCAGACCGAGCATCATCAGCAGGTCGTTGATGATGCCGTCGGTCTGCAGCAGCACCACCCAGGCGGTGGTGCGCACCAGCAGCGACGTCCACAAGGGCAACAGCACCAGGAGCATCATGACCCGGGCGACGGACGGCGGCGCGATGGTCAGCACATAGGCGACCGGATAGCCCATGATCAGCGTCGCCAGCGTCACCAGCGCCGCCACCGTGAGGGTGCGCCCGAGTACGCCGAGGAAGATCGCCTGATCGGCGTCGGCCGGACCGATGCCGCCGACCGGACGCCACTGCAGATCGACCGCGGTCAACAGGTGATAGGGCGTCCAGCCGCGATCGTTGCGCGCGATCACCGCCCAGATGGCGACCGAACCCCACTCCGCGTCGGCCTCGACGAAGGCCGGCCGGTAGGGGCCGGCGTCCAGCCGCGCCGCCAGACGTGCCGCCGCCACCATCCGCGACCGCATCCCCGAGATCTCGTAGTTGAGGCGCTTGCCGAGCAGCGCGGCGGTGCGGTCCTCCTGCGCCTTCTTCAGGTCGGCGGCGAGGGCGGCGAACACCGGCTCGCCCGGCGTCGACGCCCCGTCCCAGTCGGAGAGCGCGGCGAGCGTGCGCGGCAGCACCGCCCGCGGCTCGGTGTTGTCGACCGCCGTCACCAGGAGGAGCAGGATCGGGGCGACGAAGGTCAGCAGCAGGAAGACGAGGAGCGGCAGCGCGAGCGTGAACGCCGCTCGCCGTCCCGGCCGTTCCGCCTTCTTGACCGCGAGGAAGATCTCCACCCGGCTCATCACCGCGGGATCGATGGCGGCCATGATCAATCTCCCAGCAGTCGGCAATCGTTGGGGCTGAAGTTCAGTTCCACCATTTCGCCGGGTTGGAAGGGCCGCGCCTCACGGGCCGGAATGCGGGCGATGATCTCCTGCCCCATCGCCTCGACGATGAGGCGGACGTGATCGCCGAGGAAGAAGACCTCGCGTAAGCGGCCCGAGATGGTGTCGCTGCCCGGCCGTCCCGGCCCGAGGCCGAGGCGTTCGGGGCGCAGCGACAGGCTCACCTTCTCGGCGCTCTCGACACCGGGGGTCGGCACCGCCAGCAGGCGACTGCCGTCCGCCGTCTCGACCCGGGCGAGCGGCCCGTCGCGGCCGAGCCAGCGACAGGGCACCGTGTTGTTCTCACCGATGAACTCGGCGACGAAGCGGTTGGCGGGGGCGTCGTAGAGGCTCTTGGGGTCGGCGAGCTGTTGGATCCGGCCGTCGTGGAACACGGCGATCCGGTCCGACATGGTCAGCGCCTCCGACTAGTCGTGGGTGACGTAGACCATGGTGATGCCGAGCTTGGTCTGCAGGTGCTTGATCTCCACCTGCATGCGCTCGCGCAGCTGCTTGTCGAGCGCCCCGAGCGGTTCGTCCATCAGCACCAGCGACGGTTCGAAGACCAGGGCGCGGGCGAGCGCGACGCGCTGCTGCTGGCCGCCGGAGAGCTGGGTCGGGCGCCGGTCGGCGAGATGGCCGAGCCGCACCATGCCGAGCGCCCGGCCGATCTTGTCGACCGCCGCCTGTCCCTTGATGCCGCGGTAGCGCAGCGGGAAGCCGATGTTCTCGGCCACCGTCATGTGCGGGAAGAGCGCGTAGTTCTGGAACACGAAGCCGATGTTGCGCCGCTCCGGCGGCAACCGTTCGACCGGCCGCCCGTCGAGCATGATCTGACCGACGGTCGGCCGCTCGAAGCCGCCGAGCATCATCAGCGTCGTCGTCTTGCCCGACCCGGACGGCCCCAGCATGGTGAGGAACTCACCGCGTGGGACGTCGAGATCGAGGTCCTTCACCACGAAGTGGATGCCGTCGTACGACTTGCGCACCCCGGCGAAGCGGACCAGGGCCTCGGTCGTCGGGGGCGAACCGTCCGCCGCCGCGCGACCGATGTCGTTCCGGGCCTCGAGACTCATGCTGGTCATCCTTCGCCGGCGCGATCCGCGCTCGTTTCATGCCGAGCGTCACGGCCGATCGGCCGACGCCCGTTCGGTCTCGTCTGCGCACCGAGGTCCGACGTTCGGAGGTCGGTGACGTCCGCTCGGAATGATCGCCCGGATCCCCGGCCGCGAAAAGCGATCCCGTGTCGGAACCGCCGCGCCCCGCCGCGTCCGTCGTCGCGGTCGACCCTCGGTCGGGGGCCGCGGGCGCCGGGTCGACCGGGTGCCGGCCGGGCGCTACACCCGAGCAGGCGCGCGGCCGCCGTCGTCGGCGGTCACGCGGCGACCGGCCCGGTCGGGATCGGGTCGCCGCAACCATCGCGGCGACCCGGGTCTCGTCGGCTCACTGCGACAGCCAGGTGGTGAAGCGCTTGCGGATCTCGTCGCCCTTGTCGCCCCAGAAGGCGTTGTCGAGGGTCAGGGCGTTGGTCATGTTCTGCGGGCTGGTCGGCAGATTGACCGCATCGTCCGGTGCGACGAACTTGGCGGCGGTGGTGCGCACCGGGCCGTAGGGGATGAACTTGGTCAGACCGGCGAGAACCGCGGGCTCGACCGAGAAGGCGATGAACTGGTGCGAGGCGGCGACGTTCTTGGCGCCCTTGGGGATCGCCCAGAAGTTCGAATCGAGGATCTGATTGTCCCAGACGATCCGGAACTTGCGGCCTTCCTTGTTGGCGTTGTGGATGCGGCCGTTCCAGGCGGTGGTCATGGTGACCTCACCGGAGGCGAGCAGCTGCGGCGCCTGGGCCCCGGCCTCCCA
Source organism: uncultured Alphaproteobacteria bacterium (assembly GCA_937892955.1). Lineage (GTDB taxonomy): Bacteria > Pseudomonadota > Alphaproteobacteria > Rhizobiales > Ancalomicrobiaceae > CALBKH01. Next base: position 168,259 of record CALBKH010000107.1, read on the forward strand.
CCACACGATGTCCTTCTTGATGGAGTCGAGCTTCTTGAAGGCGCGGTCGACGCCCTCCTTGGTCGACAGCACCTTGTAGACATCGGCCGTCTTGACGCCGTCGGCGAGCAGCGCGAACTCGAGATTGGTCGCCGGGTTCTTCCACAGACCGCGCTTGCCGGGGAATTTCTTGGTGTCGAAGAGATCGCCGATGGTGGTCGGCCCGTTCGCCAACTTGGCGCCGTCGTAGGCGAGCGAGGTCGAGTAGACGATGGTGCCGACGCCACAGTCGGACGTGGTGCCGGCGATCCATTCCGACATCGGGCCGATCTTCGACCAGTCGATCTTCTCGTAGATGCCCTCGTCGCAACCCTGCTGCAGCGTCGGCGCATCGACGTCGACGACGTCGATGGTGGTGTTGCCAGCCTGGATCATCGCCTTGATCTTGGCGATCTCGCCGCCGTACTCCTGTTCGACGATCTTGACGCCGGATTTGGCGGTGTAGGTCTCGAACATCGCCTTCTTCTGGGCGGCCTGATAGGCGCCGCCGAAACTCATGATCGACAGCTGACCGTCGGCCAGAGCAATTCCGGCCGTGGTCGACACCAGGCCGAACGCAAGAGCGGCGGGAAGAATGTGTCGCTTGGTCATTTCGTCATCCTCTCTCACCAGGCTTCGTCCGAAGGCTTGCCGTCATCGATTTCGAACGGTAGCGACAAGGTCCGTTCGACCGAAATTAAAATGCGTTATGACGTAATGAGGTCAAAAAAAATCGATTGAATATCAGGAATATGGTGCATTGCAAAATTATTTGCCGAGCAAGTGCTGCACTTGCTAGATATTCACCGATTAAGTCGTGCGAAAATTGCCACAGTGCGGATGGCTAAACTCGATGAACGCGCAGCCAATATATATTACCTTCGGTGTGCTAAACATAACGACCAGAAAGTTGTCGACTAGATTGAAATTCTTGTGAATAGTTTTACATTATGGCTAAAATTTGAGGATATACTGCATTCAATATGGGTAAATTCGTCTGTATGCGTGCGCGGCAAAACATGCGAACGGTTAGTCAAGATCCTCCGGATACATCAAATTGGTGCCGCTTTCGTACGCTTGCGCGCGTTACTTCGACGCGAACGAGATCGATGAACTATGATTTCGTCGAGTTACGTTGTTGCACGAGACCACGATCGATCGGCCAGGTCTGGCGCGCTGTAAGCCCGCTCTCGCCATCACGAAGTCGGCGATTGCCACCGTGTCGTTCAGATCGAGAACCGGGACACTGCATCCCTCCAGCGGCTCGTCGGAGGCGACGGCGAGGATGTCGGAGCCCGCATGCCACATGAGGCGATGACCGGCGGACGGACGATGGACCTCGATCATCGGATGCCCATGGGTGTGGAAGCCCTCGACCAGGACGAGATCGACGGGGGTCATCCGACGGATCAGATCCTCGAGCGACGGTTCCTCCTCGCGGATCTCGTGGAGGAGCGCCCAGCGATCGCCGGAGACGACCATGACCTCCGAGGCGCCCGCCTCGCGATGACGATGCGAGTCCTTGCCGGGGCGGTCGATGTCGAAGCCATGATGGGCGTGTTTGAGGGTCGATACGGTCAAACCGCGGGCACGCAGCTCCGGGAGCAGACGAACCAAGAGCGTCGTCTTTCCTGAACCGCTCCGCCCGGCCAGTCCGAAGATCTTCATCACCGTTCTCCCCTGTGTTTCGGCGTGGAACTTTGGGTCTGACTCACTTTCGATGAAGTTCGCTGGTCCGATCGGCTCTGGTTCGAGAAGGAATCAGCGTCATGGATCAACAACTTCGCGTTCGTGATGCGGTACCGAACGGCTTCGTCGTCGATTGCGCGACCGTAGATGCCACCCAGGTCACGTTCGTCCTTCGCTCCATCGTCTGCCATGCACGCTGCCCGCTGTGCAGCTCGACGGCCGATCATGTCCACAGCCGCTATCGACGCCGCGCTGCCGACCTTCCCCTCGGCCGCCGCAACGTCGTACTCGACGTCGTCTTCGGCGGTTCCGTTGCGAAAATCCCTGCTGCCCTCGGAAGATCTTCGCCGAGCGCTTGGGCGACGATGTGCTCGCCCCTCGGGCACGGCGGACGGGACGCCTCGACTTCCTCGTCAGACACCTCGGTCTGGCGCTAGGCGGTCGGCCGGCTGCCCGGTTCGCACGACGATTGTCGATCTCGGTGAGCAACGACACTCTCATTCGCTCGGTTCGCCGCGGCCGCGTCACGCGTGACGTCGCGCCGGAAGTCATCGGGATCGACGATTTCGCCTTCAGACGAAACTGCCGGTATGGGACGATCATCGTCGATCTGAAGGAGCGTCGGCCTTTGCGGCTCTTGCCGGATCGAGAGCCGGCCACCGCCACGGCATGGTTGGCCGCTCACGCGTCTATCACAACGGTCACGCGGGATCGCGCCAACGTCTACGGCGAGGCGATCTCTCGCGCTCTCCCTCACGCCGCGCAGGTCGCCGACCGTTGGCATCTCATGGAGAACGCCAGCAGCGCGTTTCTTGATGCCGTGCGCGGCTCCATGAAGCAGATCCGCTCGGCCCTCAGTTGCCGGCCCATCGATCCGAAGCTCCTCTCGGCCGCAGAACGCTTGCAATATGAGGGGTGGCTGGGGCGGCGCGCAGCCAACGACGCGGTCCTCGCGTTGTCCCAGGCCGGTGTTCCGCTCAAGGCCATCGCGCGTCGGACCGGCATCAGTCGAGGAACCGTTCGGCGCATTCTGCGCGGCGAGCGCAACGACGT
>CALBKH010000108.1 GCA_937892955.1 uncultured Alphaproteobacteria bacterium
CGAGCCGTTGGGCATAGGCGAGATTGTGCACCGTGGTGGCGCCGGTCGCCGAGACGTAGACGACGCGAGCATCAGGTAGCGCATGTTGCAGACGCAGGCCGGCGCGGCCCTGCTGCGAGGGGGCGACGTCGCCCCGCTCGCTCTTGCCACCGCCGGCATTCTGCATGGCGTGGCTCTCATCGAAGACGATCACGCCGTCGAAGGTCGAGCCGAGCCAGTCGACGATCTGGCGGACGCGCGAGGCTTTGTCGCCGCGATCCTCCGAGCGCAGCGTCGTATAGGTGGTGAAGAGAATGCCCTCGGTGAGGGTGATCGGCCGGCCTTGGGCAAACCGCGACAGCGGCGTGACCAGCAGGCGTTCTTGGCCGAGGGCCGCCCAGTCGCGCTGCGCGTCCTCGATCAACTTGTCGGACTTGGAGATCCAGACGGCTTTCCGTCGGCCCTGCAGCCAATTGTCGAGGATGATGCCGGCCGACTGACGGCCCTTGCCGGCGCCGGTCCCGTCACCGAGCATGAAGCCGCGGCGGAAGCGGACGGCGCTCTCGGCGTCGAGGGGCGCCGCCTTCACGACGTCCCAGGTCTCGTCGACCGTCCACCGGCCGGCGAGATGGCCGGCGTGGGCTTCCCCGGCATAGATCACCGTCTCGAGCTGCGCTTCGGAGAGACGATCGCGGATGTCGGCGGGGAGCCTCGGTCGATGGTTCGGCTTCGGCGGTGCAACCGAGGCCATGGCGGTGGACTGCACCAACCGGGTCGGATGGGGCGCGGCGCCGGGGATGCGGATCGACTGGAGGACATGGTCCTCGTAGATCGCCTCGGTCAGCCGGGCACCCTCGGGCGGTGCCCAATCGACGGTCTCGTAGGCGAGCTCGACGCCTTGCTGTTCCGAGGATGCCACAGCGGGATGACGAAGATGGACGGGGAACGAACGCGGCTTCTGCGCGATAGACCCGATGGTCGAGGGACGCGGAGTACGGGCCGGTGGTACTTCCACGCGCCGGCGCGGCGGCACGCCTGCTCCGATCCAGGTCATCAGCGTGGTGACGTCCGACGCCATGCCGATCGAGGAGGGCAACGCCGTCGGATCGTCGGCCGGAACCTTGTCGATAACGGTGACGCGGGTCGGAGCCGTCGTCCCGTGTCGGGCGAAGACCGAGCCGGCGATCGCCGCGGTGAAGACGAGGCGACCGCGTTCCTGAAGGCGCACGAAGGTGTCTCGCCACTCGGGCGCATCCGGGCCGACATTGGCGCCGGTGATCGCGACGAGCCGGCCACCGGGGGCGAGGCGGGCGAGCGCCGAGGCGACGTGGCGGAGGCCGGCATCGGCGACGCGGCCCATCACATGCGCCAGCGCCGAGAACGGCGGATTCATCACCACGATGGAGGGAACGGCGCCCGGGCCGAGATGATCGTCGATCTGCGCGGCATCGAATCGGGTGACGCGAGCCGACGGGAAGAGCGACGCCAGCAAGTCGGCGCGGGTCTCGGCGAGTTCGTTGAGCACGAGCCGGCTACCGGCGATCTCGGCGAGGACGGCGAGGAGCCCGGTGCCGGCCGACGGCTCCAGCACCATGTCGCCGGGCCCGATCGCGGCGGCAGTGACGGCGGCGAGCCCGAGCGGGATCGGCGTCGAGAACTGCTGCAGCGCCCGACTTTCCTCCGAGCGACGGGTATGGGTCGGCAGAAGGGCCGCGATCTTCGAGAGCGCGGCGAGCCGAGCCTCGGGCGACGACGCTTTGCGGAAGAGGGTGCGGCCGAACTTCCGCAGGAAGAGGACGGTCGCGACCTCCCCCACCTCGTAGGCGTCCTTCCAGTCCCAGACTCCGGTTGCATCGGACGCCCCGAAGGAGGCCTCCATCGCACTGCGCAGATGCCCAGTTTTGATCGGCTGGCCCCGTTCGAGTTGGGGCAGCAACGTGTGTGCAGCGGCGAGGATCGCTGCGGCGGGTGCGACAGCCGATGCGGTCGCGGCATCGGAGGGGGAAGGCACGACGTTCATCGGGAACCCCGAGGAGAGCGAGGACGAGGTCTCCCGGCCGGCGCTCTCTTCCTCCGCCCGGGTTCACCCCGTCCCGGCCGCCCTCTTCCTCTCGGCGTTTCCCCTCCCCCGGCCTTGAACCCCGGCAAGGTCGAGACTATCTTACCTACGTCTTACTCTTGGGGCGCGCGTCATGGCCGGATCCGATCCACTCCTCACCAAGGTCTCGACCAAGGGGCAGGTCATCCTGCCCAAGGCGATCCGCCGCTTACGGAACTGGGATGCCGGTACGCGGCTGGTCGTCGAAGACACCCCTGACGGTGTGCTCCTGAAGCCGGCGCCGGCCTTTTCTCGGACGCGGCCGGGCGAGGTCTTCGCCATGCTCCCGGTGAGCGGAGCGCCGAAGTCGCTCGACGAGATGGATGCCGCCGTTCTGGCCGAGGCTCGCCGTCGCCATGATCGCGATTGATACGAACCTGGTCGTCCGCTACCTGACCGGCGACCATCCCGAACAGTCGGCTCGCGCGAGAAAGCTCGTCGACGAGAATTCAGTCTTCGTCGGCCTCACCGTGATCCTCGAAGTCGAATGGGTGTTGCGCAGCGCCTACGGCTTCGTGGTCGGCGACGTCACGCGCGCCTTGCGCGCCTTCGCCGGTCTGGCGAACGTGACGATCGCGGAAGCCGATCTCGTCGCCGCCGCGCTCGACCTCGTGGACAGAGGCATGGACTTCGCCGACGCCCTCCACCTCGGACAAGCCCGAGCCTGCGAGCGCTTCGTCACCTTCGACCGGAAATTCGTGAAGGCGGCCCGTGCGGCAGGGCACGACGAAGTGCAGGAAGCTTGATCCGTCCGCTTCTCGGGTCGTCGAAGCGAAAAAGCGCCCGACCGTGAGGTGGGCGCGTTGAAGAGAGACAGGGAACGCTCGAGCGGTTCGATCGTCGACGACGATGGTTCGACCTCAGATGATCGTCTGTAGCCCCTTGTCGGCGATGACGTTGAGCAGTTTCAGCGCCGGACCGGTCGGACGGGTTTCGCCTCGTTCCCACTTGCGAACGGTCGAGGCACTGGTGTGCAGGTGATGGGCGAACACCGGCTGGCTGAACTGCAGGCTTTCACGCAGCCGCTTGATGTCGGCCGCATTGAACTCCCGCACCGGCGGTGGGCAGATGGCGTCGAATTCCCGCATCGTCACCTTGCCGATCGCGCCGGCCTCGTGAAGCACGGCGAGATCGCTCCGCAACGGCTCAGTGATCCTACGCACGTTACAACTCCCCAAACGCGACCGCGCCGCATTCAGAAGGCGAGCCACCTACACCTCCGAACCATACCCGATACGGGTATATTCTCCATATCGCATCGCGTCCGCGAGGCTGTCCGATCACCCAGGCGGGACATAGGCCTCGAACGGGTCCCCCCCGGCTAGGTGGCCGAAGGGCGTGAAGACGTAGTCCTCGCCGGCGCGTCCGACGGCGCAGATGACCCAACGCGGTGCGCCGGTCGCGGCGTCGGCGCATTCCATCAGGGCGAGATCGTCATTCTTCGCGGCGCGCAGCAGAGTCTCGAAGTTCGCCCGCGCGTGTTCGGGGATGCTCATGAGAGGAGACCTTTCCTGAAACGAGAACGCCCGGCATCACCGCCGGGCGCGGGATCGGTGATGGAAGCAGGGAGAGGACGAGGCCCCTCCCCGCGTCCTGCAATCATTCCGCCGCGGCGGACAGCTCCTCCTCGTCGGTCGTCGCGCCGTCCTCGTCGCCCGAGGCGAGGAAGGCCGGCAGATCGCCCTCGTCGACACCGTCAGGCTCGACCATCGGATCGGCGACCGCACCGTCGAGATCCGATCTCCGCAGCGGCTCCGGCACCCAGCCGGTCTCGGCGAGCAGGCGTTCGGCCTCCTTCGCCATGTCGCCCTTCTTCAGGTGATCGATGAGCTGCACCGCCCGTTCGCCGGCGCCTTCTCGCACCGCCTCGAGGATGCGCGCCTTGGGGACGCGGCCGAGGTAGTTGGCGACCGTCGGCCGCCAGCCCGCCTCCACCATGTCGAGCCCGACCGCGCGGGCCAGCCGATCGGCCTGGGCGAGCCGGGTGCGCAAGGCCAGCTCGGTGATGCCCGAGCCGCCATAGGGGTTCGGCTTTTCGTGAAGAGCGTTGACGCCGTAGGAAACGCAATGGGCGAGGAGCGCCATCCGGCTCGCCTCGTCGAGCGCGTCGAGCCAGT
>CALBKH010000109.1 GCA_937892955.1 uncultured Alphaproteobacteria bacterium
AATGGCCGCGCAAACAGGCCGGACACATGACTGCTCCCAGTCCCGTCGAACCGAGTGCTCTTTTCCCTTGCAACGCAGGGGCCGTCCACACATGTCGGCCTCGGGTGAGGCGCAGAGTTAAGGTGCATGAGGTGCACCTCGCCTTCGCGAGGCGCACCCTACCTCGTCACAGGATGAACCGGCTGAGATCGGCATTCTTCGCCAGCTCGCCGATGTTCGAGCGTACGTGCGCCGCGTCGATGACGATGGTCTCGCCGGCGCGATCCGGGGCGGTGAAGGAGATCTCGTCGAGGATGCGCTCCATCACCGTCTGGAGACGGCGGGCGCCGATGTTCTCGACCGAACCGTTGATCTCCACCGCCACGGAGGCGATCTCGGCGATGGCGTCGGCCGTCACCTCGAGCGTCACGCCTTCGGTGGCCATCAGCGCCACGTATTGCTTGATCAGGCTCGCCTCGGTGTCGGTGAGGATGCGCTCGAAGTCCTCTTTGGTGAGCGGCTTCAGCTCGACCCGGATCGGCAGGCGGCCCTGCAGCTCGGGCAGCAGATCGGCCGGCGTCGCCACATGGAAGGCGCCGGAGGCGATGAACAGCACATGGTCGGTCTTCACCGGCCCGTATTTGGTCGAGACCGTGGTGCCCTCGATCAGCGGCAGCAGGTCGCGCTGCACGCCCTCGCGGGAGACGTCGGCACCGGCGCGGCCGTCGCGGGCGCAGATCTTGTCGATCTCGTCGAGGAAGACGATGCCGTTCTCCTCGACGGCGCGCACGGCCTCCGCCGTCACCTGCTCCTGATCGACCAGCTTGTCGCTCTCTTCGGCGAGCAGCAGATCGTAGCTGTCGGCGATCAGCACCTTGCGGGTCTTCTTCATGCCGCCGAAGGCCTTGCCGAACATCTCGCCGAGGTTCATCACCCCGATCGAGCCGCCCTGCATGCCCGGCAGGTCGAAGGACGGCATCTGCGGCGCGCTCGACACCTCGACCTCGATCTCCTTGTCGGCGAGTTCGCCGCGCCTGAGCTTCTGGCGGAACGAGTCGCGGGTCGCCGGCGAGGCCGACTTGCCGACCAGCGCGTCGAGCACCCGCTCCTCCGCCGCCAGTTCCGCCTTGGCCTTCACCTCCGCCCGCTTGCGGGCCTTGACCAGCCCGATGCCGACCTCGACCAGATCGCGGACGATACTGTCGACGTCGCGGCCGACGTAGCCGACCTCGGTGAACTTGGTCGCCTCGACCTTGAGGAACGGCGCGTCGGCGAGCTTGGCGAGACGCCGCGAGATCTCGGTCTTGCCGACACCGGTCGGGCCGATCATCAGGATGTTCTTGGGCAGGACCTCTTCCTTCAGCGGCCCGGAGAGCTGCTGGCGACGCCAACGATTGCGCAGCGCGATGGCCACCGCGCGCTTGGCGTCCTTCTGGCCGACGATGAAGCGGTCGAGTTCGGAGACGATCTCGCGCGGCGAGAAATCGGTCATGGTCGGGTCCTCGGAGGTGTCAGGGCGAAACGGCGGCCGGTCGGGCGCCGAGGCTCTCCACCACGACGTTGTGGTTGGTGTAGACGCAGATGTCGGCGGCGATCTTCATGGCGCGGCGGGCGATCGCCTCGGCGTCGAGATCCTGGTCGATCAGCGCCTTGGCCGCGGCCAGCGCGAAGGAGCCGCCCGAGCCGATGCCGGCCACCCCGTCCTCCGGCTCCAGCACGTCGCCGGTGCCGGTCAGCACCAGCGTCGTCGTGGCGTCGGCGACGATCATCATCGCCTCGAGGCGGCGCAGATAGCGGTCGGTGCGCCAGTCCTTGGCGAGTTCGACGCAGGCGCGGGTGAGCTGACCCGGGTATTGCTCGAGCTTCTTCTCCAGCCGTTCGAACAAGGTGAAGGCGTCCGCCGTGGCCCCGGCGAAGCCGCCGATGACGTCGCCGCGGCCGATCGGCCGGACCTTGCGCGCCGAGTGTTTGATCACCGTCGCGCCCAGCGTCACCTGCCCGTCGCCGGCGACGACGACGCGCCCGCCCTTGCGCACCGCCAGGATGGTGGTGCCGTGCCAGGATTCGGGGCCGGAGGCCGTGGGGGTGCTGGACATGGGAGGGCTCCGAAAGGCTGGGCCGCAGCGGCCGAGGTCGTCCACATGTAGGCATGACCGAGGCGGATGCAAATGGCGGCGAAGGCGGGCTCCGTAGGATGCGCCGAGCGAAGCGAGGCGCACCGTCTGCGCCGTCACCCCAAGAGCCGGCTCACCAGCTTCGCCGTGTAGTCGACCATCGGCACGATGCGGCCGTAGTTGAGGCGGGTCGGGCCGATGACGCCGAGGACGCCGACCACCCGCTGGTCCTTGTCGCGATAGGGCGAGACCACCAGCGACGAGCCGGAGAGCGAGAACAGCTTCGATTCCGAGCCGATGAAGACGCGCACCCCGTCGCCGCGCTCGGCGTCGCCGAGCAGCTCGACGAGGTTCTTGTTGCGCTCGAGATCGTCGAAGAGCAGGCGGATGCGCTCGAGATCCTCCGCCGCCTTCAGATCCTCGAGCAGATTGGCCCGGCCGCGCACGATGAGCTGCTGCGGTCGCCCCTCGGTCGCCCCGGCCCAGCTGGCGAGGCCCGCCTCCACCACCCGGTCGGTCAGCTGATCGAGCTCCGCCTGCCGTTCGGCGGCGAGGCGCTCGAGCTGGGCCCGCGCCTCCGCCAGCGTCCGCCCGCGGATGTGGGTGTTGAGGAAGTTCGCCGCCTCCTGCAGCGCCGAGGGCGGCAGGCCGATCGGCAGGTCGATCAACCGGTTCTCCACCGCCCCGTCCTCGCCGACCAGCACGACGAGGCCCTTGGTCGGCTCCAGCCAGACGAATTCGATGTGTTTGAGCTTGAGGTCGCTGGTGTGCGCCAGCACCACCCCGGCGCCGCGCGACAGGCCGGAGAGCATCTGGCTCGCTTCGGTCAGCACCTGCTCCGGTGAACGGCCGGAGGCGGCGATCTCGGCTTCGATGCGCCGGCGCTCGTCGTCGCCGAGATCGCCGATCTCCAGGAGCGCATCGACGAAGAAACGCAGGCCCCGGTCGGTCGGCAGCCGGCCGGCGGAGGTGTGGGGCGCATAGATGAGGCCGGCGTCCTCGAGATCGGCCATGACGTTGCGCACCGAGGCCGGCGACAGGGTGCGCGACAGCAGCCGCGCCACGTTGCGTGAGCCGACCGGCTCGCCACTGTCGAGATAGCCCTCGACGATGCGCCGGAAGATCTCGCGCGAACGCTCGTCGAGTTGGGCGAGACCGCCGGGGGCGGTCGGGGGTGGCAAGGGCGCCATGGCGTCGGTCGTCGGTCCGGTAACGGAGGATGTCGCCCGAGCAAACCATGCGCGCGCCGCGGATTCAATCGACCGCGTGGCGACCGCGACCCCGTCGCCCTTTACGGGCGGGCGCCGGCGGGCTAGGGGGTAGGGGACTTCCCCGAGACCCTGCCGGAGCCCACGACACCATGCGTCCTTCCAAGCGCGCCGCCGACGAATTGAGACCCGTGACGCTGGAGCGCGGGGTGGCCAAGCATGCGGAAGGCTCCTGCCTGGTGAAGTTCGGCGATACCCACGTGCTGTGCACCGCGAGCCTCGAGGAGAACGTCCCCGGCTGGCTGCGCGGCCAGCGTCGCGGTTGGGTGACGGCCGAATACGGCATGCTGCCGCGCGCCACCCACGACCGCATGCGTCGCGAGGTCAATTCCGGTAAGCCCTCCGGCCGCACCCACGAGATCCAGCGGCTGATCGGCCGGTCGTTGCGCGCCGTCGTCGATCTCCAGGCGCTCGGCGAGCGCCAGATCACCGTCGACTGCGACGTCATCCAGGCCGATGGTGGCACCCGCACCGCCTCGATCACCGGCGCCTGGGTCGCCCTCAACGATTGCCTGGAGTGGATGAAGGCGCGCGACATGGTCAAGGCGCCGGTGCTCAAGGACCACATCGCCGCCGTCTCCTGCGGCATCTGGAAGGGCGTGCCGGTCCTCGACCTCGACTACGCCGAGGATTCGGTCGCCGAGACCGACGCCAATTTCGTCATGACCGGGTCCGGCGGCATCGTCGAGATCCAGGGCACCGCCGAAGGCCGTCCCTTCACCGAGGAACAGCTCCAGGCGCTCCTCGATCTCGCCAAGACCGGCATCGGTAAGCTGATCGATCTGCAGAAGATGGTGGTTCTCTGAGAATGGAGGAGGCCATGGCCGAACGGCGTCTCGAAGGCGGCAAGATCGTCGTCGCCACCCACAACAAGGGGAAGCTCGCCGAGATCCGCGATCTGATCGCGCCGCACGGCATCGAGGCGGTGTCGGCCGGCGAGCTCGATCTGCCCGAACCGGAGGAGACCGGCGAGACCTTCGAGGCCAACGCCGCGATCAAGGCGCTCGCCGCCGCGACCGCCTCCGGCCTGCCCGCCCTCGCCGACGACAGTGGTCTCTGCGTCGCGGCACTCGGCGGCCAGCCCGGCGTCCATTCCGCCCGCTGGGCCGGAGAGGACAAGGACTTCGCCCGCGCCATGCGCAACATCGAGGAACTGCTCGCCGACGGCGGCACCGGCGATCGCCGCGCCCACTTCGTCGCCGCCCTCTGCCTCGCCTGGCCCGACGGCCACACCGAGACGGTGCGCGGCGAGGTGCACGGCACCCTCGTCTGGCCGCCGCGCGGCACCCTCGGCTTCGGCTACGATCCGATCTTCCTGCCCGAGGGCGAGACCCGCACCTTCGGCGAGATGAGCGCCGGGGAGAAACACGGCTTGAAGCCCGGCGAAGAAGGCCTGTCGCACCGTGCCCGCGCCTTCTCGCTCTTCGCCAGGAAGTGCCTCTGATACGGAATTCGGATGAGACCATCCGAATTCCGTATTCCGTTCGTCGAAAAATCCCTGTCCGAACAAAGGATTTTAGACGAGTGGATCCGGCGTCGCGAAGCGATCGGCCGGATCCCGTATGATCGAAAGCGCGCTCCCCGCGGTTTCGACGACCGAGACGAAGAACGAACCGCCGGGCGAACCGGACGGCGCCGCATCAGGAGGATGGCCCATGACCATGCCGGAGCCGGGGTTCGGCATCTACGTGCACTGGCCGTTCTGCGCCGCCAAGTGTCCCTATTGCGACTTCAATTCCCACGTCCGCCACACGCCCGTGGATCAGACGCGCTTCGCCGCGGCGCTCGCCACGGAACTCGGCCATTTCGCCGCCCGCGCCCCGGGCCGCACCGTCTCCTCGATCTTCTTCGGCGGCGGCACCCCGTCGCTGATGGAGGCGAAGACCGTCGGAACCGTTCTCGATGCGGTGGCGAAGCACTGGACGATCGCCGGCGGCGTCGAGGTCACGCTCGAGGCCAATCCCGGCAGCGCCGAAGCGACGCGCTTCGCCGGCTATCGTGCCGCTGGCGTCAACCGCCTCTCCCTCGGCGTCCAGGCGCTGAACGATCGCGATCTGAAACGTCTCGGCCGCATCCACGACGTCGCCGAGGCGATCGGCGCCATCGATCTGGCGCGCCGCACCTTCGATCGCCTGTCCTTCGACCTCATCTACGCTCGCCCCGACCAGACGGTGGCGGAGTGGGAGGCGGAGCTGAAGGCGGCGGTCGACCTCGCCGCCGACCACATCTCGGTCTACCAGCTGACCATCGAGGAGGAGACCCGCTTCGCCGATCTCTACCACGCCGGCAAGCTGATCGTTCCCGACGCCGATCTCGGCGCCGATCTCTACGAGGCGACCCACCGGGTGCTCGATGCCGCCGGTCTGCCGGCCTACGAGATCTCCAACCACGCCGCCCCCGGCGCGGAATGCCGCCACAACCTCGTCTACTGGCGTTACGGCGAATATGTCGGCGTCGGCGCCGGCGCCCACGGCCGCCTCGTCCACGGCGAGGGCCGGCACGCCACCGCGACCGAGAAGAACCCGGAGAAGTGGCTGCGCCTCGTCGAGGCCCACGGCCACGGCCTGATCGCCGACGACGTCCTCACCTTTGAGGAACAGGGCGACGAATATCTGCTGATGGGCCTGCGCCTGAAGGAGGGGATCGATCTCGACCGCTGGGAGGAGATCTCCGGCCGGGTGCTCGATCCGAAACGCCTCGCCGACCTCGAGGCGAACGGCATGATCGCGCCGATCATCGACGCGAACGGCCGGCGCCGGGTGCGCGCCACCCTCGCCGGCTTCGAGGTGCTCGACGCGGTGGTCGCCGATCTGGCGGCGTGAGCGGCTCGCCGCCTCGCACCGGCTCGGTGGGGCCGACGGAGCCATGAAGGCCGCCCCTCCCCGAGGCGGTCGACGGGACACGCTTCACCTTTCCTCGTCATTGCCGGGCTCGACCCGGCAACCCATGGGCCGCAGCCGCAGGGAAACGCCGCCGGGTCGCCGGGTCGAGCCCGGCGATGACGGGGCGAGGGTGTGCCCGACGACGGAGGCCGTCCGGTTCGGCCGTGCGCCGGGAGAGCCGATCAGGGTTCGTTTCCGGCGGCGGAGTCCCGCCGCCATTCTCCGCCTCACGCCGTCGCGGCCGGGCCGATCGTCAGTTCGACCGGCGGCAGGCCTTCGATCTCGCCGACGAGGTGGTCGCCGGGAACGACGGCGGCGACGCCCGACGGCGTGCCGGTGTAGATCAGATCGCCCGGCACCAGCCGGTAGAAGCGCGACAGGTAGGAAACGAGTTCCGGCACGCTCCACACCATGTCGCCGAGACGCGAGGTCTGCCGTGTCGCTCCGCCGACGGTGAGCGCGATGCGCTGCGGTCCGACCGCACCGAACGCCGCCGCGCGCACGATCGACCCGATCACCGCGCCGTTGTCGAAATTCTTGCCGAAGTCCCAGGGCCGCGCCTTGGCCTTGGCCTGGCCCTGCAGGTCGCGCCGGGTCATGTCGAGGCCGGCCGCATAGCCGAAGACGGCGTCCATCGCCCGCTCGACCGGCACGTCGAAGGCTTCACGACCGATGGCGACGACGAATTCCATCTCGTGGTGGAAATCGTTCGTGCCCTGCGGATAGGGGATGGTGGCGCCGGACGCGACGAGCGTGCCGGCGTCCTTGAGGAAATAGAACGGCGCTTCGCGGTCGACCTCCGCCCCCATCTCCTTGGCGTGTTCGGCGTAGTTGCGGCCGACGCAGAAGATGCGGGCGACGGGGAAGCGTGCCGTCTCGCCTACGACGGCGACGGTCGGCAGGGGGCGCGGCGGGAACAGCAGAGCGTCGGTGGAGGTCGTCACGGGAGAGATCCTTCTCGGCCGCGATCGGTCGATCCGGCGGCAGCCCGCGAGCTTTCGGGCACGACCGCACCGCCGTCAAGCCACCGCCCGCAGGCCGTCGTCCTCGGGTCCCGTCCGGCGAACCTCCGTCGTCGTGGTCCCGCGGCGCCATCGTCGCTCCGCCGCGCGGACGAAGCGCCGCCGCGACGCGCCCGCCTCCCTCCGTCTTGTCCGTCGGGCGAGTTCTTTCGCGGTCGCGATGCGAACAAGTGAAACGATCCGTAGCGGATCGCCTTGATGCGGTCGCCGCCACTGCCCATCCTGACGCCCGTGTCGGTCCGTCGAGCGGGCCGACGCCGGTCCCGCCGACCGCAGGGGGCGGACCGGAACCGGTCGTCGCCCGATGTCTCGAGACCGGTCTTCACCGACCCTGGGCTCCGGATCGCCACCGCGCCATGACCGACACGCTGTCCCCGCTCGCCTCCGATCTCGTCCGCTGGACCCTCGTCGACGGCGTCGCCCTCGTCACCATCGACAATCCGCCGGTCAACGCCGCCGCCCGCGAGGTCCGCGCCGGTGTTCTCGAGGCGATGACCCGGGCGGCCGCCGATCCGCGCATCGCCGCCGTGGTGATCGCCGCAGCCGGCCGCACCTTCGTTGCCGGCGCCGACATCCGCGAGTTCGGCAAACCGCCGATCGAGCCCTACCTGCCCGACGTCTGCGCCGCGATCGAAGCATCGCCGAAGCCGGTCGTCGCCGCGCTCCACGGCACCGCCCTCGGCGGTGGTTGCGAACTGGCGCTCGCCGCCCACGCCCGCATCGCCGCGCCGGGCACCAGATTCGCCCAGCCCGAGATCGACCTCGGTATCGTCCCCGGCGCCGGCGCCACCCAGCGTCTGCCGCGTCTTGTCGGCATGACCGCCGCGATCGAAATGGTCGGCGGCGGTCGACGGCTCGCGGCCGAAGAGGCGGCGCGTTTCGGTCTGGTCGACGCCGTCGCCGACGGCGACCTCGTCGAGACGGCGATCGCCCATGCCCGCGGCCTCGTCGGCAAGCCGCCCCGCCGCACCCGCGATCTCGCCGTTCCCGCCTTCGACCGCGCCGAAGCGGACGCCGCGGTCGCCCGGATCGAGAGCAGAGCGCGCGGTCAGATCTCGCCGGGCGAAGCGGCGCGCCTCGCCCTCGCCGCCGCCGACCTCCCCTTCGACGACGGCATGGCGCGCGAACGCGCCACCTTCCTGCGCCTCGTCGCCTCCGACGAAGCCGCCGCGTTGCGCCACGTCTTCTTCGCCGAGCGCGAGGCCGCCAAGATCGACCGCATCGCCGGTGTCGCGCCCGCTCCGGTGACCCGCTTCGGCGTCGTCGGCGCCGGCACCATGGGCGCCGGCATCGCGGTGGCCGCGGTCGATGCCGGTTACGACGTCATCGTCGTCGAGATGAACGACGAAGCGCTCGCCAAGGGCCGCGAGCGCATCGCCGGCATCTGGGCACGATCGGTGAAGTCCGGCCGGCTGAGCGAGGCGGCTGCGGCCGAGAAGCTCGAGAAGATCCGCTTCGCCGCCGATCTCGCCGCCCTGGCCGACGCCGATCTGGTGGTCGAGGCGGTGTTCGACGACCTCGCGGTGAAGCGCGACCTCTTCGCCCGCCTCGCCGCGGTCGTCCGCGCCGACTGTGTGCTCGCCACCAACACCTCCTATCTCGATCCGAACGCCATCGGCGAGGGCTCGGCCCATCCCGAGCGGTTGGTCGGCCTGCACTTCTTCTCGCCCGCCAACGTCATGCGCCTCACCGAGGTGGTCGACACCGCCACCACCTCGCCGGTCACCTTGGCGACCGCGGTCGCGGTGGCGAAGAAGCTCGGCAAACTGCCGATCGTCACCGGCGTCTGCGAGGGCTTCGTCGGCAACCGCATCTGGGCGGTGTTCCGTCGCGAATGCGAATTCCTGCTGGAGGAAGGGGCGCTGCCCCACGAGATCGACGCGGCGCTGGAGGACTTCGGCCTGCCGATGGGTCCCTTCGCCGTCTTCGATCTCTCCGGCCTCGACATCGCCTGGAGCTTGCGCAAGCGCAAGGCGGCGGCCCGCTCGCCCGACGAGCGCTACGTCGCCATCGCCGACCGGCTCTGCGAGATGGGCCGCTTCGGCCAGAAGACCGGCGCCGGCTGGTACGCCTACGACGGCGGTCGAAAGTCGGTCGATCCGCTCGTCGCGCGCCTGTGTGAAGAGGAATCGGCGAAGAAGGGCATCACCCGCCGCGGCTTCACGGCGCAAGAGATCGTCGAGCGGCTGGTCGGCGTCATGGGAGCCGAGGGCGAGAAGATCCTCGCCGAGGGCATCGCGGCGCGGGCCTCCGACATTGATCTCGTCTTCATCACCGGCTACGGCTGGCCGCGCCGGCTCGGCGGCCCGATGTACCGCACCGGCCATCGCTGAGCCGGATCGGCGCGTCGGCGCGAGGCCCGAAAACGAAACGGCCGGGCGCGAGCCCGGCCGTCGTCGTTCGGAACCCTGTTCTTCAGTGCGAGAAAAGCACCGGCAGCGTCATGTGGCGCATGACGTAGCGGGTGCCGGAGCCGCGACCGAGGAAGGCGAAGCCGGTGTGGTCGAAGGCGCCGATCGCCATCAGATCGGCCGAGTGGTCGGCGGCCTGATTGAGCAACGTGTCCATCAGCTTCACCTCCTCCACCACCGCGGTGTGGTAGTGGGCGGTCACGCCGTGGGCGGCGAGCTGGTCGAGCAACAGATGCGAGAATTCGTCGGTCGGGTCGCCGTGGCGGCCGGCCTGCACCACCTGCGCCTCGGCCTTCGGCTGGACCAGCGGCAGCGCGTCGCACAGCGCCCGCGCCGCGCCGCGCGAGCGATGCCAGGCGAAGATCGGGCGATGGCCGATGTCGTCGAAATGCCCGGCATAGGGGATCATCAGCACCGGCCGACCGCACTCCAGAACGATCTGCTCCGGCAGATCGCCGGGCACACGGCCGCCCTCTTCGATCTGGCCGAGGATCACCAGGTCGAAATGGCGGGCGATCTCGGTGGCGCGGACCAGAATCTCGTGCTCGCTGCCACGATTGACGTCGAGGAATCGTGCCTTGTCGCCGAGCGATGCGGCGACCTCGGTGAAGGCCTTCTCCGCCGCGCCGGCCCGGGCGAGGTGGTCCTCGCTCGGCCAGGAGACCACCACCCCGACCTGATGGGCATGCGAGGTCTCGGCGAAGAGGCCGGTGAGGCGGGCGCCGTGGCGCGCGGCGAGCTTGACCGCCAACGCCGTCCGCACCGCGCACCGCGGGCTCGAATCGAGATGAACCAGGATGTTGGCGAGCGTCATGGCGTTCCTCTTGTTCTCGTCGCGACGGTCGTCGGGCACCCGTCCGCGGTTCTTGTCGCCGAGTCACTTTCTCCGATCCGACGTGGCGGGACAGCGGGAGACGAGTTCGTATCTCGAACAAATCTCCGCCTTCGCTGCCCCCTCGGACGCCGGCGCGTCGATCGATCGGATCGGCTCCGGATACTGCCACCGTTCGCCGCTGCCCGCCAATGCGGAGGAGCGCGGCCGCCATTCGTTCCGACTAGAACGGTGTGGCGAGCGATCACGGTCCGGCAGCGAGCGGAGGCGACGGGGAGGCATCCGCCTTCGCTTCCGCCACGATCCACTCTTCGAAGGCCTTGAGCAGCGCCGAGCGACCTTTCGAGGCCGGATGGACGACGTAATAGGCGCTGCGCGTGGCCAGCGGCTCGGGGAAGAGCTGCACGAGGCGGCCCGACGCCAGTTCCTCTTCGATCAGGAAGCGCGGCACCAGCGCCGCACCCATGCCGCAGGCCGCGGCCTCCGCCACCATCGAGAACTGATCGAGCCGCGGCCCCCGCCACGCCGCCTCGGTGGCGACGCCGACCGAGGCGAACCAGTCGGCCCAGGCCGACGGTCGGGTCGACTGGTGGAGGAGCGGCAGCGCGGCGAGATCGGCACGGGTCGAAAGCCCGCGAGCGGTGAGCCAGTCCGGCGGTCCGACCGGCACCACCTCCTCGTCCATCAGATGCTCCAGCACGCCGCCGGCCCACACCGGCTGGCCGACGTGGATCGCCGCGTCGAACGGCTCGTCGGCGAAGTCGAAGGGTTCGATGCGGGCGGCGAGATCGACGGTGACGTCCGGGTTGAGTGCCAGGAAGCGCGGCAATCGCGGCACCAGCCAACGCGTCCCGAAGGTCGGGAGCACCGCCAGCTCCAGGACACCGCGGGTGCCGGCGAAGCCCATCACCCGGTGAGTGGCGTCGCCGAGATCGCCGAGCGAGCGCCGCACGTCGGCGAGATAGGCCCGCCCCGCCTCCGACAGCACCACGCGCTGCCGGACCCGCTCGAACAGCGCCACCCCCACCACCTCCTCGAGGGTGCGGATCTGCCGGCTGACGGCGCTCTGGGTGAGGTTCAGTTCCTCCGCCGCGCGCGAGAAACTCTCGTGGCGGGCGGCGCATTCGAAGGCCACCAGCGATCCGATGGGGGGCAGGAAGCCGCGGCGGTACATGATGATTCATTCCGAAAATTCATGATGTCGTGAGAATTTCTCGCTTCAAACCGGTCCTGTCGAGCGGAATATTCATGACCTCGCGCGCGGCGGTCGGTCGGTCGATCGCCGCGGCGGTTTTCTTCGTTCGGACCATGAGGTGGCGCCCATGTCGGTTCATCAGACGCTCGCGGCCGAGACCCACGAGCTGCTCGCCGCCCTCGGCGTCGATCGCGCCCACTACACCGACGGCACCCTGGTGGTGACCTCGCCGATCACCGGCGAGGAGATCGGCCGCGTCGTCGAGCACGAGACCGAGGAAGCGGAGGCCGCCATCGGCCGTGCCGACGCCGCCTTCCGCGCCTGGCGGCTGGTGCCCTCTCCCAAGCGCGGCGAACTGGTCCGGCTGCTCGGCGAGGAGCTGCGCGCCCACAAGGCCGAACTCGGCCGCCTCGTCACCATCGAGGCCGGCAAGATCGTCTCGGAGGGCCTCGGCGAGGTCCAGGAGATGATCGACATCTGCGATTTCGCCGTCGGCCTGTCGCGCCAGCTCTACGGCCTGACCATCGCCACCGAGCGCCCCGGTCACCGCATGATGGAAACCTGGCACCCGATCGGCCCGGTCGGCGTCATCTCCGCCTTCAACTTCCCCGTCGCGGTGTGGTCGTGGAACGCCGCGCTCGCCATCGTCTGCGGCGATTCGGTCGTCTGGAAGCCGTCGGAGAAGACGCCGCTGACGGCGCTCGCCGTCGTCGCCCTGTTCGAGCGGGCGGTGGCGCGCTACCGCGCCGAGGGCAACACCGCGCCGGATCATCTCGTCGAACTGATCAACGGCTCGCGTCACATCGGCGAGGTGCTGGTCGAGGATCCGCGCGTCCCGGTCCTCTCGGCGACCGGCTCGACCGCCATGGGCCGGGTCGTCGGCCCCAAGCTCGCCAAGCGCTTCGCCCGGGCGATCCTCGAGCTCGGCGGCAACAACGCGGCGATCGTCTGCCCCTCCGCCGATCTCGATCTGGCGCTCAGGGCGATCGCCTTTTCGGCGATCGGCACCGCCGGCCAGCGCTGCACCACGCTGCGCCGCCTCTTCGTCCACGATTCGATCTACGACACGCTGGTGACCCGGCTGCGCCGCGCCTACGCCTCGGTCAAGGTCGGCGATCCCTCGCAGTCCGAGACCCTGATCGGTCCGCTCATCGACGCCGACGCTTACACCCGCATGCAGAAGGCGCTGGAGGCGGCGCGCGAGGCCGGCGGCACCATCACCGGCGGCAATCGCATCGCCCTCCAGGGCTACGACAACGGCTTCTACGTCGCCCCGGCGCTGGTCGAGATGCCGTCGCAGTCCGGTCCGGTCACCGAGGAGACCTTCGCCCCGATCCTCTACGTCATGCGTTACACCAAGTTCGAGACCGCGGTGAAGCTCAACAACGCCGTGCCGCAGGGCCTGTCGTCGTCGATCTTCACCTCCGACCTGCGCGAGGCCGAGGCCTTCGTCTCCGACA
This sequence comes from uncultured Alphaproteobacteria bacterium, assembly GCA_937892955.1. Lineage (GTDB taxonomy): Bacteria > Pseudomonadota > Alphaproteobacteria > Rhizobiales > Ancalomicrobiaceae > CALBKH01. The sequence goes on from CALBKH010000109.1 coordinate 13,164, forward strand.
CCGGTTCCGACTGCGGCATCGCCAACGTCAACATCGGTCCCTCCGGAGCCGAGATCGGCGGCGCCTTCGGCGGCGAGAAGGAGACCGGCGGCGGCCGCGAGGCCGGCTCCGACGCCTGGAAGGCCTACATGCGCCGCGCCACCAACACCGTGAACTATTCCCGTTCGCTGCCGCTCGCCCAGGGCGTCCGGTTCGACGTCGAGAGCTGAATCCGAGCGCGGAAGGTCTCGTTCGAGACCCGCCGCGTGAGGGCGGGCCCGAACGGGCGTCGGCCGGTCGGGCCGTAATGCACCGGTACTTCGGACCCGAAGTTCGGGTGCTCAGTGAAGAGGATCCCCCATGGCCCCGAAGACCCACGCCCCCTTCAAGTGGGAGGATCCCTTCCTCCTCACCGAGCAGCTGACCGAGGACG
>CALBKH010000110.1 GCA_937892955.1 uncultured Alphaproteobacteria bacterium
GTTCGGAACTTCATCCGCGAAGGCAAGCCCGAACGGGCGTCGGCCGGTCGGGCCGTAACTCACGAAATTCGGACGAGTCCGAATTTCGTGAACTCGGTATCAGATGTTCTTGGAGACCTCTTCCAGCATCTTCTTGGCGTCGCCGAAGAGCATGCGGTTGTTCTCCTTGTAGAACAGCGGATTGTCGATGCCGGCGTAACCCGAGGCCATCGACCGCTTCATGACGATCGTCGTCTTCGCCTTCCACACCTCGAGCACCGGCATGCCGGCGATCGGGCTCGCCGGATCGTCCTGCGCCGCCGGATTGACGATGTCGTTGGCGCCGATGACGATGGCGACGTCGGTCGACGGGAAGTCCTCGTTGATCTCGTCCATCTCGAAGACGATGTCGTAGGGCACCTTGGCTTCGGCCAGCAGCACGTTCATGTGACCCGGCATGCGTCCCGCCACCGGATGGATGGCGAAGCGGACTTCGACGCCCTTCTCGCGCAGCTTTCCGGTGATCTCGTTCACCGTGTGCTGCGCCTGCGCCACCGCCATGCCGTAGCCCGGCACGATGATCACGCTCTTCGAGTCCTTCAGGAGCTCCGCCGTCTCGATCGCCGAGATCGGCTGCACCTCGCCCTGCGGCTCGCCGCTCGCCGACGCCGCCACGGTGCCGCCGCCCGAGCCGAAGCCGCCGGCGATGACCGAGATGAAGTTGCGGTTCATCGCCCGGCACATGATGTAGGAGAGGATCGCGCCCGACGAGCCGACCAGCGCGCCGGTGACGATCAAGAGGTCGTTCGACAGCATGAAACCGGTCGCCGCCGCCGCCCAGCCGGAGTAGCTGTTCAGCATCGACACCACGACGGGCATGTCGGCGCCGCCGATCGCCATCACCATGTGGACGCCGAAGGCGAGCGCGATCACCGTCATCACGAACAGCGCGAAGCCGGCCGCGACACCCGAGTGCGCCCCGACGAACACGTAGCCGAAGACGATCACGACGATCAGCGCGGCGAGGTTCAGCCAATGCCGGCCCGGCAGCAGCACCGGCTTGCCGCCGATCTTGCCCGAGAGCTTGCCGAAGGCGATGATCGAGCCCGAGAAGGTCACGGCACCGATCAGGATGCCGATGTAGATCTCGATCTCGTGGATCGACTTTTCCGCCGGCGTCGCGAAATGCGCGGTCGGATCGATGAAGCTGGCCAGACCGATGGTGCAGGCGGCAAGGCCGACCAGGCTGTGCATCAGCGCCACCAGCTCGGGCATCTGCGTCATCTGCACGGTCTTGGCGGCGTAGAGGCCGACCGCGCCGCCGATCGCCAGCGCGATCAGGATGAACACCACGCCGAGGCCGGTGACGCCGGGCCCGAACACCGTGGCGAGCACCGCGAGGCCCATGCCGATGATGCCGAACCAGTTGCCGCGCCGCGCCGATTCCGGATGCGACAGGCCGCCGAGCGACAGGATGAAGAGGATCGTGGCTCCGATGTAGGAGACGGTCACAAGTCCGAGAGACATCGTTCGCTTCTCCTCACTTACGGAACATCGCCAGCATGCGCCGGGTCACGGCGAAGCCGCCGAACATGTTGACCGCCGTCAGCGCGATGCCGACGAAGGCGATCAGGCCGATGAGGATGCTCGGACGTCCGGGGGGTGCGATCTGGATCAGCGCGCCGATGCAGATGATCGAGGAGATCGCGTTGGTGACGCTCATCAGCGGTGTGTGCAGCGACGGCGTCACGTTCCACACCACCATGTAGCCGACGAAGCAGGCCAGCACGAACACCGTGAAGTGGCCGAGGAACGCCGCCGGCGCCGTGGCGCCGACCAGCGCCATCAGCACCGCACCGACACCGAAGGTGACGGCGAGCGACTTCATGTCCATCGGCTCGCCCGAGCCGTGGCCGTGGCCGTGGCCGGAGGACTTCTTCTCGACGATCGCCGCGGCCGGCTTGGGCGGCGGCGGGGCGGGAAGCTTGAGCGGCGGCGCCGGCCAGGTGATCTCGCCGGCCTTGACGACGGTCAGGCCGCGGATCGCATCGTCGTCCATGTCGACGAAGACCTTGCCGTCCTTGGCCTTGCACAGCTCTTCGGTGAGCCGCAGCAGGTTGGTCGCATAGAGCGTCGAGGACTGCTTGGCGAGCCGGCTGGCCATGTCGGTGTAGCCGACGATGGTGACGCCGTGGCGCACCACCGCTTCGCCGGGAACCGTCAGCTCGCAGTTGCCGCCCTGCTCGCCGGCGAGGTCGATGATCACCGAGCCCGGCTTCATCGACTGAAGCATCTCCGCCGTGATCAGCTTCGGCGCCGGCTTGCCCGGGATGAGCGCGGTGGTGATGACGATGTCCGCGTTCTTCACTTCCGTGGCGTACATCTGACGCTGCGCCGCCTGGAAGCCCTCGGACATCACCTTGGCGTAGCCGCCGCCGCCCGAGCCCTCTTCCTCGTAGTCGACCTTGACGAACTCGCCGCCGAGCGACTTGACCTGGTCGGCCACCTCGGCGCGGGTGTCGTTGGCGCGCACGATCGCGCCGAGATTGGCGGCCGTGCCGATCGCCGCGAGGCCGGCGACGCCGGCGCCGGCGATGAACACCTTGGCCGGCGGGATCTTGCCGGCGGCGGTGATCTGGCCGGCGAAGTAGCGGCCGAAGGCGTTCGCCGCCTCGATCACCGCACGATAGCCGGTGATGCCGGCCATCGAAGTCAGCGCGTCCATCTTCTGGGCCCGCGACAGCTGCCGCGGCAGACAGTCCATGGCCAGCACGGTGACGCCTTGCGCCTTCAGAAGCTCCATCAGCTCCGGATTCTGCGCCGGCCAGATGAAGGAGACGAGGGTCGTCCCCGCCTTCAGCTGCGCGACTTCCTCCGCCGAGGGGGCGCGAACCTTGAACACGATGTCGGCGCCGGCGTAGAGCGCCGCGGCGCCGTCGGTGAGCGTCGCGCCGACCGCCTCGTAGTGAGCATCGGGAATGTCGGCGGCCTCACCGGCGCCGCGCTCCACGCTCACCGCGAAACCGAGCTTGATCAGTTTCTCCACGACCTCGGGAACCGTCGCCACGCGGCGCTCTCCCGGAAAGGTCTCTCTGGGTATTCCGATGATCGAAGTCATTGTGATCCCATCCGTTGTCGTGTCCGAGCTCGGACTTCGTCTCTCGTTGGAACCGCCCGCCCCCGCCGACGATCCCGATCGCGCCTCCGTCCGGACGCGCAGCCATGCCCCGACCTCGCTCGACCTTCGCCGATCGGAGTCTCGGACCGTCTCCCATCCGCCGCAAGTCCTCGTTCCGCGGGACGAAGCCCGGCGAGACGCCGGCGGAGAAACGCCCGATACCTCTGCATGCGCCCCGAGCGGGCGCGACGATGGCCGGAAGCGGCGGAACGAGCCCGCGCCACACGCCGCCGTGGACGACCGCCCGCCCCGCCTCGCCGACCCGGGGCCGGTGTGGCGTGACGAATGCGGCCGATATCGATGCCGGACGCGCCGAACACCGACGAGACCCCTCTACCCGCCGCCGTGTCGCAGCGGGCCGAGAGATCTCTTCGTCGACGACCCCGCCCGGCGCCGTCCGCGCCACGGAGTCGAATGCCTCGGTCGACGCCCTCAGTGGACCAGGAAGATCCGCATGAGGATGAGGACGGCAACGACACCGATCGTGCCCCACTTGGTCAGACCGAGGAACATCGCGTAGGTGTTGCGATGTTCTTCGAAATTCTTGCTCTCGACGGCGCCCATTCACCCCTCCGATGGTCCGTTCCGGGTTCGCATGCACGGCATACGAATCCATTTAGACGCCCCGACCGGAGAGACGCAACGCCGAACTCTCGTTCTCGCGCCAAAGAACCACGAGATCGTTCACCGACTTCTGTTGCGGTGCATTCTCCCGGTCCGCGCCCGCTCTGTCATTGAGTCGAAGGGCGAAGTCCGGCCCTCGAAAGCGCGTCACTTTGCCGCTTCGCGACACGCTCGCGCTCGAAGTCGTCGATCGCCGTCTCGAACAGGCGGTGGAAGTTGAGTTCGGCATCGAGATGCAGGAAGACCCCGCCGAGACCGAGCGCGGCGCGGTCCATGAACAGGAATTCGCGCGGCGGCGTCACCGGCCCGTGGGTTCTGAGCGCATCCGCCACCCGTTGCGCCTCCTGCCGGCCGAACTCGATCGGCGACACGCCCTCGGCGATGCGCCTGATACGGTCGGTGAGGAGTGGGCCGTAGAGGAAGCGCGCCCAGATGTCGAGGATGTCGATCAACTCGTTGGAGAGGTTCTTGAATCCCCAGGCCTCGTAGGCTGCCACCACCCGCTCGCGGTCACCGTGGAGAAGGCCGCGATAGTGTTCGATCACCCCCTCGACGAAGCGCGCGGGGAAGATGCGGATGCAACCGAAGTCGAGGAGATTGATGCCCTGCGGCTCGCCCGCCTCTTCGAAGGCGGCGTAGTTGCCGAGATGCGGATCGCCGTGGATCAGGCCGAAGCGGCAGAACGGGTGCCACCAGGCGCGGAACATCGCCTCGGAGATGCGGTTGCGGGTCTCCTGAGAGGCGCCTTTGTAGGTGAGGAGCCCCTTGCCCTCGAGCCAGGTCATGGTGAGCAGCCGCTTCGTCGAAAGCGCCTCGAACGGCTCCGGTACGTTCACGCCGGGGTCGTCGGCGAGGATCTCGCCGTAGACCGCCATGTGGCGGCGTTCGCGCTCGTAGTCGAGTTCCTCGCGGATCCGCGCCCCGACCTCCTCGGCGATTTCCGTGGTGTCGATCTGTGGCCGGAGCTTGCGCATCAGGGCGAAGAGCACGCCGAGCTGGTCGAGGTCGGCCTCGACCGCCGAGGCCATGTCGGGATACTGCAGCTTCACCGCCAGTTGCCGGCCGTCCTTCGAGGTGGCGCGATGCACCTGCCCGAGCGAGGCGGCGTGGGACGGCACGTGCTCGAACGAGCCGAAGCGCCTCGCCCAGTCGCCCCCGAGCTCGGCCGTCATGCGCCGCCGGACGAAGGCCCAGCCCATCGCCGGTGCGTGCGCCTGGAGGCGCTGCAGCTCCGCCGCCCATTCTGCGGGAATCGCGTCGGGGATGGTGGCGAGCAGCTGCGCCACCTTCATCAGCGGTCCCTTGAGCCCGCCGAGCGCATCGGCGATGAGCTTGCCCTCGCGCATCAGGTCGCCGTCGCCGAACATGCGGCCGCCGGCGATCCGCATCGCCGCCGTTCCCACATTGGCGCCGACACGCGCATGACGGACGAAACGTCCGGTGAGTGAGTTCTTCTCGCCGTCTCTGGCCATCGCCTACGATCCGTCTCCGCCCCGACGGACAACATAGGACATTTCGCGGCGATTGCAGGGGGTGATCCGCCGTCGCCTCAGGTCGGCCAGCGATCACGGATCCAGCGGGCAAGGCTCTCCTCGGAAACCTCGCCGGCGGCGAGCCCCAGGATGATCGCCGTCGCTTCGGCCTGCGGTGGCGCGAACCTCACCCCGTTCTTGCGCAGGAACAGCATCATGGCGACGAATGCCGCCCGCTTGTTGCCGTCGACGAAGGGATGATTGCGGGCGATGCCGAAGGCATGGGCGGCCGCGAGCAGGGCGAGATCGGCCCCCTCGTATTCCCATTTGTTGCGCGCCCGCCCCAACGCAGATTCCAACGCTCCGGGGTCGCGGATGCCGGCCGGCCCGCCGAAGCGGGCGATCTGCCGCTCGTGCAGCGCCCTCACCTCGGCGACGGTGAGCCAGACCCGGCCGAAGCTCGCCCGAGCCTGATCGGAGAACCCCGTCGGCGAGGTCTCGAACCCGCTCATTTCGCAAGTTCCTTCAGCGTGTCGCGATACTCGTCCATGATCTCGTCGACCAGTCGCATCGACTGCTCGAAATCGGGGTCGTAGGGCGTGAGCCGTACACCTCCTTCGCCGTCCGGCGTGGCATGCAGGGCGTCGCCCGGCTTCAGGCCGAGCTTCGCCAGCAGGTCCTTCGGCAGGATCAATCCGGTCGAATTGCCGATCTTCTTGACCTCGAGCTTCATCGGTCGTCTCCGGGTATCGCCATGTTGTACGGAACGTACAACACTCGCCTGCCGTTGTACAGACTGTAGAACGAGGATCGCACCAAGCGGTGCCCGAAACGAGAACGGGGAGGCTCTCGCCTCCCCGTCTCCACCTTCGATGATGCCGGCGACCTCACCAGGTCTTCTGCGGATGCAGTTTGAACAGCCAAGTCTCGGTCAGAGCCGTTTCGCCGTCGCGCAGGTAGGCGCGGATGTCGACCGGGTCGGTGCCCTCCGCCTTGATGTCGAACTGGAGCCGCCACGCGTCGTTCCACGAGGTGGTCTCGAGGAAGATCGACGAGATCACGCCGCGCGACGGGGTGATCACCGCCTCCGGCTTCTTGTCCTTCGGGAAGTTCGCCAGCGCCCCACCGGTGAACTCGATGGCGAACCGCTTGATCTCCGGCGGATTGGCGCGCGTGTAGGGGAAGCCGCCGCGGCCGATGCCGGTGCGGGTCGGCCGCGCCAGATTGGCCGGCGGGTTCGGTTCGTCGGCGTTCCAGTACATGCGGTAGCGGTATTCGAGCGCCTGACCCGCCTTGACCGGATCGCGCGGCACCCAGAAGCACCCCATGTTGTCGAAGTCCTCGTGGTCGGTCGGGAACTCGACCAGATGGAAGGCGCCCGGCCCCCATCCGCCGATCGGCTCGATCCACAGCGACGGACGGCGCTCGTAGTTGAGATAGCGATCCATGTAGTCCTTCGGATCGCGGTTGCGCTGCATCAGGCCGAAGCCGCGCGGATTGTCGTCGAGGAAGGCCGAGGTCGACGGACCCGGCGGGTTGACCAGCGGCCGCCAGATACGCTCGCCCGTACCCGTCCAGATGGCGAGCCCGTCCGAGTCGTGCGCGCCCGGCCGCCACTCGAGCTGGTAGCTCTTGTCGTAGTTGGAGAACCAGTACATCGACGTCATCGGCGAGATGCCGAGCTTGGCGATGTCCTTGCGGGTGAACAGGTTGCACTCGACGTCGATGACGACGCCCTCGGTGCGGCGGATGGTGAACTTGTAGGCGCCGGTGATCGACGGACCGTCGAGCAGCGCATAGACGACGACCGGCTGCTTCTCGCCGCTCGCCGGCTGCAGATAGAACTCGGTGAAGTCGGGGAACTCTTCCGGCGTCGGGCTCGCGGTGTCGATGGCCACGCCACGCGCCGACAGGCCGTATTCGTTGAGCGAACCGATGGCGCGGAAATAGGAGGCGCCGAGGAAGGCCACCCAGTCCTGCGTCCGCCAATCCGGCCGGCTCTTGGCCTCGCGGATCTGGAAGCCGGCGAACCCGGTGTCCTCCGGCAGCTTCTGCGCCGGGCTGTCGTCCGGCATGTCGAAGTACTCGGGCTCGTAGAGCACCTCGGCCGCCTTGTCGCCGTCGACGGCGTGCATCCGGATCGTCTTGGGGAAATACTTGCCGACCGGGAAGAAGGTGATCGGATAGACCCCCTTCTCGTCGCCGAACATGGCGTGGTCCGGCCGGAACTTGATCTTGCCGTGCTGCTCGTAGCCGATCTGCTCGACGATCTCCGGCGCCGGACGGCGGGGCGCCAGATAGGCCTTGGCCGCCATTTCGCGGGCGCGCTGCACCAAACCGGCGAAGCCGAAGGGCTTCGACGGCCCGAACTTCAGGTTGGCGGCGGCGGCCGGGCCGGTGGCTCCGAGGAGGTTGGCCACACCGAGAGCGACGGAAGCGGAGATGAGATCGCGGCGAGAGAGTTTCGCGGTCATGATGGTCCTGCGAGAGGTCCTGATGGGAGCGATGGCCGAGCGCGACGCGCACGCCCTTCCCTTCTAGGCCAGCGCACGAACCACTGCAATCGGGCGGAATAACGGCGTGATCCCCGTGACTTCGGATCGGTCGCGACGCAGCGTCACGTCCGCGTGTCGGACTTCGGCCGCCAACGTGTCAGGGTGAGAGCATTGGTGACGACGCTGACCGAGCTCATCGCCATCGCCGCCCCGGCGAGCGCCGGGGTGAGGTGGCCGAGCGCGGCGAGCGGCACGCCGACGACGTTGTAGAAGAACGCCCAGAACAGGTTCTGGCGGATCTTGCGCCACGTCGCGCGGCTGATCTCCAGCGCCGCCGCCACCAACCGCGGATCGGAGCGCATCAGGGTGATGCCCGCCGTCTCCAGCGCCACGTCGGCGCCCGAGCCCATGGCGATGCCGACATCGGCGGCGGCGAGCGCCGGCGCGTCGTTGATGCCGTCGCCGACCATGGCGACGGTGCGCCCCTCGGAGCGCAGCCGCCCGACCAGCGCCGTCTTGCCTTCCGGCCGCATCTCCGCCTCGACCGCGTCGAGACCGAGCCGGTCGCCGACGGCGCGCGCCACCGCGACCGCGTCGCCGGTCGCCAGCCGGACCGCGACCCGCGCCGCCTTCAGCGCCGCGACCGCCTCGCCGCTCTCGCCGCGCACCGGATCGGCGAGCGCCACCAGACCGAGCGCCTCGCGATCCCGCGCCACCGCCACCACCGTCTTGGCCTCGCCCGCCAACCGCGCCATCTCCGTCTCGAAGAGACGCAGATCGACGCCGAGTTCGCTCATCAAGGCGGCGTTGCCGATGGCCACGGTGCGCCCTTCGACGATCGCCGTCAGACCCCGCCCGACGAGGCTGCGCGCCGCCGTCGCCGGCGACGACGTGAGCCCGCGCGCCTTCGCCGCCGCGACGAAGGCCTTGGCCAACGGATGCTCGCTGACGCTCTGCGCCGAGGCGGCGAGCCGCAGCATCTCGTCGCCGGAGCCGCCGAGCACGAAGACGTCGGTGACCGACGGATGGCCCTCGGTGAGCGTACCGGTCTTGTCGAAGACGACGCAGTCGACGCCGTGCGCCCGTTCGAGCGCCTCGATGTCGCGGATCAGGATGCCCGCCTTGGCCGCCGCCCCGGTGCCGGCGACCAGCGCCGCCGGCGTCGCGAGGCCGAGCGCGCAGGGACAGGCGATGACCAGCACCGCCACCGCCGGAATGAGCGCGCCCTCGAAGTCGCGGCCCACCAGCCACCACGTGGCGAAGGTGAGGATCGCGATGACCACGATGACCGGCACGAAGACGGCGGCGACCTTGTCGACCAGCCGCTGCACCGGTGCCTTGGCGATCTGCGCCTGTTCGACCAGATGGCCGATACGGGCGATGGTGGTGTCCTCGCCGACCGCGGTGACGCGGAAGGTGACGGCGCCCGAGCCGTTGATGGTGCCGGCCGTGACCTTGTCGTCGACCGCTTTGGTGACCGGCACGCTCTCGCCGGTGACGAGGCTCTCGTCGAACTCGCTCGCGCCTTCGACGACGATGCCGTCCGCCGCGACGCGCTCGCCGGGCTTGACCAGCACGAGATCGCCGCGCCGCAGGAGATCTGCCGAGACCACCTCGGCGACGCCGTCCTTCACCCGCGTCGCCGTGTCGGGGCGCAGCGCCATCAGCTTCGCCACCGCCGCCGTCGCCGAGCGCTTGGCCCGCGCCTCCATCAGCTTGCCGAGGAGGATGAGGGTCAGCACCGTCGCCGAACCCTCGAAATAGAGATGGCCGTGCGAATGCTCGCCGTGGATGAGCACCATGGCGAGCGAGAATGCCCAGGCGACCGTGGTGCCGAGCGCCACCAGCACGTCCATGTTGGCCGACCGGCCACGCAGCGCCTTGAAGGCGCCGACGTAGAATCGCGTCCCGGCGATCACCTGGACCGGCGTCGCCAGCGCCACCTGCAGCCACGGTGTCAGCCACGTCGCGTGCGCTCCCCAGGCCATCGGGATCATGGCGACGAGGAAGGGCGCGGTCAGCGCCGCCGAGATCAGGAAGACCAGGAAGGTCCGCTTCTCTTCCGCCGCTCGCTCCTCGGAAGCCCGCTCCAGCGCCGCCCGCCGCGCCGCCACCGCGGTGTCGCGCACATGGGCGCCGAAGCCGGCGCGCTCGATCGCCGCGACGAGAAGCTCGGTGTCGACGCCCGGCGCGGCGATCTCCGCCGTCTCCAGCGCCAGATTGACGTCCGCCCGCTCGACCCCGGGCACCCGCCCGAGCACCTTCTCGATTCGCGCCGCACAGGCCGCGCAGGTCATGCCGGTGACGTCGACGAGCACCGGATCGCCGGATCCGGAGACGGAAGAAGTGAGATCGGCGGGAGCGGGCGAGATGGTCATGGCGGATATTTGGCGCTTTCCGTCGCCCCGGTCGAGGCCTTTTGCGGTCCCAAGTCCGTGAACTCGGACCTTCTTCCGATCGGGGAGACCCCTCATGCCCGTTGATCCCGGCTCGTCGCCGGGCCAAGGTCTCAGCGACGAAGTACACCCACGAGGAGATCCCCGCGATGCCGGGCAACAAGGAAGAACGGCCGGTCGGCCCCACGCTCCAGGGCTGGAGCGAGAGGGCGCGGCCGGTTCGCGCCACCATCACCGGCGCCTGGGGACGGCTCGAGCCGCTCGATACCGCCAAGCACGGTCACGATCTGTGGAAAGCGATCGAAGGCCACGATTCGGTCTGGACCTATCTGAGCTACGGCCCCTTCGCCGACGAGGCGACCTTCCTCGCCTGGCTGAAGGGCCGCGAGGAACTCTCCGATCCACTGTCCTATGCCGTGGTCGACGCCGCCTCCGGCAAGGCGCTCGGCGTGCTCACCCTGATGGAGATCCGCCCGGCGGCGGGCGTCGTCGAGACCGGCCACATCTTCTTCGCCCCCGTGCTGCAGAAGACCCGCGCCGCAACGGAAGCGATCTTCCTGGCGATGAAGCACGCCTTCGACGATCTCGGCTATCGCCGCTTCGAGTGGAAGTGCGACGCCCTCAACGCCCCCTCCCGCGCCGCCGCGATCCGCTTCGGCTTCACCTACGAGGGCATCTTCCGCCAGCACATGGTGATCAAGGGCCGCAACCGCGACACCGCCTGGTATTCGATCGTCGACAAGGAATGGCCGACGGTGAAGGCCGCCTTCGCCGCGTGGCTGAAGCCGGAGAACTTCGACGCCGAAGGTCACCAGAAGGCGGCTCTCGCCGACCTGCGCCCCAAGGCCAAGCCGGCGGCGCACTGAGAATATCCGGAAACGCGGAACGGCCGGAGCGGGATCCCTCGCTCCGGCCGTTCTCGTCGGTGCATCGCCGCCGGGGACGAACCGGCGCCTTCGTGTCTCAACCGATGGGCCGCTCGTCGGCGATGATCTTGCCGTCGTTGGGCAGCGTTCCCGGCGCGACCGGCGTGACGGCGCCCTTGAGGCGGGTGACCGCCGCCAGCGTGGCTGCGACCGCCGTCACGAAGGCCGGATCACCGACCGTGGTCTCGATCTTCAACTCCATCACGTCCTGCTCGTCGGCACGCGTCACCACCAACCGCGCCCGGACGATCTCGGAATGGCGTTTGACCACCCGGTCGATGTCGGCCGGATCGACGAACATGCCCTTGACCTTGGCCTTCTGGTCGGCCCGGCCCATCCACCCCTTGATCCGCGGACCGGTGCGGCCGCACGGGCTCTCCTCGTCGAGGAAGGCGGAGAGATCGCCGGTGGCGAGGCGGATCACCGGATGGACCGGATCGATGCGGGTGACGACGACTTCGCCGACCTCCCCCGGCCCGACCGGCTCACCGGTCCCCGGCCGCACGATCTCGACGAGGATGCGCTCGTCGACCATCATGCCCGGCACCAGCGACCCGTCCGGCGCGCTGGTCTCGTAGGCGACGAGGCCGACGTCGGCGATGGCATAGGCCTGCCGTACCCCGACGCCGCGCCCTTCGAGTTCCGCCCTCAGCGACGGCGGCAGGGCCGCACCCGAACACAGCGCCCGCTCGATCGACGAGACGTCCCGTCCCGCTTCGGCGCCGGCATCGAGCAGGATCTTGAGGAAATCGGGCGTGCCGACGTAGGCGCGCGGCCGATAGTGGCCGATCAGGTCGAGCTGCGCCTCCTTGTTGCCCGGCCCCGCCGGGATCACCGGGCAGCCGAGCGCCCGGGCGCCGGCATCGAGGATGAAGCCGCCGGGCGTGAGGTGATAGGCGAAGGTGTTGAGGACCACGTCGCCGCGCCGGATGCCGGCGGCGAACAGCGCCCGCGCCGTGCCCCACCAGTCGAGCGACGTCCCCTCCGGTTCGTAGATCGGCCCCGGTGAGGTGAAGAGGCGGCCAACGCCGACGAGCTTCGCCGTCGACAGCCCGGCGAAGGGCGGTCGCGCCGCCTGCAACTCCTTCAGCTCCGACTTGCGCAGCACCGGGATCGCCGCGAGGTCGGTGCGGCTCCTGAGCTTCGCCGCGGTGATCCCGGCGTAGCGGTCACGCCATGCACGCGTCGCCGCCAGATGTTCGACGGTCTCGCGGATCGCCTTCAGTTGGGTCCGCTCGCGGGTGAGCGGACGGCGGGTTTCCAATCGATCGTAGTACTCGGACATGTCGCGCCCTCAGGCCAGCCAACGTTTGCGGCGCTTGTAGTGCTTCACTTCCTTGAAGCTCTTGCGACCGGCGGCGGCGACGCCGAGATAGAACTCCTTGACGTCCTCGTTCTCGGCCAGCGACTTGGCCTCGCCGTCGAGCACGATGCGGCCGGACTCCAGGATGTAGCCGTGGGTGGCGTGGCGCAACGCCACCGCCGTGTTCTGCTCGGCGAGCAGGAACGAGACGCCCTCCTCGACGTTGAGCCGATGGACGATCTCGAAGATCTCGTCGACGATCTGCGGCGCCAGCCCCATCGACGGCTCGTCGAGCAGGATCATCTTCGGCCGCGACATCAGCGCTCGGCCGACCGCCACCATCTGTTGCTCGCCGCCCGAGGTGTAGCCGGCCTGGCTCTTGCGGCGCTGCTTCAGCCGCGGGAACAGCTCGTAGCACCGCTCCAGATCGGCCTTGATCGCCGAGCGTCCGTCGCGCCGGGTGAAGGCGCCGGTGAGCAGGTTGTCCTCGACGGTGAGATGGCCGAAACAGTGCCGACCCTCCATCACCTGGATGCAGCCGCGCCGCACCAGTTCGTTGGGCGACAGAGACTGCACCTCCTCGCCCTCGAAGACGATCTTGCCCTTGGTCACCTCGCCGCGTTCGGCGTGGAGCAGGTTGGAGATCGCCTTGAGCGTCGTCGTCTTGCCGGCGCCGTTGGCGCCGAGCAGCGCGACGACACCGCCCTTCGGCACGGTGAGCGACACGCCCTTCAGCACGAGGGCGACGTGATCGTAGACCACCTCGATGTTGTCGACGGTCAGCATCGCGCCGGCGGGTTCGGTCATGATCGGGCTCCCGGATGGACTGCGGATACGCCGCCGTGGACCGCGCGGGTCAGGCGCGGCCACGACGACTGGTCGAGACGGACGAGCCGCCTCGACGTCCTGTCGCTGCGGATCACTTGCCGCAGGCTTCGGTCCGCGCCGGCCACGGCGCGTTCTTGTCGGCGTAGGCCTTGGCGTCGGCGACGAGCATCGGCCGCACCTTGTCCTTCATCGGCTCGATCCAGTCGGAGACCTTGACCCACTTGGCGCCGTCCCACTGCTGGACGAACACGGCGTGCTCGCCCGAGTGGTCGTCGCAGGTGACCTTCACCGGCGACATGAAGCCTTCGAGACCGATCTCCTTGATGCGGGCCGCGTCGACGTTCAGCGTCTCGAGGCCGGCACGCACGTCGGCCGCGGTGACCACCTTCTTGCCCGAGATCTTCTGGGCGTTGCGGATGGCCTCGGCGATCAGCATCGAGTTGTAGACGCCGTGGTTGTAGTTGTTCTCGCCGATGCGGTCCTCGCTCTTGACCGTCGACAGGCCCTTGGCGAAGACGTGCTTCTTGATGTCGGCGATCGCCGGGAAATTGGCGCCGGTGCCGTTGAAGTTCAGCGTCAGGTAGCCCTTGGCGCCCGGACCGCCGGCCTTGGCGTCGTCGTCACCGCCCGACCACCACACGCCGATGAACTTGTCCATCGGGTAGCCGATCTTGGCCGCTTCCTTGACGGCGGTCGGGTTCATCGCGCCCCAACCCCACATGATCATCCAGTCGGGCGAATCCGACTGCACGTTCAGCCACTGCGACGACTGATCCTGCATCTTGTCGCCCGGCACCGGGTACTTGGCCAGTTCGAAGCCGTTCTCCTTGGCGAGCTGCTCGAGCAGCGGGATCGGCTCCTTGCCATAGGGGGCGTCGAGATAGATGAAGCCGATCTTCTTACCCTTGAGCTTGGCCATGCCGCCGGACTTCTCGGCGATGTACTTCACCGCCACGGAAGCGCCGTCCCAATAGGTCAGCGGCGGGTTGAACACCCAGGGGAAAGTCTTGCCGTCGGCCGCCGCCGAGAGGCCGTAGGCCATCGACAGCACCGGGATCTTGTCGACGCCGGCCTTGGGGATCAGCTGCAGGGTGATGCCGGTCGACCACGGATTGTACATCAGGGCGCCCTTGCCCTTGGTCGCCTCGTAGCACTCGACGCCCTTCTGGCTGTTGTAGCCCGTCTCGCATTCTTCGAAGTTGATCTTCACCCCACCGATGCCGCCGTCGCGCTGGTTGAGCATCTCGAGGTAGTCGTGCATGCCGTCGGCGATGCCGATGCCCGAGCCGGCATAGGGGCCGGTCCGATAGGTGAGCAGCGGCACGTAGAGGCTGTCCTCGGCGCTGGCCGTGGAAACCGGCGGCAGCACCGAGGCGATGACCGAAGCCACCGAGAGAGCGAGTGCGTAACGTCCGAACATCGGGTTTTCCTCCGTCTGTCGCCCGCTCCCCGCGCCGGGGCGACGCGTCGAGCGGGTTTCGGGTCTCTTCGTTGGTACGCCGCGACCCGACCCGATGAGATCGCGGCTCGTTTCGTGCCTCGCCCTCACCAGGGGAAGGGCCAGACCCTGAGCTTCTGCTTGGTCACGCCCCACAGTCGCGCCAGCCCGTGCGGCTCGACGATGAGGAAGAAGATGATCAGCGCGCCGACGATCATCGAATTGACGTGCTCGACGGTGGCCGACTGGATCTCGAAACCGAAGACCCCCGGCGCGAACTTGATGACCACCGGCAGAGCCCAGATGAAGGCGGCGCCGAAATAGGAGCCGATCATCGAGCCGAGGCCGCCGATGATCACCATGAACAGCACCTGGAACGAGAGCGAGATGCCGAAGGCCGACGGCTCCGCCGCACCGAGCCAGAAGAACACCATCATCGCTCCGGCGACGCCGGCGAAATAGGACGACACCGCGAAGGCCGACAGTTTGGCCGGCAGGAGTTTGACCCCCATCAGCTCGGCGGCGATGTCCATGTCGCGCACCATCATCCAGGTCCGGCCGATGCGGCCGTGGACGAGGTTGGAGGCGATGAAGGTGAGGAACACCACCAGTCCGAGAACCGCGAAGTAACGGGCCAGCGGCGTCGCCTCCGGCCCGGTGATCGAGATGCCGAACATCGACCGTCGCGCCGCCTCGATCGCGCCCGACGACGAATAGTCGGTGAGCCAGCCGATGCGGATGAAGCACCACTCCAGAAAGAACTGCGCCGCCAGCGTCGTCACCGCCAGATAGAGGCCCTTGATGCGCAGCGACGGCAGACCGAAGACCACGCCGACCGCGGCCGAGAAGAAGCCCGAGACCAGGATCCAGACGAGGACGTTCACCTCAGGAAAGGCGCCGGCGAGCTTGAAGGCGGCGTAGGCGCCGACGCCCATGAAGGCGCCGGTGCCGAGCGAGATCTGCCCGGCATAACCGGTCAGGATGTTGAGCCCGATCGCCGCCAGCGTGAAGATCAGCCCCGGGATCATGATCGAGGCGAGGACGAAGTCGTTGGCGACGAGCGGGACGACGACCACCGCCAGCGCCAGGAGTACGGCGATGCCGATCCGATCCTGGCGGATCGGGAAGATCGCCATGTCGGCGGCGTAGGTCGATTTGAACTGTCCGACTTCACGATAGAACATGTCGGTTCTCTCCCGTCAGACGCGTTCGATGATCTTCTCGCCGAACAGGCCCTGGGGCCGGAACAGCAGGAAGCCGAGGGCGATGAGATAGGCGAGCCAGCTCTCGATGCCGCCGCCGAGGAGCCGTCCCCAGTAGATCTCGCCGATCTTCTCGCCGACGCCGATCATCAGACCGCCGACGATGGCGCCCGGCACCGAGGTGAAGCCGCCGAGGATCAGCACCGGCAGCGCCTTGAGCGCGATCACCTCGAGGTCGAAGGAGACCTGGGAGCGCGCACCCCACATGATGCCGGTGACCAGCGCCACGATGCCGGCGGCGAACCACACGATCACCCAGATGCGGTTCAAGGAGATGCCGACCGACAGCGCCGCCTGATGGTCGTCGGCGACGGCTCTGAGCGCCCGGCCGATCTTGGTGCGAGCGAAGAACACGGCCAGGAAGGTGACCATCAGGATGGCGACCACCGCCGCCGTCATGTCGATCTCCTTCAGGATCAGGTTCTTGCCGAAGAGCGGGATCCGCATGATGCCGGTCGGGATGCCGAGCGCTTCGGTGATCATCACCTTGGGCTCGCCGCCGAACACCATCTCGCCGAGACCGACGAGGAAGCGGGTGAGGCCGATGGTCGCCATCAACAGGATGATGTCGGGCTGGTTGACCAGAGGTCTCAGCACCACCCGTTCGATACCGATCGCCAGGATCAGCATGATGCCGATGGCCGCCGCCAGGGCCGGCCACGCCGGTACTCCGCTCTCGTGCAGGCCGACCAGCGCCAGCGCCGCGAACACCACCATGATGCCCTGAGCGAAGTTGAAGACGCCGGACGCCTTGAAGATCAGCACGAAGCCGAGCGCCACCAGCGCATAGAGCACGCCCGAGACGAAACCTTCCCAGATCACCTGGACCAGGAAGGTCGGGTTGGCGCCCATGCGGACGAAGGGATCGACGAAGATCGCGGTGAGAAGATCCATGTGTGCGTCTCCTCAGTGCGACCGGCCGAGATAGGCGTCGATGACGGTCGGATCGTTCTGCACCTCGTCGGGCGTGCCGTCGGCGATCTTACGGCCGTATTCGAGCACCACGACGCGGTCGGAGAGATCCATCACCACGCCCATGTCGTGTTCGATCAGCGCGATGGTGGTGCCGAAGGTCTCGCGGATGTCGAGGATGAAGCGGCTCATGTCCTCCTTCTCCTCGAGGTTCATGCCGGCCATCGGCTCGTCGAGCAGCAACAGCTCCGGCTCCTGGGCCAGCGCCCGGCCGAGCTCGACCCGCTTCTTCAGGCCGTAGGGCAGCTTGCCGACCGGCACCTTGCGGATGTGCTCGATCTCCAGGAAGTCGATGATCTCTTCGACCTTCTTGCGATGCTCGATCTCCTCGTTCAGCGCCGGGCCGAAACGCAGGCACTGCCAGAAGAAGCCGCGGTGCATCTTCAGCGTCCGTCCCGCCATGATGTTGTCGAGGGTGGTGAGACCCTTGAACAGCGCGACGTTCTGGAAGGTGCGGCCGATGCCGCGACGCGCCGCCTCGTGCGGCCTGCGCCCGGTCCGCGCCTCGCCCCGGTGGATCACCCGGCCCACCTGCGGGTGGTAGAAGCCGTTGATGACGTTGAGCATCGACGTCTTGCCGGCACCGTTGGGACCGATGATCGCCCGGACCTCGCCGGCGACGATGTCGAAGGACACGTCGGTGAGCGCGTTGACGCCGCCGAACGACAGCGAGATGTCCTCGACCTGCAGGAGCGGCATGCCCTTCTCGATGGGAGGAAGCGAACTCTTCATTCCGCCGCCTCCTTCTTCGTCGAGTGGACGTCCATGTCGACGATCTTGACGTCACCGGTGATGGTGCCCTTGCGGCCGTCTTCGAAGGAGATCTCGGTGACCACATGCTTCTCCGTCGAACCGTCGTAGAGCGCGTCGACCAGCGGCGCGTAGCGATCGGCGATGAAGCCGCGCCGAACCTTCTGGGTGCGCGTCAACTCGCCGTCGTCGGCGTCCAGTTCCTTGTGCAGGATCAGGAAGCGGCGGATCTGCGCCCCGGCCATCATCGGCTCGGCGGCGAGGTCGCGATTGACCTTGTCCACCGCGCTGCGGATGCGGTCGTAGACCTGCGGATGCCCGGCGAGCTCCTGGTAGCTGGCGTAGGTGACGTCGTTCCTCTCCGCCCAGGCGCCGACCGATGCCAAATCGATGTTGAGGAACACCGTGGCGAAGTCGCGCCCGTCGCCGAAGGCCACCGCCTCCTTGATGTCGGCGAAGAACTTCAGCTTGTTTTCCAGATACTTCGGCGCGAACAGGGTGCCGTCGACGAGTTTGCCGACGTCCTTGGCGCGGTCGATGATCCGGAGATGGCCGCTCGCGGTCTCGATGAAGCCGGCGTCGCCGGAATGCACCCAGCCGTCCGCCGTCTTGGTCTCCGCCGTCGCCGCCTCGTTCTTGTAGTAGCCGACGAAGACGCCCGGGCTGCGATAGAGCACCTCGCCCGCATCGGAGATCTTGATCTCCACCTGCGGGCCCGGCACGCCGACGGTGTCGGCGCGGATCTCGGCGTCGGGCTGCAGCGTCACGTAGACCGAGGCTTCGGTCTGGCCGTAGAGCTGCTTCAGGTTGACGCCGATCGAGCGATAGAAGCGGAAGATCTCCGGACCGATCGCTTCGCCGGCGGTGTAGGCGACCCGGGTGCGGGTGAAGCCGAAGCGGTTCTTCAGCGGCCCGTAGACCAGGAACTCGCCGAGCCCGTAATGCAGCCGGTCGAGAAGCCCGACCTTGTCGCCGTCGAGGATCGCCTCGCCGAGCCGATCGGCGACGGCGAGGAAATGGTCGACCATCTTCTGCTTGAGCTTGCCGGCGTCCTGCATCCGGACCTGGGTGCGGGTCAGCATCGTCTCGTAGACGCGCGGTGGCGCGAAGACGTAGGTCGGGCCGATCTCGCGCCGGTCGTCGTCGGTCGTCTCGACGCTCTCCGGGCAGTTGACGCAGAAGCCGACGACGTAGGACTGGGCGTAGGAGAAGATGTGGTCACCCACCCAGGCGATCGGCAGATAGGCGACGACCTCCTCGTCGGCGGTCAGCTTGTCGAAGTCGATGCCGTTCTTGGCCGAGATCAGCACGTTGTCGAAGGACAGCATCACGCCCTTGGGCTTGCCGGTGGTGCCCGAGGTGTAGAGCATCACGGCGAGATCCGAGCCGCGGCCGAGCGCGATGCGCTCGCGCCAGCCGGCGAGCGCCCCGGGGTCCGAGGTCACCCGCTCGCGACCGACCTTCTGCACCTCGGCGAAGGAATGCAGACGCGTGTGGTCGTAGTCGCGCATGCCTCGCTCGTCGTCGTAGACGACGTGGCGCAGGCCGGCCAGCCGATCCGAGATCGACAGGATCTTGTCGGTCTGTTCCTGGTCCTCGGTGACGGCGAAGGAGACCTCGGCGTGCTCCAGCACGTAGGCCATCTCGTCGGCGACCGCATCCTTGTAGACCGGCACCGGCACGCCGCCGAGGCTCTGAACCGCGGCGAAGGTCCAGTAGAGGCGCGGCCGATTGGCACCCACCACCGCGACCTTCTCACCCGGCTCGAGACCCAGCTTCTGCAGGCCGAGCGCGAAATCCCGCACCTCTTCGGCGACGTCGCTCCACGTCCATGTCTGCCAGATGCCGAAATCCTTTTCGCGCATCGCCGGCCGATCGGCCATGGCCTCGGCATTCGCCAGCAGCAATTTGGGAAACGTGTCCCGCGCGCCGGTACGGGTGGCCCCCGCATCCGTCATTCGTGTTTCCTCACCCTCAATGCCGGCGGCTTCGTGATCCGGGTTTCCGGGAACCGCACGGTCGTTCGATTATCGGCGATGAAACCCGAGCGGGACGGAGAAGGCAAGCACGCAGTCGGGCGTCTTTCGTCTAGGAACCGGCTCCGCATCGACATATGTCGCATACATGCGAAACTCTCCGCCCACACCGATCGAGACGCGCCGGCCGCGGCGGGAACGAACCGCGCGGCCACACCGCGCAGCGCTCTTCGCAGGCGCGGAACGAGCCGCGCACGGCGGTTCGGACGCCGAATACCCTCTGTTCGCCTCGCCTCTTCGCCACCCCGCGTGGCGTGCGGCCGCACCCCGAGCCGCCGCCGTGCTGCATCGCATCACGGGTATCCGGTGACCGCGCGAACCGGTCCCGCCGCCGCCGCGCCACCGTCGCGGCGAGATCGGAGATCGCGTCGGCGATCGCCCCTGCGGCATATACTAACGTTTGTTCGTATTTCGAACTCACGGCGAGGGAAGGCCCTACCCCTGCGGCCGCGGCGTCCAGGCATCGGAACGGGGGGCCGTCACCGCAGCGAAGGGCGGTGACCGGATCGAAAAGCCGTCGCCGGATCGCAAGGCGGCCATTCGGCGGGGTGGTCGAAACCGGTCCCGCCGGCGCCGTCAACTCGCGCCGTAGAGCAGCCGCGGCAGCCAGGTCGCCATCGCCGGCCACTGCCACAGCACCCAGAGCATGGCGAGCTGGATGATCACGAAGGGGATGATGCCGATGTAGATGTCGGTGGTCTTCACCTCCGGCGGCGCCACCCCGCGCAGATAGAACAACGCCACCCCGAACGGCGGATGCATGAACGAGGTCTGCAGGTTCACGCCCATCAGCACCCCGAGCCACACCGGGCTCATCGGCGACCCGTCGGGCATCGGCATCTTCAGCAGCACCGGCGCCGCGATCGGCACGACGATGTAGGAGATCTCCAGGAAGTCGACGAAGAAGCCGAGCACGAACATCGCGACCATGACGATGAGGACGGCCCCGGCCGAACCGCCCGGCAGATGTTCGAGATAGCGCGTCACCATCTCCTCGCCGCCGAGCCCGCGGAAGACGAGCGAGAAGAAGGTGGCGCCGATGACGATGGTGAAGACCATCGCCGTGATCTCGGTGGTCGTCTCCACCACCGGACGCAGCACACTCTCCTTCCAGCAGACGAAGGCGGCGAAGAGCACCCCCGCCGCCAACACCGCCGAGGCGAGCCCGGCGACGGCGATCGCCACCGACTGCGCCGTGGTGGTGTCGCCGCGGCCGAGCCGCATGTCGACGCTCGAGGCGAGGACGAGCAGCAGGCCGAGCGCTCCCCAGGCGACGAGGAAGACGACGCCGCGATGCGGTGCCCGCCGCTGACCGGCGAGCAGCAGCGTGCCGACCGCACCCACCGAGGCGGCCTCCGTCGGCGTGGCGATGCCGAAGAGGATCGATCCGAGCACGCACAGCACCAGCGCCACCGGCGGGATCAGCGCCCCGGCCACCTCGGCGAGGGTCACCCGCCCGAGCCCCTCCGGCGCCGGCGGCGAGCTCTTCGGCGACACGATGGCGACCACCGCCTGATAGACGACGTAGAGCCCGGCGAGCACCAGCCCGGGGATCAGCGCCCCGGCGAAGAGGTCGGAGACCGAGACCGTGTCGGGCGCGAAGTTGCCCATGTCGGTCTGCGCCTTCTGATAGGCGTTGGCGAGCACGTCGCCGAGCACCACCAGCACCAGCGACGGCGGAATGATCTGGCCGAGCGTGCCGGCCGCGGCGATCGAGCCGGTGGCGATCTTCGGGTCGTAGCCCCAGCGCAGCATGGTCGGCAGCGACAGCAGACCCATGGTCACCACCGTCGCCCCGACGATGCCGGTGGAGGCGGCGAGCAGCGCGCCGACCAGCGTCACCGAGATGCCGAGCCCGCCCGGCAGACGGCCGAACAGCCGCCCCATCGTCTCGAGCAGCAGCTCGGCGACCTTGGAGCGCTCCAGCATCACGCCCATGAAGACGAACAGCGGCACCGACACCAGCACCGGGTTGGTCATGATGCCGTAGACGCGCTGCGGCAGCGCCGACAGGAAGGTCGGATCGAAGACGCCGGCGAACCAGCCGATGGCGGCGAAGATCACCGCCGTGCCGGCCAGCGTCACCGCCACCGGATAGCCGGCGAGCAGCACCACGCAGGCGGCGACGAACATGCCGATGTCGAGGTATTGGGCGAGGGACATGCGGCCGGCTCCTCAGACGATCGGTTTTTCGACCGGACGACCGGCGAGGACGAGGAACGAGCGCAGGACCAGCGACAGCCCCTGCAACGCCAGGAGGCCGGCGAAGACCAGGATCTCCGCCTTGAGCAGATAGACGAAGGGCAGCCCCGACGTCTCGCGCGATCCCTCGAGGATGGCGAAGGACCGCGCCACGTAGGGCGAGGCGACCCACATGAGCAGCCCCGTCACCGGCCAAAGGAAGATCAGCGTGCCGAGGATGTCGACCACCGCCTTCGTCCGCGGTGCCGCCTCGCGATAGAAGATGTCGACCCGGACCTGCCCGTCGCGCAGCAGCGCGTAGCCGGCCGTCGCCATGAAGCTCGTCGCATAGACGTAGGTGATCGTCTCCTGCACCCACACCGAGCCGATGCCGAAGACGTAGCGCATGATCACCACGGCGAATTGCATGAGGACGATCACCAGGATCGACCAGGCGACGATACGGCCGACGCGGCGGTTGATCGCGTCGATCGCCGCGACGAGGGCCTGCATGGCGGCGGCTCCGGCGGGGACGGGATGGGTTTCGGCCCTCCTCTTATCGACAGACGGCCGGCCGGTCGAGCCGATGCGGCATGGAAGCCATGCATTCCCGCGCCGACACTGGTCGTTCACCTCGCGCCGTGGCATATCTGTCGCGCCTCGAACCGATCCGCAGGTGACGCTCCATCATGTCCGGACTGCCGCTCGTTCTCGTCTCCGCCGACCTCCGCTCCATCGACGGCATGAGCTGGCACATGACGCCCTCGACCTACCTCGAGGCGGTCGTCTACGGCGCCGGGGCGATCCCGGTGATCCTACCCTCGCTCGGCGGCGCGCTCGATCTCGACTCGGTCCTCGATCGGGTCGACGGCCTGCTCCTCTCCGGCTCCAAGTCCAACGTCCATCCGAGCCTCTACGGCGAGGAACCGACCCCCGACCACGAGCCCTACGATCCGGCCCGCGACGCCACGACGCTGCCGCTGATCCGCCGCGCCATCGATCTCGGAATTCCGCTCATCGCCATCTGTCGCGGCTATCAGGAACTCAACGTCGCCCTCGGCGGCACGCTCCACACCGAGATCCAGACCTTCGAGGGCCGCATGGACCACCGCGCCCCCGAAGCGCCGACCAACGACGAGCGCTACGTCATCCGCCACGAGATCCACGTGGTGCGCGAAGGCTGCATCGGCCGCGTCCTCGACACCGACCGCATCGACGTCAATTCGCTGCACCGTCAGGGCGTCGGCATCCTCGCCGACCGGTTGATGATCGAGGCGACCGCCCCCGACGGCACCATCGAGGCGGTGAGCGTCAAGGATGCGAAGGCCTTCGCCGTCGGCGTCCAGTGGCATCCGGAATACTGGGTGCGCTCCGACCACCCCTCGTCGCGCCTCTTCGCCGCTTTCGGCGACGCGGTCCGGGCGCATGCGGCGAAGCGCGGCTGATCAGCCCGCCATCGGCGCGCCGCCGAAGAACGACGCCCCGGCGAGCAGCACGCCCATCGTCAGCACGATGAGCGCGCCGACGATCTCGGCGCCGCGCATCACCCGGTAGCTCCACACCCCGTCGTCGCCGGCGATCCGCAACGCCAGCGCCCGGAGCGACACCGCCGCCGTGGCCAGCGCCGACACGGTGATACCCGTGCCGATCGACATGGCGACGACCGCCATCACCCCGGCCCAGGGCAGCCCCTGCGCGAAGGCGAAGACCAGCACGATCAGCGCGCCTGTGCAGGGGCGGATGCCGACGGCGGCGATCGCCGCCACCGCCTTCTTGAGATCGAACGGCCCGCCGAGTGTCGTCGGATCGGGAGCGTGCACCTGCCCGCAGGCGCAGAGCTCCGCCGCCCGGTTGCGCGCCATGCCCGTGGCGTCGATGGCGAGATCGACGACGCCGCTCTCCACCGCCACCGCCGGCGCCGCCCGCGCCGCCCGCCACGCCGCGAACGTCGGCGAAACGATCTTGGTCCAGCCGAGATAGAGGCCCAGCGCCAGGATCGCCGTCGCGCTCGTCTTCTCGAGCGCCGTGGTGGCGTCGGTCATCTGCAACGCGGTCAGGCGGAAGATCAGGATCGCCGCGCCGACGAAGACGATCGCCACCAGCCCCTGGAGCAGCGCCGAGATCAGCGACAACAGGATGCCGCGCCGCAGCGTCTCGCGATTGGCGAGGACATAGGAGGTGATGACCGCCTTGCCGTGACCGGGCCCGGCGGCGTGGAAGACGCCGTAGGCGAAGGCGAGCACCACCAGCCAGAACCCGGCATGGGGATCGGCCCGCATCGCCTTGAGGCCGGCGGTCAGCGCCCGATAGAAGGCGTTCTGCTTCGCCGCGATCCAGGCGAAGAGGCTGTTGGCCGGCGCTCCGGCCCCGATCTCGGGGGTGCCGACGCCGAACGGCCCGGCCTGGGCCAGCGCCGGTACGATCGCAGCGAGGATCACCACCGCCGCCGATACGGCGACGAGCACCGCACGATCGCGCCTCGCTTCCCTCACGGGCATTTCACCACCACTCGATTGGCCATCTCGTTGGTCAGCGAGCGCAGGTTGGCCGGCAACTCGCGTTCGCTCGCCGGAAACTGGCCGAGGATCGCCGCCGTCGCCGCGTCCGGATCGGCCTTGCGCTTCACCGTCGGGGCGCAGGTCGCCGGCGCATCGATCAGCTTGGCCGGATCCTTCTCCACCAGCTGGTAATCGACGAAATAGTTCGGGTCGTAGACGTCGATGGTGATGCCCGCCGCGTCCGGCTTCACCGCCTGCATCAGCGGCAGCGTATAGAACAGGCTCAGATAGCCGTCCGACGACTGCAACCAGTACTCGGTCGGGATCTTGAAGCCGATGCGCTTGCCACCGGCCTTGAGAAAGGTGAAGTACTCGTACTCCTTGAGCGACTCGACGTTGACCTTGGCGAGCGGCTGCAGCTCCTCGATCGACAGGATCCCGTCGCCGTTGCTGTCGAGCCCCTGGCTGGCGAAGGCGGAGAAGGCGTCGTCGAAGCGCCAGACGTGGCGCAGCGCCGTGATCTTGCCTTCCTTGTCGAACACCACCTCGACGCGCGCGTCGACATAGACGTGTGGATGGGCCGCCGCCTCGCGCGGGACCGCGCCGAGGGCCGCGACGGCGAGGATGAGACCGGCGGAAGCGCGGCGTGCGAAGGTCGAGAACGTCATCCGGTCGGGTCCGATCGATCGAAATGGAAGGTCCGGCGAATCCATAGCACGCCCGGCCACCCGACATCTCGTCCGCCGATCGTGGCCGAAGCGGGGCATGGGAGCGCACCCGCGGTCAGACGCAGGGCTCCGATCGCCGCCGCCGCTCGAACCAGCCGACCATGAAGTCGACGAACACCCTGACCTTGGCCGACAGATGCCGGCGATGCGGATAGACGGCGTGGACGGTGAGGTTCCTCAGTTCGAAATCGGCGAGCAACACCTCGAGCCGCCCCTCTTCGACCGCCCGCCTGACCGCGAACCACGGCGTGCGCGCCACCCCGAGCCCGGCCTCCGCCGCCGTCGCCGCCACCTGCGGCGCATTGGCGTGCAGCCGCGCCGTCACCGGCACGACGGTGCGTTCGCCGTCGACGACGAAGGACCAGTGGTTCCAGTTGCGGGCGTTGGTGTCGGCGACCGCCGGCAGACCGGCGAGGTCGGCCGGCTTCTCCGGACGGCCGTGCGCGGCGATCCATTCCGGCGACGCGCAGGTGACGACCCGGAACGGCGCCAGACGTCGGGCGATGAGGCTCGAATCGACCGGTTCCGAGACCCGGATCGCCACGTCGAACCCCTCTTCGACCAGATCGACGAAGCGATCGTCGAGACGCAGGTCGACGGTGATCTCCGGATGCTTGGCCATGAACTCGGTGATCGCCCCGCCGAGCTCCGAATCGCCGAAGAAGCGCGGACCGGAGATCCGCAGATGACCGCGCGGCTCGCCGTGACTGTCGCGCACCGAAGCGGTCAGGTCGTCGAGCCGCTGCAGGAGATCGACCGCCTCGCGGTGATAGGCGATGCCCACCTCGGTCGGCGCCAATTGCCGCGTGGTGCGATTGAGCAACCGCACGCCCAGCTCGTCCTCGAGATCGCGCACGTATTTCGACAACAGCGCCTTCGACTTCCCGGCCTTGCGCGCCGCCGCCGAGAACCCGCCGGCATCGACCACCTGCACGAAGGCCTGCATCCGCGTCAGAGAATCCATCGTCTCACCTCGTCGAACGATCGCAGTCGAACCTAGCGCACCGTTCGACCCGCGGCCACGCTCACCCCGATCGATCGCCGTGATTTCGCGACCGCAGGGTGGGCCGGGATCGTCCTGGCCACGCGCCGGCGAACGATCGATTCTCGTCGCTCGACCGTGTCGCGCCGCGCTCGACACCCCGTTCTCCGGCCGTGTTCGCGCCATGGCGGGAGGCGCTGTTCCGCCCGCCCTCGGCAAGCCTCCGAAACCCCGTCTCAAGCCTCTGACGGCCCGAGGAAATTTCGCGATTCGTCGCACCCCGTTCCGTCATGATTTTTTCACTTGTGTCACGGGGCGAATGACCCTATATCGCGCTTGCCCAAATTCGCACGTGCCTGTGGCCGCGTGCCGGTCGGTGGACCACCCGAGACAAGAGGCTCGGACCCGCCGGGGCAACCGGCAGCCGGAGATCTGAACCGGCGCACCTCGTGTCTCACACGGGGGACGTGGCTTGAAGCAACGACGTAGAGGGCTTTTTTGGTCTCTGTCGGCTCGTCCAAAGGCCGACGACACTAAAGAGGCAACTACTTCTTTGCCGGCGTGCGGACGGGACCTCCCATCCAAGCCATGGCAGCAACTTCCGTGATCGCGGACGTGTTCGCACGTTTTCGGTTCCGGAAAGGGTCCGCGCCCTCGTTCGCGGGTTCGGGTCGGTGATGAGCCGGCTCATCGGGTGCTTCGCACCGTCGTTCGACCGTCTCCAAAGCGGCCGCGACGCGTGACGCTGCTCCCCGAACACCTTCGCTCGTCCCCTCGGGGCCGGCGCGGAGGAAACGCCCGGGGGAGGCTCGCGCCCGACCGGGGATGACCGAACGCCGGCGGCTTCGTCGGCACCATGCGCCTTCTGGCTCCCGGGGAGGGACCGACCATGACCGACCGTATCCGCGAATTCCTCCGCACCCGCCGTCCCGACGGTCCCTGCCTGGTGGTCGACCTCGACGTCGTGCGCGAGAAGTACATGTCCTTCGCCAAGGCCATGCCCGACACCCGCGTCTTCTACGCGGTGAAGGCCAACCCGGCGCCGGAGGTGCTCGCCCTCCTCGCCGAGCTCGGCTCGTGCTTCGACACCGCCTCGGTGCAGGAGGTCGAGATGGCGCTCGCCGCCGGCGCCTCGCCGGAGCGCATCTCCTTCGGCAACACCATCAAGAAGGAGCGCGACGTCGCCCGCGCCTTCGAGCTCGGTGTGCGCCTCTACGCCGTCGACTGCGAGGCCGAGGTCGAGAAGGTCGCCCGCGCCGCTCCCGGCTCGAGCGTCTTCTGCCGCATCCTCTCCGACGGCGCCGGCGCCGAATGGCCGCTCAGCCGCAAGTTCGGCTGCGAGCCGGCGATGGCGCCGCGCGTGCTCGAGCACGCCCATCGCCTCGGCCTCGACGCCTACGGCGTGTCCTTCCACGTCGGTTCGCAGCAGCGCGACACCGGCGCCTGGGACGAGGCCGTGGCCTCCGCCGCCTGGATCTTCCGTGAGATGAGCGAGCGCGGCATCACGCTGCGCATGGTCAACCTCGGCGGTGGTTTCCCGACGAAGTATCTCAAGGAAGTGCCGGCGGTGCAGGCCTACGCCCAGGCCATCTCCGACGCCATCCTCACCCACTTCGGCAACCACACCCCCGAGACGATCATCGAGCCCGGTCGCGGCATGGTCGGCTCCGCCGGTGTGATCAAGTCGGAGGTCGTGCTCGTTTCCAAGAAGAGCGACGACGACGACGTCCGTTGGGTCTATCTCGACATCGGTAAGTTCGGTGGTCTCGCCGAGACCATGGACGAGGCGATCCGTTATCCGATCACCACCGATCGCGATCACGACGAGAAGGGCGCCTGCGTCCTCGCCGGCCCGACCTGCGACAGTGCCGACGTGCTCTACGAGAAGACCCCGTATTTCCTGCCGATCTCCCTCGAGATCGGCGACGAGGTCCTGATCGAAGGCACCGGCGCCTATACGACCACCTACTCGGCGGTCGCCTTCAACGGCTTCGCGCCCTTGAAGAGCTACGTCATCTGATACGAAGATCGAAACTTCCTTTCGATCTTCGTATTCCGCCCGTCGGAAATGCCCTGACCTCACGAAGGCATTTTCCGACGGAGTGGATCCGGCATCGCGAAGCGATCTGCCGGATCTCGTGAGATGATCTCCGCCGGCCCCCGCCGGGGCCGGCACTCCTCACGAAAACCGCTCCCGACCGGCCGGGTCTCCCGGCACGAGGGTCGTCGTCCGCTCCGCTCCAGGATCACGACCATGACCGTCGCCCATCTCGTCCCCCTCGCCTCCCCCGGCTTCCTCGTCCGCGACGAAGCGATCTCCGACGCCGCCGCGCGAGAGCACCTGCTCGACGACGCTTTCGGCGCCGCGCGCTTCGCCAAGACCAGCGAGCGCCTGCGCGAGGGGCGTCTGCCGGCCGAAGGCCTCGCCCTGGCGGCCGAGGACGACGCCGGTCGCCTCATCGGCACCGTGCGCCTGTGGCACGTCGACCTCGGTTCGGCCGGCGCCGGGCTGATGCTCGGGCCGATCGCGGTCGCGGCCGAAGCGCGCACTCTCGGTCTCGGCTCGGCGCTGATGCGGGTGGCGATCGATCGCGCCCGCCGGCTCGGCCATCGCGCCATCGTGCTGGTCGGCGATGCGCCCTACTACGAGCGCTTCGGCTTCTCGCCCGCGCTCACCACCGGTCTCGATCTGCCCGGCCCGGTCGATCGCGCCCGCTTCCTGGGGCTCGAACTCGAGCCCGGCGCTCTCGCCGACGCCCGCGGCATGGTCGCGGCGACCGGCATCGTCGAGGCGCTCGCCGAGGCGGCGTGATCCCGTCGACCCGAATGCCTCGGGGCGCCGCCGAGCGCGGCGAGGTACTCCGCTCCCCGCGCACCTTTCCCGCCCTTGGCAATTCTCTTGCATCGTCCCCGCCATCGTCACCCGCGGCCGGTCCCTCCGGCCGCGGCGTGTCGCATTTCGACGGCGAGGAGACGACGATGGGTGAGGAAACCGCCACACGCGACCGGGCGCGCGAAGCGCTCGCCACTCTCGAAGGCGCCCGCGCCGCCCGCACCGCGCCCGAGACCTCCGAGGCCGCCGTGCTCGCCGCCCTGGCGCTCGCTCCCGACGACCTCGCGGTGCGCATGGCCGCCTACAAGTTCTATTTCTACGGTGCCCGCCTCGCCGAGGCGCTGCCTCACGCCGGCTGGACCATCGCCCACGCCGCCCGCGCCCTCGCCCTGCCCGAGGACTGGCGCCGGGTCGAGCCGGGATCGGCCGCCTTCGACACGCTCGACGAAGGACCCCGCCTCTTCCTCCAGTCGTTGCTCGCCTGGGGTTATTGCAAGGCGCGCCTCGGCGATCTCCCGGCGGGTATCGAGGCGATGACGAAGGTCGCCGCACTCGATCCGCGCGACCGCTTCGGCGCCGCCCGCCTCGCCGATGTCGTCCGCCGCGAGGGCCGCGACGACGAGGATGGGTGACGTCTCCGCCGCCTCCCCTCACCGCCCCCATCACCGTCGAAACCGCCCGTCACACGACATCGGTCAAGTCGTTCCGTCCCGTCCGGTGGCATTCTGAGGAAAACATAGACGGGCGATCGAACTTCCGTGACCGACCTCTCCTCCTCTCCCCCCGCCCCCCGTCCGCGTGGCGACACGCTGCCGGGCAATCCGATGATGTGGCTGCTGATCGCCGCCGAGCTTCTGGTCTTCGGCGCCGCGCTCCTCGGCTACGCCGGCGCCCGCGCCCTCGATCCCGCCGGCTTCGCCGCCGCCCAGGACGGGCTCGACCGCCTCGCCGGCACGATCAACACCGCGGTGCTGCTGACCTCCGGCCTCTTCGCCGCCCTCGCCACCGAGGCGCGTCGGCGCGGTGAACGGGGGTGGACCCGCATCCTCCTCACCGTCGCCGCGTTGATCGGCTCGATCTTCCTGGTGGTGAAGGCTCACGAATACGCCGCCGAGATCGCCGCCGGCAACGGCCTCGACACCTCGACCTTCCACACCCTCTACTTCCTGATCACCGGCTTCCACGCCGTCCACGTGGTCTTCGGCATCGTCATCCTCGGCATCGTCATGATCTTCGACGACCTCGAGCACGTCGAGACCGGCACCGCCTTCTGGCACATGGTCGATCTGGTCTGGGTGGTGGTCTTCCCCACCCTCTACCTGTTGCGCTGAGGAGGGGCTCCATGCATCCCGAGACGCGCCATCTCGTTCTCACCTGGGCCGTTCTCATGGGGCTGACCACGGCGCTCGGCTTCGCCGGCGACGTTCTCCATGCCTCGCGCCTCGGCGTCGCCTTCCTCGCCGTCATCGGCGTCGTCACGCTGGTCAAGGCGCGCCTCGTCCTCGCCCGCTACCTGAGGCTGGAACTGGCGCCGGGCTTCCTCTCCGGCTTCACCGGCTCCCTCGCCGTCACCGTGGCGGTGATCGTCCTCTCCTTCGCCGTCATCCACCAGCCGCTCGTCGCCAAGCCCTTCGCCGGCGCTCCGATCGAGCGGCCGACGGCGAAGCCCTGACGTCGATTCACCGCGGCTCGAGCGTCCAGGACACCGGGCGCCGCGCGCCCTTGACGGTCATCAGCCCTCGCGCCCGGTCGCCGATCAGCGTGCCGCGATAGCGCTGGACACAGGTCGTTCGCGCTTCGCACAGCCGCCGGAAGAAGATCGACCGACCGAGGACACGGCCATCGACGATCGGATCCTTCGCCCGCCCCGGCATGGTCGGATCGGAGAAGCCGGAGAAGCGCCGACCGTTCACCGTGAGATCGACGACGGCGACCGTGGCTCCGGTCCGCAGCTCGTAGCGCCCACTGGCGAAACGCCCGCTCGCGAGGCGGCCACGGCCGGCGACACCGGGTTGCCCGGTGCCCGCTTTCTGCACCACGCAGCGGATGGTGATCGGCGCACGGACGCAGCCGAAGGCGTTGTAGGCGACGGTCGCCCCGCCGACGAAGGGTCCGCCCGCCGGTCGGCCGCAGGCATCCTCCGCCGGATAGGCGCAACCCTGCAGCGTCGTGCGGGTCAGCTGCGACATCCAGGGGCCGTCGACCTGCCGCCAATAGGATTCGTAGTCGCCGCGCGGCAGCCGCGTCGGTGTGGTCGGCCCGGTCGCCTGTGCCGCCGCCGGCGTCACCGAACCGGCGACGACGAGAAGCCCGCCCAGGATCGCACCGAGTGTCCTCATTCTCGCCTCCCGGCCTTCTCCCGTGTCGATCATGATCGAATATTAGCCATCCCGTCGAGGAATGCCACGCCGACCGCGACGGTTCCGCGACGGTTTCGCGACACCGATTCCCGTTGACCTGCGGTCCCGGCTCTGATTTGTGATCACCTTCGCGCGCGCGTGCGTACCTCCATGCGCGCCCCTCGGCTTTCCCGGGCGTTTCGACGCCGCCTCTCGGAGTGACGAAGAATGACGACTTGGCCGATCTACGGCGAGATCACCGGCCCCATCGTGATGATCGGCTTCGGCTCGATCGGCCGCGGCACGCTGCCCCTGATCGAACGTCATTTCACCTTCGACAAGTCGCGCCTCGTGGTCATCGACCCCTCGGACGCCGACCGCGAGCTCGTCGACGAGCGCGGCTACGCCTTCGTCCATCAGGCGGTGACCAAGGAGAACTACCGCACCCTCCTCACCCCCTTCCTCACCCGAGGTGGCGGCCGGCCCTTCATCGTCAACCTCTCGGTCGACACCTCGTCGCTCGACCTGATGAAGTTCGCCCGCGAGCTCGGCGCCCTCTACATCGACACCGTCGTCGAGCCCTGGCTCGGCTTCTACTTCGACAAGTCGGCCGGCCCGGAGGCGCGCTCCAACTACGCCCTGCGCGAGACCGTGCGCGCCGAGGCCCGCGCCCATCCCGGCGGCCCGACCGCCGTCTCCTGCTGCGGCGCCAACCCGGGCATGGTCTCCTGGTTCGTCAAGGCCGCCCTCCTCGACATCGCCCGCGACACCGGCGTGAAGGTCGACAAGCCGACCACCCGCGAGGGCTGGGCGAAGCTGATGCAGAGCCTCGGCGTCAAGGGCGTCCACATCGCCGAGCGCGACACCCAGCGTTCGAAGAATCCGAAGCCGATGAACGTCTTCGTCAACACCTGGTCGGTCGAGGGCTTCGTCTCGGAAGGCCTGCAGCCGGCCGAACTCGGCTGGGGCACCGCCGAGACCTGGATGCCGGACAACGGCCGCACCCACGCCACCGGTTGCAAGGCGGCGATCTATCTGCTGCAGCCCGGCGCCAACACGCGCGTCCGCACCTGGTGCCCGACGCCCGGCGCCCAGTACGGCTTCCTCGTCACCCACAACGAGTCGATCTCCATCGCCGACTACTTCACCGTCGGCGACAAGGAGAAACCCGCCTTCCGGCCGACCTGCCACTACGCCTACCACCCGGCCAACGACGCGGTGTTGTCGCTGCACGAGATGTTCGGAGCGGCCGGCGCCAAGCAGCCGGTCAACCACATCCTCGACGAACACGAGATCGTCGACGGCATCGACGAACTCGGCGTCCTCCTCTACGGCCACGCCAAGAACGCCTACTGGTACGGCTCGCAGCTCTCGATCGAGGAGACCCGCGTGCTCGCCCCCGACCAGAACGCCACCGGCCTGCAGGTGTCCTCCGCCGTGCTCGCCGGCATGGTCTGGGCGCTCGAGAACCCGGAGGCCGGCATCGTCGAGGCCGACGAGATGGACCACGAACGCTGCCTCGAGGTGCAGACCCCTTACCTCGGTCCGGTCTGCGGCTACTACACCGACTGGACCCCGCTGAAGGACCGTCCCGGCCTCTTCCCCGAGGACATCGACACGGCGAACCCCTGGTCGTTCCGCAACGTCCTGGTCCGCTGACGCTCGCAACCGAAACGATCGCGAAGTGATACCACACGCCCGGATGGCCGGAGAGCCCCCTCTCCGGCCGTTTTCGTGGGCGGTTCACCGATCCATGAGCCACCCACGTGGGTTTTCTCACGGTGGGTCAACGTTTTGTTCACCGGACCAGCCGAACGTCGAGGAATCCCCTCACGAGGTTCCCGCCCGATGAAGAACTGGTCCGTCTCGCTCAAGCTCACGCTGCTCTTCGTAGCGGCCATCCTGGTCTCCGTCGTCATCGGCGTCTTCAGTCTGTGGGCCGGTCATACGCAGGATCACCTCGACGACACCATGCGTCGGGCCTACCTCGGTCAGACCCACGTCGAGAAGATCAACGGCCTCGTCTACGCCGTGGTGATGGACAGCCGCGGCGTCTACATGTCCGAGGACCCGGCCAAGCTGAAGAAGTTCGCCGACGGCATAGCGGCCTCGCTGACCAAGATGACGAACACCGTCTCCGAGTGGGAGAAGGACGTCGCCCCCTCGCTGCGCGGCAAATTCGACGAGATGAAGGGCCGCGTCGCCCAATTCCGCGACTTCCGCACCGAGATGGCTCGCCGCGGCATCGCCGAGGGCAACGCCATCGCCCGCGAACTCGGCGACAACGACGCCAACCGCGCCGTTCGCTCCGCCCTCAACAAGGACCTCGAAGCGCTCGCCGTCGGATTGAAGGACCAAGCGGACCAGTCCTCCGGAGAGTTGGAGCATCTCGCCGATCTGATCACCGTCGTCGATGCGGTGCTGATCGCGCTCGTCTTCGTCATCGGCGGCCTCGGCATGTGGGTCGCCCGCACCGGCATTTCGCGCCCGATCCACCACCTCATCGAGACCATGGCGGCGATCTCCGGCGGCCGCACCGACGTCGACGTGCCTCACCGTGATCGCGGCGACGAGATCGGCCGGATCGCCGGCGCCGTCGCCGACTTCCGCGACGCCGTCGCCCGTTCCGAGACGATGAGGTCGTCCCTGTCGCAGGAGGGCCTCGCCCGCGCCGAGCGCCAGACCCGCATCGACGCCGCCGTCGCCGGCTTCGATCGCGAGATCAAGGCGCTCTCCGACGATCTGGGCAAGGCCGCCGCCACTCTGTCGGACGCCGCCCGCGGCCAGATCCGCGACGCCGGCGCCGCGTCCGACCGTACCCGCTCGGTCGCCGACGCCTCGGCCCGCGCCACCACCAACGTCCAGTCCGTCGCCGCCGCCGCCGAGGAACTCTCCGCCTCGGTCGTCGAGATCAACGCCCGCGTCGGCGACGCCACCGCCACCGCCCAGGCCGCCGTCGCCACGGCGTCGCGCTCGTCGGCCTCCGTCCAGGGTCTCGCCGGATCCGCCCAGAAGATCGGTGAAGTCGTCGACCTCATCCGCTCGATCGCCGAGCAGACCAATCTCCTCGCTCTCAACGCCACCATCGAGGCGGCGCGCGCCGGCGAGGCCGGCCGCGGCTTCGCCGTCGTGGCGAGCGAAGTCAAGGCGCTCGCCGACCAGACCGCCAAGGCGACCGAAGAGATCTCCCAGCAGATCGTCCAGATCCAGACCACCGCCCGCGCCTCGGTCTCGGCCATCGAGGAGATCGGCGCGACCATCCGCACCATCGACGAGATCACCGGCACCGTCGCCGCCGCGGTCGAGGAGCAGAGCGCATCGACCAGCGAGATCGCCCGCAACGTTTCGCACGCCGCCCACGCCACCGGCGAGGTCGACCGCGACATCGGCGAAATCGACCATGTGGTCACCGCCACGGTGAAGAGCGCCGACGGCCTCCTGAGCCTCGCGGAGAACCTCACCGCGCGCACCGACGACCTCGGCCGGCGGGTCGAGCGGTTCCTCGCCGCCCTGCGGGCGGCGTGATCCCGGGCGAACGGCGCGAGAACCTGTCATCGTATACCAATTCGACAGGGTTCCCGATGCAGAATGAGGACGTCCGGGTTCATCGGGGTCGTATATGCGTGTTGTCGGGTCCTATCTGGGAGCGGCGTTGGTTTCGGCGTTGATCGCCGTCGGCCTGCTGTTCTGGGGTCATGTCGACCCCGCGGCGCCGCGCGGGCCGCTCCAGGTCCCCGGCATGCTGCTCGCATGGTCCCCGGATTTCGCCATCCAGACCCGCCGTGTCGGCAACTTCATCGCCACCGCCGGCCCGGAGGTGACGATGCCGCTGCGCCTGCTCGCGGCCACCATCATCTTCCTGGTGCTGAACTTCGCCGCCCTGGTTCTCTACGAGACCACCGACGACGCCTGGCGCGGCGTCCGCCTGTGGGAGATGCCGAAGCCGCTCTGGGCGACGCTGATCTTCACCGTCATGACGTCGGCGCTCTACATGGCGGCGGTCCTGTGGGACGTCGCGCTGCTGCCCCGTCTCGCCCTTCCGCCCGAGGGTTTCACCATGGCGGCCCTCGCCGGCGGTCTCGTCTTCGGCCTCGGCCGGCCCCGCCGAGAGGCGAGCGAAGACTGACCCTCGCGCCCCGATGTTCGACGACGGTCGCGTCGAGACCCCATCATCCCCGGATGTCGATGACGCCGGCTTCACCGTTCTCCGCGCCGAAGACGACGCGCACCCCGGCGCCGTCCCAGGCGAGCGCCGACAACGGCGCCGCGCCGGGCTTCCGCAGCAGCACCTCGGCGGCGTCGCCGAAGCGCACCGCCAGCACCATGCCGTCGTCGTAGCCGAGGGCGACGACGTCCTCGGTCGGGTGGCAGGCGACCTGGGTGACGATGCGGTCGCGCGGCCCGAGCTGGAGCGGGTTCTTGCCCATCGGCCCGTCCTTGGTGAAGAACGGCCAGAGGATCGCCGCATTGGCACCGGACGTGGCGAGGAACCGCCCCTTCGCCGACCACGAGACCGACTTCACCTTGGTCGGATAGCCGGTCATCCGCATGTGCTTCATGTCCTCGATGCGCCAGCCGTGCAGCGCCGGCTCCTGCATCGTGGTGACCAGGAACCGCCCGTCCGGCGACACCACCACCCCGGTGTGCGCCCCTTTCCACGGCATGTCGACCGGAGCGCCCTTGGCGCTCACCCAGTGCAGCATCGCCTTGTCGATGGTCGCGGTGGCGAGCCGCAGCCCCTTGGGCAGGAAGGCGAGGCCACCGACCGCCTTCTCGTGCGGGAACTCCACCACCTCGCCGTTCGCCAGCCGGACCCAGGCCATGCGCCCGGCCGCGGTGGCGATCGCCCCCTGCGGGCCCTCCGCCAACTGGTCGAGCCATTTGCCCGGCTTCTCGAACAACGTCTCGGTTTCACCGCGCCCACCGGTGCGCACGACGCGGCCGTCGTCGCCCGAGGAGATGAGCGTTCGGCCGTCGGCGGAGAAACGCGCGGCGAGAAGACCGCCGTCGTGAGCTTCCACCGTGAGGCCGAGTTCGCCGTCACGGATCACCACCCGCCCGTCGCCGAGCGCGAAGACGGCGGCCTCGCCGAGGAAGCCGCAGGCGACGACATGGGCGTCGAGTTCGAAGGGTTCGACCGTCGCCATGGATCAGGCCCGGCAGGCTTCGAAGCCGGCCTTCAGCGCCTCGAAATCGAGGTCGCGGCCGATGAAGACGAGGCGGCTCTCGCGCTTCTCGTCCGCCTTCCAATCGCGCTGGTGATCGCCCTCGACGATCATGTGGACGCCCTGCACGACGTAGCGCTCCGGATCGTCCTTGAAGGCGATGATCCCCTTCATGCGACGGATCTGTGGCCCCTGTTCCTGGGTGGCGCGATTGATCCAGTCGAAGAAGGCCTGCGGATCCATGTCGCCGGCGGTGAGCGAGATCGACTTCACCGTTTCGTCGTGGTGGTGATGGTCGGCGACGAGGAACTCCGGCTCGACCGCGAGGATGCGGGTGAGATCGAAGGCGCCGCGATCGAGCACTTGCGCCAGATCGACGGCGCAGCGCTCGGTCTCGATGACGTGGGCGTAGGGGTTGATCGCCGCGATCTCGGCCTTCACCGCCGCCAGTTCCTCGGCCGAGACGAGATCGACCTTGTTGAGCAGGATCACGTCGGCGAAGGCGACCTGATCCTCGGCCTCGGGGCTGTCGCCGATACGGGCCATGAGGTTCTTGGCGTCGGCGACGGTGACGATGGCGTCGAGCCGGGTCTTGGAGCGCACGTCGTCGTCCATGAAGAAGGTCTGGGCGACGGGCGCCGGGTCGGCGAGGCCGGTGGTCTCGATCAGCACCGCGTCGAAGCGCCCCTTGCGCTTCATCAGGCCTTCGATGATGCGGATCAGATCGCCGCGCACGGTGCAGCAGATGCAGCCGTTGTTCATCTCGAAGATCTCTTCGTCGGTGTCGACGACGAGATCGTTGTCGATGCCCACTTCGCCGAACTCGTTGACGATCACGGCGTATTTCTTGCCGTGGTCCTCGGTGAGGATGCGGTTGAGCAGCGTCGTCTTGCCCGCACCGAGATAGCCGGTGAGCACGGTGACGGGGATCGGCTGGGAAACGTTCGTCATGTCTTTCCTCGGACGACGAACGCCCCGGCGGGTCGCCGGAGCGCTCGGAAGACGCAGGGAACCGCAGGGCGACGGCTCAAGAGCCGATCATCGCCCGGGTGATGAGCGTCACGTTGTGGCGGACCATATCGACATATGTGGGGGCCGGTCCACCCTTCGGCGAGAGGGCGTCGGCGAAGAGTTCGCCGCCCGGCTTCACCCCGGTCTCCTTGGCGACCCGGTCGATCAGCCGCCGGTCGGTCATGTTCTCGATGAAGACCGCGGAAATCTTCTCCTTGCGGATCTGCCGGATCAACTTCGCCACCGCCTTCGCGGTGACCTCCGCCTCGGTCGAGATCCCCTGCGGCGCCAGGAATTCGATGCCGTAGGCAGCCGAGAAATAGCCGAAGGCGTCGTGGCTGGTGATCACGCGGCGCTTGTCCGCCGGGATCCGGCCGATCGCCGCCGCCACTTCGCCGTCGAGCGCCGCCAGTTCGCCGTCGTAGGCGGCGGCGTTGGCGGCGTAGACCTCGCGCCCGGCCGGATCGGCGGCGACGAGCGCGTCACGGATCGCCGCGACGTAGAGCCGGGCATTGGCGACCGCCTGCCAGGCGTGCGGGTCGAGCGCCCCGTGGTCGTGATCGTGGTGACCGTGACCGGCCTCCGCCTCGTGATCGCCGTCCATCTCGCGCGGCGTGATACCCGAGGTCGCGGTGACGATCACCGCCGATGTCCCCGACGCGTCGACGAGCCGCCGCGCCCAACCTTCGAAACCGAGACCGTTGAGCACCATCAGCTTCGCCGCACCGACGGCGCGCAGATCCGCCGGGGTCGGTTCGTAGACGTGGGCGTCGCCATTCGGACCGACCAGCGTGGTGAGCGCCACCCGATCGCCGCCGACCCGCGAAACGAAGTCGCCGAGGATCGAGAACGACGCGACGACCGGCAGTTTCTCGGCCTCGGCTCGGGCCGGCGCGAGGGGCAGGGCCGCGGCGGCGGCGAGGAAAATCGCGAGCACGACGCGACGGGAGACGATCGGCATGGTGAACCCTCCTCGATGATACTCTCGGATCAAGCTTCGAGATGCGGCCGCATCAGCCGCCCGACCAACAACCCTCGCCGCCCGAAGGCGAGCGACAGAACGTAGACGAGACCCGCCGTCAGGATGATCGCGGGACCGGCAGGCAGGCCGAAATGATAGGAGGCGAGCAGCCCGACGATCGCGGCGAGGGCGCCGCCACCGGCCGCCACGCCGATCATCGCCGAGAGATCGTCGACCCACAGCCGCGCGCTCGCCGCCGGCAGCATCATCAGGCCGACCGCCATCAGCGTGCCGAGCGCATGGAAGGCGCCGACGAGGTTCATCACCACGAGGCCCATGAAGACCAGATGCACCGGCGCACCGGCACGGGCGACCGAGGCGAGGAAGACCGGATCGACCGATTCGGCCACCAGCGGCCGAAAGATCACCGCGAAGCCGAAGAGCGTCGCCGTGGCGATCCCGGCGATGAGGAACAGCGCCTGATCGTCGAGCGCCAGCACCGTGCCGAAGAGCACGTGCAACAGGTCGACGTTCGACCCCTTCATCGACACGATGGTGACGCCGAGCGCCAGCGAGACGAGATAGAAGGCGGCGAGCGCCACGTCCTCGCCGAGCACCGAAGCGCGCGCCACCGCCCCCGCCCCCACCGCCACCGCGATGCCGGCGACGAGACCGCCGATGGTCATCGCCGGCAGCGACAGGCCGGCGGCGAGATAGCCGATCGCCGCGCCGGGCAGGATGGCGTGGGACATGGCGTCGCCGGTCAGCGACATGCGCCGGAGCATCAGGAAGACGCCGACCGGCGCCGCCGCGATCGCCAGCGCCACCGCCCCGACCAGCGCCCGGCGCATGAATTCGAACTCGGCGAAGGGTTGGATCAGCGCGGCGTGGAGGAGGTCGACCATCGAGGATGTCCGGAAGGGGGCGTCAGGCGGCGGGGCGGTGGCAGATGTGGGCGTGGTCGTCGAAGGACTCGATCATCCGCCGCGCCCGCGCCAGGTTCTCCTCGGCGATCACCTCGCCGACCGGCCCGAAGCCGACCTTTTCGCGGGCGATCAGCAGCGCGTCGCGCGCCAGACGCAGGGCGATGTCGTGATCGTGCAGCACCATCACCACGGTGCGCCCCTCCGCGTGCCAGCGCCGAACGAGGTCGATCAGATCCTCGGTGGTGCGCCGGTCGACGGCGTTGAACGGTTCGTCGAGCAGGATGACGGTCGCGTCCTGGACGACGAGGCGGGCGAACATCGCCCGCTGCATCTGCCCACCCGACAAGGTGCCGATCGCCCGCCGCTCGAACCCTTCGAGCCCAACCGCCGCCAGCGCCGCACCGACCTTGCGTCTCTCTTCGTTGCCGATGCCGCCGAAGGCGCCGATGCGGCGCCACAGGCCGAGGGCGACGAAATCGAAGATCGAGATCGGGAAGGAGCGATCGATCTCGGCGAGCTGCGGCAGATGGGCGATGTCGCGCGCCGCGAAGCCGTGGAGGCGGATCCGGCCGCCGAGCGGCGCGAGGAGCCCGCCGATGCCCTTGAGCAGCGTCGACTTGCCGGCCCCGTTCGGCCCCAACACCACCGTGGTCACCCCTCGGGCGAAGCCGCCGGTCAGATGATGCACCGCCGGGTGACGGTCGTAGCCGAGGGTCAGGTCGGCGAATTCGATGGCGATCGGATCCTGCATGTCCATGGCGTCCCTCATCCGGCGATCGGCGCCAGCGCCCAGGCGACCGCCGCCCAGATCGCCATCGACAGCGCCGCCGCGATCCCCAGCCGCCCGGCGAGGGACACGCCGATCAGCGAGAATGCCGGAGCCATCGACGCCGCGCCGTGCCGATGCGTCTCGTGCATCGCCTCATGTCCGGGATGGTCGTGCGCGTGCGCCGTCCCGTGGGCACGGTCGTGACCATGGGAATGGTCGTGATCGTGCGCGTGGACCACCTCCGCCGGCGCGATCGCCGCGGCAGGACCGTCGGGCGCGCCGGAACGCGTGG
Organism: uncultured Alphaproteobacteria bacterium; assembly: GCA_937892955.1. Taxonomy (GTDB): domain Bacteria; phylum Pseudomonadota; class Alphaproteobacteria; order Rhizobiales; family Ancalomicrobiaceae; genus CALBKH01. The sequence goes on from CALBKH010000110.1 coordinate 40,345, forward strand.
AGGGGGTCGGATCGTGCATAACGGATGTTATAACGTAACACTCCATCATCGACAAGCTCCGCTCACTCCCGACCGGCGGCTCCGAAGAAGACACGGCGGCTGCCGACGACCGACGCCCTTCGTGTAGAGTGCTTCCAGAATCGCCCGGGGATCTCCGACCGAAATGACCGCGCCGCCGAACTCGCAGCCGACCGCCCGCCCAGCCGACCATCCGCCGATCGAGACCGGCCGCGTCGGCGTCCTTCTCGTCAATCTCGGCACGCCCGACGCCACCGACTACTGGTCGATGCGCCGCTATCTGAAGGAGTTCCTCTCCGATCGCCGGGTGATCGAGGTGCCCAGGGCGATCTGGTGGCCGATCCTCAATCTGATCATCCTGACCAGGCGCCCGGCCGCCAAGGGCCGCGACTACGACAAGATCTGGAACCGCGAAAAGAACGAGGGCCCGCTGCGGACCATCACCCGGTCGCAGGCCGACCTCCTCGGCGAGCGCCTCTCCGACGCCGGCGACCGTCTGGTGGTCGATTGGGCCATGCGCTACGGCAACCCGTCGATCGCCTCGCGCCTCGAGGCGCTGACGAAGCGCGGCTGCGAGCGCATCCTGGTGGTTCCGCTCTATCCGCAATACGCCGCCGCCACCACCGCCACCGTCGCCGACGCCGCCTTCGACGCGGCGAAGACCATGCGCTTCCAGCCGGCGCTGCGCATCGCCCCACCGTGGCACGACGATCCGGTCTACATCTCGGCGATCGCGTCGAGCCTGCAGGCCGAGATCGCTCGCCTCGAGCACCAGCCGGAGGTGATCCTCGCCTCCTTCCACGGCATCCCGCAGCGCTACTTCGACGCCGGCGACCCCTATTACTGTCACTGCGCCAAGACCATGCGCCTGCTGCGCGAGGCCACCGGCCTCGGCGAGGACCGATTGCGCACGACCTTCCAGTCGCGATTCGGCAAAGAAGAGTGGCTGAAGCCCTATACCGACGAGACGGTCGCCGCCCTCGCCCGCTCCGGCGTCGAGCGGCTGATGGTGATCACCCCCGGTTTCACCAGCGACTGCCTCGAAACGTTGGAGGAGATCGGTCACGAGAACCGCGCCATCTTCCTCGACAACGGCGGCGAGAGCTTCCATCTCGTCCCCTGTCTCAACGACACGCCCCGTGGCCTCGACGTGATCGAGACCGTGGTCCGTCGCGAACTCGCCGGCTGGATCTGATCCGCGATCACCCCGTCGCGGTTCGGACATGAAGAAGCTACACTCTGCCGCTCGCTCCGGGGACAGGTCGACCGGACGAGGTGGCGCAAGGATCACGCCGCGGCGAAGGAGGCGGACATGACAGGTATCTCGCTCTCGGGTTTCGACATCGTCGTCATCGTCTTCCTGGCACTGCTGGTGCTGGTGTTCTTCGCCGGCGTGAAGACGGTTCCGCAAGGCTACAATTGGACCGTGGAACGCTTCGGCCGCTACACCCGTACCCTGACCCCGGGCCTCAACGTCATCACCCCCTTCATCGAGACCATCGGCGCCAAGCTGTCGGTGATGGAGCAGGTGCTCGACGTTCCGACCCAGGAGGTCATCACCAAGGACAACGCCACCGTCGCCGTCGACGGCATCATCTTCTATCAGGTGCTCGACGCCGCCCGCGCGGCCTACGAGGTGCAGAACCTCGAACTGGCGATCCTCAACCTGACCATGACCAACATCCGTACCGTCATGGGCTCGATGGACCTCGACCAGCTCCTCTCCCACCGCGACGCCATCAACACCCAACTGCTCGCCGTCGTCGACGCCGCCACCGCCGCCTGGGGTGTCAAGGCCACCCGTATCGAGATCAAGGACATCGTCCCGCCCACCGACCTCGTCGCCGCCATGGGGCGCCAGATGAAGGCCGAGCGCGACAAGCGCGCCGCCATCCTCGAATCGGAGGGCATGCGCCAGTCCGAGATCCTCAAGGCCGAAGGCCAGAAGCAGGCGCAGATCCTGGAGGCCGAGGGCCGCCGCGAGGCCGCCTTCCGCGACGCCGAGGCGCGCGAACGTCTCGCCGAGGCCGAGGCCAAGGCGACCGAACTGGTGTCGCAGGCGATCGCCGCCGGCGACGTCCAGGCGATCAACTACTTCGTCGCCCAGAAATACGTCGAGGCGCTGAAGCAACTCGCCGCCGCGCCCAATCAGAAGGTGCTGATGCTTCCCGTGGACGCCACCTCGATCCTCGGCTCGGTCGCCGGCATCGCCGAGATCGCCAAGGCGAGCTTCTCCGAGGATGCGCCGCGCCGCCGCGGCGCCGGCGTCCCCGACACCCGCGGCTGATCGGAGAGATCGACCATGCTCGAATTCCTCGAGACGCTGTTCCTGCGCTACGGCGCCTGGAGCTGGTGGGTCCTCGGTCTCGTGCTGCTCGCCCTCGAACTGGTGATGCCGGGCTTCGTGCTGGTGTGGTTCGGCGTCGCGGCGATCGTCGTCGGCCTCTTGGCCCTGGCGGTGAACTGGTCGGTGCAGACCCTCGCCCTGATCTGGGCCGCCGCTTCGATCGCGCTGCTGCTCGTCGGCCGCCGCTGGTTCGTCCGCGACGTCGGCCGCTCCTCCGAACCGCTCCTCAACGATCGCGCCGGCCGCCTCGTCGGCCGCGTCTTCACCCTCGCCGAGCCGCTCGGCGAGAACGGCGGCAATCTGCACATCGACGACGGCGTCTGGCGTATTCGAGGGCCGGTCCTGCCGGCGGGAACCAGGGTCGTGGTCCGCGGCTCCGAAGGCACCACCCTGGTGGTCGCCCCGGCCGACTGACCGACGGGCGCGGATCGGCGCCGGACCCGGGTCATGCCGATCCGCAGCAGCCCGTGCGTGGTCTCCCGAGCCACGCCGATCCCGCTACGGCCCGTGTGTGGCCTCTCAGGCCACGCCGATCCGCAACAGATCGTGCATGTGGACGATGCCGACCGGCCGCCCTTCGTCGAGCACGAAGAGCGCGGTGATCGACGACGTCGACAGGATCTCGATCGCCCGCGCGAGCAGCGTGTCGGGGCGCACCGTCTTCGGCCGAGCCGTCATGATCTCATCGACGACGCGGGTGAGCAGCGTGTCGGAGAGATGGCGACGCAGGTCGCCGTCGGTGATGATGCCGGCGAGCAGCCCCGCCGCATCGACGATGCCGACGCAGCCGAAGCTGCGGCCGGTCATGACCACCAACGCCTCCTTCATCGTCGTGCCGCTCGCCACCAGCGGGATCGTCTCGCCCGAATGCATGACGTCGCGCACCAGACGCAGGCTCGCCCCGAGCTTGCCGCCGGGGTGGAAGACGCCGAAGTCGCTCGCGGTGAAGCCACGCCCCTCGAGAAGGGCGATCGCGATCGCGTCGCCGAGCGCCAGTTGCAGCAGCGTCGAGGTGGTCGGCGCCAGCCCGTGCGGGCAGGCCTCTTCCGCCCTCGGCAGTTCCAGGACCACGTCGGCGGCCCGCCCCAGGGTCGAGCCGGCGTTCGAGGTGATGGCGATCAGCGGCACCTTGAAGCGCCCGGCATAGGCGATGATCGCCGCCAGCTCCGCCGACTCGCCCGACCACGACGCCGCCAGGATCACGTCGTCCGCGGCGATCATGCCGAGATCGCCGTGCCCGGCCTCGGCCGGATGGACGAAATAGGCCGGCGTCCCGGTCGAAGCCATGGTGGCGGCGATCTTGCGGCAGATGTGGCCGCTCTTGCCCATACCGGTGACGATCAACCGCCCCCGCGCCGACAGGATCCGCGACACCGCCTCTTCGACCGCCTCGCCGAGCCCCCCGGCGAGCGTGTCGCGCAGGAGCGTCAGACCCCGTGCTTCGATGTCGATGGTCGCGAGGGCGGAGGCGAGGAAGGGCGTCGTCATCGGTCTGGTGGAATCCGTTTCTGCCGCGGCGATCGCGGCGAAGGATTTCGCCGCCGCCGCCCGGCGGCGGCACTGTCTAGCACTTCCGCGCAACGATGGGGAGGCATCCGGGCGGGCGCCCCGCCGGCGGGATAAGGAAGCGTTAACCATGGTCGTTTACCTTTCGGCAACCCACCGTCGATCCACGCCGCGCGCGGAGTGGTCGGCCGCCGTCGAGGACCCATGCGCCCGCGCCCCTCAACCGCCCCGTCCGCCGTCGCGCCGATCTCGACGGAATCCGCCGTCGCGGATCGCGCTCGGTCGCGTCTGCGGGCGGGATTGGCCCTCGCCGTCTCGATCCTCTCCTGTGCGCCGGTCGCCGCGCAGATGCGCACCACCGACGACGCCGATCCGCGCGACCCGTTGCGCCGACAGAGCCTACGTGCTGCCACGACGCTGAAGCCGGCGACGAGCCGCACCGCCCCGAGCTCGCCGCTACGCGGCAGCCTCGGTGTGCGGCGCGACGCCGACACGGCGCCGGGCGATGCCGCGGCCGCGACGCCCGAACTCGATCCGCTCCTCCCCACCCCGACGCCGGTCGACGCCGACCCTTCGGCGCTCGAACCGATCGGGCGACCTGCGTCCACCCCGGCCACACCGACACCGGCGACCCGTCCCGACGCCCGCACCGCCGGCGCAGCAGCGGGGCGCATCGATCCGGCGACCGGCCGACCGATGGTGCCGGGCAGCGACTCCGCGACGCGACGCGGACCGGTCGAACGCACCGGGACCGTGACGAAAGGTGGACCGACCCTGGCGGAAGCCGCGGTTCAGCCGCGGTCCCGCGACGTCCTCGCCGACAAGCGCGACGAGGCGGCGATCGAGAACGACGAATATGCCCAGCTCGGCCTGAGGACCGGCGGTTTCACCTGGCTGCCGGCGATCGAGACCTCCACCGGATGGAGTTCCAACGTCGCCTCCAGGGCCGGCGGCGCCTCCGGCGTGACCTGGCGCGTCGCCCCCGAACTGATCGGCCGCTCCGACTGGTCGCGCCATTCGCTGCAGATCGAACTGCGCGGCGCCTACCTCGGCAACACCACCGATCACGACTACGACAAGCCGTCCTTCCAGGGCACCCTGCGCGGCCGCATCGACCTCGGCGACGAGACCGCCGTCGACGTCAAGGCCGGCTGGTCGCACGACCGCGATTCCAGCTCGAGCGCCGACGATCCGGCGAACACGGTCGTTCCGGCGACGACCGATTCGAAGACCGCCTCCCTCGGCATCACCCGTGATGTCGGCCTCGTCGCCCTCACCCTGCGCGGCGACATCGAGCGCTACGACTACTCCGGCGGCACCACCTCGACCGGCGCTTCGCTCGGCTCCGAGATCCAGAACAACACCCGCCACATCGCCGCCCTGCGCGCCACCTGGGGCTCGAAGGGATCGCTCCGCCCCTTCGTCGAGGTCCAGGCGTCGAACCGCGACTACGACGATGCGATCGTCGCCGGCAGCCCCGCGATTCGATCGGTGCGGCGGCGAAGGTCGGCGTCGTCGCCGACCTCGGTCCGATGCTGCGCGGCGAACTGTCGACCGGTTGGGGCGTCGAGCGTCCCGAAAAGGGCACATTGCCCGACATCTCCGGCTGGCTCCTCGACGGATCGTTGGTGTGGTCGCCGACCCGCCTGACCAGCGTCAAGCTCGACGCCAAGACGAGTTTCGAGCCGACCACTCTGGCGACCTCCCCCGGCGCCGTCTCGCGCACCGTCGGCGTCTCGGTCGACCACGCGCTCCGCCCCGATCTCGTCGCCTCCGCCGGGCTGGCGGTCGCCGACAAGCGCTATGTCGGGACGTCTCTGCGCGAGGACACCGTGACGCTCTCCTCCGGCCTCACCTACAAGATCGACCGGAACATCCAGACCTTCGTCAAGGGCGGCCTGACGCGTTACGTCTCCACCTCCGCCGGCGCCGACTACGATGTCGCGACGGTCATGGTCGGCGTCCGCCTGCAGCGCTGACGCCGATCGCCGCCGGCCCTCGGATACGAAACGGCCGGCGTCTCGCGACGCCGGCCGAAACGTCTTCTCGTCGTGAACGACCTCACAGACCCTTCAGAATCGCCTCGATCTCGGCGCGGAATTCCGCCCTGAGATCCTTGCGCTCCAGTCCGTAGGCGACATTGGCGGCGAGGAAGCCGACCTTGGAGCCGCAGTCGTAGGTCTTGCCCTCGAAGCGCACGCCCCAGAAGGCATCCTCGTCCATCAGCGCGCGCATCGAGTCGGTGAGCTGGATCTCGTTGCCGGCGCCGCGCTCCTGGGTCTCGAGCAGTTCGAAGATCCGCGGCTGCAGGATGTAGCGGCCGTTGATGAAGAGGTTCGACGGCGCGGTGCCCTTCGGCGGCTTCTCCACCATCGAGGTGATGCGGAACGCCTCGCCCTTGGCGTCGCCGACGCCGACGATGCCGTACTGATGCGCGAGTTCGGGCGGGCACTCCTCGACCGCGACGACGTTGCCGCCGGTTTCGTGGAAGACGTCGGTCATCTGCGCGAGGCAGCTCTTGGTGTGGCCCTTCATGATCATGTCGGGCAGCATCACCGCGAAGGGCTCGTCGCCGACCAGATCGCGCGCGCACCACACCGCGTGGCCGAGGCCGAGCGGCTCCTGCTGGCGAGTGAAGGAGGTCGTGCCCGGCGGCGGCCGCTGGGCGTCGAGGATGGCGAGTTCGGCCTTCTTGCCGCGCGACCTGAGCGTCGCCTCGAGCTCGTAGGCGAGGTCGAAATGGTCCTCGATCACCGCCTTGTTGCGGCCGGTGACGAAGATGAAGTGTTCGATCCCCGCCTCGCGCGCCTCGTCGACGATGTACTGGATCACCGGCTTGTCGACGACGGTCAGCATCTCCTTGGGCATCGCCTTGGTGGCGGGCAGGAAGCGGGTCCCCAGGCCCGCGACGGGGAACACGGCTTTGCGGATCTTCTTCGTCATTCCGAGGACTTTCTCGCCTGTGGACTCTCGTCGACGCATCACCGATCGTGGCGCGCCGCCTTGTGCGTAATCCATCGCCCCGAGCCCGGCAAGCGCACCGCTCACGATGCGTCACCGACGGATGCGACGGCGTGCGATTCTTCCGAAACCGCGGCGAAATCATGAGGAAGCGGCGTTAAGACGGTGTTAAGTTCGAATTAACCATGATCACCGGGAGATCAGCCGGCGTGCCGACGGCGAGCGCCGCCGCCCCACACCCGCCCCGGGAGACTTCGCGATGTCCGATCCGCGCCGTTTCGACGGAACCCTGCTCGACCTCGCGCTGCGCCGACGGGCCTTCCTGATCGGCGCCGGTTCGCTGGCGCTCGGCGCCTGTTCGTCGTCGCCGATGGCCGGCCTCGGCGTCGCCAAGGCCGAGACCGGCTCGATCGGCACACCCGCCGACGAACCGGGTCCGGTCGCCGACACCGGCTTCACCGAATGGGTCGGCCGCTTCCGTCCCCGGGCCCTGGCCAAGGGTGTCTCGGGTGCGACCTATGACAGGGTCATGGCCGCGACCGTCCCCGACACCGCCGTCTACAAGTTCGACCGCGCCCAGCCCGAGGTTCAGGAACCGATCTGGCGCTACATCGAACGCCGCACCAGCGACTACAACGTCGAGACCGGCAAGAAGCGGATCCGCGAATACGCCGCGCTGTGGGATCGCATCGAAGCGAAATACGGCGTCGACCGCTATACCCTGTGCGCCCTGTGGGGGCTCGAGAGCTCGTTCGGCGATCTCGCCGTCTCCGCCAAGTACATGCGCAAGGTCATCCCCTGCCTCTCCGCGCTCGCCTGGGGCGACGCCCGTCGCCGCAGCTATTGGGAGCAGGAACTGATCAACGCGCTGATCATCGTCGACCGCGGTTGGGCCGAGCCCGACCAGATGATCGGCTCCTGGGCCGGCGCCATGGGCCACACCCAGTGGATGCCCGAGGTCTGGCTCAACATGGGCGTCGACTTCGACGGCGACGGCCGCATCAATCCCTTCGGCAAGCCCGACGACGCGCTCGCCGGCACCGCCCGCTACCTGGTCGAGCGCGGCCGCTGGCGGCGCGGCGAAGCCTGGGGTCACGAGGTCGACTTCACCCCGAAGTTCGACCACGCACATGCCGACGGCAAGACCCAGAAGACCTTCGCCCAGTGGACGGCGCTCGGCCTGCGCCGCGCCGACGGCAAGGCCTTCTCCCACCCCGACACCGTGGCGCGCATCTACCTGCCCGCCGGCGCCAAGGGGCCGGCCTTCGCCCTGACCCGCAATTTCTACGCGGTGAAGTCCTACAACCCTTCGTCGAAATACGCTCTGGCGATCTGCCACCTCGGCGACAAGATCCGCGGCGAGGGCAAGTTCGTCAGGCCCTGGCCGGTGGACGAGCGCTCGCTGACGCTGAGCGAGACCCAGGAGGTCCAGGAGCGCCTGACCGCCCTCGGCTTCGACACCGGTGGTGCCGACGGCCGTTACGGCGACAAGACTCGCGGAGCGATCCAGGCTTGGCAGAAGTCGGTCGGCATGACGCCCGCCGACGGCTATCCCACCGACAAGGTCCTCGCCCGCCTGCGCGGCGGCTGATCCGCGCCTCGTCGAGACCGATCGACGCGACCCGCGGCGCCTGTACTCGTTTCGCCCGATTCTGCACTAGACTGTCCGTCGCGACGAATCCGGCACCGGCGGCGGTGCGCGGATCGTCACGGGACGAGGCGAGACGGCGATGCGTGGTGTCCGGACGGCACTGATCCTATTGATGGTGGCGCTGTTCGCCGCGTCGGGAAGCGCTCCGGCCGCCGCTCAGGTCGATCCGATCGGCGGCTTCTTCCGTGCCCTCTTCGGCGTTCCCCAGCAACGCCGCTTGCCGCCGGCTCCGCCGGATGTGGTCGCCCCGCCGAGGAAGCGGGTCGAGCCCAAGATCGTCGAAGTGCCGAAGAACCCGGACGCCCAGACGGTGCTGGTCATCGGCGACATCGAGGCCCAGGGCCTGGGCTACGGTCTGCAGATGGCCTTCGCCGAAGAGCCGTCGATCGTCGTCGTCGCCAAGTCGCGCAACGCTTCCGGCCTCACCCGCGACAACGACGGCGAGTGGAGCACGATGGCGACGAAGGTGTTCGCCGAGAACAAGGCCGACATGATCGTCGTCATGCTCGGCGTCAACGACTATCAGACCATCCCCGTCCCCGGCGCCAAGGGCCTCGAAGTGGCGGGCGAGGAATGGACCAGGGTCTACGGCGAGCGCCTCGACAAGCTGATCGCCGAGATCCGCGCCACCGGCAAACCGTTCTGGTGGGTCGGCCTGCCGCCGACCTCCGACCCCGATCGTCGCCCCACCGCGCGCGCCGCCTACGCCGCCTTCCTGTCGTCCCTCAACGACATGATCCGGCCGCGCGTCCAGGCGTCCGGCGGCGGCTTCGTCGACATCTGGAACGCCTTCACCGACGAAGAGGGCCACTACACCCCGACCGGTCCCGACGTCGAAGGCCAGATCAAGAAGCTGCGCACCAACGACGGCGTGCTCTTCACCCGCGCCGGCCAGAGGAAGCTCGCCTTCTTCGTCGAGCAGGAGATCCGCAAGGTGATGCGCGGCGGATCGATCCCGGCGCTGATGTCGCTGCCCGAGGAGCCGCGCATCGAACCCCGGGCGGAAGAAGCGATCGTCGCCGGTCCGCCGCCGCTGCCGCCCGCACCGTGGACGACCATCGGTCCGATCGTCCCCCTCGGCAAGGTGGCCGGCCCCGACGGCGAAGGCGGCCTCGCCGGCGGCGCCGGTCGACCGCAGGAGATCCGATACCTGCCCGGCGGCTATCCCGTCGCCGACACCCCGGCGCATCGCCGCCTCGTCGAGGGCCTGCCGATCGAAACCCCCGCCGGCCGCGTCGACGACCACTCCCGCCGCGCCCCCTGAGGCGCAGCGCGTCCCCCGCGGCCATCGACCGCCTCCCGAAACGACGACGGCGCGCCACCCGAAGATGACGCGCCATGATGTCTCATACCGGGTCCACGAAATTCGGACTCGTCCGAATTTCGTGAGTTTCGGCCTGACCGGCCGACGCCCATTTGGGCTTGCCTTCGCCCATGAAGTTCCGAACAGGTCGGAACTTCGTGGGCTCGGTATCACGCTCGCCTCGCGTCGCTCAGCGCGGCAGTTCGGTCCGGCCCATCAGGAACAGGTCGATCGAACGAGCGGCCTGACGGCCCTCGCGGATCGCCCACACCACCAGGGACTGGCCGCGGCGCATGTCGCCGGCGGCGAAGACCTTCTGCATCGAGGTGGCATAGTCGTCCTCGGTCGCCTTCACGTTGCCGCGACCGTCCTTGGCGACGCCGAGCGCATCGATCATGCCCTCGTGCACCGGCGAGACGAAACCCATGGCGAGCAGCACCAGATCGGCCTTCAGCACCTTCTCGGTGCCGGCGATCGGCTGGAACCTGGCGTCGACCTCGGCGATGTGGACTTCCGTGACACGGCCGTCGGCCCCCTCGAAGCGGGTCGCGGTGACGCCGAACAGACGCTCCGCACCCTCCTCGTGGCTCGACGAGGTCCGGAGCTTGATCGGCCAGTTCGGCCAGGTTGCGAGCTTGTCCTCCTTCTCGGGCGGACGCGGCATGATCTCGAGCTGGGTGACCGACAGCGCGCCCTGACGCACCGAGGTGCCGATGCAGTCCGAGCCGGTGTCGCCGCCGCCGATGACGACGACGTGCTTGCCGCCGGCCAGGATCGGCGCCACTTCGCCGAGCGGCTCGCCCGAGACGCGACGGTTCTGCTGCGGCAGGAACTCCATGGCGAAATGGATGCCACCGAGGTTGCGGCCCGGCGCCGGCAGATCGCGCGGCTTCTCGGCGCCACCGGTGAGCAGCACCGCATCGTAGAGATCGACCAGTTCCTGCGCCGACACGTCGAGCCCGACGGTGGTGTTGAAGTGGAACTCGACACCTTCGTCGACGAGCTGCTTCACCCGGCGCTCGACCACGCCCTTGTCGAGCTTGAAGTCGGGGATGCCGTAGCGCAGCAGGCCGCCGGCCTTGGCGTTCTTCTCGTAGACGTGGACGTCGTGACCGACGCGCGCCAGTTGCTGCGCCGCCGCGAGGCCGGCCGGGCCGGCGCCGACGACCGCCACCTTCTTGCCGGTCTTGGCCTTCGCCGGCTGCGGCACGAGCCAACCGTTGGTCCACGCCTTCTCCGAGATCGTCGCCTCGATGGTCTTGATGGTGACCGGCGCGTCGAACAGGTTGAGCGTGCACGACGCCTCGCAGGGCGCCGGGCAGATCCGACCGGTGAAGTCGGGGAAGTTGTTGGTCGAGTGCAGGTTGGCCGCCGCGGTCTCGTAGTCGCCGTCGTAGACCAGATCGTTCCAGTCGGGGATCTGGTTGTTGACCGGACAGCCGCGGTGGCAATAGGGCACGCCGCATTCCATGCAGCGCGCCGCCTGCCGCTCGACGTCGGCGTCGGCCAGCGGCAGGGTGAACTCCTTGTAGTGGCGGATACGATCCGCCGCCGGCTGGTACTTCAGCTCCTGGCGATCGTACTCGAGAAAGCCGGTGACCTTGCCCATCGTGTCACTCCGTTCCTTTGCTTCTCCGGCCGGGGGTCCCGAGGCGCTTCGCGCCGTTCGAGGGACCCACCGCCGGGGTCTGATCCGGGCGGAGGCGAACGGAAGTTCGCCTCCGGTGTCCATCTGAGGCGAACCGAGGTTCGCCTCCGGTCTCCATCAACTCCGTCCGATCACTCGGCTGCCTGACGCTGTTGCATCTTCTCGAGCGCCTTGCGGTACTCGACCGGCATCACCTTGACGAACTTCGGCCGGAACACCTCCCAGTGCTCCAGGATCTCCTTGGCCCGGGCCGAGCCGGTCCAGTGGAGATGGCTGGAGATGAGCTGCCACAGCCGCTCGTCGTCGTGACGGGTCATGTCGCCGGAGACGTCCACCTTGCCCTTGAAGTCGAGGTCGCCACCCTGATGGTGCAGCTTCTCGAGCAGGATGTCCTCTTCCGGAACCGGCTCGAGCTCGACCATCGACAGGTTGACCCGCTTGGCGAAGGAGCCGTCCTCGTCGAGCACATAGGCGATGCCGCCCGACATGCCGGCGCCGAAGTTGCGGCCCGTCGGACCGAGCACCACGACGATACCGCCGGTCATGTACTCGCAGCCGTGATCACCGACGCCCTCGACCACCGCGATGGCACCCGAGTTGCGCACCGCGAAGCGTTCGCCGGCGAAGCCACGGAAGTAGCACTCGCCCTCGATCGCCCCGTAGAGCACGGTGTTGCCGACGATGATCGACTTCTCCGGCACGATCCGCGACATCGGGTTCGGCTTGACGATCAGGCGACCGCCCGACAGGCCCTTGCCGACGTAGTCGTTGCCGTCGCCGACCAGTTCCAGCGTCACGCCGCGCGCCGCCCAGGCGCCGAAGGCCTGACCCGCGGTACCGGTGAGGGTCACGTGGATCGTATCCTCCGGCAGGCCGGCGTGACCGAAGCGCTTGGCGACCTCGCCCGAGAGCATGGCGCCGACCGAGCGATCGACGTTCTTGACCTCGGTGTCGATCCGGACCGGCCGCTTCGCTTCGAGCGCCGGAGCCGCTTCCGCGATCAGCTTGCGATCGAGCACGGTGTCGATCGGATGCTGCTGACGGATGGTGCGACGACGCTCGCTCTCGGCCGCCTCCGGCATGTGGAACAGCCGGGTGAAGTCGAGGCCCTTGGCCTTCCAGTGGGCGATCGACTTCCGCTTGTCGAGGAGGTCGGTGCGGCCGGTGATGTCGGTGAGCTTCTCGAAGCCCAGCGACGCCAGGATGCGGCGCACTTCTTCGGCGACGAAGAAGAAGTAGTTGATCACGTGTTCCGGTGCCCCGTGGAAGCGCTTCCTCAGCACCGGGTCCTGGGTGGCGATGCCGACCGGGCAGGTGTTGAGGTGGCACTTGCGCATCATCAGGCAGCCCGCCGCGATCAGCGGCGCGGTGGCGAAGCCGAAGCCGTCCGCACCCAGCATGGCGCCGACGACGACGTCACGTCCGGTGCGCAGACCGCCGTCGACCTGGAGCTCGACGCGCGAGCGCAGGCCGTTGATCACCAGCGTCTGCTGGGTCTCGGCGAGGCCGATCTCCCACGGCGAACCCGCGTGCTTGATCGAGGTCAGCGGCGACGCGCCGGTGCCGCCCTCGAAGCCGGAGATGGTGATGTGGTCTGCGCGCGCCTTGGCGACGCCGGCGGCGACGGTGCCGACGCCGACCTCCGAGACCAACTTCACCGACACTTCGCCGGCCGGGTTGACGTTCTTCAGGTCGAAGATCAGCTGCGCCAGATCCTCGATCGAATAGATGTCGTGGTGCGGCGGCGGCGAGATCAGCTGCACGCCGGGGGTGGCGTGGCGGACCTTGCCGATCACCGCGTCGACCTTGTGGCCGGGCAACTGACCGCCTTCGCCGGGCTTGGCACCCTGCGCCATCTTGATCTGCATCTGGTCGGAGTTGACCAGATACTCGGTGGTGACGCCGAAGCGGCCGGAAGCGACCTGCTTGATCGCCGAGCGCATCGAATCGCCGTTGGCCAGCGGCTTGAAGCGATCCGCCTCCTCGCCACCCTCACCGGTGTTCGACCGGCCGCCGATGCGGTTCATGGCGATGGCGAGCGTGGTGTGGGCCTCGCGGCTGATCGAGCCGTAGGACATCGCGCCGGTGGCGAAACGCTTGACGATCTCCACCGCCGGCTCGACCTCGTCGAGCGGGATCGCGGTCCGGCCGATCTCCTCGGCCGACTTGATGCGGAAGAGGCCGCGGATGGTGGTCAGCCGCTCGTTCTGCTCGTCGATCGGCTTGGAGAACTCCGCCTGGAACTTCTCGAAGGAGTTCGAGCGCACCGCGTGCTGCAGGCCGGCGATGGTGCCGGCGGTCCACACGTGGGCCTCGCCGCGGACGCGCTGGGCGTATTCGCCGCCCACCTCGAGCATGTCGGTCAGCACCGGATCGCCGCCGAAGGCCTTGGCGTGACGCTCGACCGTCTCCTTGGCGACCTCGGTCAGACCGACACCCTCGATCTTGGTCGCGGTGCCGAAGAAGAACTCCTTGACGAAGGCCGCCTTGAGGCCGACCGCGTCGAAGATCTGGGCGCCGCAATAGGACTGATAGGTCGAGATGCCCATCTTGGACATGACCTTGAGCAGACCCTTACCGATCGACTTGATGTAGCGATAGACGATCTCGTGCTCGTCGACGTCGTCCGGGAACTGGCCCTTCATCGCGATCAGCGTGTCGAAGGCGAGGTAGGGGTTGATCGCCTCGGCGCCGTAGCCGGCGAGACAGGCGAAGTGGTGGATCTCGCGCGGCTCACCGGATTCGACCACCAGGCCGGCGCGGGTACGCAGGCCCTTGCGGATCAGATGGTGGTGCACGGCGGCGGTGGCGAGCAGCGCCGGAATGGCGATGCGCTGCCGGCCGGTCATGCGGTCGGAGAGCACGATGATGTTGTAGACCTGACCGGCAGCCGACATCCTGACCGCGGCTTCCGCCTGGATGCAGATCGCCTCGAGCGCCGGACGCATGCCGGCGGCGCCGTTGGCGGCCGGGTAGGTGATGTCGATGGTGATCGACTTGAAGCCCGAATCCTCGTTGTCGCCGATCGTGCGGATCTTCTCCAGATCCTCGTTGGTGAGGATCGGCTGACGCACCTCGAGCCGCTTCTGAGCCTTCTCGCCTTCGAGGTCGAAGAGGTTCGGACGCGGACCGATGAACGACACCAGGCTCATGACGAGTTCTTCGCGGATCGGGTCGATCGGCGGGTTCGTCACCTGGGCGAAGTTCTGCTTGAAGTAGGTGTAGAGCAGCTTCGACTTGTCCGACAGCGCCGAGATCGGCGTGTCGGTACCCATCGAGCCGACCGCTTCCTGGCCGGTGACGGCCATCGGCGGCAAGAGGACCTTGAGGTCCTCCTGGGTGTAGCCGAAGGCCTGCTGCAGATCGAGCAGGCTCTCCAGCGTCTGCGGCGCGCGCGGCTCCACCGCCGGCAGGTCCTCGAGCACCAGCTGGGTCTCTTCGATCCAGGTGCCGTAGGGATGCGCGGTGGCGATGGTGCGCTTGATCTCGTCGTCGGAGATGATGCGGCCGGCCTCGAGGTCGATCAGCAGCATCTTGCCCGGCTGCAGGCGCCACTTGGAGACGATCTTCTCCTCCGGCACCGGCAGGGTGCCGGCTTCCGAGGCGAGAATGACGCGATCGTCGTCGGTGACGATGTAGCGGGCCGGACGCAGGCCGTTGCGGTCGAGGGTCGCGCCGATCTGGCGGCCATCGGTGAACGCGACCGCCGCCGGGCCGTCCCACGGCTCCATCAGCGCGGCATGGTACTCGTAGAAGGCCTTGCGCTCGTCGTCCATCACCTGGTTGCCCGACCACGCCTCGGGAACGAGGGTCATGGCCGCATGGGCGAGCGAATAGCCGCCGCGCACCAGGAACTCGAGCGCGTTGTCGAAACAGGCGGTGTCCGACTGGCCCTCGTAGGAGATCGGCCAGATCTTCTCGATGTCGTCGCCGAGCACCTTCGAGGTCGTGGTCGCCTGACGGGCGTACATCCAGTTGACGTTGCCGCGCAGCGTGTTGATCTCGCCGTTGTGGGCGACCATCCGGTAGGGATGGGCGAGCTTCCACGACGGGAAGGTGTTGGTCGAGAAGCGCTGATGCACCAGCGCCAGCGCCGACTCGAAGCGCTCGTCGGCGAGGTCGGGATAGTAGGCCGCGACCTGATAGGACAGGAACATGCCCTTGTAGACGACGGTGCGGCTCGACAGCGACACGACGTAGAAGCTGTCGAGATCACGCTTGGTCGCGCCGTTCCAGTCGGCCTCGTAGACCTCGCCGGACAGGAGCTTGCGGGCGATGTAGAGCTTGCGCTCGAAGTCCTCCTGGGTGGCGCCCGGGGCGATGCAGCCGATGAACACCTGACGCTGCACCGGTTCGGTCGCCTTGACGCCCTCGGAGAGCTTGGAGTTGTCGACCGGCACGTCGCGCCAGCCGAGCACGCTCATGCCCTCGGCTTCGATGCAGCGGTCGATGATCGCCACCGCCCGGTCGCGCTCGGCGGCGTCGCGCGGCAGGAAGATCTGGCCGATGGCGTACTTGCCGGCCTCGGGAAGCGGGAAGCCGAGCTTCGCGCATTCCTCCGAGAAGAAGCGATGCGGGATCTGCACCAGGATGCCGGCGCCGTCGCCCATCAGCGGATCGGCGCCGACGGCGCCGCGGTGCTCGAGGTTCTCGAGCACGTAGAGCGCATCCTCGACGATGCCGTGGCTCTTGCGGCCCTTGATGTCGGCGACGAAGCCGACGCCGCAGGCGTCCCGGTTCTCGGACGGGTCGAACATGCCCTGGGCCTTCGGCAGCGCCGAGGTCGTCGCGACCGTCTGCGGCGCGACCGCCGCGGTCTCGGTGGTGGCGATCACCTCACGAGCTTCGATGCTCGGGAAGCCTTCCGGCGAGATCCGTTCCATGGGACCCATCCTCGCAGTTCGCCGCGTCCCGGGCGTGGGGGGCGGCAGGTGGTCATCGGCCCATCCTCGGACGCGCGCATCCCCGGCCCACGGTCTCGGTCGAGATCGCGGAGCGGGGCGCGGATCCGGGTGGAGCCACCCGATCGAGCCACGGCGTCGCAGATCCGCTTCGCACCCCTTCCCTCCCGGAAGAGACCACCGAGCGCATACCCCGAGCCGCGCCGGCCATGTCGAAAAACCGCAGAAATCCGCCGCTTTCCGTCCATTTCCGAAAAATAGGTCAGTCTTGCTGTCCTATTTCTTCCGAGCGGAAGATCGCAGAAATCCGCCGTTCCCGCAAGCGGCAGTTCGCCACGATCTGCTCGAGATTCGCCCACACTTCGGCCGATCGCCGGGCGATCGCATCCGTTCATCGGTGAAATCACGCATGCGAATTGGACCCGACGCTCGGTCGGCGGGATCCTCTCGCCGATCGATCCCGATCGCCGTGGGAGACCCGCCGCCATGCCTCTCGTCCAAGTCTCGCTCGCCGCCGACGCCTGGGTCGGCCACGACGCCGAAATCCTCGACGCCGTCTACCGCGCCATGCGGGAAACGTTCGCCGTGCCGGAGAACGACCGCTTCTGCCTCCTCACCCGTCACGGGCCGGACGAGATCGTCTACGACCGAACCTATCCGGGCGTCGCCCGCTCCGACGCCACGGTCTTCGTCCGCATCACCTGTAACGATACCCGCTCCAAGGACCAGAAGCGCGCCCTCTACGCCGCCATCGCCCGCGAATTGGCCGTAGCGCCCGGCGTCGGCCCGGACGACGTGTTCGTGAACCTCGTCGAGGTGAAGGCCGAGAACTGGTCCTTCGGCGGCGGGCTGATGCAATACGGCTGACCGGCGGATCACGCCGACCGATACGCCACCCTGTCCCGCTCGCCGGTCGCTTGCGCCGGCGCTCGGGCGGTGCGAGGGTCGCGCCATGATCTTCTCGTCAGACAACTGGTTCGGCGCCTCGCCGAAAGTCCTCGCCGCCCTGGCGGAAGCCGGCGCCGTCGGCCCGCAGCCCGCCTACGGCGACGACGAGTTCACGCGCCGGCTCGAAGCCCGCTTCGCCGCGGCCTTCGAGCGCGACGTCGACGTCTTCCTCGTCGCCACCGGCACCGCCGCCAACGCGCTGTCGGTCGCCACCTTCGCGCCGCCCTGGGGCCAACTCGTCATCCACGAGGAGGGCCACCTCGCCGTCGACGAATGTGGCGCGCCCGAGTTCTTCGCCGGCACCCGAACGGTGACCCTCCCCGGCCGCCACGGCAAGATCGACGCGCGCGACCTCGGCCACCGCCTCGCCGCCTGGCCGATCGGCGTCCACCACGGCAAGCCCGCGGTGCTCTCCATCGCCCAGGCCAACGAGAGCGGCCGCATCTACACCCCCGCCGAGGTGGCCGCCCTCGCCGACGTCGCCCACCGCCACGGCCTCGCCCTCCACATGGACGGGGCGCGGCTGGCCAACGCCGTCGCCCGGCTCGGCTGCAGCCTCGCCGAAGTCACCTGGAAGGCCGGCGTCGACGTCCTCTCCTTCGGCGCCACCAAGGGCGGCTGCCTGATGGCCGAGGCGATCGTCTCGTTCGATTCGGAGAAACGCGAGGAACTGGCCTTCCGCCGCAAGCGCGCCGGCCAGCTGATCTCCAAGCACCGCCTCGTCGCCGCGCAGTTCGACGCCTGGCTCGACGATGGCCACTGGCTGGAACTCGCGGCCCACGCCAACGCCATGACGGACCGTCTCGCCGCCGGCATCGCTCGCTCGAACTCCGCCCGCCTCGCCTGGGAACCCCAGGCCAACGAGGTCTTCGTCGCCATGGCCCCGGCGACCGCCGAGCACCTCACCGCCGCCGGCGCCCGCTTCCACCCGTGGTCGACCGCCGGCCTCGCCCCCGAGGACCGCCTCGCCGAAGGTGAAGCTCTCTACCGGCTGGTGACGAGCTTCGCCACCACGACCGACGACGTCGACGCCTTCCTGGCGGAACTGGCGAAGCCGTGACGCGCCTCACCGAGCGGCGGAGCCGACCCGCGCCGCCCGCGCTCAGTCCAGCTCGAAATCGGCGGCGATGCGCAGATCGCGCAGCGGCCGCACCGCGGCGATCGACTGCGCATAGGTCGGATCGGCCTTGTAGGCGGCGAGCGCCGCCTCGTCGGCGAATTCCCCGTAGACGACGAAATCGACCTCGCCCGACAACGCGTCGCACTTGAGATTGCGCCGGATCGCCAACCGCTGCGCATGCGGATTGCGCTCCAGGAGCCGCAATCCGGCCTCGACGCGATCGGCGTCGGCGGCGTCACGGACCGAAAAGAAGACGACGTGGCGGATCACGGGCTGCCCCTGCGTTCGCTGGCGGACCGACGACGCACCCGCGTCGCGGCGAAAGCACCCTTAGCCGTTTCGCAGCGCAGCGTGAACCTTTCCCGTGTCCCGTCCCGTCGCGATCGAGGCGCGGGCCACACCCCCAATCCGCCCCACCCCCGAAACGCGACCGCCCCGCCCACCTTGCGGTGGACGAGGCGGCGAAGGTCCACAAGAAGACCGCCCCGCCCACCTTGCGGTGGACGAGGCGGCGAAGGTCCACAAGAAGACCGCCCCGCCCACCTTGCGGTGGACGGGGCGGCTCCGGGGCGTCCGATCGGGGGGCGATCGGGCTCACCACGGCCGAACTACGGGGGGGAGGGAAGGGGTCGGCCGTGGATTTCCATGATTCGTGCCTCAGGCGGCTTCGACCGTCGGCGCGGCCGCGGTGGTGGGCGCTTCGATCGTCTTGGCCTGAGCCGCGGCGGCGATCGGGATGCGGCGCGGCTTCATCGCCTCCGGCACCTCACGGGCCAGATCGATATGGAGCAGGCCGTTCTCCAGCTTGGCGCCCTGGACCACCACGTGGTCGGCGAGCTGGAAGCGGCGCTCGAAGCTGCGCGACGCGATGCCGCGATAGAGAAGCTCCTTGTTCTCTTCCGATGTCGCCTTCTCGCCCTTCACCACGAGCACGCCTTCCTTCACTTCGAGCGCGAGATCCGGTTCGCCGAAGCCGGCGACGGCCATGGTGATGCGATAGGCGTTCTCGCCGGTCCGCTCGATGTTGTAGGGCGGATAGCTCGGCTGCGAAGTCTCGCCGGCGCCCATGGCGTCCATCAACGAGAAGAGGCGGTCGAAACCGACGGTGGAACGATAGAGCGGAGAGAAGTCGATACGCATGTGATGTCCTCCGAAGCGCTGAGCGACACATGTCGACGAGATCGCACCCGCTTTCCGACTTCTTCGACGCCCGCCGAGGCACATCGCAGTAATCGCCGGGGGATGCGATTTCATCATGGATCCTGTCGGCATCCACGAGACGAGACATGGGAGTGCTCGCGACGTCTTTCAAGAGGGGTGCACATCGAATTCGTGAGGAGGTCGCGGTCGCCGTGAAACGAGCCTCGGTTGTCCCTCGCCGCGGGCCGGGGTATCTCGATGGGGAGGATCGGTTCGCCTCGCGGAAACGCGATTCTCGCGCCTCGCCGCCATCGCCCGGGAGTGCCGGATGGACGTCGTCGACCACCTGATCGAGTCCCCCGACGCCCCGGTGCCGCCCGGCGCCCGTGTCGGCGTCCTCGCCGCCGCCGACGGCGTGCGCATCCGTTGGGCGACCTTCGAGGCCTTCCGCCCGCGCGGCACCGTCATCCTGCTCCAGGGTCGCGCCGAATACGTCGAATGCTGGTTCGAGACGATCCGCGACCTGCAGGCCCGCGGCCTCTCGGTGGCGACCTTCGACTGGCGCGGCCAGGGTGGCTCGCAGCGGCTGGCGCGCCACCCGCGCAAGGGTCACGTCACCGACATGGCCGCCTACGACTTCGACCTCGACGCCGTCCTTCGCCTCGTCGCCCCGAACCACCCGAAGCCCTGGTACGTCCTCGCTCATTCGACCGGCGGCCTCGTCGCCGTGGCGAACGGCGACCGCCTCGCCCGCGACGTCCGCCGCATGGTGCTGACCGCCCCGTTCCTCGGCCTCGGCACCGTCGGCCCCGCCGAACCCGTCGCCCGCGTCCTCACCAAGACCCTGCGCGCCCTCGGCATGGGCTCCGACTGGGTGCCCGGCGGCGGCGCCACGCCGATCCACACGACGCCGTTCGATCAGAACGTGCTCACCTCCGACCCGGTCCGCCACGCCCGCGGCGCCGAGATGTCGTGGCGCCATCCCGAGATCGCCGTCGGCTCGCCCACCGTCGGCTGGCTCGCCGCCGCTTTCGAGGTGATGGACCGCGTCCTCGCCCCCACCGCGCTCGCCGCCTGGCGCCTGCCCACCCTGATCTTCGCCTGCGGCGACGACCGGGTGGTGTCGAACCGGGCGATCGAGACCTTCGCCACCCGCACCGTCGCCACCGAACATCTGGTGATCCCCGGTGCCCGCCACGAACTCCTCAAGGAGCGCGACCGCTATCGCGAGCAGTTCTGGGCCGGTTTCGACGCCTTCGTCCCCGGCTCGGACGCGCCGCCGGTGGAGATGCCGCGATCGGCGGAGCCCCCGCCCCCGCCGGCCGACGTCGTCGCGCCCGCGACCCGGCCGGACGCCCCGGCCGACGTCGCCTCCGAAGGCGATGCATCCGCCGCCTCGCCCGCGGACGCCCAAGCCGCCGTCGCCGCCCTCGCCGCGGTTGCTGCCGCCGCGAGCGGCACCCTGGCGGCGACCACCGAACCGCCCGCCCCAGAGACCGACGAAGCTCCGGCCGACGAAGCCCCCGCTTCGACCACCCCCGAGGTGATCGCCCTGCCACCGCCCGCAGCGGAGACCGCATCGGCCCGGACGTCCGAGGCGGACGCGGCGGCAGAGACGGAGGGAACGAATGGAACCGAGCCCGCGGCGACGGAGACGGCTCAGCAACCGCCGTCCGAAATGTCGCCCTCCCCGGCCGTCGCCGCGCCGGCCGCGAGCACGGAAGAGCCGTCCGCGGCGGTCGAATCCGACGCACCGTCGCCGGCCGAACCCGTCGACGCGGAGACGCCGCCCGCCTCAGCCGGCGTCGGCGAGGAGCCGCAGCACCTCGTCGTGGAGCCGCCGACCGCCGGAAGCGACGATGCGGCCGCCGTCGACGGGACTGCCGCCGTCCCAGGCAGTGACGACGCCGCCGGCGCCCTCGATCACCGGGATCAGGGCGACGATGTCGTAGGGCTGGAGCCCGGCCTCGACGACCACGTCGACGAAGCCGGCCGCGACCATGCAGTAGGCGTAGCAGTCGACCCCGTAGCGCGCCAACCGGACCCGTGATTCGACCCGGTCGTAGGCGGTCCGCTCCTCGCCCTTCAGCATCGCCGGCGTCGTGGTGAACAGCACCGCGTCCTCGATCCGCGCGCAGGGCCGCGTCGCCAGTTCGCGCACCCCGTCGGGGCCGCGATACCACGCGCGCTCGCCGTCGCCGGTGAAGCGCTCGCGGGTGAAGGGCTGGTGCATGGTGCCGAGCACCGGCCGGCCGTGATGCTTGAGGCCGATCAGCGTGCCCCACACCGGCAGACCGGAGATGAAGGCGCGCGTCCCGTCGATCGGATCGAGCACCCAGACATGTTCGGCGTCGTCCCGTTCGCGCCCGTATTCCTCGCCGAGGATGCCGTGGTCGGGATAGCGCTCGCCGATCAACCGGCGCATCGCCTCCTCCGCCGCCCGGTCGGCGACGGTGACGGGATCGAAAGCCGCTCCGGCGAGCTTGTTCTCGACCTCCAGCCGCGAGCGGAAATAGGGCAGGATCGCCCGCCCCGAAACGTCGGCGAGGTCGTCGAGGAAGCGGGCGAGGTCATCGGCGGGGTCGGGAACACTCATCGGTCGCACCTCGGGATCGGCGGTCTGGGTCGGCGGCGGGTGTCGACGGTCTTGCGCCGCCCGGCGCATCGATGCAAGCCCACACCGCCGATCGACCCGTGATCGAGGCGACCGGTCGCAGGCGCGGCCGCGCCCGGGCTCTCTCTTGCCGCCGAATCCGGCCCCTCCGATGATGCTGCGATGCACCGCTTGACTTTTGTGCGATGCAATATCATATTTGCTGCATCGCGGTGATGCTTCTCGTCGCCGCGTGGCCCTTCTGGGCGTTTCCTCCCTGAAATACCCACTTCGGGCCGCTGCCTTCCCGGGCGCGGCCCGTTCTTTTTTCACACGGCGTCGCGAAATAGGGCCGCATGGCACGCGTCCGTCGAACCGGCCTCACTCCGCCGCCGAACGCAGATCATCGAAGATCGCCCCGAAACTCGTCACCAACTGTTCGACGAAGCGGCCGAAATCGCGCGACAGTGCCGCGAAACCGGTGGTGCGGGTGATCGTCGCCTCGTTCATGTAGAGGGCGCGCGAGATCTCGATCTGCAAGGCGTGCAGGCCACGGTCGGGCCGGCCATAGGTCTCGGTGACGTAACCGCCCGCGTAGGGCTTGTTCAGCGCGACGCGATAGCCCGCCTCGCGCAGCAATGCCGCCGCCATCTCGGTCAGGGCCGGATGACAGCTGCGGCCGTGACGGTCGCCGAGCACCATGTCGATGCGCCCCTCCGATCCGCCGAGGCGCTGTGTCGACGGCATCGAGTGACAATCGATCATCACCGCATGGCCGAACTGTGCGTGGAGCCGGCTCAGCGACCGCCTGAGCGTCGCGTGATAGGGCTCGTAGGCCTGGGCGATGCGCTCCATCGCCTCGTCGATCGGGATCGGCCCACGATAGATGTCGTCCTTGTCGGTGACGATGCGCGGGATGGTGCCGAGGCCGCCGGCGACGCGGGTGGAGCGCGTGTTGGCGCCGGCCGGCAGCACGCCCGTGAACATCCGCGGATCGAGTTCCAGCCGTTCCCGGTTGGCGTCGAGCCAGGCGCGCGGGAACCGCGCCGCCAGCACCGGCAGCCGCCCACCCGCCGCCGCCAGACACAATTCGTCGACGAAGGCGTCTTCCGAACGGCGGATCGTCACCCGGTCCAATCGGGTCGTGGCGAGAAAATCACGGGGATAATCGCGGCCCGAATGGGGGCTGGTGAGGAGACACGGGGCGGTGACGCGCTCCGGCCAGACGAGGTCGAAGGGCTCCACCCCCTCGAATCCCTCGACGATGCGCATGTCGTCCGCCGTTCCCCGCAAACCCGTCTCCTTCGGCGATTTCCGACCCTTCGCGCCCACACCGACGGCGCGGGCCGCCCCATGTTGCCCTCCGCGCGTCGTCCCTGTCCACCGTGCGGGTCGATCGACCTCTGCGAAGGCCATGTGGCGGAAACCGGATTTCACCGTAAATTTACCGCGATCGGTCTCAATGGAGAGATACGAGAGACCACCCGGAAAGAGAATCGAATGGACCCGATGGCGCGTATCATCCTCGCCGAAGACGACAACGACATGCGTCGCTTCCTGGCCAAGGCGTTGGCGAACGCCGGTTACGACGTCGTTTCCTACGACAACGGCAAGAGCGCCTACGAGCGGCTGCGCGAGGAACCCTTCACCCTGCTCCTCACCGACATCGTCATGCCGGAGATGGACGGTATCGAACTCGCCCGTCGCGCCACCCAGCTCGACCCCGACCTCAAGGTGATGTTCATCACCGGCTTCGCCGCGGTGGCGCTCAACCCCGACAGCCAGGCACCCAAGGACGCCAAGGTCCTCTCCAAGCCCTTCCACCTGCGCGATCTGGTGCGCGAGGTCGAGAAGCTGCTCGCCGCCTGAAACGGCGGAATTCCGGCACTTCCCTCGAGCGCGGGGAGAAACTTCTTCCCCGCGCGACATCCGGGCTTGCGTGACCGGATCGACCTCGTTATAGAGCGACCTCGCCGCCCGATCCCGTTCCGGGTGGCACCGATCGGTTCGGGCGTGTAGCTCAGCGGGAGAGCACTACGTTGACATCGTAGGGGTCACAGGTTCGATCCCTGTCACGCCCACCATCCCCTTCCGAACCGCCGCGAAGACCCGGAAGTGCCACCTCGCGTGGCCGGTGACGGGTCGTGCCGTCTCCATCTTGCCGACGGTCGTCGCCACACCCATCTGGGGAGTGCGGGTCCTATCGAGTGGGAGGCTCGCCGGGTCCGGAAGGTCGTCATGAACAGCACCAGCTTCGACAAGCGAATCTTCACGCCGTCCCTGTTGCTGCGCGATCTCGGATTCCTTCTCGGCCGGCTCCCCGCCCTGGTGCGCGCCGCCCGCAATCCCGAGATCGGATCGGCCTTCGCCGAGAAGATCATGATCGTCGTCACCGCGATCAACGGCTGCGTCTATTGCAGCTGGTTCCACGCCGGACGCGCCGTCGCCTCCGGTCTGAGCGACGACGAGATCCGCGACATGTTCGAGTTGCAGTTCGCGGCCTCCGCCTCCGAACGCGAACGGCCGGCGCTCCTCTACGCCCAGCACTACGCCGAGACCGACCGTCGGCCGGAACCGCAGATGACGGCGCGATTGAAAGCCGCCTACGGCGACAGGACCGCCGCCGACATCGAACTGCTGATCCGCATGATCTTCTTCGGCAATCTGCTCGGCAACACCTTCGACGCCTTCCCCGCCCGCCTCGCCGGGCGCCCGGCGGCGAACGGCAGCGCGCTGTTCGAGGCCCTGTTCTACCTCGCCACCGCGTGGTTCATGCTGCCGACGAAGTGGTTGGCCCGCGGCCACCACCCGAAGGCGGCGGCCACGGTCGCGCCGCCGCACGACGGCGGGTCGACGTCACGCGCCCGCTGACGCCGGCCGGTGTGACCGCCCGGCATCGCGCGCGTCACATCACCAGATTCGGCAACCACAGCACCACGCCGGGGAAGAGCGCCAGGAAGGCGATCACCGCGACGATCGCCGCGACGAAGGGCACGGCTTCGACCGTGTACTCCTCGATCGGCGTGTCGAGGATCGAGCACACCGTGTACATCGCCACCCCGACCGGCGGCGTCATCGACCCCAGCGTCACGATCGACATCATCAGGATGCCGAAATGCACCGGGTCGACGCCGAGCTTGGTGACGATCGGCACGAAGATCGGGGTGAGCAGCAGCACCAGCACCGTGCTCTCGACGAAACAGCCGGCGATGAGCAGGAACACCAGGATCAGCACCACCACGGCGAGCGGGTTGCTGGTCAGTCCCAGCATCCATTCGGCCACCACCTGCGGCGCCTGTTCGAAGATCAGCGCATAGCCGACCATGCCCGACATCAGGATGATCAGCATGATGACGCCGACGTCGAGCACGCCCTCGGCCAGCGCCTCGAGCGCCGTCGCCAGCGTCAGCTCCTTGTGCAGGAAGACACCGACCACCACCGCGTAGACGACGGCGAAGGCACCGATTTCCGACGGCGTGAAGATGCCGCCGCGGATGCCGACGAGAAGCGCCAGCGGGAAGAGCAGCGCCCATTTGGCGTCGACCACCGCCCGCCAGATCTCGCGGCCCGTCGGCTTCGACACCCGCGCCTCGCGATAGTCGCGCTTGCGGGCGACGACGTAGACGACGCCCATCAGCGCCGCCATCATCAGCAGCCCCGGGATGACCCCGGCGAGGAACAGCCGGCCGATCGAGACGTTGCCGACGAAGCCGTAGAGGATGAGGCCGAGGCTCGGCGGGATCGTCGCCGTGATCAGCGAGCCGACCGCGATCGAGGCGCAGGTGAAGCCGCGGGCATAACCCGAGCGGATCATGTTCGGCCCGAGGATCCGCGCCTCCATCGCCGCATCGGCCACCGCCGAGCCGGAGACCCCGCCCATCAGGGTGGAGAGCAGGATGCAGACCTGGGCGAGACCGCCCGACATCCACGACACCAGCACGTTCGAACAGGCGATCAGCCGGTGGGTGATGCCGGTCTTGTTCATCATGTGACCGGCGAGCACGAAGAACGGCACGGCGAGCAGCGGAAAGCTCTGCGACGCGGTCGCGATCTGCTGCACACCGATGCTCACCGGAATGGTGCCGGAGAGCACGAAGAACGAGAACCCGGAGATGCCGATGGCGAAGGCGACCGGCATGCCGACGAACATCAGGACGAAGAAGAGCCCCCAGAGAATCAGCATGTTCGCCTCACCCGAGCTGGCTTTGGGAGCGATCGACGGTGCGATCGGCATAGAAGACGAGACCGCCCGACCTCAGCGCCCCGACGACATGGCCGACGAGCGTGATCGCCAGCATCGCCGCCCCCACCGGCACCGCCACCGTCACCCAGGCGTAGGAGATGCCGCTGTCGCCGTAGACCCGCTGCCAGTTCATCATCGTCAGCTTGTATCCGGAGACCGCCAGCGCCCCGAGAAAGGCGAGCACGACGATCGCCAGCACCAACTCGACCCGATGGCGGGCGGCACGCGGCAGATTGCGGACGAAGAAGTCGACGCCGATGTGGGTCTTCAGTCGCAGCGCCCGGTTGGCGCCGAGGAAGCAGACCCAGATGAACAGGAGCTGGGCGACGTCGACCGACCATACCAGCGGATAGCCGAAGGTGCGCCCGACGGCGGCGGCGAAGACGAGCACGACGATCGCCGCGAGCAGAGCCTTGGCGGCGAAGAGCTCCAGACGAGCCACGAGAGCGGACATGAGGGAACCCCGATACGGGTGATCGGCCGGACGGCCCTCGCCGCCGGCCGCGAGAATCGCCCGTGCCGCGGCGTTGGCGGCGCCGGCACGGGCGAACGCGAGTTCGGCGGGCGACCCGGCGGGGTCACCCGCTCGGGTCTCACTTCAGGAGCTTGTCGACTTCCTTGCGCAGCTCGGAGTAGCCGAGCTTGTCGTAGACCGGCTTGGTGGCCTCGATGAAGGGCGTCTTGTCCACTTCCGCGACCGTCATGCCGTTCTTGCGCATGGTGTCTTCGAAGCCGACGAGGGAGTCCTCGGTCATCTTCGAGGCGTAGTCGCCGGCGGCGAGCGATTCCTCGCGCAGGATCTTCTGCAGGTCCGGCGAGAGGCCGTCGAACCACGCGGCGGAGGTGACGATGCCGGTGATCAGATTGATGTGGCCGGTCTTGGTCGTGTACTTCGCCACCTCGTAGAGCTTGGAGCCGACCGAGGCCGGATCCTGCGCCTCGACCGCGTCGATCACCTTCTGCTGCATGGCCGGATAGACCTCGCCCCACGCCATCGGCGTCGGTGTGGCCCCCATCGCCCGGATCGTCTCCATCCACACCGGCGCACCCGGCGTACGCATGCGGACGCCGGCGAGGTCGGCCGGCTTGGCGACCGGCTTGTTGGTGATCAGGTGACGCTCACCCTGCCACCAGTTGAACGACAGCACCTGATGGCCGGACGTGGCCTTCAGCTTGGCGACCCAGGTCTCGAACAGCGGCGAGGTCACGACCTTGCGCACGCCCTGGAAGCCCTCGGCCAGATAGGGGGCGCCGAGAATGCCGAATTCCTTGACGAAGACGGCCATGCGGCCGCCGTCGACGACCACCGCGACATTGGCGCCGGCGCGCGCCTGCTCGAGGACGTCCTCGTCCTTGCCGAGCTGCGAGCCGGGGAAGATACGGATGGTCAATTGACCCTTGGAGCGCTCCGCGACACGGTCACGCATGCGCTCGAGGCCCTTGTAGATCGGATCGCTCTGGGCCAGAGCGGTATTGATGTTGAGCTGCGTCTGGGCGACGGCGGCGCCGGCGAGGCACGTCGTCACCGCCACCGCGGTCACGAAACCCGAAATCGCCGAACCGACGGACCAGTATGACAAGCGCGTCATCGTCTTCATCCTCCCTGGGCTCTTCCGCTTGATCTCTTGCGGTATGGCACCATACCGGTATGGTATTCCTGAACGTGAGGATTTTGCAAGCCGCCATGTCGACCGATCTCGCGATCAATCTCGCCGCCCCCATCGTGCCGCAGATCATCCACGAGCTTCGCCGTGCCATCGTCGAGATGCGGCTGAAGCCGGGTGAAGCGCTGTCGGAGAAGGAGATCGCACTGCGCTACGGGGTCAGCCGGCAGCCGGTGCGCGAGGCCTTCATCAAGCTGGCCGAAGCCGGTCTCCTCCAGGTGTTGCCGAGCCGCGGCACCTTCGTCGTCAAGATCTCGGTGCGCGACGTGCTCAACGCCCGCTTCATCCGCGAGGCGGTGGAGAGCGCCCTGGTGCGCACCGCCGCCGCCCTGATCACCGAGGAGGATCTCGAGCGCCTCGACGGGCTCATCGCCCGCCAGGCGGAAGCGGCGGAGTCCGCCGATCCCGGGCACTTCTACGACCTCGACGAGGAGTTCCATCGCGCCATCGTCGAGTGCTGCGACTGCGAGCCGGCGCTGCGCGTCATCGAAGGCGCCCGCGCCCAGATGGATCGCGTCCGCTACCTCAGCCTGCCCGAGGCGACGCCGATCTCGGTGCTCGTCGCCCAGCACCGCGCCATCGTCGAGGCGCTCCGTTCGCGTTCTCCCGACGCTGCCGAAGCCGCCATGCGCCGCCACATGCGCGAGATCCTCAGCGCCCTGCCGCGCCTGACCGAGCAGTTCCCCGACATGTTCGAATCGACCGAACCGCCGGCCCACGCCCGCCTGCTCGATCCGAAATGACGCCTTGCGCCGGGGGCTTCCGGCCGGCGATCGACCCGGCGCTTCTCATCGACGGCGCCCCCTCGACATGCCGCCGAGCGCCCTCGGGGAGGGCCGGATCGGGCTTTTCGGCCCGTTCCGCGCGACGATCGGTCCTCCCCGGGGGGCGATCGGATTGATACCCGTCAATGCCGCCGCGCCCACCCGATGGAATGAAGAGAGCGGATCGGCGCCTCTCGCCGATGAAGACGTGGGCCGGCGCGCCGCGCCGACCGGGAACCGGGACGGATCATGGCCGCGAGGCACCTGACGACGATGGCACACTTGCGCGAAAGCCGGCTCGCCGGCTTCCTCGCGATGCTGCTCCTCGTTTTCCAGGTGGTGCTCTCCGCCGACCATCTCGGTGCGGCGGCGGCGAGTTCCTTCGGACCGCGCGACGACGGCACGGCGGTCGGCCTCCTGTCGCTGTGCCGCGGCGACGGCAGCATCCTCTATACCGACGGCGACGCCGACCGCTCCGCCCCGCCGCAGACCCCGCCCTGCATCCTCTGCGTCACCGCCACCCTCGCCGCCCACGCCGTCGCGGTCGCTCCGCCGGCGCTGCCGGCGCCGGAACCGACGGTCTTCGTCGACCTCACCGTGGTCGTCGCCGACGAGATCCGCGCGCCTGCCATCCAGCGCAACGGCTCGGCCCGCGGACCTCCGCTTCCCTTCGTCGTCTGACCCGATCGTCCGGCCGCTCGCGATGCGATGCGCCGTGCCGGATGTTTCTCACGACAACCAAGGGAATTCCGATATGACCGAACGCACCATCGATCGCCGCCGCGTGCTCGCCGCCGCCGCCGTCTCGACCCTGTTCGCCGCCGCCCCGGCGCGCGCCGAAACCATGCCGATGTCGCCCATGGAGTGGACCGACAAGAACGGCCTGATCAAGGATCTGCCCAAGGACGCGGATCCGACCAAGGACGACACCACCAAGTTCCCGCGTTGCCGCTACTGCGGCATGGTGCGGGCGAAGTTCTCGGCCACCCGCCATCTGATCCACTACGACAACGACGCCGTCGACGGCACCTGCTCGCTGCACTGCGCCGCCGTCGGCCTCGCTCTCAACATGGATCTCGGCCCCAAGGCGATCTATGCCGGCGACGCCGGCGCCGACGGCGAGATCAAGCCGCTGGTCCTCGTCGACAAGGCCTTCTACGTCATCGACCCGTCGAAGCCGGGCACCATGACCCGCGTGTCGAACGCGGCCTATGCCGACAAGGCCAAAGCCGAAGCCGCCGCCAAGGCGGACGCCTCCGCCAAGGCCGGCGCCGAAGTGGTCGGTTTCGACGCCGCCCTGCGCAAGGCCTATCTGGTGATGGCCGACGACACGATCATGCTGCGCAAGCGCCGCGGCGAGATGCGCAAGAAGATGGGCTCGGCCCACTGATCGATCCGGTCCGGCGGCGGGATGCCGCCGCCGGATCCCCCACGGTTCAACCGAGGTTCGCCCATGTCCTTCTCTCCGAAGACCTCGGCCGGCTTTCACCGCCGCGCCTTCCTCGGCGCCCTCGGCGGCTTCGCCTGCGTCGCGGTGACCGGCGCCTCGGCCGAAGAAGCCCGCGCCGCGAAGGTCGAGCTGCCGAAGCCCGGCGAGCGTGACGTCTGCCCGGTCTGCGGCATGTTCGTCGCCAAGTACCCCTACTGGATCGCCACCATCCGCTTCCGCGACGGCCACCTCGAACATTTCGACGGCGCCAAGGACCTGTGGAAGTACCTGCTCGACATGCCGCGCTGGGCCCGAGGCCGCACCCGCGAACAGGTCGAAACGATCGGCGTGACGAGTTACTACGACGGCGAAATGATCGACGCCACCGCCGCGGTCTATGTCGTCGGCTCCGACGTCTACGGGCCCATGGGCCACGAACTCGTCCCCCACCCGGTGGAGGCCGACGCCAAGGAGTTCATCGTCGACCACAAGGGCAAGCGCAGCCTGCGGGTGGACGGGATCACCCTCGCTCTCTTGGCGAACCTCGACGACGGGAAGTTCGAATGACCGCGACCTCCCCGAGCGCGCGGCGCGAACCGGCGCGTGGTTCGACCCGGGCCGCCGTGCTCTTCGCCGTCCTCGCCGGTGCCTTCCTCTCGGCGCTCGCCCATGCCGGCCTCTCCGGCGGCGCGGCGGCGGTTCGTCGGACCGAGACGCGGGCGCTGGTCGCCGAGCTCGGCCTCACCGACCTCGCCCTCTTCACCGAGGCCCGCTACACTCGCAACCCGTCCCTCGCCGACCTCCAGTCCGCCTTCCAGGACGGCCCCCTCACCTTCGAGCACTTCCCCTCGGGCTCGCTCGTCGCCCCGCCGCACGACCTCGGTCGCGGCCGGATCGAAACCCCCGCGGAGTGACCATGCGCGCCGCCTTCGAACGCCGCCGACATCTCCTCGACTTCGCCGTCGCCTCGCTCCTGCGCCGTCCGGCCAAGAACGTCGGCCTGATCGTCGTCTACGCCCTGGTGGTCTTCCTCCTCGCCTCGGTGATGCTCTTCGGCACCGCCGTGCGCCGCGAGGCCGCCGCCGTCCTCGACGCCGCCCCCGAGATCGCCGCCCAGGCGATGACGATGGGCCGCCACGACATGTCGACCGCCGCCGACGTCGCCGCCCTGAAGGGCCTGCGCGGCGTCCGCCGGGTCGAACCGCGTCTCTGGGGCTATCTCTGGGACAGCGCCGGCGCCGCCAACTACACGCTGAAGGTGCCGACCGCGGCCGAAGCCGGCCTCACCGTCGGAAAGGGCGAATCGATCGTCGGCGAAGGCGTCGCCCGCGCCCGCAAGGTCTCGCCCGGCAAGATGCTCTTCCTCGTCTCGCCGGCCGGCAAGTTCCTGCGGACGAAGGTCAAGGCGGTGCTGCCGTCGACCACGGCGCTGGTCTCCACCGACCTCGTCCTGGTCGAGGAGGGTGACTTCCGCGCCTTCTTCGAACTGCCGCCCGACGTGTGGACCGACGTCGCGCTGACGGTCACCAACCCGCGCGAAGTGACGACCATCGCCGAGAAGGCCTCGGTGAAACTCCCCGGCCACCGCTTCGTCACCCGCGCCGACATGATTCGCACCACCGAGGCGCTGTTCTCCTGGCGTGAAGGCTTGGCGCTGGCCTTGCTCGGCGGCGCTCTGGTCGCCTTCGCCATCCTCGCCTTCGACAAGGCCTCGGGCCTCTCGGCCGAGGAACGGCGCGAGATCGGCATCCTCAAGGCGATCGGCTGGGAGACCTCCGACGTCATCCTGATGAAGCTCTGGGAGGGTCTGCTGATCTCTCTCGCCGCCTTCCTTCTCGGCTTCGCCGCCGCCTACGCCCACGTCTTTCTGTGGTCGGCGTCGCTGTTCGAGCCGGTGCTGAAAGGTTGGTCGACGCTCTACCCGCGCTTCCCCCTGACCCCCGAGATCGACGCACTCGAGCTCGCCACCCTGGCGGTGCTGACCGTCGTTCCCTATGTCGCGGCGATCCAGGTGCCGATCTGGCGCACCGCCACCGCCGACCCCGACGTCGTGATGCGGTGAGGAGGCGGCCATGATCGAACTCACCGGTGTCACCAAGGTCTACGACCAGGACAAGCCCACTCGCGTCGACGCCGTCCGCGGCGTCGATCTGACCATCGACGACGGCCGCGTCACCGTCCTCGCCGGTCCATCCGGATCTGGAAAGACGACGCTCCTCACCGTCATCGGCTGCCTCGCCCGCCCGACCACCGGCCGCGTGACGATCGACGGCGACCTCGTCTCGGGCCTCCCGGAGCGCTTCCTCACCGAAGTGCGGCGCAAGACCTTCGGCTTCGTCTTCCAGCGCTTCAACCTGATCCGCGGCATGTCGGCGCTCGACAACGTCATGCTGCCGGCCTACCCGACCGGTATCGCCCATGCCGCGCTGCGTGACCGCGCCCTCGCCCTCCTCGACCACTTCGGCCTCGCCGACCGTTCTCGCGCCGTGGTCGAGACCCTGTCGGGCGGCGAATCCCAGCGCGTCGCCATCGCCCGTGCCCTGATCAACGACCCCGCCGTGGTCATCGCCGACGAACCGACCGCCAGCCTCGACGGCGCCCGGGTCGAACAGTTCCTCACCATCGCCGCGGATCTCAAGGCGCAGGGCAAGACGGTGTTGATCACCAGTCACGACCCGCGCATCACCCGCGCGGCCCTCGTCGACCGGCTGGTCGCCATGGCCGACGGGCGCATCGTCGAGGCGACGCCATGATCTTCCATCCCGCCAATCTCGCCCTCGTCGCCGCGTCGATCCTGACCGCAACGGTGATCGTCGCCGCGGCGATCTTCGCCCTGCGGCTGGTGCGGCACTGGGATCTGGCGAGCGGCGCCGAACGGCAGATCCGGCTCGAACGGGTGACCTATCTCGTCTCCACCGCCGTCGCCTTCGTTCTGGTGGTCGAGGCGGTGACGCTCGTCCTCTTCGCCTTCACCGCCGATCGCATGGCCGCCCTCTTCGTCGGCGCCATGTGCGCGGTGGGCACGCTCAACGCCTCCGTCTACGGCTTTCCGACGCTGTGGGCCAAGATCGCCGTGTTCTTCGCCGCGAGTGTCTGGCTGGTGATCGACCACGTCGACAACCGCGGCCGCGACTATCCGCTGATCCGCGTCAAATACCTCGGCATCCTGCTGCTCGCGCCGTTGATCCTCGCCGAAGCCGGCCTGCAGCTCGCCTACTTCCTCGACCTGAAGGCCGACACCATCACCTCGTGCTGCGGCCGCCTCTTCGGCGAGACCTCGACCGGCGCCGGCGGCGAGATGGCGAGCATGGACCCGACCCACGCCCTCGTCCTGCTCTTCGGCGGACTGGCGGCGATCGGCCTCGTCGGGGTGGCGGCGTTGCGCTTTCGCGTCGCCCGGATGCTGCACGGGCCGGCGAGCCTGGCGATGTTCCTCGCCGCCCTCGCGGCGATCGTCTCGGTGATCGCGCCCTACGTCTACGAGCAGCCGCACCATCACTGCCCGTTCTGCATCTTGAAGCCCGAGTACCACCACTTCGGCTTCGCGCTCTATCTGCCGCTGTTCCTCGGCACCGGCGCCGGGCTCGCGGCGGGCGTCCTCGCCCTCCTGCCGCAACGTGCCTCGCTCGCCACGGCGAAGCCGGCGATCGAACGCCGGCTGGTACACACCTCGCTCCTCGGCTTCGCGCTCTTCGGCGCCATCGCCGCCTGGGCGATCGCGACCTCCGGCCTCACCCTCTTCTCGTGAATCGGCGCGCGGCGGCCGGAGACGGCAACCGCCGCCTCCGGCCGAACCGATGACGGACCGACCGGTCGGAACTTTGTCGGTGAAGGCGCGCCCGAAGGGTGCCGGCGAACCGGGCCGACACTCCAGAACTTCGGAGGAAACCCGGCTTCACCCGCCCGACATCAGTGACCGACGCCGAGATGCTTCTCGAGCCGCGCCGGATCGGCGATGAGTTCGGCGCTCGGCGCCTCGAGCACGATGGCGCCGCGCTCCAGCACGATCGCTTCGTCGGTCACGGCCAGCACCTTGCGCGGCTGCTGCTCCACCAGGATGCAGGCGAGCCCCTCCTCCCGCACGATGCGGCGGAAGGCGGCGAGCAGTTCTTCGACGATGATCGGCGCGAGACCCTCCAGCGGCTCGTCGAGCAGGATGAGCTTGGGGTTCAGCGCCAGGGCGCGCGCCACCGCCAGCATCTGCTGTTCGCCGCCCGAGAGCTGGTTGCCCATGTTGGAGCGCCGCTCCTCGAGCCGCGGGAACATGTCGTAGATCCGCCTCAGCGTCCACGGCCCCGGACGGGCGATGGCGGTGATGTTCTCCTCGACCGTCAGCGATTTGAAGATGTTGCGTTCCTGCGGCACCCAGCCGATGCCGGCCTGCGCCCGCTTCTCCGGCGAGAAGGTGGAGACGTCGACGCCGGCGAGCCGGATGGTGCCGGCGAACCGCCGCGTCACACCGACCAGGCTGTCGATCGTCGTCGTCTTGCCCATGCCGTTGCGGCCGAGCAGCGCCAGTGCCTCGCCCTCTTTCACCACGAAGGAGAGGCGGTCGAGCACCACCGCTTCGCCGTAGCCGGCGGTGAGGCCTTCGACCTCGAGAAGGTTGCCCATCGTCTTCCGTCCTCTCGTCCCGCTCAGACTTCGCCTTCGCCGAGGTAGACCGCCTTGACGCGCGGGTCGGCCTTGATCTCCGCGACCGTCCCTTCCGTCAGCACCGCGCCGGCGACCAGCACGCTGATGCTCTCGGCGAAGCGGAAGACCAGGTCCATGTCGTGTTCGATCAGCACCACCGTGACGTCCTTCGGCAGATCGGCGACGGCGTTCAGGATCTCCTCGCGCTCGCCCTCCGGCACGCCCGCCGCCGGTTCGTCGAGCAGCAGCACCCGCGGCTTGGTGGCGAGCGCCACCGCGATCTCCAGCAGTCGCTGCTTGCCGTAGGGCAGGTAGCGCGTCTGCTCGGTCATCCGGTCGGTGAGATCGAAGCGATCGAGCACCTCGATCACCTCCTCGAGCACCGGCCCCTTGGTGCCGACCCGCCGCCACCAGTCGCCACCGCGGCCCTGCCGCTCCGAGACGGCGAGCGCCACCGTTTCGATCGCGGTGAGATCGGGGAAGAGCTGGTTGATCTGGAAGGTGCGGGTGAGGCCGAGGCCGACACGCTGCTCCACCCCGAGCGAACCGATGTCGCGGCCGTCGAGCAGGATCTCGCCCGAGGTCGGCGCCAGCACGCCGGTCAGGAGGTTGATCAACGTCGTCTTGCCGGCGCCGTTCGGTCCGATCAGGGCGTGCCGCGCCCCTTTCGGCAATTGCAGCGACACGTCGTTGGTGGCGATGAGGCCGCCGAAGGACTTCATCAGCCCGCGGGTTTCGAGGGCGAGGGTCATCGCGCCGCCTCCTTGTTCGCGATCCACGGCAGGGCGCGGCCGACGATCTTGCGTCCGACCGTCTCCAGCCGATCGCGACCGGCGAGCACCAGGATGACCAGACCCATACCGATCCAGAACTGCCAGTACTGCGGCGTGATCGTCGAGATCGCGTCCTGGGCGAAACGGAACACGATGGCGCCGAGGATGCCGCCGTAGAGCCGACCCGACCCGCCGATGACCAGCACCAGCATGACGTCGGCCGAGCGGTGGAACTCGAGCACGTCGAGCGAGGCGAATCCCGAAGTCTGGGCGAGCAGCGCCCCGGCGATGCCGGCGATCACCGCGGCGAGCGTATAGGCGGCGATCAGCCGGCGGTTCACCGGAATGCCGATCGCCCGCGCCCTGAGCGGATTGTCGCGGATCGCCCGCAGCGCATGACCGAAGGGCGAGTGGACCAGGATGCGCAGGCCGAGCACCACCACGAACAGCACACTCAGCGCATAGACGTAGGCCGTCGTGCCGTAGAGATCGAAGGAGAAGCGGCCGAGCACCGGTCCGACCATCATGCCCTGCAGGCCGTCGGCGCCGCCGGTCAGCCAGTCGAGCTTGTTGGCGGTCTCGTGCAGCAGCGAGGCGACGCCGAGCGTGATCATCAACCGCGTCAGGTCCGACCCGCGCAGCACCAGGAACGAGGTGAAGAAGCCGAGGATGCCGGCCGTCACCCCCGCTGCCGCGAGCCCGGTCAAGGGATCGCCCCAGCCGCTGCGCGCCATGATGCCGACGGTGTAGGCGCCGAGGCCGAAGAAGGCGGCATGGCCGAGCGACACGATGCCGGCATAGCCGAGGATGATGTCGAGCGACACGGCGAAGAGCGCCAGGATGGCGATCTCGGCGAACAGCAGATGGTTCGACCGGAAGAAGAAGGCGAGGCCGAAGGCCACGACCCAGAAGCCGATCTCGAGCCACGACCAACGTGCCTCTCCGGCCAGGAAGCGACCCGCCCGTGCGACCGGCGGAAGCGACGAAGTGATGTCGGTCATTCGATCCTCCTCACCGGCCCGGGCGGGCGAAGAGCCCGTTCGGCCTGACGATCAGCACCGCGATCATCACGGCATAGATGACGAAGGAGCCGAGCTCCGGCACGTAGTACTTGCTGCCGACGTCGGCGATGCCGAGCATCAGCGCCGCCAGGAACGGGCCGACGATCGACGATGTGCCGCCGACCGTGACGACGATGAGGAAGAAGACCATGTACTTGACCGGGAAGGAGGGATCGAGGCCGAGGATCTCCGCGCCGAGCGCCCCGCCGAGACCGGCGAGACCCGAGCCCACCGCGAAGGTTGCGGCGAAGATCGTCTGGACCCGGATACCGAGGCCGCGCGCCACCCGCTGATCGTCGACCGCGGCGCGCAGGCGGCTGCCGAACCGGGTCTTCGACAGGGTCAGCTGCAGCGCGACCGCCAGGATGCCGCAGATCACCACCAGGAACAGGCGGTAGCGGCCGATGCCGATCCCGGCGAAGTCGAACCGCCCCTTGAGCGCCTCCGGCAGGATGACGTTCTGCGGGCTCGACCCCATGAACCAATCCATTCCGGCCATCGCCATGAAGACGAGGCCGATCGAGAACATCACCTGGTCGAGGTGGCTACGGCCGTAGAGATGGACGTAGAGCGTGCGCTCCAGCACCAGCCCGATCGCCGCGGCGATCAGGAAGGCGAGCGGCAGCGTCGCCAGGAACGGCACGCCGAAACGCTGCATGGCGATGACGGTGACGTAACCGCCGACCATGGCGAAGGCGCCGTGGGCGAGGTTGACGAAGTTCATCAGGCCGAGCGTCACGGCGAGCCCGCAAGCCAGCACGAAGAGCAACATGCCCGTCGATATGCCGTCGAAGAGAATGGTCAGCATACGGGTGTCCTGCGGTATTCGGTCGATGTCGCGCGCGGGGAGCATGTCCCCCCGCGCCGGAGGCGCTGACCCCTTCTCCCCTCGCGGGAGAAGGGGGCGCGAAGCGCCGGATGAGGGGGCGCGGCGGTCCTTTTCGGCGCAGAGGGAGGAGAGGCACAGACCCCTCATCCGCCCTACGGGCACCTTCTCCCGCAAGGGGAGAAGGGAACCGAGCTGCGCTCGGCCGCTCGGGGACCTCGACGCAACGGCGTCGCGATCCACCTCCCGGCCTCACTTCTTCATCTTGGCGGCCTTGACCGGGTCCTTGACCTTCTCGAAGGCTTCGCTCTCGATGTTCCACAGATGGCCGTCGACCTTCTCGACCTTGCGGACGTAGATGTTCTGGATCACGTCGCGGGTCTCCGGATCGATCGACATCGGTCCGCGCGGGCTGACCCAGGCGAGGCCCTTCATCGCCTCGACCAGTTTGGTGCCGTCGGCATCGCCCTTGGTCTTCTCCAGCGCCTTGTAGATCGCCGCCATGCCGTCGTAGCCGCCGACCGCCATGAAGTTCGGCCGCTGCCCCGGGTTCGCCTTCACGTAGGCGTCGACGAAGGCCTTGTTCTCCGGTGAGGGATGGGCGGCGGAATAGTGATGGGTGGAGATCAGGCCGATCACCACGTCGCCCATGCCGTCGAGCTGGTCGTCGTCCGGCAGGTCGCCGGTGCCGAACAGCTTGACGCCCGACTTGTCGAGACCGCGCTCGACGAACTGCTTGATCACCAGGGCGCCGAAGCCCGAGGGCACGAAGACGAAGAGCGCATCCGGCTTCTCGTCGGCGACACGCTGGAGGAACGGCGCGAAGTCGGGGTTCTTCAGCGGCACGCGCAGCGCCGCGGCGACGGTGCCGCCGTTGGCGGTGAACTGCGCACCGAAGGCCTTCTCCGCGTCGATGCCGGGGCCGTAGTCGGAGACCAGGGTGATCACCTTCTTCCAGCCGTTCTTGGTGGCCAGATCCGCCGCCGGCACGGTCGCCTGCGGCAGCGTGAAGGAGGTGCGGACGATGTAGGGCGAGGCCTCGGTGATGGTGGCGGTGGCCGCCGCCATGACGACCTGCGGCACCTTGGCCTGGGTCGAGATCGGCGCGGTGGCGAGCGCCAGCGGCGTCAGGCCGAAGCCGGCGAGCACCGAGACCTTGTCGTTGACGATCAGCTCCTGCGCGAGACGCTTGGTGACGTCGGCGACGCCGGTGTCGTCCTTGACGATCACTTCGACCGTCTTGCCGCCGGCCTTGGTGCCGTTCATCGCCTGATAGAGCGCGACCGCCTGGCTGATCTGGCGGCCGGTCGAGGCCGACGGACCGGTCATCGGCAGGATCAGGCCGACCTTCACCACGTCTTCGGCATACGCCGCGAACGGAGTGATGAGGGCCAGAGCCGCGACGGAAATACCGGTGAGCGCGCCGCGGCGCGTGGTCTTCGAAAACGTCATGATCGTCTCCCTGGAGTTCGTTTCGGGCCCCTGGCTCGGGATCCTTCGTATCGTGCCGGCCGGAGGCGAACCACCGACCGGATCTTCGTCGAGAACGGTCACCGCCGCATCGTAGCCTGTCGGCACGACGCGGCGGCGAAAATCTCGCCTCACGCCCGCGTCTCGAGCAACATCAGCCCGGCGGCCGTGTTGGAGATCGGGATGTGATAGTTGCGATGGACTTCCGCGACCTTGTCGCCGAGAGCGCCGCGCATCGCCATCCACAGGATGAACTCCGCGCCCTGCGCGCCCGCCTCGCGCACCAGATCGTGGATCGACAACTTCGCCAGTTCCTCCGGCTCGTCGACGATCTTGTCCATGCACATCAGGTCGAATTCCTTGTTGATGAACCCGGCGCGGGTGCCGTCGAGCTGATGCGACAGCCCACCGGTGCCGAGGATCACCACCTTCTCGTTGCCCGGGAAGGAAGAGATCGCCCGCCCGATCGCCTTGCCGAACTCGAAGCAGCGCTTCGGCGAGGCGAGCGGATGCTGCACCGTGTTGATGCAGATCGGGATGGTCTTGATCGGGTTCTCGGTGCGGTCGCCCCAGAACAGCTGCACCGGCACGGTGAAGCCGTGGTCGACCGCCATCTCCTGGCACGAGCAGACGTCGAAGCCGTCGCCGACGACACCCTCGATGATGTGCCAGGAGAGCTCCGGATGGCCCTCGAAAGAGCCGATGGTCGGGATGCCCCAGCCCTCGTCCTGGTTCTCGTAGGAAGGCGCCGCGCCGATCGAGAAGGTCGGCATCTTGTCGAGGAAGAAGTTGAGCCCGTGGTCGTTGTAGAACACCACCGCGACGTCCGGCTTCTTCTCCTTCAGCCAGCCGTGGACCGGCGGATAGCCGTCGAAGAACGGCTTCCAGTAGGGGTCGTCGAACATCTTCTTGGCGTAGGCGTTGCCGACCGCGGGGATGTGCGACGAGGTCAAGCCTCCGATGATCTCGGCCATGGTCACTCTCCCTGCTTACGGAGGAATTCCTTGAATTCCTCGACGGTCATACCGGTCTGCTGGGCGCCGACGTCCTGGACGGAGAGACCGAAGATGCCGGCGAACTTGGCGAGATAGTAGATGTTGCCGCCGGCATCGATGAGCTGCAGCACGTTGCGGGCGCGGATCGCCGCCTTCTGCTGCTCGTTCAGGCCGTAGCTCTCCATGTAGGCCTCTTCGTCCTTGCGGAAGGCCTCGCGGTTGACGGCGCTGTTGAACGAGAAGCACATCTTGTTGAGGGCATAGCCCTTCATAGCCATCCGGCCGTCGAACATGACGGTGCCGGGAATCTCTTCCTGGATCGTATGTGTGGACATACACTTCCTCCCGGTTGGTCCTTGGGCCGCGCCGTCATCGCGACCAGTAGAGACGCATCGGATTGTCGACGAGGAGCGCCCTCTGCTCCTCCTGCGACGTCGCGATGCGCGGGATCATGTCCACCAACCAACCGTCGTCCGGCATGTGGGTGGTCATGTTGGGATGGGGCCAGTCGGTCCCCCACAGAACCCGATCGGGGAAGCGCTTCACCAGCTCCCGGCCGAAGGGGACGAAATCGTCGTAGGCAGGCGGC
Source organism: uncultured Alphaproteobacteria bacterium (assembly GCA_937892955.1). Classification (GTDB taxonomy): domain Bacteria; phylum Pseudomonadota; class Alphaproteobacteria; order Rhizobiales; family Ancalomicrobiaceae; genus CALBKH01. The sequence continues at coordinate 80,930 of CALBKH010000110.1, forward strand.
CCGACGACCGACAGCCGCTCGGGACACGTGACCTTCGACCAGATCCTGTCGTTCGCCGCCATCAGGTCGACGAAACGGCGGAAATCGGGATGGTCGACACCCCTGGTCAGATCCGGCCGGCCCATGTGATCGACGACGATCACCGTCGGCAGGCTGTTCAGGAACGGGATGAGATCCGCGAGATCCTGCGCCTCGAAATAGACGACGATGTGCCAGCCGAGCTTCGCGATCTTCTCGGCGATGCCGAGGTAGACCTCCTTCGGCGTCGCATCGACCAGACGCTTGACGAAGTTGAAGCGCACGCCGCGCACCCCCGCCGCGTCCATCTCCTCGAGCTCGGCCATGGTGACCTGCGGCCCGACCGAGGCGATGCCGCGGGCGAGATCGCCCGACGCCTTCAGCGCGTCGACCAGCGCCCGGTTGTCGTGGCCGTGGCAGGTCGCCTGGACGATGACGTTGCGGCTGAAGCCGAGGAAGTCGCGCAATTCGAAGAGCTTCTCCTTCGGCGCATCGCACGGCGTGTACTTGCGCTGCGGCGCGTAGGGGAAGACGTCGCCCGGACCGAAGACGTGGCAGTGCGCGTCCACCGCCCCGGCCGGCGGCACGTAGGCCGGCTTCGTCGGGTTCGGGTGGAACGGCATGTAGTTCGGATCCATCGCCTCGTCCTTCCGGCGTTACGTCGAGCCTGCGGCCCGCATTCCGGTTCGTTCGCGTCCTCGTCTCGCCGAGGATCGATCAGACGTATTTCAGGCCTTTCTCGGCCAGCCGCTCGCGCATCTTGTAGAGGTCGAGCCCGAGAACACCGGCGTTGAGCTTCTCGCGCTTCTCGCCTTCCGCCGCGATGCGCGCCTGCGCCTTCTTCAGCACATCGGCCGCGTCGGCGCGCTTGACCACGCAGACCCCGTCGTCGTCGGCGACGATCACGTCGCCCGGCTCGATGTGGGCCCCGGCGCAGACGACCGGCACGTTGACCGATCCCAGCGTCTCCTTGACCGTGCCCTGCGCCGACACGCACTTCGACCAGACGGGGAAGCCCATCTCGGTCAGATCGCGGATGTCGCGGACGCCCGCGTCGATGATCAGGCCGACGCCGCCGCGCGCCAACACCGAGCCGGCGAGGAGATCGCCGAAATAGCCGGCGTCCGACGGCGAGGTCGGAGCGACCACCATGATGTCGCCCGCCTGCATCTGCTCGACCGCGACGTGGATCATCCAGTTGTCGCACGGCGCCACCGACACGGTGACCGCCGAGGCCGCCACCCGGGCGCCGGAATAGATAGGCCGCATGTAGGCGGCGAGCAGGCCGATGCGCCCCTGCGCCTCGTGGACGGTCGCCACCCCGCACTCGGCGAGACCGGCGATCACATCCTTGTCGGCGCGCTCGATGGTCTGAACGACGACGTTCATGATCGCGACCTCACAGCTCGTCGACGGTGCGCGGGAACATCGACTGGAAGCCCTCCGCGTACTTGGCGGCGCGCCCGCCCGCCTGACCACCGGAGTTGCGCTTGAAGTGGTTGGCGCGGTTCTCGGCGAGGTTGGTGTAGTAGTGCCAGAGGTGCTCCTGGCCCTCCATGCAGCGGATCGCCGCGAGCTTCTTGTCCCACACCTCGGTGATGTCGAGGAACACGTCCGGCTTCCACTGCATCTGCTCGGTCTGATGCGGCTCGAACAGGTAGAGCTGCGGCGCCCCGAGCACCTTCTGCTCCGGGTTGTGGCCCCAGGCCTGAGCGATCATCCGGCACTCGAGCGCCCAGCGGGTCGCGTTCATGTGGTCGGTGTTGTAGGGGTCCCAGAGCGAGTGGCTCATCATGAAGGACGGCATCACGTCGCGGATCACATCGACCAGCCGGAACTTGGCGTCCTTGTCCATCTCGAGAGGATAGTCGCCGAGATCGAAGAACTGGATGTCGTGGGCATCGAGCGCCTTGGCCGCGTTCTCCGCCTCGATGCGGCGGGCCGTCTTCACCTTGTCGAGGGTGACGCCCGGCTCCTTCCAGATCTTGGCGCTCTCACCGCGCTCGCCGTAGGAGAGGCAGACGACCGTCACCTCGTATCCCTTGGCCTGATGCAGCGCGATCGCTCCGCCGGCGCGCCAGACGAAGTCTGCGGCGTGTGCGCTGATCACCAGTGCGGTCTTCTTGCTCATGGACGCCCTCCTCGGCCGCGGGACTTCTCCCGCATTCTCATGGGCCGGATCATTCGCCGTCGAGCCCCGGGACACCAGTTCGAAGTCTCCCCCTTCTCATAAGATCTTGCTATAAGCATCCCACACGAACGCCGGAGAGCCGTCCGATGTGGACCGACGTGCCCAATCTGCGCCACCTGCGCGCCTTCGTCCTGGTGGCCGAATTCGGCGGCATCACCCGCGCCGCGCAGCGCATCCACCTCTCCCAGCCGGCGATCACCCAGGCGCTCGCCAAACTCGAGGAGCGCTTCGCCACCAAGCTCCTGGAATTCGCCTCCGACGGCGTCGCGCTGACCACCGCAGGCAGCTTGTTGCGCGATCGCGTCGCCCGCGCCCTCGAACTGATCGAAACCGGTGCCCGCGAGGCGCTGCGCGGCGAGGCGCGCCGGTCCGGCGGCGGCTTCGCCCATTTCGAACAGCTCCTCACTGTGGCTCAATTGCGGGCCCTCGCCGCCATGGCGACGACCCGCAACTTCTCCCTCGCCGCCCGCGAACTCGGCCTCTCGCAGCCCTCGGTCCATCGCGCCGCCCGCGATCTCGAGCGACTGACCGGCATGGCCATGTTCGTCGCCACCAAGCAAGGGGTCGACCTCACACCGGCGGCGGAGGTCTTCGCCCGCCACGCCGCGCTCGCCCATGCCGAATTGCAGCAGGGCTTCGCCGAGGTTTCCGACAGCCTCGGTCGCGACCCCGGCCTGATCGTCGTCGGCGCCATGCCCTTCGGCCGCACGAAACTGCTGCCCGACGCCCTCAATCATCTGACCCGCGAGCGCCCGCTCGCCCGCGTCCGCGTCATCTCCGCCCCCTATGACGGCCTCCTCGGCCGGCTGCGCTACGGCATCATCGATTTCCTGCTCGGCGCTCTGCGCGATCCCCTGCCGATCGACGACGTCGTCCAGGAGGCGCTGCTCGACGATCCGCTCGCCATCGTCGCCCGCGCCGGCCACCCGCTCGTGTCGAAACCCGACGTGACCTACGACGACCTCCTCGCCTACCCCTGGGCGGTGCCCGGCGACGACACGCCGACCCGCGCCGCTTTCCACCAGATGTTCCCGGCGGAAGCCGAAAAACGTATGCCCGGCGGCATGTTGGAGACCAGTTCGCTGGTTCTGCTGCGTGGCGTGCTGACCGGCTCCGACCGCATCACCCTGCTCTCGGCGCGCCAGGCGCACTACGAGATCGAACAGGGACTGCTCGCCGTCGTGCCCTATCCCGTCGCCCTCGGCAGCCGCCGCATCGGCCTCACCTATCGCCGCGGCTGGCGCCCGACGCCGACCCAGGCGATCCTCCTCGATCATCTGCGCCACGCCGTTCCGACCTATGAGGAGGCCGCCGTCGCCGACCATCTATAGCAATTTCGAATGAATTGCCGCAGGCTTCGACCTCGTGTTGCGAACGCCTCGCGTCTAAGACGGAGCTTCGATCGCTCGCCGCCGAAAGAGGACGCGCCATGGCCGAAGTGAACACCGCGGTTCCGGCCCGCATCGCCTTCATCGGCTTCGGCGAGGCCGCCCGCGCCTTCCTCGCCGGCTGGCGCCGCGAACCGGGGTTCGCGGCCGAGGTCACCGCCTTCGACGTCAAGACCGACGCCGCCGACCCGGCGGTGCGCGCCGCCAAGCTCGCCGACTACGCGAGCGACCGCGTGATCGGCGCGGCGACCGCCCGCGAGGCCGTCGCCGGCGCGACACTCGTCGTCTCGGTGGTCACCGCCGATCAGGCCCATGCCGCCGCCCTCTCGGTCGTCGGCAATCTCGCTCCGAACGCCATCTTCCTCGACTGCAACTCCTGCGCCCCGCAGGTGAAGGTGAAGTCGGCGGAGAAGATCGACGCGAGCGGCGGCCGTTATGTCGACGTCGCGGTGATGGCGCCGGTCCATCCGCGCCTGCACGAGACGCCGCTGCTGATTTCCGGCGGCAACGCCGAGACCGCCGCGCCGATGCTCGCCGCCCTCGCCATGTCGGCCGAGATCCAGCCCGGCCCGGTCGGATCGTCGTCGTCGATCAAGATGGTCCGCTCGATCATGATCAAGGGCATCGAGGCGCTGGTCTGTGAATGCGTCCTGTCGGGCCGGTTGGCCGGCGTCGACGACATCGTGCTGGCCACGCTCGAAGACACCTTCCCCGGTTTCGACTGGAAGAAGCGCTCCGCCTACATGCTGGAGCGCGTCATGACCCACGGCGTCCGCCGCGCCGCCGAGATGCGCGAAGTGGCGCTGACCGTCGACCTCCTCGGCCTCGAGGGCCGCATGGCCCGCGCCATCGTCGATTGGCAGCAGGAGATCGGCGACCTGCATCTGAAGGCGTCCGACTTCGGCCCCGACCACGGCGCCCGCGCCGACGCCATCCTCGCCGCGCTGGGCAAGAAGCGCGCAGAGCGCCCCGAATGATCCGGCCGCCGGCCGCCCCTTCCTGCGAGAGGACGAGCGCATGACCGCCGAACCCGACTACAAGGACATCCCCGGCACCTACGTCTTCGACGCCGAGCAGTCGAGGAAGGGCTACGGGCTCAACCAGTTCTGCATGTCGCTGCGCGGCGCCGCCAATCGCGACGCCTTCCGCGCCGACGAGGCCGGCTACCTGAAGCGCTTCGGCATGACGCCCGAGCAGGAGCAGTCGATCCTCACCCGCGACTGGAACCGCATGCTCGAGCTCGGCGGCAACATCTACTTCACCGCCAAGCTGGCGGCGACCGACGGCATCACCTTCCAGGATCTCGCCGCCAAGATGACCGGCGTCGACCGCGACACCTATCGCGCCATGATGCTCGCCGGCGGCCGCCCGATCGAAGGCAACCGGTCCAAGAAAGAATGGGAGGGCCGCTGATCATGGCCGAGATCGTCGCCGCCGCCTTCACCTCGCACGTCCCCGCCATCGGCGTCGCCCTCGATACCGGCCATGACCGGGACGACTATTGGCGTCCGGTCTTCGCCGGCTACGAGAAGGCCAAGGAGTGGATCGGGCAGGTGAAGCCCGACGTGGTCATCTGCGTCTACAACGACCACGCCACCGCCTTCGACCTCAGCCTGATCCCGACCTTCGCGCTCGGCTGTGCGGCCGAATTCCAGCCGGCCGACGAGGGGTGGGGTGCCCGCCCCGTGCCGGTGGTGAAGGGCCACCCCGAACTCGCCTGGCACATCGCCCAGTCGCTGGTCCTCGACGAGTTCGACATCACCATCGTCAACGACATGGAGGTCGACCACGGCCTGACCGTGCCGCTGTCGCTGATGTTCGGCAAGACCGACGCCTGGCCCTGCCCGGTGATTCCGCTCGCCGTCAACGTCGTGCAGTTCCCGCCGCCGACCGGCAACCGCTGTTTCAACCTCGGCAAGGCGATCCGCCGCGCCGTCGAGAGCTTCCCGGCCGATCTGAAGGTGGTGATCCTCGGCACCGGGGGCATGTCGCACCAGCTGCAGGCGCAACGCGCCGGCCTGATCAACGCCGACTTCGACAACCGCTTCCTCGACCTGCTCGAGACCGATCCGGTCGCCGCCACCCGCATCACCCACACCGAGTTCCTGCGCGAGTCCGGCTCCGAGGGCATCGAGCTGGTGATGTGGCTGGTCGCCCGCGGCGCCCTCGACGACACGGTCGAGACGGTCCATCGCTTCTATCACGTGCCGGCGTCCAACACCGCCGTCGGCCATCTCATCCTGGAGAACGCTCGCGCCACTGCTGCCGAGTGAGGGAGGTTTCGATGAAGATCTGCGTGGCCGGCGCCGCCGGCGCCTTCGGCATGAAGCACCTCGACGCCATCAAGGCGATCGACGGCATCGAGGTCGTCTCGGTGGTCGGCGGCGGCCCCGACGACATCGAGGGCTTCGCCCGCGCCCGGGGCATCCCGCACGCCACCAAGGACCTCGCCGAGGCGCTCGCCCGGCCCGACGTCGAAGCCGTGATCCTGGCCACCCCGACGCAGGTCCACGCCGCCCAGGCGATCCAGTGCCTGAAGGCCGGCAAGCACGTCTTCGTCGAGATCCCGATGGCCGACAACCTCGCCGACTCGGAAGAACTCGTCCGCGTCCAGAAGGAGACCGGCCTCGTCGCCATGGCCGGCCACGTCCGCCGCTACAATCCCTCGCACCAGTGGATCCACAACCGGATCAAGTCGGGCGAGCTGAAGATCCAGCAGATGGACGTGCAGACCTACTTCTTCCGCCGTTCGAACCTCAACGCGCTCGGCCAGCCGCGCACCTGGACCGACCACCTGCTGTGGCACCACGCCTGCCACACCGTCGACCTCTTCCAGTATCAGACCGGTGAGGTGGCGAGCGAAGCCTTCGGCCTCCAGGGTCCCAAGCATCCGGAACTCGGCATCGCCATGGACATGGCGATCGGCATGAAGACTCCGTCCGGCGCCATCTGCACCCTGTCGCTGTCGTTCAACAACAAGGGGCCGCTCGGCACCTATTTCCGCTACATCTGCGACAACGGCACCTACATCGCCCGCTACGACGACCTCTACGACGGCGACGAGAAGAAGATCGACCTGACCGGCGTCGCGGTCTCGTCGAACGGCATCGAGCTGATCGATCGCGAGTTCTTCGCGGCGATCCGCGAGGGTCGCGAGCCCAACGGATCCGTCGGCCAGTGCCTCGACGCCATGCGCACCCTCGACCGCATCGAGAAGTCCTTCGGCAGTTGAGACGGCCACACGTCGCACCGATGCCTTCGACGCCTCCCCGTTCGACCGATCGGGGAGGCGTCGGTGTCTCGGTCGTCAATGCATCTCCTCGGCGGCGCCGTCACCGTTCAAGCGCCAGACCGCGAAGTTGAGCAGCACCGCGAAGCTCACCCAGGCGAGATAGGGCACCAGCAACAGCGCTGCGATCGTGTCCAGCTGGACCGCCACCAACAGCGTGGCGACGATCGCGAGCCAGAGCAGGCAAACGTCGGCGAAGGCGAGATCGATCCGCTTCGCCCCGAAGAACAGTGGCGCCCAGGCGGCGTTGAAGGCGAGCTGGATCGCCCACAGGAGGGTCGCCTCCTCGTAGACGTCGTGCCGCGACAGACACCAGCCGGCGACCGCGATCAGGATGTAGATGATCGACCAGACCGGCGCGAAGATCCGTTTCGGCGGCTGCCACGCCGGTTTCGTCAGCCCCTCGTACCAGGCGTCCGGCCGAAACGCCGCACCGGCCGCGGCGGCCAGAGCGGTGACCCCCAGATATCCAGCGAGTGCGATACAATCCCACATGCGAGGCGATGTCCTCTTCGCCGACGACGATGAGGGAACCAACCCGCGAACCGCGATTCGGTTCCCGCGCTGGTCGTCTCTCCCTGCTCGAGCGCACAGGGGCGCCGCCTCACCCGGCTTCCACCTGCGCCCGCTGCGCCTTGCGGAACTCGCTCGGCGTCATCCCCGTCCGCCGACGGAAGAAGCGCCAGAAATAGGCGGGATCCTCGAAGCCCAACTCGTAGGCGAGCTTCGATACCGGCGCGGCGATGTAGACGAGCTTGCGCCGCGCCTCGAGCAGCAGCCGCTCCTGGATCACCTCGAAGGCCGAACGCCCGGTGACCGCCCTGACCGCCCGATCGAGCCGGCTTTCGGTCACCCCCAGAGCCGCCGCATAGATGCCGACCGCCAGATGTTCGGCGAACCGCGCCTCCACCAGGGCACGGAACCGCCCGTGCAACTCGGCCTCCGGCCGCACCGCCGCCTCCGCCCGGCGAGTCGAGGCGTGGCAGCGGGCGAGTTGTACCAGCGCGCCGATCACCGACGCCTCGATCGCCGTCGTCCACGCCGGAGCGCGGCTGCGGAACTCCTCGTCGATGTCGGCGAAATGGCGGGCGAGGCGCTCGTTCACCGCGCCGACCCCGCCGAGGTCCACCATCGCCGGCGCTTCGAACAACGCCGCGACCAGCGCCGCCCGTTCCGCCCCACCGGTGCCGAGGCGTCCCTCGGCGAAGGTCAGCACCCGCCCTGCCGTACCCGGCTCGAAGCGGAAGGCGTGCACCGTGCCGGCCGGCACCAGCACCGCGCAGGGGCCGGCCGCTAACGTCACCACGTCGTCGAGCCGTGCCGTCACGCCGCCGGAGAACACCATCAGCACCTGCGCCAGCCCGTGATGGGCATGGCGATCGATCTCCCAGTCGTAGCGTTCCGATCGATCGGCGATCGCCTCGATGTGGACGAATTCGTCGTCCGGCGCCTCCGACGCTTCGCCATAGAGAGAAAATACAGGGACGGCCCGCGCCGCCGGCAGCCGTGGGCGCCCGGATTTTCGGACATATTCATTTGCTGCAGCGCACATTTCGATTTCCGATCGAGCCTCGATACTCATCGGAAAAGTACAGAATTTGTCCCCCTTCGTCCATTTTGCCGCACCTCCGTCCGTGGCACCGTCGATCATCCCGTCGGACCCGGTGCCCGCGCGCCGGACGACACGCCGTCGGTTCGGCTCACGAGGCGGCGCCCGCGTCGCGACGGATCGCAGAGAAAAGAGCGAGGGCCGCGCCGAGCGATCGGAGGCGAGCCGTCCAGGGAGGTCCGATGTTCAGCTTCGATCCATATTCGCCGGCCGTCGACGCCGATCCCTTCCCCTACTACAAGCGCCTGCGCGACGAGTTCCCGTGCTTCTGGAGCCGCGAGTCGGAAATGTGGGTGCTGTCGCGCTACGGCGACATCGTCGCCGCGCTCAACGACTGGCAGACCTATTCCTCGGCCAAGGGCAACCTGATGACCGAGCTGCCCAATCGCGCCGGAGCGACGCTGGGCACCACCGATCCACCGCGCCACGATCGTCTGCGCGGCCTCATCCAGCACGCCTTCATGAAACGCAATCTCGAGTCGCTCGCCGATCCGATCCGCGACATCGCCAAGGCCTCGGTCGCCGAGATCGCCGGCGAGAAGACCTTCGACTTCATCGAGGACTTCTCCGCCAAGTTCACGGTCCGCGTGCTCTTCGCCGCCCTCGGCCTGCCGATGGGTGACGAGACGACGGTGCGCGAGAAGGCGGTGCTGATGGTCCAGTCGGACCCGCACACCCGCGCCAAGGGCCCCGAGCACATCGCCGCCTACAACTGGATGCAGGACTATGCGGCCAAGGTCATCGCCGAACGCCGCAAGAACCCGCTCAACGACCTGATCTCGCACTTCTCCATGGCCGAGATCGACGGCGACCGGCTCGACGAGCGCGAGGTGCTGCTCACCACCACGACACTGATCATGGCGGGCGTGGAATCGCTCGGCGGCTTCATGGCGATGTTCGCGCTGAACCTCGCCGATCATCACGACGTCCGTCGCGCCGTGGTCGCCGATCCGGCGCTGCTGCCCGACGCGGTGGAGGAATCGCTGCGCTTCAACACCTCCGCCCAACGCTTCCGCCGCTGCCTGACCCGCGACGTCGAGATGCACGGCGAGAGGATGCGCGAGGGCGACTTCGTCTGCCTCGCCTACGGCTCGGCCAACCGCGACGAGCGCCAGTTCGCCGACCCCGACGTCTACGACCTGAAGCGCAAACCGCGCGGCCATCTCGGCTTCGGCGGATCGGTGCACGCCTGCCTCGGCACGGCGGTCGCCCGCATGTCGGTGAAGATCGCCATGGAGGAGTTCCACAAGGTCGTTCCGGACTACACCCGCGTCCAGGAACAACTGCCGTGGATGCCGTCCTCGACCTTCCGCTCGCCGCTGAAGCTCGATCTGGCGGTCGCCTGAGGCGTACCGGCTCGGATCCCGCGTAGCCGCCCGCCTTCGACCGAGGGCGGGCGGTGTATCCGCGCCTCGACCGCGCCGATCGGTCGCGACCTCGGACGACGAAGGTCGCCACGAACGCATGGACCGCGTCGCCGAGACGTCGGATGATGCCACGTCGGCCGGACGGGTGCGACGCGAAGACGGAAGAGTTCCCAAGAGGAGGATGGACGGAATGGTGAAGGTGGTGTTCATCGAGCCGACGGGCGGCGAAGTCGAACTCGACGCGACCGAAGGCTGGTCGCTGATGCAGGTGGCGACGTCGCAGGGTGTCGATGGCATCGACGCCGAGTGCGGCGGCTCCTGCGCCTGCGCCACCTGTCACTGCTACGTCGAAGGCGAGGCGGCGGACCAGGTGCCGGCGCCGAGCGAAGCGGAACTCGCCATGCTCGAACACGTCGTCGCCGAGCGGCGGTCCAACAGCCGCCTGTGTTGCCAGATCAAGGCGACGCCGATGATCGAGGGATTGATCCTCAGGGTAGCGGAGACACAGTCGTGAGCGAACGGGCGATGGTCATCGTCGGCGCCGGCCAGGGCGGACTGCAACTGGCCGAGAGCCTCCGGAGCGAAGGTTGGACCGGACCGATCCGGCTCTTCGGCGAAGAGAAACACGCTCCCTACCATCGCCCGCCCTTGTCCAAAGCCCTGGTCTGCGGCGACCAGACCGCCGACCATCTGGTGATCCGAGGGCCGGAGTTCTTCGCCAAGAAGGGCATCGACCTCGTCACCGGCACCCGCGTCGTCGCCATCGATCGGGCGGCGCGCGAAGTCGAACTCGCCGACGGCAGCCGCGTCCCCTACGCCGGCCTCGGCCTCGCCACCGGCTCGCGCGCCCGCACCCTGCCGCTGCCCGGCGCCGACCTCGACGGCATCCTGGTGCTGCGCAGCCTCGACGACGCCCTCGCCATCAAGGATCGCCTGGAGACCGCCCGCAGCGTCGCGGTGGTCGGTGGCGGCTTCATCGGCCTCGAGGTCGCCTCCTCGGCCCGCAAGCTCGGCTGCGAGGTCACCGTGATCGAGGCGCTGCCGCGCCTCATGGCCCGCGCCGTCTCCGAAGCGGTGTCGGCGTGGTACGCCGACCTCCACACCGACCACGGCGTCCGCGTCCTCCTCGCGACCGGCGTCACCGGCTACACCGGCGCCGACGGCCGCGTCACCGCGGTGGAGACCTCCGCCGGGCCGATCGCCGCCGATCTGGTGATCGTCGGCGTCGGCGTGATCCCCGACGACGATCTCGCTCGCGCCTGCGGCCTCGACTGCGACCGCGGCGTCATCGTCGACGACTGCGCCCGCACCTCCGACCCCGAGATCGTCGCGCTCGGCGACTGCACCGCTCGACGCCTCCCCGACGGGTCGACGCTCCGGCTCGAGTCGGTCCAGAACGCCATCGAGCAGGCCAAGTCCGGCGCCGCCTGGCTGATGGGCAAGGAACGGCTGTTCACCGCCGCACCGTGGTTCTGGTCGGATCAGTACGACGTCAAACTTCAGATGGTCGGCCTCTCCACCGGCCACGACCGCTCGGTCACCCTGGGCTCGCCCGAGGAAGGCCGTTTCTCCATTCTCTATTGGCGAAAAGGCACCTTCGTCGCGGTCGACAGCATCGCCCGCCCGGCCGACCACATGGCCGCCCGCCGGCTCCTCGACCGCGGCGCCGCGCTCACCCCCGAAGAAGCGGCCGAACCGGGCTTCGACCTCGCCGCCCGCGCCCGGGCAGGATGACCACGAAGGCTCTCGGAGCCGCCCCACCGCCCTCCGAGAGTCCTTTCGAAAAATTCTAGATTGCAGATTTTTTCCACACCCCCGGAAGCGACGCTGCTCCGGCCGGGCTTTCTGCGCGCGCCGCGAAAACCCGCCCGACGGTTCCTCTCACGTCACCCCCCTCCCCGCCCGTCTCGGTGGTGACGATCCGTCGCACTTGTCCCTGCCTCCGTCAAACTTGGAGACGGAATATAATATTCATCTGAAATATAAGTTCTGACACCTCCGGCGGCGATGCCCCGGGGGTGATCGGTTCCATGCGAGGGAGGAAGGGATGCGATCACCTCTTGGTGTGGCCGGTGCATTGTTCGCCGTGGCACTGCTGTTCTCCGGCCCGTCGCGCGCCGAGGACGTCGCCGAGCAACTGTCGGCACGGCCGGCGACGCCGGCGGCGGCGCAGAAATCGAGCGGACTGAAGGGCGGCACCGCCGATCATTCCAAGTTCGAGGCGCTGAAGGGCCCGTTCGCCGACGGCTCCGAAGTGACCAAGGCGTGCCTCTCCTGCCATACCGAGGCGGGTAAGCACTTCATGAAGTCGATCCACTGGACCTGGGACTACACCAATCCCAAGACCGGTCAGAAGCTCGGCAAGCACAACGTCATCAACAACTTCTGCACCAACGCCCGTGGCAACGAGGGCATGTGCGCCCAGTGTCACGCCGGCTACGGCTGGAAGGACGACACCTTCGACTTCACCAACCAGAACAACATCGACTGTCTGGTCTGCCACGACACCACCGCGACCTACTACCGTCTGCCGAACTCCCGCGGCCACGACGCCTGCGGTGTGATGTTCGAAGGCAAGAAGCCGATCGATCTGCCCAAGGTCGCTCAGCACGTCGGCCTGCCCGGCCGCCAGAACTGCGGCACCTGCCACTACAACGGCGGCGGCGGCGACGGCGTCAAGCACGGCGATCTCGACTCCAGCCTCAACGCGCCCTCCAAGGCGGTCGACGTCCACATGTCGCCCGACGGCGGCAACTTCGCCTGCACCAACTGCCACGTCTCCGACAAGCACATCGTGTCCGGCAGCCGCTACGACATGATCGCCAAGGACGACAAGGGCCCCGGTGCGCCCGGTTCGCGTCGCGACGTCGCCACCTGTGAATCGTGCCATTCGGCGAAGCCGCACGACAAGCCCAGCCTCATCGGCTATCAGCTCGACACCCACGCCGAGCGCATCGCCTGCCAGACCTGCCACATCCCCAAGATCGCCCGCGGCGGCGTCGCCACCATGGTCGATTGGGACTGGTCCACCGCCGGCAAGATGATCGACGGCAAGGGCTATGCCCTCGAAGAGTACAAGCAGGGCAACGGCCAGGAGCGCCACACCTATTGGACGATCAAGGGCGACTTCAAGTGGAACGAGAACTTCGCCCCGACCTACAAGTGGTTCGACGGTCGGATGATGTACACGACCATCGACACCAAGATCGACGACTCCGAGCAGCCCGTGGCGATCAACGCGGTGATGGGCGGCCCCGCCGATCCGAAGGCGCGCATCTGGCCCTTCAAGGAGATGCACACCCGTATCCCGTGGGACCCCAAGAACAAGTCGCTCGTCTACAACCACCTGTGGGGTAAGGACGACACCGCCTATTGGGGCAACTTCGACATGCTGAAGTCGGTCGCCGCCGGTATGAAGATCGAGAACCGTCCGTTCTCCGGCGAACTCGGCTTCCTGCCCACCGTCTCCAACTGGCCGATCACCCACATGGTGGCGCCCAAGACCGACGCGGTGAAGTGCGGCGAGTGCCACACCGAGAAGAGCCGTCTGGCCGGCCTGCCGGGGGTCTACATGCCCGCCCACAGCTCCGTGCGTTGGCTCGATCTCCTCGGCTACGCCATGCTCGCGGCCACCCTCGGCGGCATCGTCCTGCACAGCCTCGCCCGCATCGTCATGGGCAAGAAGAAGACCCACGGAGAAGTGTGATGACCGATCTTTCGATGGCGGCCGGCACCCCTCCGGTCAAGACCAAGCGCGCGGTGATGATCTATTCCCGCTACGAGCGCTTCTGGCACTGGTCTCAGGCGATCCTGATCTTCGTCCTGGCGATGTCGGGCTTCGCCGTTCACGGCTCGCTGCCGTTCGTGAAGTTCGGAACGGCGGTGACGATCCACTCCTGGGCGGCGATCGCGTTGATCGTGCTGTGGATCTTCACCACCTTCTGGCACTTCACCACCGGTCAGTGGCGGCAGTACCTGCCCCAGCTCTCCGGCCTGCCGGCGGTCATCCGCTTCTATGCCTGGGGCATCCTCACCGGGGCGCCCCACCCCTATTCCAAGACCCTGCGTCGCAAACAGAATGCGCTGCAGTCGCTCGCCTACCTGTTCTTCATGGTGCTGATCGGTCCGGCTCTGTGGTCGACGGGCATCGTCTATCTCGCCTACCCGCTGTGGGCGAACTGGGCGATCGGCACCATCGGCCTGCCGGCGGTGGCCTTCCTCCATACCGCCGCGGCGTTCCTGATGGTCACCTTCGTCATCATCCACGTCTACATGACGACGACCGGCAAGACGGTGACCCACTACGTCAAGACCATGATCACCGGTTACGACGCGATCGAGCTGACCGCCGCCGAAGCGGCCTATCTCGAAGAAGAGAAGTCCGGCCTGCTCAAGAAGTGAGCCGAGCCGCCACGGCGCCGACGCGCGCCGCGGTGAAGGCTTCGCTTCCGGTCGCGACCGCGAGAAGAGAAGAGGGGCGCGGCTCGGCCGCGTCCCTCTTCGTCGTTTTCCGTCACGGGCGGGACACCTCAGCCGGGAAAGCCCACCGCCGCCAGCGCCGCCACGAAAGCCGGCACGTCGGCGACCTGCAGGCCGGCGAGATTGATCCGACCGGACCCCGCCATGTAGACCGCGTGCTCGGTCCGGAGCGTCCGGATCTGCTCGGGCGACAGCGGCAGCGTCGAGAACATGCCCTGCTGACGAGCGAGGAAAGCGAGGCGCTGATCGGCGCGGGCGAGTGCCGCGCGCACCTCGCGCACCCGCGCCCCCATCCGGTCGAGTTCCTCGCGCCAGACCTTGGTCAGAACGGCACTCTCCAGCACGGTGCGCACGATCGCCGCGCCGTGATCCGGCGGCATCGACCAGTTCACCCGGGCGAGCGCCGCCATGTTGGACTTCACCGTCGCCGCCGCGGCCTCGTCGCGGGCCAGCGCATAGATCGCTCCGACGCGCTCGCGATAGAGCCCGAAGTTCTTGTCGCAGGAATAGGCGATCAGCACCTCCGGCAGCACCGCCATCAGCCGGCGCGTCCCGTAGGCGTCCTCTTCGAGGCCGCGACCGAGCCCCTGATAGGCGAGATCGACGAAGGGCGTCACGCCGCGCGCCGCGAGGAGATCGGCGAGCTCGTCCCACTGCGCCTCGTCGAGATCGGCGCCGGCCGGGTTGTGGCAGCAGCCGTGCAGCAGCACCACGTCGCCCGGCCCGGCGGCGGCGACCGCCGCCTTCAGCCCGGCGAAATCGAGCGTCTGGCTCGCCACGTCGAAGAACGGATGGGCGACGAGCGTCAGCCCGGTCGCCTTGATGATCGGCGCATGGTTCGGCCAGGTCGGCGTACCGACGAGCACCCGCGCACCGGGCTTCGCCATCGCGATCAACTCCGCGCCGAGACGCAGCGCACCGGTGCCGCCCGGCGTCTGTACGCCGACGAGCCGCGCTCCCGGATCGGCACCGAACGCGATCGGCTTCAACAGGTCGACGAAGGTGAGGTCGCCCTCCGGACCGAGATAGGACTTGGTGGTGCGCGTCTCGAGCAGGATCCGCTCGGCCTCCTTCACCGCGCGCATGATCGGCGTCGCGCCGGTCTCGTCGCGGTAGACCCCGACCCCGAGGTCGAGCTTGTTCGCTCGCGGATCGTCACGGAAGAGGCCGATGAGGGCGAGGAGGGCGTCGGCGGGTTGCTCGGCGAGGGTCTCGAACATGGAATCTCCGGAAGGCCGAAAGGACGGGCGAGGCCTTCTCTACCATGTTCCGACCGAACCGGAACGCCGGATCGACCCGACCGCCCCCTTGGCGTCGAACCCGGGACGATCGACGCGTGACCGCGGGAGCGGACGTCAGGTCGGCGACCCCGCCTCCGCCTCCGACCGGCCGAGGAACGGCGCCTCCACCTCGCGCGTCTCCTTCGACGGTACCACCGGCACGATCTCGAACGAGACGCCGAGACCGCGCCATTTCAACACCCACTCCTGCAACCGCCGCAGGTCGTCGCAGCGTATCAACCGGAAGCAGCGCGCGAAATTCGCCTCGATCCGGCTGTCGAGGTGATCGAGCCCGTCGGGGAGCATCCGCCCGTCGGGGAGCATCCGCCGATGGATCGGCACCATGTCGGCGTCGCGGAAGCGGTCGATCACCATGAACGGCATCGTGAGGATCCCCACCGGCGGCCGGACGACCGGCCGTCGCGGCGGTCCTGTCACCGACAGCGGAGGAAGGCGAGCCCGTCGACGATCGCCCCCGGCATCGTCCCGATCCGCGCTTTCGCGGCGTCGAGATCGATCGACGCGCCGGACGAACTCTCCCAGCGCCGGGCGAGCAGCCGACCACCGGCCGGATCCCAGAGGATCACCACCGCCCCCGGTCCGGCGACCGTGTCGGGTCGCCGCGCCGCCCGGTGGTCGCAGGAGACGAGGGCTTCGCCCTCCTCGCGCGTCGCCGGATCGAAGAACAGCCGCCGCCAACGCGCCTCCGCCTCGGCGTCGCGCATCCGCGATTCCGAGTCGTGGCCCTGCATGGCCGGGGCCCCCGCTGCGGCTTTGCGCATCGCTTCGAGCGCGCTATCCTCGGCGCGAACCACGGGCGGGGCGGCGAGGATCGCCACCACCGTCGCCACACATGCGTTGAAACACGTGGTTCGGGAGAGCTCCGACATCATTTTCCGATCTTCCCCGACGCGAGGGGCGTCGTCTTGATCGTTTTCAAGGCGGACTCACGGATTCGTGACCAACTGTCGGGTCGTTCGGTCCCTGTAGGAGAGGAACATGACCCACGCCGTATTCCATTCGGCGAAGCTTCTCGGCGGTGCTGCGCTCGCGAGCCTCATGCTCGCCGCGCTGCCCAGCGCCGGCTTCGCTCAGACCGCCGATGCCCCGCCGACGCTCACCAAGGAGCAGATGGAGCAGGGCAACACCATCTACTTCCAGCGCTGCGCCGGCTGCCACGGCGTTCTGCGCAAGGGCGCCACGGGTAAGAACCTCGAGCCCGCCTGGACCAAGAAAGCCGCCGACGGCACCGTCACCGAGGGCGGCACGCTCAAGCTCGGTCAGTCGCGTCTCGAGAAGATCATCGCCAACGGCACCGACGGCGGCATGGTCAACTTCGACGACATCCTCAGCAAGGACGAGATCAAGCTGATCGCGACCTACATCCAGCAGACGCCGGTCGCCCCGCCCGAATGGGGCATGAAGGACATGATGGCGTCCTGGAAGAACATCGTTGCGCCGGACAAACGTCCGACCAAGCAGATGAACAGCATCAATCTGTCGAACGTCTTCTCGGTGACGCTGCGTGATGCGGGCCAGATCGCCCTCATCGACGGCGACACCAAGCAGATCATCTCGACGGTGAAGACCGGCTACGCCGTTCACATCTCGCGTCTGTCGGCCTCCGGCCGCTACGTCTACGTCATCGGCCGCGACGGCCTCTTGTCGCTGATCGATCTGTGGATGGAGAAGCCCGCCGTCGTCGCCGAGATCAAGATCGGCCTCGACGCCCGCTCCGTCGACACCTCGAAGTTCAAGGGCTACGAGGACAAGTACGCGATCGCCGGTTCCTACTGGCCGCCGCAGTACGTCATCATGGACGGTGACACGCTGAAGCCGCTCAAGGTCGTCTCGACCCGTGGCGTCACCGTGGACGGCGAATATCATCCCGAGCCGCGCGTCGCTTCGATCGTGTCGTCTCAGATCAAGCCGGAGTGGGTGGTCAACATCAAGGAGACCGGCCTCATCCAGCTCGTCGACTACTCCGACATCAAGAACCTGAAGACCACCACCATCGAGTCGGCCAAGTTCCTGCACGACGGTGGTTGGGATTCGACCGGCCGCTACTTCCTGGTCGCCGCCAACGCCTCCAACAAGGTGGCGGTGGTCGACACCAAGGAAGGCAAGCTCGCTGCTCTCGTCGACACCAAGAAGATCCCGCATCCGGGTCGTGGCGCGAACTTCGTCCATCCGAAGTTCGGTCCGGTCTGGGCAACGGGCCATCTCGGCGCCGACGTGATCACCCTGATCGGCACCGATCCGGAGAAGCATCCGGACAGCGCCTGGAAGGTGGTGCAGGAGCTCAAGCACATGGGCGCCGGCAACCTCTTCGTGAAGACCCATCCGAAGTCCAAGAACCTGTGGGCCGACGCGCCGCAGAATCCGGAGAAGGACATCGCCGAGTCGGTCGCGGTCTACGACCTGACCAACCTCGACAAGGCTCCGGAGATCATCAACGTCGCCAAGCTCGCCGGCCTGCCGGAGTCCAAGGCGATCAAGCGCGTGACCCAGCCGGAATATTCGAAGGACGGCACCGAGGTGTGGGTGTCGCTGTGGGCCGGTAAGACCGAGCCTTCGGCGGTCGTGGTCTTCGACGACGCCACCCGCAAGGTGAAGGCGGTCGTCAAGGATCCGAAGCTGATCACCCCGACCGGCAAGTTCAACGTCTACAACACCCAGCACGACATCTACTGATGTCTCCCGCCTCCGGGGGCGCTCGCCCCCGGAGGCTTCTCCTCCTCATTCGCCCATCGGTAGGAGCCGGACCCATGGCGGGCCTCTTCGGGAAATTGTCTTCGCTCTGGAGCACTCTGCGTCGTCCGAGCGTCTCCTGGTCGATCCTGACGTTGACCGCCGGCGGGTTCGTCGCCGGCATCGTCTTCTGGGGCGGCTTCAACACCGCCATGGAAGCGACCAATACCAAGGAGTTCTGCATCTCCTGTCACGAGATGGAGAGCACCGTCTACCAGGAGTACAAGGGCACCATCCACGCGGCCAACCGCACCGGCGTCTCCGCCGTGTGCTCCGACTGCCACGTGCCGAAGGACTGGACCCACAAGATCATCCGCAAGATCCAGGCGTCCCAGGAAGTCTGGGGCAAGCTCACCGGTTCGATCTCCACGCCCGAGAAGTTCGACGCCAAGCGCCTCACCCTCGCCAAGCACGAGTGGGAGCGCATGAAGGCGACCGACAGCCGCGAATGCCGCAACTGTCACACCTTCGAGGGCATGAACCCGGAGAACCAGCGCCCGCGTGCCCGCAAGCAGCACATGGCGGCGATGGAGGCCGGCAACACCTGCATCGACTGTCACAAGGGCATCGCCCACAAGAACGTTCGTGACCGCCTGACCGACGCCGAGATGGAAGCGCTCGAGAAGCCGGTCGCCGCCTTCGCCCGCCCGATCCCGGCGACCTACACCGAAGGCCTCGCCCGCGCCGAGGCGAAGGAAGCCGCCGCCGCCAAGGCCAAGGAGGCCGAGATCGCCGCCGCCGCCGACGCCGTCGCCTCGACGAAGGTCGCCCAGGCCAGGGCCGAGATCGAGAAGGCCGCGCAGGCGAAGATCGCCGCCGCTCTCGCCGCCGCCAAGCCGGCCGATGGCGCCGCACCGGCCGCCGCTCCCGCCGCGGCCGCGGCTCCGGCTGCCGCTCCGGCCGCCGCCGCTTCGACCGGCGGCATCGACTGGGCCGGCGTCAAGGTTCAGAAGGTCAACCTCTTCTATCCCGGCATCGCCTCCTACGAGTGGGTGCAGACCGGCCGTGACCACGGCGGCGCCCGCACCTTCCTGAAGTCCGGCGATCGCTGTGCCGAGTGCCACATCAAAGAAACCAAGGACATGGGCGCCAAGATCGTCTCCGGCGAGAAGGCCGAGCCGACGCCCATCCCCGGCAAGCGCGGCAACGTCGACGTCGGCGTCCAGGTCGTCTACGACGCGGACAAGCTCCACTTCCGCTTCCAGTGGACCAACGCCGCCCACGCGCCGGTCCCCTTCGCCGAGGGCGGCAAGCTCGACCCGATGAACCAGGTCAAGCTCGCGGTGACGCTGGCCAAGGCCGAAGGCATCGAGCGCATCGATCAGGCCGGCTGCTGGACCTCGTGCCACTCCGACGCCCGCACCATGCCGGATACGCCCAAGGCCGACGCACTGAAGGCCGGCCCGGCCGAGCTGAACCTCACCGACGGCGTCCGCAAGTACCTCGCCGACACCCGCACCGAAGTCGACCTCAAGGGCGATTCTGGCGCGCGCGGCGGCTGGAACAAGCTGAAGCCCGCCGCCGACATCGAGGCGATGCTGAAGGCCGGATCCTTCCTCGACCTGATGCGCTTCCGCTCCGGCGCCGCGCCCGAGCACGGCTACATCCTGGCCGACCGCATCATGGAGGGCGGCAGCCCGATCGAAGCCACCGGCACGCTCGACGGCGACACCTGGACGGTCACCATGACCCGCTCGCTCGAGGCCGCGACCGACAAGGAACTGGCGATCGAACCGGGCAAGACCTACATCATCGGCATCGCCCTCCACGACGACTACGCCGCGGCCCGCTTCCACCATGTGTCGCTGGCCCTCAAGTTCGGCCTCGACCTCGCGGACGCCGAGATCGTCGCGACCAAGAAGTGAGAAGAACCGCCATGACCGCCCTCGCCCGGTGCCTGCGTGACGACCACCCCCAAGGGTCGCGACGCGTGATCGGGGCGGTCATGGCGGGCCTCGTCCTCCTCGCCTGCGCCATCCCCGGACCGGCCGCGGCCCAGAGCCCCAAGCTGACCCCGGAGGAGCGCGCCGCGATCTGCGCCGAGGCCGAACCGCGCCTAAAGGACTGGCTCGCCGACCATCCGATCGGCGAAGCCACCGTGGTCGTGGCCACCTGGAAAGAGGTCTTCTGCCCGGAGACCGTCACCGTGAAGGCCGGCCAGAAACTGCTCTTCGTCAACGTCGAGAAGCGCACCTCCCATTCGGTGTGGTTCAAGGCCGACGGCCGCGCCGAGAGCCAGCGCTTCTTCCCCGACGAGACCGTCGAACAGCCCGTCGACCTCGACGAGGGCGAACACGATTTCGTCTGCGGTCCCCATCCCTGGATGCGCGGCAAGGTCATCGTCGAAGGGGCGAAGAAATGAAGCCGCTCCTCGCCACCCTCCCGGCGCTCGCACTGCCGCTCCTGGCGGCGGTCCTCGTCGCCTCGCCGATCTCGGCGGCGCGCTCCGAACCGGATGCGGCGACGAAGACGCGCCTCACCCATCTCCTCGTCCAGGATTGCGGCTCCTGCCACGGCCTCACCCTCCAGGGCGGCCTCGGCAAGCCGCTCCTGCCCGAGAACGTCTCCGACCGCGACGCCGAAGTCCTGGCCGAGATCATCCTCGACGGCATCCCGGGCACGCCGATGCCGCCGTGGAAGGGGCTCCTGAGCCGGGACGAAGCCCTCTTCATCGCCGAAACACTGAAGAGGGGGCTGCCGCAATGACCACCACTCCGACCTCCCGCCGCGGTCTCTTCCGCGCCGCGAGCGCCGGCTTGGCGGCGGGCCTGCTGCCCGGCACCGCCCGCGCCGCGGAACCGATGGTCCGCGGCACCGGCGACCTCGGCCTGATCGTCGAGCGCGCCACCGGCTCGCTGCTCCTCGTCGACACCACCGCCCGTTCGGTGCTGGCGCGGATCGACGGTCTCGGCGACATGAGCCACGCCTCGTTGGTCTACGACCGCTCCGAGCGCTGGGCCTTCGTCTTCGGCCGCGACGGCGGCCTGACCAAGGTCGATCTCCTCACCGCCTCGATCGTGAAACGCGTCGTCCAGGGCGGCAACGCCATCGGCGGCGCCATCTCCGACGACGGCAAGCTCGTCGCCGTGTCGAACTACAAGCCCGGCGGCGTCCGCGTCTTCGACGCCGAGACGCTGGAGATGCTCGCCGACGTGCCGGCGATCGACCGCCGCGGCGCGCCGTCGAAGACCGTCGGTCTCGTCGATCTGCCCTTCCGCACCTTCGCCTGGTCGCTGCTCGACGGCGACGAGATCTGGATCGGCGACTTCACCGACGCCCGCGCCCCGAAGCTGACGAAATATCCCGACATCGGCCGCCTTCCCTATGATGGCGTCGCCACCTCCGACGGTCGTTGGTACATCGCCGGCCTGTTCGGCGAGGACGCACTTACGCGCCTCGACCTGTGGACCGACGGTGCGAAGCCGGAGAAGGTGCTCGCCGGCTACGGCAAGGGTGCCGAACCGCTGCCCGTCTACAAGATGCCGCACATGGAAGGCTGGGGCTCGGCCGGCGATCTCCTGTTGATGCCGGCGGTCGCCCATCACGAGGTGCTGGCCGTCGACCGCAACAGCTTCCGCGAAGTCGGCCGCATCGCCGTTCACGGCCAGCCGGTGTTCTGCGTCGCCCGCCCCGACGGCCGTCAGGTCTGGGTCAACTACGCCCATCCTCACAACGACACGGTCGAAGTCATCGACGTGCCGAGCCTGAAGGTGGTGCATTCGTTCAAACCGGGACCGGCGGTCCTCCATCTCGAGTTCTCGCCGCGCGGCCACGAGGTCTGGATCTCGGTGCGCGACGAGAACCGCATCGACATCCACGAGACCAAGACCTTCACCAAGATCGGCGAGATCGCGGCCAAGAGCCCCTCGGGCATCTTCTTCACGCCGCGCGCCCATCGGCTGGGAGTGTGACGCCATGCACGCCCCTCTGCTCTCCCCCCTGCAGAAGCGCCTCCTCGACGGCTGGCAACGCGGCCTGCCGCTCGTCGCCCGCCCCTTCGCGGCGATCGCCGAGGAGATCGGCTGCGGCGAGGAGAGCGTGATCGAGGCCTCTGCCGAAATGATCGCCCGCGGTGTCGTCTCCCGTCTCGGCCTGGTGGTGCGTCCCAACACCGCCGGCGCCTCGACGCTCGCCGCCGTCGCCTGCCCCGGATCCCGCATCGACGAAATCGCCGAGATCGTCTCGGCCGAACCGGGCGTCAACCACAACTACGAGCGCGAACATTCCGATCTGCCGATCTGGTTCGTCGCCACCGGTGCGAACCGCGACGCCGTCGACGCCACCCTCGACCGGCTGCGCGACGCCACCGGCTGCGACATCCTCGATCTCAGGCTCGAACGCGAATACCGCATCGACCTCGGCTTCGCCCTCGACGGCCCCTGCCGCCCGCACGACCACACCCCGGCGAAGCGCGCGGCGACACAGGCCGAGCGGCGTCTCCTCGCCGCCCTCGCCGACGGCCTGCCGCTGGTCTCCCGCCCCTTCGCCGCGATCGGCGCCGACCTCGGCCTCGGCGAGACCGATGTGACGACGATGCTCGCCGGGCTCTGCGAGGCCGGCATCGTCAAGCGCATCGGCTACATCGTCCGCCACCGCCCGCTCGGCTTCTCCTCGAACGCCATGGTGGTCTTCGACGTCGCAGAGCGCCATGTCGACGAAATCGCCGAGGCCTTCCTCGGCTCCCCAGCCGTCACCCTGCTCTACCGCCGCCGCACCGCCGGCCCACGTTGGCCCTATCGTCTCTACGCCATGATCCACGGCCGCGACCGCGCGACGGTGGAGGACGAGGCCGCGGCCCTGCTCGCCCGCTGGCCCGAGCCGATCGACCACCGCGTCCTCTTCTCCACCCGTTGCTTCAAGCAGACCGGCGCGAGGATGGACCGGTGAGATCCGCCGAGGCCCCGGCGCTGCTCGACGAGATCGACCGCCGCATCGTCAACGCGCTCCAGGGCGGCTTCCCGCTCGTCCCGCGTCCCTATGCGGCGGTGGCCGAGACCTTGGGTCTGTCCGAAGCCGAGCTGCTCGCCCGCCTGCACGGCCTCGTCGCCTCCGGCGTGCTCTCCCGCTTCGGACCGATGTTCGACGCCGAGAAGTTCGGCGGCGCCGTCTCGCTCGCCGCCATGGCGGTACCCGTCGATCGCTTCGACGCGGTCGCCGCGGTGTTGATGGACCTGCCCGAGGTCGCCCACAACTACGAGCGCCGCCACCCTCTCAACATGTGGTTCGTCATCGCCACCGAGACCCCCGCCGGCATCGGCGCGGCCCAGCGCGCCATCGAGGCGAAGACCGGGTTGAAGGTCCTGCTCTTCCCGAAGGTGCGCGAGTATTTCGTCGGCATGAGGGTCGAAGCATGAGCCGCCCGCCGCTCGATGCCCTCGATCGCGCCATCATCGCCGCCACGCAAGGCGGTCTGCCGCTGACCCCGACGCCCTACGCCGATGTCGCCGCACGCGTCGACGCAGACGAGGCCGAGGTCATCGCCCGCCTCTCCCGAATGCTCGAGGCCGGCGCCGTCCGCCGTATCGGCGCGGTGCCGAACCACTACCGTCTCGGCCTCTCCCACAACGGCATGACGGTATGGGACGTCGACGACGCCGAGGTCGACCGTCTCGGTGAAATCGTCGGCGCCCTCGATTTCGTCACCCACTGTTACCGACGCCCGCGCGCCCTGCCCGATTGGCCCTACAACCTCTTCGCCATGGTGCACGGCAGGAGCCGCGACGAGGTGGAGGCCAAACGCGCCGAGATCGTCGATCTCCTCGGCGGCTTCGTCCGCGCCTCCGACATCCTCTATTCGACCCGTATCCTGAAGAAGACGGGCCTGAGGATCGCCGGCTGACGCGGACGGAACCGCGGCGGCGCCGACGCGACGGCCCCCGAAATCGGTGTAGGATCCCCTGTCGCTCGCCGACACGGCCGAAAGCCCTACGTGGAACTTCGTGACCCGACTTCGGTCAAGGCCGCGCCGCACCGCCGCCCCTAAGGTCGGCCGCGATTTCGTCCAGAGGGGGACGACGATGTTTCGTCTGACACGATTCCTGCAGGAGCTGGTCGCTCCGACGCCGGTGCGGCCGCGCCGCGATCCGCCCGGCCCGGTGGTGATCTGGAACCTGATCCGCCGCTGCAA